>NZ_JARVHQ010000001.1:1821562-2428750 GCF_040459645.1 Bacillus cereus group sp. RP43
GATTACGTTAACAGGACACACATTGACAGTTGAAGAAATGAAGAGGTTATTACTTGAAGGTGAAGGTGTAACAGCTTGCCCAACTAGTATGCAAAAGGTAGCGGAGTGCCGCGAAGTAGTTGAGAAAATCGTAGAGGACGGAAAAGTCGTTTATGGTATTACAACTGGATTTGGAAAGTTTAGTGATGTGCTTATTCAAAAAGATGATGTAAAGGCACTTCAGCACAATTTAATTCAATCACATGCGTGCGGAATAGGCGATCCATTCCCGGAAGAAGTATCACGCGGTATGTTAATTTTACGAGCTAATACGATGTTAAAAGGAGTATCGGGTGTTAGACCACTTGTTGTAAATATGCTTCTGGAGTTTGTAAATCGTAAAATTCATCCAGTCGTTCCGCAACAAGGATCACTAGGAGCGAGCGGTGATTTAGCACCTTTATCTCATCTTGCTCTCGTTTTATTAGGTGAAGGTGAAGTGTTCTACAAAGGAAAACGAGTTCATGCGATGGTTGCTCTTACAGAAGAAGGACTTGAACCTATTGAACTTGAAGCAAAAGAAGGTCTTGCGTTAATCAATGGTACGCAGGCAATGACAGCGCAAGGAGTTCTTTCTTATATAGAAGCTGAAGCAACGGCTTATCAATCTGAATTAATTGCTTCTATGACAATTGAGGGATTGCGCGGCATTATTGATGCATTTGATGAAAATGTTCATAAAGCGCGTGGTTATAAAGAGCAAGTAGAAGTAGCAAGCAGAATTCGTGACATCCTTCATGATAGTAAGCTTGTGACAAAACAAGGAGAACTTCGGGTACAAGATGCATATTCACTTCGTTGTATCCCGCAAGTGCACGGTGCTTCTTGGCAAGTTTTAAATTATGTGAAAGAAAAATTAGAAATTGAAATGAATGCAGCAACAGATAATCCACTTATTTTTGATGGTGGGGAAAAAGTAATTTCTGGTGGTAATTTCCACGGACAACCGATTGCATTTGCAATGGACTTCTTAAAAGTAGGGATGGCGGAGCTTGCAAATATTTCCGAACGTCGTATAGAACGCCTTGTGAATCCACAATTAAATGATCTGCCACCATTTTTAAGTCCTCAGCCAGGACTTCAGTCTGGTGCAATGATTATGCAATATGCAGCAGCATCACTCGTTTCTGAGAATAAAACGTTAGCACATCCGGCGAGTGTAGATTCAATTCCATCGTCAGCTAACCAAGAAGATCATGTAAGTATGGGAACAATTGCTTCACGTCATGCACATCAAATTATTCAAAATGCAAGACGAGTTCTTGCAATTGAGATGATCTGTGCGATGCAAGCTGCGGAATATCGCGGTATTGAAGAGATGAGTACAGTAACGAAAGCTTTCTACCATCAAGGTCGTCAACAAGTGCCTTCTATTACAAATGACCGCATATTCTCAACAGATATTGAAAATATTGCGCATTGGTTAAAAACGAATTACTCGATAAAAGAAAGAATGGATGTAAACGCAGCACTATAAAACGAGAAAAGGGAGAGATTGAAATGGAAAAAGTACAACAAACAATTCGTGCGGCAAGAGGTACTGAGTTACAAACGAAAGGATGGGTTCAAGAAGCTGCACTTCGAATGTTAATGAACAATTTAGACCCTGAAGTAGCTGAAAAACCAGAAGAATTAGTTGTATACGGCGGAATTGGTCGTGCAGCTCGTAACTGGGAAAGCTACCATGCAATTGTTGATTCATTAAAAACGTTAGAAAGCGACGAAACGTTACTTGTTCAATCAGGAAAACCAGTTGCAATTTTTAAATCACATGAAGATGCGCCTCGCGTTCTTTTAGCAAACTCAAACTTAGTACCAAAATGGGCGAACTGGGATCACTTCCGTGAACTAGAGAAAAAAGGTCTTATGATGTACGGACAAATGACAGCAGGTAGCTGGATTTACATTGGAACACAAGGGATTTTACAAGGAACATATGAAACATTTGGTGAAGCGGCACGTCAACATTTCGATGGTTCATTAAAAGGTACAGTAACACTTACTGCTGGTTTAGGTGGTATGGGTGGTGCACAACCGCTTGCTGTAACGATGAACGGCGGTGTTGTAATTGCTATTGATGTAGATAAGCGTAGTATCGATCGTCGTATTGAAAAGAGATATTGTGATCTGTATACAGAGTCTTTAGAAGAAGCGTTAACTATTGCGAACGAGTATAAAGAGAAGAAAGAACCGATTTCAATTGGATTGCTAGGAAATGCGGCAGAGATTTTACCAGAGCTAGTGAAGCGTAATATTACGCCAGATTTAGTTACGGATCAAACATCTGCTCATGATCCATTAAACGGTTATATTCCAGTAGGTTACACGTTAGAAGAAGCAGCGAAGCTTCGTGAAGAAGATCCAGAACGTTACGTACAATTATCAAAAGAAAGTATGAAAAAACATGTAGAAGCAATGCTTGCAATGCAAGAAAAAGGCGCGATTACATTTGATTACGGAAATAACATTCGCCAAGTTGCTTTCGATGAAGGATTAAAAAATGCTTTCGATTTCCCAGGATTCGTTCCAGCATTTATCCGTCCATTATTCTGTGAAGGAAAAGGACCATTCCGCTGGGTAGCACTTTCTGGTGATCCAGAAGATATTTATAAAACAGACGAAGTTATTTTACGCGAGTTCGCGGATAATGAACATTTATGTAATTGGATTCGTATGGCACGCCAGCAAGTTGAGTTCCAAGGTCTTCCATCACGTATTTGTTGGCTTGGTTATGGCGAGCGTGCAAAATTTGGCCGCATTATTAATGAAATGGTGGCTAATGGGGAATTATCAGCACCGATCGTTATCGGCCGTGACCATTTAGATTGTGGATCAGTGGCATCTCCAAACCGTGAAACAGAATCTATGAAAGACGGTAGTGATGCAGTAGCAGACTGGCCAATTTTAAATGCATTAATTAACAGTGTAAACGGTGCAAGCTGGGTATCTGTTCACCACGGTGGTGGCGTTGGTATGGGTTATTCACTTCACGCCGGAATGGTTATCGTTGCAGATGGAACAGAAGCAGCAGCAAAACGTATTGAGCGCGTATTAACTTCTGACCCTGGTATGGGTGTTGTTCGTCACGTTGATGCAGGCTATGACTTAGCGGTTCAAACTGCGAAAGAAAAAGGCGTTAACATTCCAATGATGAAATAAGGAGGAAGAAACATGCTGGACACTTTACTAATAAATATCGGTCAATTACTAACAATGGATCAAGAAGATGGCTTGTTAAGACGGGAAGCGATGAACACGCTTCCTGTTATTGAAAACGGTGCCGTTGGAATCGAAAACGGTGTGATTACTTTCGTTGGAACAGCAGAAGAAGCAAAAGGATTACAAGCGAAAGAGGTTATTGATTGCGGCGGGAAAATGGTTTCGCCTGGTCTTGTTGACCCGCATACTCATCTTGTATTTGGTGGATCTCGTGAAAATGAAATCGCGCTGAAATTACAAGGAGTTCCGTACTTGGAAATTTTAGAACAAGGCGGAGGTATTCTTTCAACTGTAAATGCAACGAAACAAGCATCGAAAGAAGAACTTGTTCAAAAAGCTAAATTTCATTTAGACCGTATGCTATCTTTCGGTGTAACAACCGTAGAAGCGAAGAGTGGTTACGGATTAGATGATGAGACGGAATGGAAACAATTAGAGGCAACTGCACAATTACAAAAAGAGCATCCAATTGATTTAGTTTCAACATTTTTAGGTGCTCATGCAGTTCCGAAAGAGTATAAAGGAAGATCGAAAGAATTTTTACAATGGATGCTAGATCTATTACCAGAAATGAAAGAGAAGCAATTAGCTGAGTTCGTTGATATTTTCTGTGAAACAGGTGTGTTCTCTGTAGAAGAATCAAAAGAATTTTTATTAAAAGCGAAAGAGCTTGGCTTTGATGTGAAAATTCATGCAGATGAAATCGACCCTCTTGGTGGTGCGGAAGCAGCGGCTGAAATTGGCGCAGCATCAGCAGATCATTTAGTTGGCGCTTCTGATAAAGGAATTGAAATGCTTGCGAATTCTAATACAGTTGCAACTTTATTACCAGGAACAACTTTCTATTTGAATAAAGAAAGTTTCGCACGTGGCCGTAAAATGATCGATGAAGGTGTTGCGGTTGCTTTAGCTACAGACTTTAACCCAGGTAGCTGTCCAACTGAAAACATTCAGCTTATTATGAGCATTGCGATGCTGAAACTAAAAATGACACCAGAAGAAGTTTGGAATGCGGTAACAGTTAACTCTGCTCACGCAATTAATCGTGGTGATGTAGCTGGGAAAATTAGAGTTGGTCGTAAGGCAGATTTAGTTTTATGGGATGCTTATAATTATGCTTACGTGCCGTACCATTACGGCGTAAGTCATGTAAATACAGTATGGAAGAGCGGTAATATCGCATATACAAGAGGTGAACAATCGTGGAGCACGGCCACTATTTAAAGAGAAATGCAAAATTTATCGATCGTGAAGTAACGAAATGGAGTGAGATGATTAAAGATTGGGAGGAAGGCGTAGAAATATTCGGTGCAGCCTTAATTGGTGCACCTCTTTCTAAACCATCTATTAGTCATTCAGGAGCATGTTTTGCACCAAAAACAATTCGTTCAATGTTAGATGCATATAGCACGTACGCAATTACAGAAGAACACGATATGAAAGAAAGTGTTCTTCATGATTGCGGTGATATTACGATGCATGTAACAGATATAAAAGAGAGTCATAACCGAATTGCGAAAACAGTTGGTCACTTGACGAAAGTAAATCCGAAAATGATACCAATCGTTCTTGGTGGTGACCACTCGATTAGTTTTCCAAGTATAACCGGTTTTGCAAATAGTAAAGGGAATGTCGGTATTATTCAATTTGATGCTCATCATGATTTACGTAATTTAGATGATGGTGGTCCGTCAAATGGTACACCGTTCCGTAGTTTGCTAGAAAATGATGTGATTACAGGAAAACAACTCGTTCAAATTGGGATTCGTAATTTTTCAAATGCACGAGCGTACCATGAATATGCAAAAGAGCATGGCGTGACAGTGTATACAATGAAAGATGTAAGAGAGCGAGAAATAAAAGATCTTATTTCAGAAAGTATTGAAGTATTAAGAAAACAAGGTGTGACTTCTATTTATATTTCTCTTGATATGGACGTACTAGACCAAGCGTTTGCGCCAGGCTGTCCAGCAATTGGCCCTGGTGGAATGGATAGTACAACTTTACTTGATGCAATTGAATTCCTTGGTAAAGAGCCACTCGTTCAAGGGATGGATATAGTAGAAATTGATCCAACTCTTGATTTTAGGGATATGACAAGTAGAGTAGCTGCGCAAGTGATTATGAGTTTTCTTTTAGCGCGAGAAACGATTAGAAAACAGGTTAGTATATAAGCGAAGAATCGTATGTGTGAAGTTTTGAAGTAATCGTTTTTGTCTTTCATGTTGCACATTATATAAAAATACATCGCTACTTATATGTAGGGATGTATTTTTTTGTTTTACAAGGTATATAAAATTGGAGGGAATGGGTGTGAAAAGGTAACAAAAATGCGGGTTTTTTAGTGTTTCTGTACAGATTGAATTTTTATGTATAAATAAATTGACATGGAAAATAATTTTGTGATATTATAAAAATTTTGCTAAAAAAATAAATGTGTGTTATGCTTGAGAAGGTTACCATATATGGAGGTGGATTATTTGTTTCAAATTGGCGATAACATTGTTTATCCAATGCACGGAGCAGGTATAATTAAAGCCATAGAAGAAAAGGAAATTTCAGGGGAAAAACAACAGTATTATGTTATAAAAATGTCGGCTAGTAATATGGAAGTAATGATTCCTATGGGGAAAATATTGAATTCAAATATACGACCAGTTACAAATCTAAAGGCATTAACACACATAATAGATGTTTTTCAACATGGAGAATCAGATAGATTACTTACGTGGAAACAAAGGTATAAATTGAACACTGATAAAATAAAAACGGGTAAAATACAAGAAGGTGCTGAAGTTGTACGTGATTTATTACGTATGCAGAAAGAAAAAGCACTTAATGCAAGCGAAAAGAAAATGTTAGATAACGCACATGAATTTTTGATTAGTGAACTGGGATTAATTGAGGGTATCACAGAAAATCAAATAAAAAGCTTTTGTTAAGATTCATTGTAGATAATGTATTACATCCCAAAAAAGATCTTGAATTTTTTGGGAATATAATTATAGAGAATCAATCATTTCAAAGACATTCAACTCTTTCAAACCACTTTTAGAGCATTAACCTCTTTTGTTATTACTACAATCTAATCCATTTTTATTTTTTAATTTCTTTTACGAATGTTCGAGGTTTAATTAAATAACTCGATAAAATAGTTACTTGATTTTTGCAATCCTGATTCACACTGGCACGGACGAGGAGCCGTAAGGATGAAAGAGAGGTAGGGCTTTCATTGTTTTAGGTATATAAGTTATTATTTTTAGAAGAATACTGAACCACTCCCACTTCTATTGTTAAGAGATTTTCCATATGTGAGGAGATAATAATTGTTTATTTTCTTTATGTAAAAGAGATAAACGAATTGTTAGCCTTATATGGTCAACTAAAAAAAGGTTTCCTAATTAGGAAACCTTTTTAATTTTTGTTTTTATTATTCTGTTTGTTTAATATTCGAATTTATAATGGTAAAGACGTATAAATTGACGTTACTATCTAAAAGTAAGTATGATGCGATTATAGTTAGATTTTTTTAGGGGGAAGAAAAATGACAAGTTCAAATAATAAAGCAGCAAGTATTTATGAAGGAACAAATATAAACGCTTGGGGGTCTTTTGAAAATATTGAAGAAACGAAATTATTCCATCCGATTCAAGTTGGATCTTGGTCTCTTCGTAATCGCATAGCGATGGCACCGATGACGAGATGTTTTGCAAATAATGAGACTGAAGTCGTTGGTGCTGACGTAGTCGAATATTACCGAAAACGTGCTGCTGATGGAGTTGGATTAATTATTACAGAAGGAATTGTTATTAGTCCAAGAGCAAAAGGGAATCCAGGAGTTCCAGGTATTTATACACAAGCGCAAGTCGATTCTTGGAAACCTGTTACAGAGGCGGTACATAAAGAAGGCGGAACGATTATCGCTCAAATATGGCATGTTGGACGTATGAGTCATCATGAAATAATTGGTGGTCAAATGCCGCAAGCACCGTCAGCAATTGCTGCGGAAGGGAATGTTCCGCGTTTTCGTAAACCATTTGATACACCAGAAGCAATGACAATAGAAGAAATAAAAGAAGTTGTTGGTCAATATGCACAAGCTGCAAAAAACGCAATTGAAGCTGGGTTTGATGGAGTAGAAATTCACGGTGCACACGGATATTTAATTGATCAATTTACTTATGAGTTTGCGAATAAGCGAACTGATAAATACGGCGGTGACTTGAAGCAAAGGTTAACATTTATGAAAGAAGTAACGGAGGCTGTAATTGAAGCAGTTGGAGCTAATAAAACGCTGCTTCGCTTCTCTGCCTTTAAAGGTGATAACCCTGTCTATATGTGGGAAAACCCAGAACTTGCGATTGAAACTTTTGTAAATATGTTCAAAGAAGTTGGATTAACGATGATTCACCCTTCAACGATGAATTATACGGCAGTTATTGCTGACGGAAAGAATTTTCATCAATTAGTAAGAAAATATTGGGATGGTACTATCGTAGGAGTAGGGAATTTGAATCCGAAAGAGGCAGAAGAAGCATTGCAAGAAGGAACAATTGATGTAGCGGCGTTCGGAAGACCATTAATTGCGAACCCAGATTTTGTTCATCGAATTAAAAATGCTGAAAGTTTAGTTGAATATGACGCGAAAGAGCATCTTGCTACACTAATTTGAATAAGGATAAAAGGAGAACACATGAAGTGTTCTCCTTTTATTATGGAATTTCATAGGAGGAAGCGGGATGAGTGAAACGCTACTCGTTATTATTAGTATATTGCTCTTATTGATGTTACTTTTAATCGCCTTTTTTATCATTACATTTTTTATAAAAAAACGGACGCATCATTCTATATTAAAACTGCATCCATACTTAGGGAGAATGCGCTATCTACTTGAAAAAATAGGGCCGGAGTTTCGGCAATATTGGTTTGATCACGATACTGACGGAAAACCATTCTCACGCTATGATTTTCAAAGTATTATGTTTTTAGCGAAGTATCGTTCTGAAATACTTGGTTTTGGATCAAAACGAGATTTTGATGAATCTGGTTATTATATTGCTAATACACTGTTTCCGATATTGACGGATGAATTAAGTGTGGATCTCATGCAAGAACGTGAGGGGAAAAAGTATGTGATCCATAAAGAAGGGTTATTTTCAAGAAGAGAGAAATTGACAGCGGATACAACGAATCTTTGGTTATATGAAGATGACGATGCAATTATAGTTGGTGAAAATCGTAAATATCCATGGAAACTACATGGAATGTTTGGAGCATCAGCGACATCTTACGGTGCGATTGGAGAAAATTATATTTTAGCGAGCGGTTTTGGTGCGAAAATGGCAGGTGGATCGTGGATTAATACTGGAGAAGGGGGCGTAATTCCAGAACATTTACATACAGGAGCGAATATCGTTGCGCAAATTGGTCCAGGGTTATTCGGATACCGTGATGAAGACGGGAATTTTTCAATGGAGAAATTTATGGATAAAGCGAAAGAAAGTAATATTAAGGCGTTCGAATTGAAATTTGGGCAAGGTGCTAAAATACGTGGTGGTCATCTAGAGGGACAAAAAGTAAATGAGAAAATTGCTTCTGTTCGGAACGTACGAGAAGGGGAGACGATTAATTCACCGAATCGATTTTCATTTTTAAATAATGCAGCGGATACACTTTACTTTATTCAAAAATTGCAAAAAAACGGTGGCAAGCCAGTCGGGATGAAAATCGTAATTGGACAGCAGGAGCCTTTGGAAGATTTATTAAAAACAATGAGTGAATTAAATATTTATCCAGATTTTATTACAATTGATGGTTCAGAAGGTGGATCGGGTGCCACGTATAAATCGATGGCAGATAGTATGGGGCTTCCGCTTATACCGGCATTACTTACATTTATTGATACAGCAAATTATTTTGGTGTCCGGGATAAATTAAAGGTGTTTGCCTCTGGGAAATTAGTCACACCAGATAAAGTGGCGATTGCTTTAGCTATCGGTGCAGATGCCGTAAATTCGGCACGCGGATTTATGATGGCGAGTGGTTGTATTATGGCACTTCAATGTAATTCAGGGCAATGTCCATCTGGAGTTGCAACTACGAATCCACACTACCAAAAAGCATTAGATCCGTATGAGAAAAAATGGCGAGTAATGAATTACATTGTTAGTATGAGATATAGTTTGTTTTCATTAGCGGCAGCAGCAGGGGTAAAGAGCCCGCGCCATTTAACAAGAGAACATATTGTATTTAAAGATGAGGTGGGAAGGGTAGTCCCTCTTTCGGAATTGTTTCCTATAGTAAATAAAAGATAAGCTATGTTTAATAGATTAAAAGTCATACATTTGTATGGCTTTTTTGATTATAGTAGTATGGGGGTTAATTGTCAGAATATTGTTTTTGATGAAAAAATGAAACGATATGCTCATTGACAATAAAAAATAATTAGACTATAATAAATCTCGAATTCAAGATAAATTTAAGGATAGTTAAAATAATGTTAGACTAAACACATTGTAAGAACAGTAATTTTTTTATGGATTATCTCGAATTCGAGATAATTTTCGAGCAGGATGAAATGTGTTAGTTTTTTAGAGAAATACCTCAAGCTTGAGAAAGATAGTATTACGGATTGAACTTTATCATATGGACAAAATGAATAATGAATTTTAGCGAATAAACGTTTTTTATAATGAAATAAAAAGGGATGTGGAGAAAATGGAAAAGAAGACGATGGGAATTCACCATATTACAGCAATCGTAGGTCATCCACAAGAAAATGTAGATTTTTATGCAGGTGTATTAGGATTGCGTTTAGTAAAACAAACAGTGAATTTTGATGATCCAGGTACGTATCACCTTTACTTTGGAAATGAAGGAGGAAAACCAGGAACTATTATTACATTTTTCCCATGGGCAGGTGCAAAGCAAGGTGTTATTGGAGATGGTCAAGTAGGGGTAACTTCTTACGTTGTACCTAAAGGTGCTATGGGGTTTTGGGAAAAGAGATTGGAGAAATTCAATATTTCGTATACAAAAATGACTCGCTTTGGAGAAAAATATTTGGAATTTGATGATCCACATGGTTTGCATTTAGAGTTAGTTGCAAGAGAAGAAGGCGAGTTAAATACTTGGAGCTTTGGAGAAGTTACTTCAGAAGTAGCTATTAAAGGATTTGGTGGGGCGGTTCTTTTATCGGCACAACCTCAAAAAACTGCCGAATTGTTAGAACATGTAATGGGACTTGAAAAAGTTGGAGAAGAGGGAGAGTTTATGCGGTTCCGTTCTTCAGCTGAAATTGGAAATGTAATTGATTTAAAGATACATTCTATCGGACGTGGGCAAATGGGTGTTGGGACGGTTCATCATATTGCATGGAGAGCTAGCGATGATACCGATCAATTAGACTGGAAAGAGCATGTGTCCCGCTTTGGATATGGTGTAACTCCTGTACAAGACCGAAATTATTTTAACGCAATTTATTTTAGAGAACACGGCGAAATCTTATTTGAAATTGCAACAGACCCTCCTGGTTTCGCTCATGATGAATCATTAGAGACGATGGGTGAGGAATTAAAATTACCAGAGCGATATGATCAGCATAGAAAACAGATTGAACAAGGGTTATTACCAATTGAAGTAAGAGAATTAGACTAATTATATATGTAATTGAAAGGGGAGAAAAAATGATGAAACATGTTTTTCAAAAAGGAAAAGATGAGTCAAAATCAACACTATTATTGCTTCATGGTACAGGAGGAAATGAATTAGATTTATTACCGCTTGCAGAAAGAATTGATCCAAAAGCTTCTGTATTAAGTGTTCGTGGAAATGTATTAGAAAATGGGATGCCTCGTTTCTTCCGCCGATTAGCAGAGGGTATTTTTGATGAAGAGGATCTTGTTTTCCGTACGAAGGAATTAAATGAATTTTTAAATGAAGCAGCAAAAACATATGAATTTGATAGAGATAATATCGTAGCTGTTGGGTATTCAAATGGAGCAAATATTGCAGCGAGTTTATTATTCCATTATGAAAATGCATTAAAAGGTGCCATTCTTCATCATCCAATGGTCCCAAGAAGAGGGATGGAACTTCCTAATTTAGTAGAGAAAGCAGTGTTTATTGCTGCTGGAACAAATGATCCAATTTGTTCACCTTCTGAGTCAGAGGAATTGAAGGTGCTATTAGAAAATGCAAATGCTAATGTAACAATGCATTGGGAAAATAGAGGACATCAATTAACGATGAATGAAGTAGAGAAGGCAACAGAATGGTATGAAAAAATGTTTTCACATGCATAAATAGTAGACTAAATCGAGTGTAAAATCATAAAGATTTTATACTCGGTTTTTTTGTTGTAATTTAAGGAATTAAAAGAGAATAGGAAAGTTATGTTAAAATATAAAGAAAAGCAAAGGGGTTCCTGTTTTGTTAATGAGCAGGAGTGTAGAATAATTGGCAATTTGTTTTAAGGGTGTCGATTTTTCTAATAATGAGGGGGAACTATTAGATGTCAAACTACGAAAATGAAGAAATGCTAACGGGAGGGAATGTCTCAAACGTATATCGTTCGGAAGATACTGTTCGACGAGAATTAAAGCAAGGCAGTACCAAAATTCATAAGCTATTAAATCATTTGGAAAACAAAGGTTTTAGTTATGCACCAAAGTTTTTAGGTATTGATGATAAAGATAGAGAGATATTATCATTTATTGAAGGAGAAGCTGGTAATTATCCTTTAAAAGAGTACATGTGGTCTAATGATGTTTTAAAAGAAATAGCGAAGATGCTCCGTCTTTATCATGATGCTGTGAGTGATTTCCCGTTATCAGATGATTGGAAACCGATGGATAATACTCCAAATAAAATAGAGGTTGTATGCCATAATGATTTTGCAATATACAACATTATTTTTAATAACGAAAAACCAGTAGGTATTATTGATTTTGATGTTGCTGGTCCTGGACCAAGACTTTGGGATATAGCATATACTCTTTACACTTGTGTCCCATTAAGTAGAGTTTATTATAAGGAAACAGGTGAGGCAGTTTATTATAGTTCATTACAGCATGCGGAACGTATAAAGAAAAGGGTTAAATTGTTTTTTGAATCTTACGGTGGGGTTATGGAAGAAGATTATCTGGAAATGGTATTGCTACGATTAGAAGGGTTATGTAAATATATGAAAAGAAAAGCAAAAGAAGGCGATATGAACTTCAAAAAAATGATAGATGAAGGACACCTTGACCATTATGAAAACGATATTAAATTCATTCGTGAACATGGAAGAGAATGGATGTAATGAAATACGTTTTATACAAAAATAAAGCTCAGAGTCATATAGGGACTTTGAGCTTTTTAGTGTAGATGTTTCCACAATAACTGAACTACTTATAATATTTTGTAGATGTATAGTTACGAGTTTGTTACAGGCTGAGATGTAGCAATTGGTAATTGGATATCGACAGTTGTTCCTATGTTTAATTCACTTGAAATGAATAATTTTCCGTGATGCTCTTGAATGATTTTATAGCACATCATTAAGCCCAGCCCAGTTCCTTTTTCTTTCAAGCTATAAAAAGGTTCGCCAAGACGAGCCATGCGCTCTTCAGGAATCCCACAACCTTCATCGATAATGCGTATTGAAACAAAATCATTTTCTAACGAAGCTGTTTGAATGAATATGTTACCACCATCAGGCATCGCCTCAATCGCATTTTTTAATATGTTAATAAAAACTTGTTTTAATTGATTACTGTCACATTGAATGTCAGAAATATAATCGAAATGGTCCATAATGATATGAACGCTATGCATAATTGCTGTTGGTAAAATAAAAGTTACAACTTCTTCAATTAATGTTTGTACGTTGCATGTATGAATAGATAACACTTGTGGTTTAGACATCGCCATAAATTGGCTTGTTATAGATTCCATTTGTGAAATCTCACTCAGCATAACGTCCACATACCATTTATTTTCCTCATTTATTTCTGGATGTAATAATGTTAAAAATCCTTTTAATGAAGTGAGCGGGTTTCTGATTTCATGTGCAATTCCAGCTGTCAGTTGTCCTACTACTGCAAGCTTTTCGGATTTTCGTAATAACTTTTCAGTTTCTTTTAGTTCGGTAACGTCCCTTCCCATCACTATAAGACCTTTTCGTGAGCCATCAGGGTGGAAGAGTGGGACTTTTGAAATACTTAAAACTAGGTCGAAGTCATCTCTATGTATAATAAATTCCTCTCCGTGAAGAATTTGTCCTTTTTGCCATGTTAGTTCATCGACTTCTTCACAGTGCAAAAAAGCTTCTCGGTACGCTTCGTTATATTGAATGAGTTCATTATCTCTTTTTCCATGATAAGGAACGTTATGGAAATTGAAACAAGAAAGCGCATAGTCATTCGCTTCCAGCCACCGCCCTTCATGATCCTTAAAAATAACAAACGCAGGCATTGAATTCATTAATGTGCGTAATCGTTTCTCACTCTCTTGTAATACTTTCTCAATTCTTTCTGATTTTTCAAGTGGTTTCATAATGGCGTATACACCTGTTAAACGGTTTTCAACAAAAATAGGAACTAATTTTGTTACGGCATCTAGTAAATATCCGTCTTTATGATAAATAGAGACGATATACTCTTTTTGATTGTCAGCTGCAGTATTTTTTATGTATTGTAGCACTTGATCAGAAATATGTGCTTCTAAAATAGAAGTGATTGTTTTTCGCTCCAATTCGTTAGAAGTATAACCTAATATTCTTTCAGCAGAGGGGTTAATATGTAAAATAACTCCTTCTAAATTCAATGAAATAATACTATCAGGGTTATGTTCAAAAAGAGATGCATACATTTCTGCTAAAGAACGATTTTGTATATGGTTTCGCAGGCGTCCTGATACGTTTGGGTGACGCTTTTTTTGAGTAGATGAATATTTTTTACGACTCATAATATTTCCTCCGTACAACTGGCATCTAAAAAAGATGGATCTATTAATAACTATAATATAGGTGTGATGTGTATTTCTATAAAAAATGGAAATTACATAGTGAATTTTCTTTTTTTATTTTTAGTGGAAGGTATAAAAGGTAGTAATAAGAGAATCTTATATTGCTTTATTAATTTTTTGTAAGTTACATGAATGTATTTTCGTTATAACATTAGAATAGAAGAGGGGGAAGGAATATGAAAAATTATATTCAAGGAATTGATCATGTACAAGTAGCTGCGCCTGTAGGATGTGAAGAAGAAGCGCGAGAATTTTATGGTAATAAAATTGGTATGGAGGAAATTCCGAAACCGGAGGAATTAAAGAAGCGTGGTGGGTGTTGGTTTAAGTGTGGAAATCAAGAGATTCATATCGGAGTTGAGCAAAACTTTAATCCAGCTAAAAAAGCGCATCCGGCTTTTTATGTTTTAAAAATTGATGAATTTAAACAAGAGTTAATAAAGCAAGGTGTTGAAGTAATAGATGATAATGCACGACCAGATGTAATTAGATTTTACGTATCAGATCCGTTTGGAAATCGAATTGAATTCATGGAAAATAAAAACTAGGTGAAGGTTCACCTAGTTTTTTATACTTTTCTAAACAATCCTAATACTTCAACGGTTTCTGTAATATTAACGAATGCATGAGGATCAATTTCGGAAATCGTTAGTTTCATACTTGCTAACTCTTCACGAGAAACAACTGTCATAAGTACACGTTTTTTTTCGTTTGAATAAGCACCTTCACCATCAAGTAACGTAATTCCGCGTACTACAGTTGAAAGAAGCTTTTTTTTCATTTCTTCCGCTTGATTTGTTACAATCATAAGTGTAACTTTACGATGTTTTGTATGAACGGCATCAATTACTTTACCAGTTACATAAATTGAAAGTAAGCTTGTAAGGGCAACATCCCAAGTGAAGAAAAATCCTGCAATGACAACAACAACAGTATTTAATGCAATAAGGAATCCACCAAGTTTAATATCTCGCTTGCGAGATAACAACATACCGATAATATCAAATCCACCAGTTGAACCATGGCAGTTAAAGACAAGACCAATACCAGCTCCGGCGATGACACCGCCAAATACAGATGATAAAAGTGGATCTGTTGCCACGACTTTTACAGGAATATAATATAGTGCAACAGATAATACAATTACAGAGACAACTGTGTTAAAAATTACTTTTTTTCCAAGACCTATGTATCCTAAAATAAGGATAGGTAAGTTCAATACAAAGTTAATAATGCCTGTGTTCACAGGGGTTGCAATTCCTAAAATAATAGCAATTCCGCCAATTCCACTACTTAAAATTTTATGGGGGATAAGGAAAAGATTAAAGGCAATTGCAATAATAATAGAACCAAAAATAACACCAAGGAATCTGACCATCTTTTTCCCGTCCTTCACTAAAAAATCATATTATTTCAAGATTATATATGAAATTGAAAGTTTTAGGTAAAAACAGTTTATTTCGGAAAATTAGATTAATCCAAATGTTTTGAGTATTTGAGTATTTGAGTATTTGATGATTTGAAAGGGGATACAGATATGAAGATAACAACGTACCAACAGAAGAGTCCTTTAAAACAAGAGTGTGAGGATTCATTTTTTTGTAATGAACATAACATGATGTACGGTGTATGTGATGGAGCAACACCGCTCGTTCCGTTTTGTGATGAAGAAGGACATAATGGAGCATACATCGCTTCGCATATATTTGCAAGTCATTTTACTTCGCTACGGGAGATTAATAGTTTACAAGGTGAAGTTGCAAAGGCGAATGAATTATTGCAAAACAAGATGCTTGAGTACAAGGTTGATACGAGAAAAAAAGACCATCTATGGTGTACATGTATTGCAGCAGTTCAAATAGAAGGCGAGAAACTTGAATATGCACAATTAGGTGATTGTATGATCGTTGCAATGCTTCAGGATGGAGCGATGAGAGTATTAACGAAAGATACAGTTAAGGGAATTAGTAAACGTGCAAAAAAAAAGAGAGAGGAAGATAGAGGAAATGGATTACCTGTACCTGAAGAACACGTTTTTCAAGATGTTCGAGAGCAGTTAAAATACAATCGTTATCTTGCAAATATGCCAAACGGCTACTCTGTTGCAAATGGGATGAAAGAAGCTATGGATTATTTACAATATGGTGAATTACAGGTAGCTGAAGTAAGTGGGATTTTTATTTGTTCAGACGGATTGTTTCACCCTGATTGGTCGTTAGAACAGATTGTGGCATATATAAGAAAGAATAGTATAAAAGAATATGTAGCGATCATTGAAAGGCTAGAGGGAGAAAATAGAATAAGACCAGATGATAAAACAGTTATTATGATCGATTTGTAAGAGGAGGATGTTCATATGGAAATTAAATGTGCAAATTTAACATTTCAAAATGAGTTAGTTCCTTTAGAAAAAGTAAATAAACTGATTATCCACCATACGTCAGAAGATGGATGGGATGTGTATAAAACTCACGAATTTCATCAAAAGGTAAGAGGATGGAGCGGGATTGGTTACAATTATTTTATTGAGGAAGATGGAACTGTAGTCGAAGGGCGAGGTTTACATATTGGAGCACATGCGAAAGATAATAATAGTGATACAATTGGAATATGTATGACGGGAAATTTTGATAAATATGATCCAACTACCCCGCAAATGAATTCATTATATTTTTTATGTAAAATGTTTATGAAGCAGTTTGCCATAGAGAAAGGAAATATACTAGGTCATAGGGAGTTAGAAGGGGTTACAAAAACTTGTCCAGGAAATCGCTTTTCTATGGTAGAGTTAAGAAAAGTATTATCTTAAATATAGAGGAGTAACTAACGATGATGAACATAAAAATACCGAATGATAAAAAAGAAGAGCTTGTAGCACAAATTCAGCAATTTTTCATGGAAGAAGATTTAGATGAAATTGGACGTTTCCAAGCAGAACGTTTAATAGAAGAAATGATAAAGTTAGTAGGACCATTTGCATATAATCAAGCAATTGGAGATGCTAGAAAACTTGTAAGTGAGAAATTAACGAATATTGAAGAAGATTTGTATGTGTTAGAGAAGAGTGAAGGGAAATAAACAAAGAGCCAAAGGGCTCTTTGTTTATTTCCCTTCTTTATGCTCTTTATATTCATGTATTTTCTCTTTTACATTACCGACAGTATCTTTAGCAGTGCCTTTTACCTTATCCCATTTTCCTTCAGCTTGTAATTTCTTATTGTCAGTTACTTTCCCGACAACTTCTTTTACTTCACCCTTTACCTTATCAATGGCACCCTCTACTTTTTCTTTTAAACCATGCTCATGTTTTGACATACACTTCTCCTCCTTGTAGTTTGATTAGAATTCTCTTTTCATGTTGCAAGTTGAATGATGTATCTAGTAATAGCGTAACAAATTTAGTTTGAATATTCAAATGATTAACAGGATAGAAAGGTAATTGTCATAAAATGTATACATTCGTAATGGAAAGAAAAAGAAAGTTAATTATATGTCTTTCGCAGTCCATATTGATTTTGTATAAGCAATTTTCATATGGGCACGTTCCATATTATTTTGACTGCCGCTACCAAATCGAGCTTGTCCAACTATTAAATGACAGTTTGTCGCTATAGCTTTTTCTATTCGTTTTTGAATTAATGCAGTATGACAACCTTTGCGCTGGAATTCTGGCAAAGTAGCGGATGCAGCTAATGAGGCAACACCTTTATTTATATAAAGTACACCTATACTAGTTGGAATATTTTGAACTTCAACTATGAAAAAATGCCACCCTGGCTGATTGTAAAGAATTTCATTATTTTGACGAACACCATCTTTTGTAAAAGAAGGCATATTAAATCCCTGAACATAAATATCTGCAAAAGTATGAAACTCATTTTCTTTCAGTTTGCGTACTGAAATGGTAGAAGGGGGAAGCGAAAAAGCTTGTCCCGGTATACTGTATAAAGCGGTATGGAAGCTAGATTGGTAAAAGCCTTTTTGAGATAAGTATTGAAATAGTTCAGTTGTACCTTGAGCCGGTGTAATTTCAAAACGGCAAGGGATTTGTAGTGATTGATAATAAGAGATGATTTCATCTATCTCGTCTGTATTTGTAAATGCAATGCCCTTTACTGTGTTAAAAGTAGGACCAACAATTATTTTTGATGAAAAGGCAGTAGCACTCCCAAACTTTTTCAATTGTACTTGCATTGGATTTTCTGACATCGCTTGTAATGCCTTTAATCTAGAAGATAGCATATCTATTTCTGCGTTTTCAATTTCACTTGCTGTATCGAGTGTCATAATAGTACACATAAAATTCCTCCAAAAAAATATATTCATAGTATATATACGTTTTTTCTAATAGGATTCCTGTTGTAATGTAAGAGAATAAGAAGGTTTTTGGAAGGGAAATGGAAGTGAACTGTCGAAGGGAGTAGAAACAGATTAAAGGTGGTGCTCTCATGAAACTGAAAGACGTGCAGGCATGCTCTAATTGCGGTTCTCATAACATAGGAGAAGGTGAGTTTGTCGGATATGCACAAATAAGGAAAAAGGAAACGATGTTTACATCATCTCCAGTAGATGCTTATGTTTGTACGGACTGCGGGAATATCCTTTTATTAAAGGTACGGAATTATGAAAAGTTTAAACAGAAGCCGTTATGATTATTGAGAAGTGGTAATATAAAACGTTGTACACGAAATATATTACATTAAGTTAATTTAATATAATATAAGTGACATTTTACATATATATGAGTACGCCTTAAAAAAGAGATAAAAACATATACTGTATAAGATGCATTACATGATACAGAAAAATATATAGAAGAAATTAAAAGTAGCCATCTTAGAATAGTTCATAACGAAAACTCCTTTAAATGAATAAAGGAGTTTTTTTATTTTTATAACAATAATTACCTTTAATTGTTATAATTGGTTATTAAGGGACAGTTGTTTTATTAACGCCATAATCATAGAAGAAAAATAGCTAAATCGTATATAAAACCGCTATATAACATAATCGCAACCGTAAGTTGACAAAGTGCAACTGTAGGAAGATAGAGATGAGAGCAATGTTTACATACAATTTAGTTAAGAAAGCAAAGGGGGATACACATATGGGATTTGGTGAAAAGCTTTTTAAATTAAGAAAGGAAAAAGGCCTTTCTCAAGAAGCGTTAGCTGAGAAATTAAACACGACAAGGCAAGCGGTTAGTAAATGGGAGAATGGTCAAGGTTTTCCTGAAACTGAAAAACTAATAATGATTGGAAATGTATTTGAAGTCTCTCTCGATTACTTATTAAAAGAAACTGCTGAGCAAAGTAATGAAAAGGAAAACGGTTATTATGTAAGTAAGGAAATGGCGGAAGGGTATGTAGTGTATGGGCAAAACATTTCTAAATATATCGCATTAGGATTTAGCTTGCTTATTTTATCTACAGTACCGTATTTATTATTAAAAGAAAATGCAACAATGTCTACGTTCCTTGTCATTATCATTGCAGTTCTTGGAATTGGAGCGATGATGGTACCTGTAACGATAGAAGAGAGTCGATACAATGTATTAAAAAAAGAAGAATTACTATTTGATCAAAATTTTTTGAAAGAATTGACAAAAAGATATGCGACTATTAAAAAGAAGTATGCTGCAGTAGTAATCGTTGGACTTTGTTTCATAGCAGCAGGAGCGATACCATTTTTATTTGAGAAAAAACGAATTACTTCAGGAGAGCTCGTGCAGTATTATCCTTATTGTGTTGTACTTATTGCTATCGGGTTTTATCTTTTTGTTCGTGTTTTAGGAGTGTTAGAGACGTATCGGATTTTAGTAGAAAATAAAGAATATAGTAATCGTTTCATTTTTAAACTGAAAAAGAAAGTGAGAGAAAAAGTAGACAATTTTTAATAGGAAAAAACATATTTTTATTCGTTTTTTATTAAAAGTTAAGATAGGAGTGGAATGATGTCAAACCTTCTAGAAATTAAAAATTTGAGTAAATCATTTGGAAACAAAGTTGTTTTAAGAGATGTTTCCTTCAATGTGCCGCCTGGATCAATTGTTGGATTCATTGGTGATAATGGGGCTGGGAAATCAACAACCTTTAAAACAGTACTAGAATTAATTTCTAAAGATAGCGGTACAGTAAAAATATTTGGTGAAGAAAATATAAGTAAATATGCCAAGATTAAGGAAAAGATAGGCGTCGTATTTGATGCAATGAATCTACCAGCTCATCTTACAATAAAACAACTAAATAAGGTTTTTGAAAAGATGTTTGAATCTTGGGATAGGGAAAATTTTTATCGATTAGTTAATACTTTCTCTTTATCTACCAATGAAAAAGTAGGTGGATTCTCACGTGGGATGTCAATGAAACTCTCTATAGCTATTGCGCTGTCGCATAATGCAAAATTATTAATCCTAGATGAAGCGACGGGAGGTCTTGATCCTTCATCCAGGGAGGGTGTGTTAGAGGAATTAAAAAGTTTTGTGAGTAAAAGTAATGGTGGTATATTACTTTCTTCTCATATTATGAGTGATGTAGAAAAAATAGCTAGCCACCTTATCATTATAAAAGATGGAGAAATTTTATTGAATGAAGAAAAAGATAATGTTTTGGGCAGTTACGCCATTGTAGATGTTGACGTGGAACAAATAACTTTAATCAATAAAGATATAGTTGTGGCAAAGAGGAACCATGGTTCTTATTTCAATGTACTCGTATCAAATGTACATAAATTACCAAGTGGAATTGCTCATAGAACCATCTCGATAGAAGAAATGAGTGTCTTATTAACGAGGAGTGAAAAATAAATGAGAGGTTTATTATTGACAAACTATTACCTAGTTTATCGAACTTTCTTTACGTTCATGGGAATAGCGATATTGGGAGCGGGATTCGTTTTTTATTTTGGTGATGCTTCAATGTACCGTTTAATTGCTACGTTCATTATCTTATTTGCTGCGATTCCTGCACTTGAAGTTATTAAATATGAGAGTAAGTCGGGTTATGAAAAATATGTACTTACTTTACCAGTTACTAGAAGTAATATTGTGCAAACCACTACTTTTTCTATTTTTTAGTTGTAATTATTGGTACCTTATTATCTTATGGCATATTTTATGTATATGGTTTAGTTTCAGATACACCAATTGATGATGGTATATTTAAGAGTGTTTCTTTAGGGACTTTCATCATTCTTAATGCCGGAGCAATAGCCTATCCACTCCTCTATGTTTTTGGAGCAGAAAAATCTGATGCTATTACAATTGGAGGCGCATGTGGGGGACTTGTTACTTATTTTGGATTACAAAGTGTAATTGGCTATCTAATAGAACAATTTCCAATATCAAATTTAAATTCATCTGTATACGTTTCAATTCTATATACAATATTTGGCGTTATCCTATATATCTTTTCTTTTTTTATTTCGGTATTTATATATCGTAAGAAGGAATTTTAGTAGATTTTCTCCTAGTATTTTCTGAATTATTTCCAAAGAAATAATTCAGAAAATACAGAAAAATATCGTAATTATTTGTAGAAGTCTGTTATAATATACAGAAATGAAAACGCTTTAAAGGGAGGATGTAAACAATATGATGATGAATGTACCTCTAACAATTAGTTCTATGATGGAAAGGGCAGAAAAACTATTCCCAAAGAAAGAAATCATTTCACGGACACATGATACAGTTACGACATTAACGTATAAGCAGCTAGGGGAAAGGACAAGAAGACTTTCCAGTGCGTTAAAAAAGCTTGGAATTAAAGAAGGCGAGCGCATAGGAACGTTAGCGTGGAATCATCATCGACATGTGGAGGCATATTTTGCTATTCCAGGTATTGCTTCCGTTTTACACACAATTAATATTCGTTTATCTCCTCAACATATTTCATATATTATTCAGCATGCAGAAGATCGAATTCTACTTATTGATGAAGATCTCGTACCACTCATTGAGAATATCCAGTCTGAATTATCGACTGTACAAGCATATATTATTATGACTGATAAAGAGGAGCTCCCAAAAACTACACTTCAGCCTGTATATCATTATGAGAAACTTTTAGAAGAAGGCGACCCGAATTTCCAATTTGTTAAAGAGATTGATGAAAATACACCTGCTGGTATGTGTTATACGTCAGCGACTACAGGGAATCCAAAAGGTGTTGTTTATACACATCGTAGTACAGTGTTGCACTGTATGGCACTCGGATTAGCGGATACGACAGCTTTATCGGAAAGTGATGCAGCAATGGCTATTGTGCCAATGTTTCATGTGAACGCTTGGGGACTTCCTTTTGCGGCTACTTGGTTTGGGGCAAAACAAGTTCTTCCGGGACCGATGTTTACACCGAAAATTTTATTAGAAATGATTCAAACTGAAAAAGTAACGATAGCTGCAGGTGTGCCGACAATTTGGCTCGGTGTTTTACAAGAGTTAGAAAATAATAGTTACGATTTATCTAGTATAACGAGACTACTATGCGGAGGCGCAGCTGCACCGAAAAGCGTTATTAAAGCGTTTGAGCAAAAATATAATGTTCCTTTCGTACATGCATATGGCATGACTGAAACGAGTCCACTCGTAACGCTTGCACGTCTAAAAAGCTATGAAACAGATTTGGCGTATGAAGAACAACTTGAGATAAGATCGAAGCAAGGATATCTTGTCCCTGGTGTAGAGATGAAAGTAGTCGGTACAAATGGTGAAGTGAAGTGGGACGGTACGGAGATGGGAGAACTATGTTTACGAGCGCCATGGATCGCTGCAAGCTATTATAACGATGATCGTACTGTCGAAGGTTTTCGTGATGGTTGGTTATATACAGGAGATGTCGTTACGGTTGACGAGGAAGGGTGCGTAAAGATTGTTGATCGTACGAAGGATGTTATTAAAAGCGGGGGAGAATGGATTTCCTCAGTTGACCTTGAAAATGCTCTAATGGCACATGACGCTATATTTGAAGCGGCTGTCGTTGCAATCCCACACCCGCAGTGGCAAGAGCGTCCAGTTGCCTGCGTTGTACAAAAGAAAAATAGTACTGTTACAAAAGAAGAACTATATGAATTTTTAAAACCACAGTTTGCGAAGTGGTGGTTACCAGACGATATTGTATTTCTGGAGGAAATTCCGAAAACATCTGTTGGGAAGTTTTTAAAACAGGCGCTTCGGAAAGAACTTGAGCATTTGCATAAAGAGAAATAATCGAATTTATATTTGTAAACTTATATAAAAATAAGGTTGACAAAGGATAGGTAGAAAGATAATATAACTTCTATAATATGTTATCTAAAAATCATTTTAAGTTTACAAATAGGAGAAGCAAATATGAATACAAAAAACTTAGTTTTCGTCGCTTTATTTAGTTCTATTATGGGAGTGTTAGGATTAATACCTCCAATTGCTCTTGCTATTACACCAGTTCCGATTACATTACAATCACTTGGTGTTATGCTTGCTGGCGGGTTGTTAGGCTCACGCCTTGGCGCATTAAGTCAGCTTATTTTCTTACTAATAGTTGGAGTTGGAGCACCATTACTTGCTGGTGGACGCGGGGGTCCAGGTATATTTGTTGGACCGAGTGCAGGATATTTACTTGGTTATATCGTTGGAGCGTTTGTCATTGGTTATTTAATTGAGCGTTTACGTGAAGTTTCTATTATAAAGGTATTATGTATTAATATAATTGGTGGTATTTTCGTAGTTTATGTATTTGGTATTATTGTACAAGCCTTCGTAATGGATATTTCCATATGGCAGACGATGAAAGTAAGTGTTGTATTTTTACCAGGTGATTGCATAAAGGCGATTATAGCAGCAATTCTCGTAACGAAATTACATCGTTCATTGAAACATATTATTACGCCTGCTTTGAGGAATAAAAAAATTACAAATGCAGGATAAGAAAAAGGAGAAACACGTTACGTGCGTGTTTCTCTTTATTATTTTGTAAAGAAAGGACGTCTCACATGGGGATTACAAAAGAATACAAAAAGTATGCCTCTTTACAACCGAATAAAATAGCGATTAAAGAAAATGATAGAGTGTTAACATATAAAGATTGGTTCGAGTCAGTTTGTAAAGTAGCAAATTGGTTGAATGAAAAAGAATCGAAGAATAAAACAGTAGCAATTGTATTAGAAAATCGTATGGAGTTTTTACAACTATTTGCAGGTGCTGCTATGGCTGGATGGGTTTGTGTGCCGCTAGATATAAAATGGAAACGAGATGAACTTAAAGAAAGAATAGCGATTAGTAAACCGGATATTATTGTGGCGGAGCAGTATAGGCTCAATGATATATCGTGCGAAGAAGAAAGGGTTATTGAGATTGAAGAATGGAAAGAAATGATTGAGAACTATCTTCCTATATATCATCCTGTAGAAAATGTACAAAACGCTCCTTTTTATATGGGATTTACATCGGGATCAACCGGAAAGGCAAAAGCATTTTTACGTGCTCAACAGTCATGGGTACATAGTTTTGATTGCAATGTACATGATTTTTATATGAAAAATACAGATTCTATTTTAATAGCTGGGACGCTTGTTCATTCTTTATTCTTATATGGAGCAATAAGTGCCTTATCTTTAGGGCAAACGGTACATATAATGAGAAAGTTTGTACCAGTTCAAGTGCTATCTAGTATAAAGATAGAGAATATTTCTGTAATGTATACAGTTCCTACAATGCTTGAGTCTTTATATAAAGAAAATAAAGTAATTGAAAGTGAAATGAAAATTATTTCGTCAGGAGCGAAATGGGAAGCTGAAGCAAAAGAAAAGATGAAGAATGTGTTTCCTTATGCAAAAAGATATGAGTTTTATGGTGCGTCTGAGCTAAGTTTTGTAACGGCATTGATCGATGAAGAGAGTGAAAGAAAGCCGACTTCAGTAGGGAAGCCTTGTCATAATGTACAAGTTCGAATATGTAATGAAGCAGGAGAAGAAGTACAGACAGGTGAGATAGGAACTGTGTATGTGAAAAGTGATCAGTTTTTTATGGGCTATGTATCGGATGGAGCTATAATCCGGCAATTGTCCAAGGGTGGTTGGATGACAGTACAAGATGTGGGCTACCAAGATGAAGAAGGCTATATATATATTGTTGGTAGAGAGAAGAATATGATTTTATTTGGAGGAATAAATATTTACCCAGAAGAAATAGAAAGTGTATTACAGACACATCCAGCTGTTGATGAAATAGTTGTAGTTGGTGTAGAAGATAGTTATTGGGGTGAAAAACCTGTCGCTATCGTAAAAGGAAGTGCTACGAAGCAACAATTAAAGAGCTTTTGCCTACAACGATTATCCTCTTTTAAAATACCGAAAGAATGGCATTTTGTAGATGACATCCCTTATACAAGTAGCGGGAAAATAGCTCGTAATGCAGCAAAAAGTATCATTGAAAATCAGGAGAAGATATATGAATAGAGCAGTTATTGTGGAAGCGAAAAGGACACCCATTGGCAAAAAAAACGGGATGTTGAAAGATTATGAAGTTCAGCAATTACTAGCGCCGCTTCTTACGTTTCTAAGTAAAGGAATTGAGAGAGAAATAGATGATGTCATACTAGGTAACGTCGTTGGACCAGGAGGTAATGTTGCAAGATTATCTGCTTTAGAAGCAGGACTCGGTTATCATATTCCTGGTGTAACGATTGATCGGCAATGTGGTGCAGGATTAGAAGCCATTCGTACTGCGTGTCATTATATTCAAGGCGGGGCAGGTAATTGTTATATCGCTGGGGGAGTAGAGAGTACAAGTACGTCAACTTTTCAAAATAGAGCACGGTTTTCGCCTGAAATAATTGGGGATCCAGATATGGGATTAGCCGCTGAGTATGTTGCAGAGCAGTATAACATAACAAAAGAGATGCAAGATGAATATGCTTGTCTTAGCTATAAAAGAACGCTGCAAGCATTAGAAAAAGGATATATACAAGAAGAGATATTACCTCATTATTTTAATGGATTATTAGATGAATCTATAAAGCGAGAAATGAATTATGAAAGAATGATTAAGAGAACGAAACCTGTATTTTTACAAAATGGAACGGTAACAGCAGGAAATTCGTGTGGTGTAAATGACGGGGCATGTGCTGTTCTTGTAATGGAAGAGGGGCAAGCCCGGAAATTAGGATACAAGCCTGTTCTTCGTTTTGTTCGCAGTGCTGTAGTTGGAGTTGATCCAAACCTTCCTGGAACTGGTCCGATATTTGCAGTGAACAAGTTATTAAATGAAATGAATTTAAAAGTAGAGGACATTGATTATCTTGAAATAAATGAAGCATTTGCTGCAAAAGTTGTTGCTTGTGCAAAGGAGTTACAAATTCCGTATGAAAAGTTAAATGTAAATGGTGGTGCGATTGCACTTGGTCATCCGTACGGTGCATCTGGAGCTATGCTTGTAACGCGCTTGTTTTATCAGGCTAAAAGAGTGCATATGAAATATGGAATTGCGACATTAGGAATTGGTGGGGGAATAGGGCTTGCTCTATTATTTGAGAAAATAGAAGACTAGCAAGATAACTAGTTTTCTACTTTTTGAGGAACATACACGTTGCTACCAGGTTTTGTTTTTATTTTGTTCCAGGCAGCGATTGCATCAGCTTTTGATTTTCCTTTGTTGCAAGGATCTTCGAAAAAATCACGAGTAAAACGATTGTATTCAAATTGTGTGCCGATAGTTGTTTTATAGGATGGGTCTTTTTTACGTTCGTTTTCTTCGTACCAAAACTTTATCGCGTCTTCATATGTTTTTCCGATATTCTCTTTAAAAAACTTTTGAAGAGCTACTGTAAAGCGAAAGTTTGCTCCAATTTTTTCTGTGAAGAAAGTACGAACTTCTTCACTACAGCGGTGATTTTCACTAATAATCGTTTGAAGAGAGAGATCTTTATAAGAGAGGGAAGTTTTACTTCCTTTTTGGTGAGAACTATTTTTTAATATTTTACCCGTTGCTAAATAATGAGAGATACGCCCGCTTATTTCAATTTTAGAGCCACTAGCTGGTAAATCATGCTCACGACAAAATATTTGTAGTTCTGTTTTTAGCCAATAATAGTTTTGGAAATCTTCGAGTGATATAGATTTTGTTAAAGGTGGACGCATGAACATAACAACTTCTTTCTTCCATAATTTTCTTTAATTATAAAACGTACGTTCTCTTTGTGGAAGGATTAATTTGTAAATTTAGTGGGAAGAGGAGATTACATATGGAAAATGTAATGCAAGTTCGTGTTACTGGTATTTTAATTGAAGACGAAAAGGTGTTGCTAGTAAATCAAAAAGTTGCTAATCGGAATTGGTCTTTACCTGGGGGAAGGGTAGAGAACGATGAAACGCTAGAAGAAGCAATGATTCGAGAAATGAAAGAAGAAACAGGGTTAGAAGTTAAAATTAAGAAACTACTCTATGTTTGTGATAAACCAGATGCTAGCCCATCTTTATCCCGCATTAACGGGCAGTAAAACTCCCACCTCAAAATTTGGCTTGTGCAAAGAAGTTAGGTGGGAGATCAACTGCCCGTTAATGCCCGATTGGTTCAACTAATAATCAGTGGGGGATGAACAAAATCCCCACTGATTAAAGTTTCACTTTATTACATATTACATTTTTACTTGAAAAGGTAGAAGGTGAAATTACGCTACCTTCTAACGAGTTTGATCATAACCCGATTCATGATGTGCAAATGGTAGCGATAGAAAATTTAAGTAGTTATGGTTTTTCTGAGAGGTTCACTAAACTTGCATCTGAAAAATTCTTGAACGCAGGAAGTTATCAAGGATTAAAACAAAATATTGGTTTGTAAATATTAGGAGGAGGCTGTTATTGTGCAGCAGCCTCCTCTTACTCTATAAGTTGTGTTTATATTCGTATTTTGTCGGTAAATCGATATTTCTTATAGAATCGTTGATATATTGCGAGTTGTAATAGATATATTTGCAGAATCGTTCATATAATTTCATTTACTGTACTACTTTGCACGGAGCAGAAAAGAGAAGTGGATGTCACACAGTTCAATGACATCCACTTCATAAAATAATCTACACTGCAGATTGTAAAGAAGAAACAAGTTGATTTAAAAACTCGTCACCAGTCATAATCGCTTTTCCACCGCCACGAGCACTTTTTTTATTTCCGCCACCTTTTCCTTCAATAGAAGGAAGGGCATCTTTTAAAAGAGCATTCATATCGAGTATCACTGCTTTACCACAAGCAAGAATACATTGTAATTTGTCCTCATTTTCAATAACGAAATATGTAATTGCATGCTCTTGTTGTTCTGTAATAATAGCGGAAAGTTTTGCGATTTCTTGCATAGAGCGATTTATAAATGCCTTAGAGATAAGTGTTCCAGCATGTATTTCTGCAGGTTGTTGTAATAGTTCATTTGCTTCTGCAAATAATAATTTTTCATTCATTGTTTGTATTGCTTTTTCGTTTTCTTTTTGAGAAGCAAGAAGTTGTGCCACTTTTGCTGGAATATCAGTTTCGCTACTGTTTAATTGTTTAGAAACATCTTTCATAATTTGTTGCTGTTGCCCCATTAATTTAAGGGTGCGCCAACCAGCGATAAATGTTAAGCGTATACCACCTTTATTGCGCTCCCATCCTAGTACTTGAATAGGACCTACTTCACCAGTGTGTTTCGGATGCGTTCCACCACAGCCGTTGTAATCATAGTTTTCGATAATAACAACACGTATATTTTCTGTCATAGTTGGTTCTTTACGAAGAGGTAATGTTTTCGCTTCTTCTAAGTTCATCCACTCTATACGGATCGGATGGTTTTCAAAAACAATGTTATTGGCAATTTGCACTGCTTTTTCAACCGTTTCTGTAGGCAGGTTTGTCGTTTCTAAATCAATTGTTATAGTTTCTTTTCCAAGATGGAATCCAATTGTCGGTATGTTAAAGTGATCCCAAAATGCAGCAGATAAAATGTGCTGAGCTGCATGTTGCTGCATATGATCAAAACGGCGCTCCCAATTGATTTTTCCTTCTACTTTTTCTGTATGTAATTGTTCTACTATGAAATGACGAATTTCTCCATTTACTTCTTCAACGTTAATTACCGGAATACCATTTAAAGTTCCAGTGTCATGTGGTTGTCCGCCGCCTGTTGGATAAAATGCAGTTTCATTTAAGACAACATATAAGTTTCCTTCTGTACAATAATCTTGCTTTATAACTTTAGTAGTAAAGTCTTTCTTATAAGTGTCAGCGTAATATAATTTTTGCTCCAAGTTTCTTTCCCCTTTCGTGTTAGCTAGTTTCATTGTAAAGCAATTGAAATTAGTTTCCTAATATTTCAGAAGAAAGAAACTTTTTTTAGAATTTTCTTGCTATAATAAGAAGAAAATGCGGGGGTGGAATGAATATGTTATATGAAAGCGGTGTAGATAAACTGCTTAGTTTAAGCAGAAATATTTCCGAATTATATCGAGAACTAAATGAAATGACCCGGATTTTAACGGATTGTAACCGAGAAAGTGTGAAGTTTGATCGGTTATATGTAAAGGAGTTACTTTGGAAGAAAGAAGATGTGATAGAGAAGTATGATCAATTACTTGTGCAGCTTTGTATTAACGAATGCTTTGATTTGAAAAGTGTAATTACTGGCGAATATAAGTATACATATGAAGAAGTGGAAAGCATTGTTTTACAATTTAATGAAAAGTATAATGTAGCCATTTTAATTAAAGATATTTGTAAAGAATTACAGTTTACATATGGCATTGATATGGACATATCGAGAACGGCTCGGGTGCAAACATCTCAAGTATAAAAGGAAAAAGAAAGCAGATCCTTTGCTTTCTTTTTTTATGTAGGAAAAGGGAGAGTAGGTTAGAGATGAAGGGGAAGTTGCAACAGATTCATCCGCTTGGAATGACAATTATAATAGGGACTCTATTTGCGAGGTTTGCCACTTCAATGAGTATTCCTTTTTTAGCAATTTATTTAACGACTGTTAAAGGTGTGTCAGCTGGAATGACGGGTGCTATTATTGGAACGAGTGCACTTGTTGGAGTGTTTGCTAGTTTTATTGGGGGCAATTTATCGGATCGATTTGGTCGAAAGATGATTATAATATGGTCCATGATTGTTTGGGTGTTTGTATTTATAGGATTTTCAGTTGCAGATCATGTTTTGAGTTTTTTTCTATTAAACGCTTTGAATGGATTATGTCGGTCTTTTTTTGAACCGACATCAAGAGCATTATTATCAGATTTAACAAAACCAGAGTATCGTTTACTCGTATATAATTTGCGTTACGGCGCAATAAATGTTGGGGTAGCGATTGGCCCACTTGTCGGATTACAGATTGGAAGCGCAAAATCAACAATTCCGTTTTTAGTAGCAGCTGGAGTATACATTCTATATACAGTTATATTAGCGCTTCAATTTAAGAAGTATCCACTGGAACAAAAGAAAGTAAATACAGATAAGCCTGTCACAATGTTAAATGCAATTCGCATTTTGCGAAAGGACACAGTATTTTTAGTTGCTTTAGTCGGTATTATTTTGAGTAATTGTGGCTTTTCCCATTTAACGACGACAGTATCTCAATATTTTGCAAATGCACATATATTTCAGGATGGAGTAAAGTTGTTCTCATATATGCTAGCTTTAAATGCAATTACAGTAGTAGTTATTCAATACCCTGTTATTCAAATGTGTAAAAAGTATACGCCATTAGCGTCTATTATGGTTGGAACGTTATTTGTGAGCGGGGGATTGTTTGGATTTGGACTAGTAGAATCCATGTTAGGGGCAGCTATATGTACAATTATTTTTACATTCGGAGAAGTTTTAATGTTTTCAATGACAGATGTATTTATTGATGAGATCGCTGATTCCAATCTGAAAGGAACATACTTCGGAGCGATGGGCTTTTCAGGAATTGGAGGAGTAATTGGTCCTTGGTTTGGGGGAGTACTTCTCGATTATTACGGGTATCAAAATGGATTTGTAGTATTTTCAGCGCTCGCTATATTTTCAACTGTAGCATTTCCTGTACTTTTAGTTACAAAAGGTTTATTGAACAAAAGATATGATAGAGATTCTAATATTGAAATACAAGTGAAATAATATAAGCCCGAGCAAACTAAAAGGTTGCTCGGGCTTATATTTATATCAATCGTTAATTCGAAAAAAGACTTTCTCTTCATGCGTATTGGCAACTTCATTTTTGGAAATATGAATGGCTAAATATCCATTCTCTAAGCAGGCTAGCATCTTCTTATAAATAATATTAGCAGGTAAAGGAATTATCCGCTGTAAAGAAGTATTTTTATGAAGTATGCAAATGTTTAGGCCTGTCTCCATCTTTTTAATGAGTACATCATGTTCTGTTACATTTAGTACATCTGTTTCCAAAATGTATTCTTGTTCTGTTTCACAAAGGTCAATATGAATTTGATTTGGAAAACTAAAGTTACTATAAGAATCGGAACAAAATTGATCCATCCATTCTTCGAAACCATCAACATGAAAAAGACAATCCTTCTTTTTCTTGCCCATGTAAGACACCCTCCGTAAAATCTCAATTCATACTATGTTATGCATGAATGAACCAGGGGTGAAGAATAAATGGAAAAATATAAAAATATAAACATTGTATGTGACAAAGGTAGCTAGTGTGAATGTTTTGTTTTACATATCATGATGAGCATGATTTTTTTGACGAGAATGATTACGATTTTTTACTTTATGAGATCCGCTTAATGGTTCAGGTTGTCCTTTTTTTTCTTTAGATTCACGATTGTTTTTTCCCATTGTATATGACACCTCCTCTTCCTATTTAGAATGGGAGAAGTTTGCGAATTTATACGAGAATGTTTTTAGAAAAAAAGGTAAAGATAAAGGGGACTAACTATTATAGAAAGGGGATTGTATAATGCCATATCATAAAGATAAACAACAAGCTTTTCAAGCTGCACAGCAAGGATTTACACAAGCAGAAAATATATTTAACAGCATTGTAAAAAATGATCCAAACTACGGTCATGATTTAAAAGAGTTACGCCAAGAGGTCCAGGAAGCGTATGAACAGATTCAAAATGCGCTAGAAGTAGCTTCGGAAACACAACGTCCACAACTTGAGCAATACGAAAATAATCTCCAAAATATCATGCGAAATGTAGATCAATTAGAAAAGTAAATGAGGTTGTTGTGTATTCAACAACCTCAAAACTTTTGGCGCTAATATGCAGAAACAAAAAATTATTCTACTAATTTTTTCTTTAATTTGTGCAGTACATATATTTCAAGTGGATAAAGTGGAAGCGAAAATGTTGCTCAGAAAAGAGCTAGAACCAACTGGCTATGTAACGTGGGAAGTGCCAAATAATGAAAAGGTTATTGCAATTACATTTGATGATGGACCAGATCCAACATATACGCCGCAAATTCTAGATTTATTACATCAATATAAGGCAGAAGCGACTTTCTTTATGATTGGATTTCGAGTTCAGCGTAATCCATATTTAGTAAAGCAAGTGTTGAAAGAAGGGCATGAAATCGGAAATCATACGATGAATCATTTGTATGCGAGTAATTCATCAGATGAAAAATTAGAACATGATATTTTAAATGGAAAGAAATATTTTAAAAAATGGGCGAAAGAACCTTTATTGTTCCGTCCCCCAGGTGGATATATTAATGATGCTGTATTTACTACGGCAAAAAAAGCTGGGTATCAAATTGTTCTATGGTCATGGCATCAAGACCCTCGTGATTGGGCAAATCCAGGTACAGAATCCATTGTAAATCATGTTGTGAAAAATGCTAAAAGTGGAGATATTGTACTGTTGCACGATGGAGGCAGTGATCGTAGTCAAACAGTTGCGGCATTAGCAAAAATTTTACCTGAGCTTAAAAAGCAGGGGTATCGATTTGTAACAGTTTCGGAGTTGTTACGTTATAAACATTAGAAAAAATCCCAAAAGGAAAATGGACCTTTTGGGATTTTTCGTTACTGGTTCTTTTTGCGTTTCTTATTATTTTGTCGCTCTGCTGGAGTTAAAGGTTCATTTGCGAACTCTTCGTTATAACCAGCTCCTTGTCCTTGTGCGGATGCAGCATTCATTCCTGAAATAATATGATTGGCTTTTCGTTTACCCATTTTTCTCACCTCTATAATGGTTTTTATAGACGAACCATGAGTCGTTCATAGCATATATGAACGTAAAGTAAAACGCTGAAAGAGTGCTTTACTTTATAGTAATAGTATTAATAAAGAGCATGGACACTATTCAAATTTAGAAAGATAAAGAAAACTTATGATAATCCATAAGTTTCTTATTATTTACTTATTTAGAAAGTTGTAATAAGATATTATCGTAAGGTATTGAAAAGTTTGTCTACATTTTATATTCAGACAACTTAGTCACGTTTAACAGGGGGGAAACATAATGGTCAAACATAATCCATTTCAATCACGTGCAACTTTTGAACTAGATGGAAAGACGTATCATTATTATCAATTGAAAGCGCTTGAAAATGCAGGGGTTGGCAACGTATCTCAATTACCATATTCCGTTAAAGTTTTACTTGAATCTGTACTTCGTCAAGTAGACGGACGCGTAATTACAGAAGAACATGTTACAAATTTAGCGAAATGGGGAACGAAAGATGTTCAAGATATCGATGTTCCGTTTAAACCATCTCGTGTAATCTTACAAGACTTCACAGGTGTTCCAGCTGTTGTAGATTTGGCTTCGCTTCGTAAAGCAATGGCAGATATGGGCGGGGATCCTGATAAAATTAATCCAGAAATTACTGTAGACCTTGTAATTGACCACTCTGTACAGGTTGATAGAGCGGGTACAGCAGACTCACTTGCATTCAACATGGACTTAGAGTTTAAACGTAATGAAGAACGTTATAAATTTTTAAGCTGGGCACAGAAATCATTTGATAACTACCGTGCAGTTCCACCAGCAACAGGTATTGTACACCAAGTAAACCTTGAATATTTAGCACCGGTTGTTCATGCGGTGAAAAATGCTGAAGGTGACTTAGTTGCATACCCAGATTCATTAGTTGGAACAGACTCACATACAACAATGATTAATGGTATCGGTGTTCTTGGATGGGGCGTTGGTGGTATTGAAGCAGAAGCAGGAATGCTTGGACAGCCTTCATATTTCCCAGTGCCTGAAGTAATCGGTGTGAAATTAACTGGTACACTTCCAAGTGGTACAACAGCAACTGATGTTGCATTAAAAGTAACACAAGTGTTACGTCAAAAAGGTGTAGTTGGTAAATTTGTTGAGTTCTTCGGTAGTGGACTAAAGAGCATGCCTTTAGCTGACCGTGCAACAATTTCAAATATGGCACCAGAATACGGTGCAACTTGTGGATTCTTCCCAATCGACGACATTTCATTAGAATACTTACGTTTAACAGGTAGAGATGAAGAGCAAATTCGCGTTGTTGAAGAATATTGTAAAGCAAATGGTTTATTCTATACAGCAGATAGTAAAGATCCAATCTATACTGATCTAGTTGAAATTGATTTAAATACAATCGAATCTAACCTTTCTGGACCGAAACGTCCGCAAGATTTAATCCCGCTTTCAAATATGAAAGAGGAGTTCCATAAAGCTGTTGTAGCACCAGTTGGAACACAAGGACTTGGATTCAATGAGCAAGAGTTTGATAAAGAAGTGAAAGTTACATTAAAAGATCAAGAAGTAACGATGAAAACAGGTGGAATTGCAATCGCTGCGATTACAAGTTGTACAAATACGTCAAATCCATACGTATTAATTGGAGCGGGATTAGTTGCGAAGAAAGCAATTGAAAAAGGACTTAAAGTACCTGGTTACGTAAAAACATCATTAGCACCAGGATCTAAAGTTGTTACAGAGTACTTAGATAAGTCTGGTTTAACAACGTATTTAGATCAATTAGGTTTCCAAACAGTTGGTTACGGCTGTACGACTTGTATCGGTAACTCTGGTCCATTAGCAGAGGAATTAGAAGAAGCAATCGCAGCAAATGATTTATTAGTAACATCTGTTTTATCCGGTAACCGTAACTTTGAAGGTCGTATTCACCCACTTGTAAAAGCAAACTACTTAGCATCACCACCACTTGTTGTGGCATATGCACTTGCAGGTACTGTTGATATTGACCTGAAAAATGATGAAATCGGTAAAGATGTAAATGGTAATGCTGTTTACTTTAATGATATTTGGCCATCAGCTAAAGAAATTGAAGATGTAGTTCAAAGTGTTGTTACATCTGAATTGTTCAAAAAAGAATATGCACAAGTATTTAACAGCAATGAGCGCTGGAATGAAATCCAAACTTCAAATGAAGCTTTATATACTTGGGATAATGATTCAACATACATTCAAAACCCACCGTTCTTCGAAGGATTATCTAAAGAGCCAGGTGAAGTTGAAACATTATCAGGTTTACGCATAGTTGGTAAATTTGGTGATTCTGTAACGACAGATCACATTTCACCAGCAGGTTCAATTGGTAAGCACACGCCAGCTGGACGTTATTTACTAGAAAACGGCGTACAACCAGTTGACTTTAACTCTTACGGTTCTCGTCGTGGTAACCATGAAGTTATGATGCGTGGTACATTCGCGAATATCCGTATTAAAAACCAAATCGCACCAGGAACAGAAGGCGGATATACAACATATTGGCCAACTGGTGAAGTAACATCTATCTATGATGCTGCTATGAAGTATAAAGAAGATGGCACAGGCCTTCTAGTTGTTGCTGGTAAAGACTACGGTATGGGAAGTTCTCGTGACTGGGCTGCGAAAGGTACAAACTTATTAGGTATTAAAGCAGTAATCGCAGAAAGCTTCGAGCGTATTCACCGCAGTAACTTAGTGTTAATGGGTGTATTACCACTACAATTTAAAGATGGCGAAAGCGCTGAAACGTTAGGTCTTGTTGGTAACGAGTCATTTGAAATTCAAATTGACAAAACAGTTAGACCACGCGATCTTATAAAAGTAGTTGCAATCGATTCAGAAGGAAAAGAGAAGCAATTTGAAGTAGTAGCTCGTTTCGATAGTGAAGTTGAAATTGACTACTACCGTCACGGTGGTATCTTGCAAATGGTTCTTCGTGAGAAAATCGAAGAGTCTAAAGTGTCAAACTAAATAATTGAAATGAATGATAAGGAAGTTAACATTTGTTAGCTTCCTTACGTTATGTACAAAGGAAAGGGATGAAACCAATTTGGTTTCATCCCTTTCCTTTTATTATGCAAAATTGGAGGAATGACAATGAATGAGTATAGAAGAATATTTTTGCCGTTACTACAAGAAAAGCTATTGCTGATTAGTGCGATTTGTAGCGGAATAGTAGCTGCCATTTTAAATTTATCTAGACCAATTTTAATGGGATTAATTGTTGATAATCTTATTCAGCGAGAGTTAAAAGATGCATATATGTACATTGCATTGTTTGCGGGGAGTAGATTTATGATGTGGACGAATACACTTGTGTTTGATTATATAAGTGCAAAAGCGAGTCAACGTATATTACAAAAGAAGCGTATAGACTTATTACGTCACTTTTTTTCATTACCACTTGAAGAAAGCGAGAAGATAAAACAAGGAGAGTTAGAAACATTAGTCGTTTCTGATATTCCGAATTGGGTAAGGTTATATGGATCTATATTAATCGAATATATTCATGCACTTGCGCAATTTATTGGTGCGTTCATAGCGCTACAACATATAGATATACAGTTCATATGGTGGGTAACTCCGTTTTTATTTTTAAGTGCAATTGTTCCGATACTTATGGGGAAAAAGGTAAGAAATATTGCGAGTGTTGCTCAAAAAAATCATTCAAGTGTTGTAGAGATGATGTCACAGTTTGTAAAAGGTATACAAGATTTGCGTAGTTTACAAAAAGAGAGCTGGGCAATTGGCTTATTTAAAGGAGTTACAGTAACAGCTTATAAAACAGAAGTAAAGAAGACGATGTTGCAACATTGTATTGGGATAGTTGGAACGGTAATAGAAACAGGAGCATATATAGTTGTTCTTATTATAGGAGCACAAAAAATAATAAAAGGGGACATGGAAGTGGGGTCGCTTGTAGCGGTATTAGCTACAATTGAGATGCTTTTTTTCCCCGTTCGTTATGCAAGTGATTTATTGATGATGACACAAGTTGCTATTGCTTCGGCAAATCGAGTTTTTTGCTTTTTAGATATACAGGCTGAATACAAAAATGTAGAAAGAGCGATGGGAATGAGATTAACAAATGTTTCATTTCAAGAGAATGGTGAAGAGAGATGTAGAATTAAAAATATTCATTTGCAAATTAATCCTGGCAAACTCGTTATCATTGTGGGGGAAAGTGGTGCAGGTAAAACGACGCTTTTAAAATTAATTACGGGTTTATATAAACCATCTAATGGTAGCATTGCTTATTACGGTAATAAAGCTCGTATGACTACTATATGGCAGGAACCTCGTTTTTTTCGAACGACAGTAAAAGAGAATATGTGTTTCGGGGAAGAGGGCTTAGAAAAGAAGTTAGAAAAAAATATTGAACTTGTAAATGCGAAATCGATTATTAGGAGTTTACCTGAAGGTATTCAGACTGTACTACATAAAAGTGGAGAAGAGTTTTCGGGAGGAGAGAGAAAACGTCTTGCGTTATTGCGAGCGATTGTATCAAATCCGAATCTCATTGTTTTAGATGAACCGACTGCGGGATTAGATCCGAGTAATCAAGAAGTGGTTTGGAATATGCTGAAAGGGTTAGGAGGGAATGTAACGAGAATTGTGACGACACATGATGTCGAGAGGGCGATGATAGCAGATCGAGTTGTGGTCATGAAGAATGGAATTGTTGTGGAGTGCGGGGATCCTAGAGAATTATTAACGTGTAAGTCATTGTTTAAAGGGATGCTAATAAAAAGATAAGAGCTATATAGCGCTCTTATCTTTATTCACTCTTATTAAGTTGATACGTATAAGACTCAGTATCGTTAGTGCTAAACTCTTTGACTAGAGTAAGTTGATTTGTTTCCGGATTATATTTGAAAATTTTGACCGTATGTTCGCTACTTAGTGATGGATTATATTCTTGAATAGCAAATGTATTTTCAGCAATCTGTGTCATATTACTGGTGGAAACATTTTCTATTGGGCTATAAATATTCTAACTATTTCGAATGTGAATATTTCCAAGCTTGTCCGTATAAGCTAAAATAAGGTATATAGTATTTTGATGATTATGTTATAAGAAGATAAACACGTTAGGGTGATATAAAATGTGGCGGAAGCTTACGATTATTGTAGTGTTACTTTGTTTAGCGGGATATGCGGCTTATGATCAGTTTGGTAAAAAGGATCAAGTAGTACAAGAAAAGCCGGCAAAGAGCGAAATTGCTATGAAAGAGATTATCGCAAGAAACGGTATTGAAATAGGAAAGAATGCACCAGATTTTGAATTAACTAAGTTAGATGGAACGAATGTAAAGTTATCAGATTTAAAAGGAAAGAAAGTGATTTTAAACTTTTGGGCAACGTGGTGTGGACCTTGTCAACAAGAAATGCCTGATATGGAGTCCTTTTATAAGGAGCATAAGGAAAATGTAGAAATTTTAGCAATAAATTATACTCCTTCAGAAAAAGGTGGGGGAGAAGAAAAGGTAAGCAACTTTGCGAAGGAAAAAGGAATTACTTTTCCTATTTTGTTGGACAAGAACATTGATGTAACAACAGCGTATAAAGTAATTACGATTCCAACCTCGTATTTTATAGATACAAAAGGTGTCATTCAAGATAAGTTTATTGGACCAATGACACAAAAAGAGATGGAAAAACGGATAGCGAAATTGAAATAATAAGTAAGAAGGCAGAGATGGATATTGACCATTTCTGTCTTTTCTTTTTCATGGAGTGATGACTTCGTGATATGATAAAGAAAAATAACCGTTAATGATAGATGAAGGAGTGTATGGAGTGGGGAATATATCCTTACCGTTAGATTATGTTGTAATTGATTTTGAAACAACAGGATTTAACCCTTATAATGATAAAATTATTCAAGTCGCAGCAGTGAAATATCGTAATCATGAACTAGTAGATCAGTTTGTTTCCTATGTGAATCCGGAGCGTCCAATTCCGGACCGAATAACGAGTTTAACAGGTATTACAAATTATCGTGTTTCAGATGCACCGACGATTGAAGAAGTATTACCTTTATTTTTAGCATTTTTACATACAAATGTAATTGTCGCCCATAATGCTTCTTTTGATATGCGTTTTTTGAAAAGTAATGTAAATATGCTTGGGCTACCAGAGCCTAAAAATAAAGTGATTGACACTGTGTTTTTAGCAAAAAAATATATGAAGCACGCGCCTAATCATAAACTTGAAACGTTAAAGCGAATGCTTGGAATTCGTTTAAGTTCTCATAATGCATTTGATGATTGTATTACGTGTGCGGCAGTTTATCAAAGATGTGCATCTATTGAAGAAGAAGGAAAAAGAAAAGTGCAGAAAGAAGTGCTTGATGAAGCGGTAGCATACGAAGCAGTAAAAGAACTTCTTATGCGAAATAAACGTGATATCGAATGGATTCGCTGTATGAATGTCGGGAGCTATTTAGATATAAAGGCTTTTTACCCAATTATTAGGATGAAGGTAAACGGGCGAAAGAAATATGTGTTAACAGAAAAAATGGAAGACGATGTAAGAGGGATTTGTACGAGCTTAACATGTGAGGCAGCATTGAAAAGTGAGATTGGCAACACGAGAATCATGATTGACAGTGTAGAGGACATTTTGAAGCTAGAGAGCTACATTTTAGAAGAATACGATTCTGTATTGCGAGCACTGCATGAATATAGAGTGAATGAAGAAGATGCTGATGAAGAAATTAAAAAATATTTAAATATAATGATGTGAAAAAATCCCATGCGTAATATTTACGCGTGGGATTTTTTGTTAAAACATAAAATTTTCTTGCAAATCTGATTAAAGAGTTTTTCATTTGCTCATACTATGTAATAAGAAAACGTAGAAGAAAGGGTGAGCAGCATGAGAAGAAGTCGCCGTAGATCGTTTGAAGAACTTGTAAATGAAAATAAACAACAATTATTAAGTGATCGTGATGCAATGGATCGAATTGAAGAACGTATTGAAAAACGTTATGAAATGAAACTTTTTAAGCAGGCTGAATAATTCTTAACACTAGTACGATACTAGTGTTAAGGAGGCGATAGTAATGGGTAATCCGAAAAAGAATTCAAAAGACTTTGCACCAAATCAAATTGGAACACAATCGAAAAAAGCTGGTGGCAATAAAGGAAAGCAAATGCAAGACCAAACTGGTAAGCAACCGATTGTTGATAACGGTTAAAGAAAAGGAGAATATTGCATTCTCCTTTTTTTGTATAAATTTGAAGGAACATAGGTAATTTAAGATGGTATGTATAAATAATTAGGAGGGAAGTACATGCCGAATCCAGATAATCGAAATGACAACGCTGAAAAATTACAAGAAATGGTACAAAATACGATTGATAATTTTAATGAAGCAAAAGAAACAGCGGAACTTTCTAATGAAAAAGATCGTGCTGCCATTGAAGCGAAAAATCAAAGACGTTTAGAAAGTATTGATTCATTAAAAAGTGAAATAAAAGATGAATCTTAACAGAGTGTACAAAAAAGGGCTGACTTTCGTCAGCCCTTTTTTGTAATTGTAAAATTTTCAACGAGTAAACGCCAATTTTGTGGAAATGGTAGACCAATCTTCCAATAGCTAATGCCGCCTATACCTTGTTCTTTCATTAAATTAAATTTACTTTGAACGGACCGTGAATCTTCAAACCAAACTTCGTGTTGTACGCCGTTTTCGTCAAAGTAATTGAAATGAGGAGCTTGAGCCGTGAAATCATAGCGGATAGGAACATTGTATTTACGAGCTAGTGCAACAGCTGCAACAGAGCTGATTGCTTTTGCAGGTGGATTTCCTTGTTTGAACGGAAGTTTCCAATCGAAACCATATAAATTTTGCCCCATCATAATTTTTTGTGGTGGCATTTGAGATTTTGCATATTGAAGTACTTCTTTCACAGGCCCGATAGGAGAAATCGCCATCGGTGGTCCACCTTGCCAACCCCAGTCGTATGTCATAATGACGACGAAGTCAACAATTTGTCCTTGTGCTTTATAATCGTGAGCCTCAAAAAATTTCCCTTTTTGATTGGAACTTGTTTTCGGTACAAGCGTTGTACTTAATGTGTACCCGCTAGGTAAGCGTGTTTTCACATTTCGTAAAAAACGATTATACGCTTCGCGATCTTCAGGTGCCACACTCTCGAAATCGAAATGAATGTCTCTCATACCATATTTTTCAGCTGTTTGCAAAATGTTAGTAATGAACTTGTTTTGAATTGTTGCATCGCGTAAAATAACCGAAGTCAGATCGGCACTGAAATTTCCATTTTCGATATTTGTAATAACGAGCATAGGGATGGTTTTACCTTGCGTTGCAATATTAGCGATTTTCGCTGTTTCTGTTGGTTCTTTTAAAGTGCCGTCTCTTTTTGCTTCAAAGCTGAAGTAGGCTAAATATGTTAAAAATGGATTAATAGCACGTGTAGCATTTACTAAACTTTCTTTTATCGGTATTGTTGAAGGTTGTAAATAAGCGATGGATTCTACTGCTCGTTTTGTACCTTTTGGTATATATAATTGTTGTCCGACATGGAGAATAGATTTTAATGAAAGGTTATTAACTTTAGCTAAACTAGCGAGAGGAACGTTATACGTTTGAGAAATTCGATAAAGGCTGTCACCAGGCTGTACATAATAGTTATTGCCTTTCGTATTAACGATAAGTGCCTGACCAACAACGAGTGTTTCAGCTGGATTTAGTCCATTGTCTTTTACAATTTCTCCAGGTGTAGATCCGTACTTTGATGCTAAACCATAAACACTATCACCGCTACGAACAGTTACAATTTGGATCATGTGCTTGCCCCTTTCGGTAAAAGATTCACTGTTTTTATTTTATTTTTGATTCCACTGTATTATGATTAAATGTATGCAAGGTAGCAGAAGTGAAAGAAGGCGAATAGAAATGTTTGTAGCAGAATATGAAGTTGAAATCCGCTATGCGGAAACAGACCAGATGGGTGTTGTTTACCATTCAAACTATTTAGTGTGGCTGGAACTTGGGCGCACTAAACTTATACAAGAATTAGGATTTTCATATGTTGAAATGGAGAAAGAGGGAATTATTTCTCCTGTATTAGACTTGCAAATTTCATATCGTAAAGCGATGCGTTACGGAGAAAAAGCAATTGTGAAAACGTGGATTGATACTGTGAGCCCGCTTCGTGTTGTATATGGTTATGAAATATATAACGGTGATGGTGAGCTTTGCATTACTGCAAGTACAACGAATATTTGTGCGAAAAAAGAAGGGTTCCGCCCTGTATCATTTAAAAAATTATATCCTGAGTGGTATGCGAAATATGAGGAAATTAAAAAGAAATAAAAAAGCGTGGCAGAAGCCACGCTTTTTTTATTTTTCATAATTAAATTGAGGGAAATCATCACCGTCGTTAAGTGTAACAGATAAATTATGTCCATCGAAGAACCACTCATCATCGCCTTCAATAAAGAAGTTAATACCTTCTTCTTGAGTTTGAACAGCAGGATGTGCAGGGTCATCTTTACGAATACCTAAAGAAAGTCCTTTTTGCACAGTACTGCAACCGCCGTATTGTACGAAAAGGCGTAGTGTTTCACCCGATTGTAAGTTTAATTCGTTTTTATACCATTGTGCTGCTTCTTTTGTTACGGAAAGATTCATGTATAGTTCCTCCAAATTATGTTGCTTTTTCTTAAGTATAAAAAATAACGCAAAAAGACGCTATTAATATGCTTCACGTTTTCTTTTTGCGTTATGTGGGTTACGATCTTATTTTTGCTTTTTTGAAAAGTTTGCTTTTGGTTCAGTTTTATTTATAATTCGTCCAATATTTGCACGGTGTTTATAAATAACCATACCAGCTAATAAACACATCGCAATAATGAAGATTTTATCCCCGCTAACAATTGATGCAATAACAGCAACGACAGCTGTTACCATAGAAGAAAGTGATACGTATCTTGTTGTAAATAAAAGGGTGAAAAATACAACAGCTAATATTGCAAATACAACTGGTGAGTAGCATAATAGCACGCCAGCAGAAGTTGCAACTGCTTTCCCTCCGCGGAATTTTGCGAAGATTGGATAGACATGTCCAAGAACAGCGGCTAATCCAAACCATAGTGGGTGCGTATCTAATCCGAAAATAATCGGTAGAGCTGTTGCTAATGTGCCTTTTAAAATGTCAGCAATTGTAACGATAAAACCTGCTTTTTTCCCTAATGTACGGAATGTATTTGTTCCGCCTAGATTACCGCTTCCATGCTCACGAATGTCGATTCCATAACCGATTTTTCCAACGACTAATGCAAATGGAATCGAACCGAGTAGATAGGCAACGATAAATAAAAGATATGTAATAACCATGAGTTCAGTCTCCTTTATACAAATGTGTTGATAAAGGGTAAAAAGAGTTTTTCCCGTATATTGTACCATACATTTGTAAAGAGCACATTTCTTTTTTATAAATGAAAAAGTCATTAATTTTTAAAAAAACTTTCACAGGAATGTTACATTTTTCACAAAAACACTAGAACTATATGTTGTATGATTTTAATCAAAAGACAACAACATGTTGGTGGAGGGTTATGAATGTTGAAACAAAATGTACGTGGAGAAGAATTAATGAAAGTATTTGAGACAATTATCCACGGTAATGAACAAGATTTAATGCAGGAAAATGCAAATGTAGATGGTCGATCTCCAATGGGAGTAATGGGAACGTTCGCATCTGAGAGCGCAAAGTATTATGCAGTAGAAAAATTATTATCAGATCAAGTGAAAAAAGCGATAGATCAAAATATATTATATCCACATGATTTAGATTTTTATGCAACAGGAACGACGACTTGCTCGCAAATTCCGTTAGCGCAAATGCTAGCTAATGGTTTTCATACTGGACATGGACATATGAGACAACCGCAAGACATTAAAAGTGCGTTGGCGCTTTCTTCAATTATTTTTCAGGCGAATCAAAATATGCAGCACGGTGGTCAATCGTTTGCACTCTTTGATATTGATTTAGCGCCGTATGTGAGAAAAACAGTAGAGAGACATAAAAAACGACTACAGTCATATCCGCTTACGAAAGAACAAATAGAGGAATTTGCATGGAAAGAGACAGAAAATGATACGTATCAGGCGTGTGAGGCTTTCGTTCATAATTCAAATAGTATGCATAGTAGGGGCGGGGGACAAGTACCGTTTATTTCTATTAACTATGGAACAGACACATCGAAAGAGGGAAGGCTTTTAATTAAGGAACTTTTAAAAGCGACGCAAGCTGGACTTGGTAAAGGGGAAACACCGATTTTTCCTATTCAAATTTTCAAAATGAAAAAAGGCGTGAACTTTGAAGAGTGTGATCCGAACTATGATTTATTTGAATTAGCGTTAGAAACGACCGCTGAGCGATTATTCCCTAACTTTTCGTTTTTAGATGCTCCGTTTAATGCTGTGCATTATGATGGTCGACCTGAAAGTGAAGTATGTTATATGGGGTGTCGTACTCGTGTTATGTCTAATATACATGGAGAAGAAACAGCAATTGGAAGAGGGAATTTATCGTTTACTTCTATTAATTTAGTGAAATTAGCGCTAATTAGTGGTTCAAAAGAAGCGTTTTTTGAAGCGCTAAGTTATTACTTAGATTTAGGCGTTAAGCAATTATTAGAGAGATTTGCTTATCAATGTACAAAGAGAGCAAGAGATTTTCAGTTCTTATATTCACAAGGTGTATGGCGTGGTGGAGAGTCGTTACAACCTGAAGATGCTGTGGCACCGATTTTAAAACAAGGGACGTTAAGTCTTGGTTTTATCGGTCTTGCAGAATGTTTAGTAGCGTTAACTGGAAAACATCATGGAGAAAATGAAGAATCGTGGAAGCTTGGATATGAAATTATTTCCTTTATGAGAGAGAGAATGGATAAGGCGATGGAAGAACATCAACTCAATTTCTCTGTAATTGCAACGCCAGCAGAAGGGTTATCAGGAAAGTTTGTGAAAAAAGATAGAGAAGAATTTGGTGTAATTAGCGGTGTGACAAATCATAATTATTATACAAATTCGTTCCATGTACCGGTGTATTACAATATTCAAGCGATAGATAAAATTCGATTAGAAGGACCGTTCCACGCTCTTTGTAATGGCGGACATATTACGTACATTGAACTAGATGGTGCAGCTGTGCATAATCAAAAAGCGTTAAAGCAAATTGTACAAGCGATGGCGCAGTACGGAGTAGGGTACGGTTCAATTAACCATCCTGTCGATCGTTGTAAGTGCTGTAGTTATCATGGCATTATCGGGAATGAATGTCCGAGCTGCGGAAATGAAGATGAGAATGAAATAGAAAGAATTCGCCGCATAACAGGATATCTTGTAGGAGATATGTCAAAATGGAATAGCGCGAAACGTAGTGAAGAGATGGATCGGGTGAAGCATAAATGAAAGTTATGAATATCATTCATGATAGTGTAGTAGATGGAGAAGGGTTGCGGACAGTCGTGTTTTTTGCGGGCTGTCCGCATCGTTGTATCGGTTGCCATAATCCGAAATCATGGAATGTTTGCAATGGGACTGAAATGACGGTAGAAGAAATTGTGAAAGAGATTGAAAAAAATTCATTAACTGATGTAACATTTTCAGGTGGAGATCCATTTTTTCAAGCTACTGAAGTGAAAAAAGTAGCAAAAGCAGTGAAGGATTTGAAAAAAAATCTATGGATTTATACAGGTTACACGTTAGAAGAGATACAGAGTGCTCAAAATAATGATATGATAGAATTGTTACATTATGGGGATGTTTTGGTCGATGGAAGATTTGAACTTGATAAAAAAGATTTAACACTTCCATTTCGCGGAAGCTCCAATCAACGTATTATTCGATTGAAAGAGTAAAAAGGCGGGATAGGTTATATGAATAAAACAGTATTACTTGTTGAAGATGAAAGAAGATTACGTGAAATTGTTAGTGATTATTTTCGTAATGAAGGCTTTGAAGTAATCGAAGCGGAAGATGGAAAAAAAGCGCTAGAATTATTTGCTGAACATACAATTGATTTAATTATGTTAGATATTATGTTACCTGAAATAGATGGTTGGTCTGTTTGTAGACGAATTAGAAAAGAGTCAGCGGTACCAATTATTATGCTGACAGCACGTTCTGATGAGGATGATACATTACTAGGCTTTGAACTAGGTGCAGATGAATATGTAACAAAACCTTTTAGTCCGAAAGTGTTAGTAGCTCGTGCAAAGACGTTATTGAAACGTGCGGATGGAGCGATAGGAGTATCAGAAGAAAATACTATGTCATTAGCTGGAATAGAAGTGAATCGACTATCTAGAACAGTTTTAGTAGATGGAGAAGAAATTATATTGACACATAAGGAGTTTGAGCTTCTCGTTTATTTAATGGAGAACAAAGGAATTGTGTTGTCACGCCAACATTTATTAGATCAGTTATGGGGATATGATTACTACGGTGATGACCGAACGGTTGATACACATATTAAAAAACTGCGAAATAAGCTAGGAGATAAGGCGAAGCATATCGGTACTGTCATTCGAGTGGGTTACAAGTTTGAAGAATAACCTTTAAGTTACTATGCACTTTAGCTTTGGGATATAGCAAATTTACACTCTCCTTTGTAGGTGGAATGTACAAAAAATACTTTTCTTGTCTACAATGATAGATAGGGGTATTTTTTTAATTGGATTTCACGATGAGTTCACAAGAAGGACACAAAATGTGACTATACTGAAAGTACGAATTCACCAGAGAGGGGAAATAAAACATGGGATATTACGACGGACCGAATTTAAATGAAGAGCATAGTGAAACGAGAGAAATGAAAAAATCAGGTAGTAAAAAAGGATATTTTTTCACAGGTTTAGTTGGAGCTGTAGTCGGGGCGGTTTCGATTAGTTTTGCAGCACCTTACATGCCGTGGATGCAAAATAATGCGGCAGTTTCGTCATTCAATTCTAATCAACAAGTAGAAGGTACTGTAGCTCCTGTTGTTAATAAAGTGAAGGGCGAAACTGATTTGCCAGGCATGATTGAAGGCGCAAAGGATGTTGTAGTTGGTGTAATTAATATGCAGAAGACTATTGATCCGTTTGCGATGCAACCGGCAGAACAAGAGCAGACAGCTGGTACAGGATCAGGTGTTATTTATAAAAAGTCAGGAAATAAAGCATATATTGTAACAAATAACCACGTAGTAGACGGTGCAAATAAACTTGCTGTTAAACTGAGCGACGGAAAGCAAGTTGATGCAAAATTAGTTGGTAAGGACCCTTGGTTAGACTTAGCAGTTGTAGAGATTGATGGAGCTACTGTTAATAAAGTTGCAACTTTAGGTGATTCCAGTAAACTTCGTGCTGGTGAAAAAGCAATTGCAATCGGCAACCCACTTGGATTTGACGGCAGCGTAACGGAAGGTATTATCAGTAGTAAAGAACGTGAAATTCCAGTAGATATTGATGGGGACAAACGTCCAGACTGGCAAGCACAAGTTATTCAAACAGATGCAGCGATTAACCCTGGTAATAGTGGCGGTGCATTATTTAACCAAAACGGTGAATTAATTGGAATTAACTCAAGTAAAATTGCGCAGCAAGAAGTTGAGGGGATTGGTTTTGCAATTCCAGTTAATGTTGCAAAACCAGTTATTGAATCGCTTGAAAAAGACGGAGTAGTGAAACGCCCAGCTCTTGGTGTAGGTGTAGCTTCATTAGAAGATGTGCAAGCTTATGCATTAAACCAATTAAAAGTACCAAAAGAAGTAACAAATGGCGTTGTATTAGCTAAAATTTATCCTGTGTCACCGGCAGAAAAAGCTGGCTTAGAGCAATATGATCTTGTAGTAGCATTAGATGATCAAAAAGTAGAAAATTCACTTCAATTCCGTAAATACTTATATGAAAAGAAAAAAGTAGGCGAGAACGTAGAAGTTACATTCTACCGCAACGGTCAAAAAATGACGAAAACAGCTACATTAGCAGATAATTCAGCTACAAAGAATCAATAATCGGAATAAAAGAAAGTCTCTTTCATGTTGAAAGAGACTTTCTTTATCGGCTATACTAAAGGAATAGGAGGGATAAATTATGACAATTGAAAACCCAACTCGTACGGAAATTGGTGAAGTATTGAAGAAAAGTAAAACGATTGCAGTTGTTGGATTATCAGATAAGCCAGAACGCACATCATATATGGTTTCAAAAGCAATGCAAGATGCTGGGTACCGTATTATACCAGTAAATCCAACAGTAGATGAAGTACTCGGAGAAAAGGCGGTTTCTTCACTGACGGATATTAAAGAACATGTTGATATCGTAAATGTATTTCGTCGCTCAGAATTTTTAAAGGATGTTGGGAAAGAGTTTGTAGAGATTGATGCAGATGTTTTCTGGGCACAATTAGGAGTACAAGATGAAGATACATATAAACTTTTACAAGAAAAAGGCTATACTGTAATCATGGATCGTTGTATTAAAGTAGAGCATGCGATGACAAAATAGTATAGACTTTAAAGATAGAAAGATTGATTCAGCCTTCACTTTTTACATAAGTAGGGCCGATGAACGAGGTGTTCATCATGAGATTTTTTAAAGGCTGTTTTTGGGGATTGTTACTTGTTATCCCATTTTGGATATTGATCATTTGGATCATGATAAAGGTTTGGAATGTATAATGTTGGAATACATATCCATTTCTCGTTGACAAACGATTATTTTTCTGAAATAGTAGCCTAGAGGAATCCTTGTGAAAAAACAAGGATTTTTCTATTGAAAATGGTATATAAAAGAGATAAGATAACTTGCCAAAACTATAGTCGAGGCGTTATTCTATAATAGAAACATATGTTCTGATTTGATTAGGAAAGGGGCAAGGAGTTTGGCGAAGCATCAGTTCCAATACAATGAAGATGCAATTCAAGTGCTAGAAGGACTTGAAGCCGTTCGAAAACGCCCGGGTATGTATATCGGGAGTACGGATAGCCGTGGATTGCATCATTTAGTATATGAAATAGTAGATAACTCCGTTGATGAAGCATTAGCGGGATTTGGCGACGAAATTTCTGTCGTAATACATAAAGATAATAGTATTAGCGTTATTGATAAAGGGCGAGGAATGCCTACGGGAATGCATAAGCTTGGAAAACCGACACCTGAAGTTATTTTAACTGTACTTCATGCTGGTGGTAAGTTTGGCCAAGGAGGCTATAAAACGAGTGGTGGTTTACACGGTGTTGGGGCATCAGTTGTAAACGCCTTGTCAGAATGGCTAGTAGTAACGATTAAGCGTGATGGTAACATTTATGAACAACGCTTTGAAAATGGTGGTACTCCTGCAACAACGTTAGAGAAAATTGGGAAAACGAAAGAATCTGGTACAACAATGCACTTCAAACCAGATACAACTATTTTCAGTACAACAAATTATAATTATGAAACATTATGTGAAAGATTACGTGAATCTGCATTCTTATTAAAAGGAATGAAAATCTCGATAAAAGATGAGCGTAATGATTTAGAAGATGTATTTCATTATGAAACAGGAATTGAAGCTTTCGTTTCATACTTAAACGAAGAGAAAGATTCGATTCATCCAGTTGTATATTTCTCTGGTGAACAAAACGGAATTGAAGCAGAGTTAGCATTCCAGTTTAACGATGGGTATTCAGAAAACATTCTTTCGTTTGTAAATAATGTACGTACAAAAGACGGTGGAACACACGAAGCTGGATTTAAAACAGCAATGACGCGTGTGTTTAATGAGTATGCTCGTAAAGTTTCACTATTAAAAGAAAAAGATAAAAACTTAGAAGGTACAGATATTCGTGAAGGTGTAGCGGCTATCGTTTCTGTACGTGTACCAGAAGAAGTACTTCAGTTTGAGGGACAAACGAAAGGAAAACTAGGTACAAGTGAAGCTCGTTCTTCAATTGATGCAATTGTATCTGAGCATTTAGCTTACTTTTTAGAAGAAAATCCAGATGTTGCTACACTTCTTGTGAGAAAGGCAGTTAAAGCAGCGCAGGCGCGTGAGGCTGCTCGTAAAGCGAGAGAGGAAGCACGTACTGGTAAAAAGAAAAAGAAATCAGAAGGTACATTGAGTGGTAAGTTAACACCTGCACAATCACGTAACCCACAGAAAAATGAACTGTACTTAGTAGAGGGTGACTCTGCAGGTGGTTCTGCGAAACAAGGTCGAGACCGACGTTTCCAAGCGGTATTACCATTACGTGGTAAAGTAATCAATACAGAAAAAGCAAAGCTTGCTGATATCTTTAAAAATGAAGAGATTAATACGATTATATACGCAATTGGCGGCGGTGTAGGGAATGAGTTCGCTGTTGAAGATATAAACTACGATAAAGTTGTTATTATGACCGATGCAGATACGGATGGAGCACATATTCAAGTGTTACTACTGACGTTCTTCTACCGTTATATGAAACCACTTATTGAAGCTGGTAAAGTATTTATCGCACTTCCACCTTTATATAAAGTAAGTAAAGGAAAAGGGAAAAGTGAAGTAATTGAATATGCATGGTCTGATGAAGAATTAGATGGTGTAACGAAAAAGGTCGGTAAAGGCTATATGTTGCAGCGCTATAAAGGACTTGGCGAAATGAATGCCGATCAATTATGGGAAACAACGATGAACCCTGAAACACGTACGTTAATTCGTGTGAAAATTGACGATGCATCAAGAGCTGAGCGCCGAGTTACGACATTGATGGGGGATAAAGTAGAACCTCGTCGTAAATGGATTGAGCGTAATGTACAATTTGGCATGCAAGAAGAAGGAAATATTTTAGAAAATGAAATGATTATGGAGACGGAGGTGGAATAACATGCAGGCAGAGAAGTTTCATGACCTCCCGCTTGAAGACGTGTTAGGTGACCGCTTTGCACGTTATAGTAAATATATTATTCAAGACCGCGCGCTTCCAGATGCGCGTGACGGTTTAAAACCGGTACAAAGACGTATTTTATATTCTATGTATGTAGAAGGAAACGTACATGATAAAGCGTTTCGTAAATCAGCTAAAACAGTAGGTAATGTTATCGGTAATTATCATCCACATGGTGATTCCTCTGTATATGAGGCGATGGTACGTTTAAGTCAAACTTGGAAAGTACGTAATGTTTTAGTTGAAATGCATGGAAATAACGGTAGCGTTGATGGGGATCCAGCAGCGGCAATGCGTTATACAGAAGCACGTTTATCACCAATTGCATCTGAGTTATTACGTGATCTTGATAAAGAAACAGTAGAATTTGTTTCAAACTTCGATGATACAAGTGAAGAACCAGTTGTATTACCGGCAATGTTCCCAAACTTATTAGTGAACGGATCGACAGGGATTTCAGCTGGTTATGCAACAGAAATTCCTCCGCATCACCTTGGAGAAGTAATTGATGCGACGATGATGCGAATTGATAATCCGAATAGTACTGTTGATGATTTATTAACAGTTATTAAAGGACCAGATTTCCCAACAGGCGGTATTATTCAAGGGATTGATGGTATTAAAAAAGCGTACGAAACAGGGAAAGGTAAAATTATTATTCGCGGAAAAGCAGAAGTTGAAACGATTCGTGGTGGAAAGCAACAAATCGTTATTACAGAAATTCCGTACGAAGTAAATAAAGCGAACCTTGTTAAAAAGATGGATGAATTACGTCTAGATAAAAAGCTAGATGGAATTGCTGAAGTGCGTGATGAGACGGACCGTACGGGTCTTCGCATCGTTGTAGAATTAAAAAAAGAAGTAAATGCTGAAGGTATTTTAAATTATTTATATAAGAATACAGATTTACAAATTCCATATAATTTTAATATGGTAGCGATAAATTATCGTCGTCCAACACTTATGACATTACCTAAAATTTTGGATGCATATATTGGACATCAAAAAGAAGTTGTTACGAGACGTTCACAATATGAATTACGAAAAGCAGAAAATCGTCAACATATTGTAGAAGGTTTAAAGAAAGCACTATCGATTTTAGATGAAGTGATTGAAACGATCCGTGCTTCTAAAGATAAACGTAATGCGAAAGATAACTTAAGTGCAAAATTTGGCTTTACAGAAGCGCAATCAGAAGCGATAGTTTCATTACAATTATATCGTTTAACGAATACAGATATTACAGCGCTAGAACAAGAAGCAGCTGAACTTAATAAGAAAATTATAGAGTTACAGTCGATTTTACAAAGTGAAAAAAGACTTCTTCAAGTTATTAAAACAGATTTGAAGAGAGTGAAGAAAACATATAGTGATGATCGCCGTGCGATAATTGAAGAGGAAATTGAAGAAATTAAAATCGATGTGGAAGTGATGATTCCGCAAGAAGATGTCATCGTTACTGTAACGAAAGAAGGATATGTGAAACGAACAGGTTGGCGTTCGCATAATGCATCGAACGGGAAAGACTTCGGTATGAAAGAGGGTGACATCTTACTTGAGCGTTTCGATACAAACACGACAGAAACCGTTCTTTTATTTACGAACAAAGGAAATTATATTTATCTTCCTGTATATGAAATGCCAGAAATTCGTTGGAAAGATTTAGGTCAACACGTTGCGAATCTTGTTTCACTCGAGCGAGATGAAGCGTTAATTTGGGCAACAGTCGTACCGAATTTTGAAGAAGAAAAACGATTTATCGTATTTGTTACACGAAACGGTATGATTAAGAAAACAGAATTAAATCAATATAAAGTGCAGCGTTATTCCCGGGCGTTCGTTGCTGTAAATCTGAAAAAAGATGATGAAGTTGTTGATATATTTGCGACAGATGGGACAAGTGATATTGTTCTTGCAACACATGGTGCATATGCACTTGTATTCAATGAAGAAGAAGTAAGTCCAGTTGGTGTAAGAGCAGCTGGTGTGAAAGCAATTAATTTAAAAGAAGATGACTATGTTGCTTCTGGTAAACCGTTAAATGGTGAAAAAGATCAACTTATTCTCGTTACGCAGCGAGGTGCTGTGAAACGTATAAAGGCATCGGAAATTGAGAAATCAACGAGGGCGAAGCGCGGCCTTGTAATTTTTAAAGAGTTAAAGCGTAATCCGTACCGCATTGTCGGTATTGAAATTGTTCGAGATGATGAATTAGTTTACATGAAGACAGAGAAACACATTGTAGAAGAAATTGATCCGAAAGCGTTTCGAAATAAAGACCGGTATAGTAATGGTAGTTTAGTACTAGATGTTAATGATACTGGTGAAGTAATTGAAACGTGGACGAAGAAAAGAACGTAATAAAGGGAGCATCTTGCTATGAATGATAGCAAGATGCTTTTTTCTAAGCAAATCATTATGTATATAAAAATAATCTTGTTATAATAATGAGATGAAATCGTTCTCATAAAGTGAAACTTTAATCAGTGGGGGTTTTCTTCATCCCCCACTGATTATTAGTTGAACCAATCGGGCTTTTACGAGCAGTTGATCCCTCACCTAACTTCTTTGCATTCGTTGAATTTTGAGGTAGGGATCTTACTGCCCGTTAGTGCGGGATAAATGGAGGGGCAACATGAAAAAAATAGGTGTAGGGATTGTCGGATTTGGATTTTCTAGTACAACATTTCACATCCCGTTATTACAAACGATAAAAGAATACGATATTCGTGCTATTTTATCATCAAAAGAAGAAGTAGTGAAACAAGCATTACCAAATACTGAAGTTGTTGGTACAATTGATGAATTAGTAAATCGGGCTGATATTGACTTAGTGGTCATTACTTCACCAAATACAACTCATTTTCCATATGTAAAAGAAGCGATTGTACACGGTAAGCATGTTGTTGTGGAAAAACCATTCGTTGTTTCAATTGAAGAGGGAGAAGAACTTATTTCATTAGCGAAGCAACATAATGTCGTTTTAAGTGTGTATCACAACCGTCGTTTTGATAATGATTTCTTAACGATAAAGAAATTATTAGAAGAAAACAGAGTAGGGAATGTATACGCATATGAAGCGCATTTCGATCGTTTCCGCCCACATGTACGTGACCGCTGGAGAGAAAAGAATTTACCAGGTTCAGGTATATTATATGATTTAGGATCGCATTTAATGGATCAAGCATTATCATTATTCGGGAAACCAGATGCGATAAATGCAGATGTAATAAAACAACGCCCAGGTGCAGAAATTGATGATTATTTCCATGTTGTACTTCACTACGGAGTAAAGCGTGTCATTTTACATAGTAGCAGTTACGTAAAACAAGCTGGACCACATTTTACATTACATGGAGACAAAGGTTCTATCGTGAAGTATGGTATGGATTCACAAGAAGAGCAGTTGAAAAATGGAATGAAGCCGGGCGACAATGGTTATGGCACAGACTCTGAAGAGAATTTTGCTACTTTAGAAACGGAAGAAAAGTTAGAGCGTATTCCAACAGAAGTCGGCTGTTATGACATGTATTATAAAGGTGTAAGAGATAGTATTGTAAATGGTGAGAAACCACCTGTAACAGCAGAAGAAGGCTTGGAAGTTATTAGACTGATTCAATTGGCAATTGAAAGTAGTGAAACTGGTAGAGTCATTTCAGTGAAATAAAAAAAGACACGATTCTGTGTCTTTTTTATTTTTACGGAACAGAAAGTCCGTAAAAGAACATCGTAACTATATCTTGTATATGTTTTTCTCGATCTCCTTCAAGAAGCTGTGCCCCGAAATCATCACCTAATTTAGTGAACATTTGAATGTAAAGTAACATCATTTCTTTTGAAAGGTGTGGATTAATTTCATTTTTGCGCTGTGCTTGTTCTAATATTTCTAAATACCACGGCAAGATTTTTTCGTTTTGATAACTATAAATAAATTCTCGGAGCGCTTCGTCTCTTTGCATCATTTGTAGTAACATATCAGGCTGAAATAACCCCCCAGTATTCATTTTTCTTACAATCATTTTTTGCATCATATCATGAAAAGGTAATTTTTCTTCTGCAAGCTCTTTATAATATTGAAATTCAGATATTATAAATTCTTGTATAAGTTCCCTAAATAACGCATCTTTACTTCCGAAATGATTATAAATTGTCACTTGAGAAACGTTTGCTTTTTTTGCAATATGTTCTATTTTCACTTCATTAAATCCACGTTCTGAAAATAATTTAAAGGCCGCATCTTTAATGGCACGTTTTTTCTTTTCTTTCACTTTTTCAAAGCCGTTCAATACAATCACCTCATTTAAAATATACAAGAAAAAATAATTGAAAACAATATTTTTGAAATATGGACATATAAATATTTCAAAAAGTTGTTGCGAATATGAAAGATGAGGAGTACAATAATTTTGAAATATCATATGTTAAATATTTCAAAAAATGAGGTGAGTTTATGATTTCAGTTCAAAATGTTACAAAACAGTTTTCAAATGGAAAAGGCTTGTTTGATATTACATTTGAAGTGAAAGAAGGAGAAGTTTTTGGCTACTTAGGACCAAATGGTGCTGGGAAATCAACAACGATTCGTAATTTAATGGGATTTATAAAACCGACGGCTGGTAAAGCGACAATTTTCGGATTAGATTGTTGGGAAGATGCTGCGAAAATTCAAAGAGAAGTTGGTTATTTACCAGGAGAAATTTCTTTTATTGAAGGAATGAACGGATTAGATTTTTTAAAGTTGATGCAAGGAATGCGTGGGCTAAAGGAAACGAAGAGACGTGATGACTTGATAGAGCGTCTGCAATTCGATGTGAAAACACCAATTCGAAAAATGTCTAAAGGAATGAAACAAAAAGTAGGGATTGTTGCTGCATTTATGCATGATCCAGAAGTACTAATTTTAGATGAACCGACATCAGGACTCGATCCACTTATGCAGCAACTATTTATAGATTTAATATTAGAAGAAAAGCAAAGAGGAAAAACGATTCTTATGTCGTCGCATATTTTCACTGAAATTGAGAGAACTTGTGACAGAGTGGCTATTATTAAAGATGGTTGCCTTGTAACAGTTGAAAACATTCATGATTTACAAGGTATGAGAAGACAGGTGATAGATGTAACTGTATCATTTCAAGAAGAAATCGAGTCTCTTAAACAATGTGATTTGCAATTTGAAGGAGTGAAAGGTAGAGAGGCGTCAATTATTGTGCAAGGAAACTATCAAACTGTTTTACAAATACTTTCAAACTATAATGTAACGGCACTTCAAACGAGAGCGACGGATTTAGAACATTTATTTATGCATTATTACGAGAAGAAAGAAGGGGTAAAGCATGAATAAACAACTATTTTTAGCTAGTTTGAAAGAAACTCAAAAAAGTATATTGAGCTATGCTACTGGTGCAGCTCTTTATTTATGGTTATTAATTTGGATATTCCCATCGATGGTTTCAGCGAAAGGGTTAAATGAATTAATAAGTGCCATGCCTGATAGTGTAAAAAAAATCGTTGGAATGGAAAGTCCGATTCAAAATGTAATGGATTTTTTAGCTGGTGAATATTATAGTCTATTGTTTATTATCGTTTTAACAATTTTTTGTGTCACGGTTGCAACGCATTTAATTGCTCGTCATGTAGATAAAGGGGCGATGGCATATTTATTAGCAACACCTGTATCAAGGGTACAAATTGCAATTACACAAGCTGCTGTTCTCATATTGGGGCTACTAATAATTGTAATTGTTACTTATGTAGCTGGTATATTAGGTGCAGAATGGTTTTTAAAAGATAATAACTTAAATCGAGAATTATTTTTGAAAATAAACATAGTCGGAGGGCTTATATTTTTAGTAGTTAGTGCCTATTCATTTTTCTTTTCCTGTATATGTAATGATGAAAGAAAGGCACTTAGCTACTCAGCAAGTTTAACAATCTTATTTTTCGTATTAGATATGGTAGGGAAATTAAGTGATAAGTTAGAGTGGATGAGAAATATATCCTTGTTTACATTGTTTCGTCCGAAAGAAATTGCTGAAGGAACATATAATATATGGCCAGTAAGCGTAGGCTTAACTGCTGGAGCGCTTTGTATCTTCATAGTAGCAATTGTAGTGTTTAGGAAGAGGGATTTACCGTTGTAAAGTAGAAAGTCCACTTAATTAGTGGGCTTTTTTTGATGAGGAGGAAACTAGTGAATCATTTATTTCCGATTAAGCTATACGTACATGATATTGAAAAATCAGTATTGTTTTATGAAACAATACTTGGATTAAATTTGTATAAAAGAAGTGAGCATATAGTACGTTTTAATCATGAGTGTTTTTCCCTATTACTAGCTAGCGATTCGACATTGAATGAAAACCATTATTTTTACAATCAAAAAGAAATGAAAGGAAATGGCTTTGAACTAATTATCGTTGTCGATCAGATTGAAGAAGTATATGAACGTTGTAAAGAGAAGCGATGCAGAATACAAGAAGAGATTCAAATTTATCCATGGGAGATGAGGGGATTTAAAGTTGTGGATCCAGATGGATATTTCCTTAGGGTTACGTCTAAGGAAAGGTAAACATGAAGAATGTTTACCTTTTTTGTGAAAATATTCAAAAAAAATGAACCTTTTTCTAGGCTACTCCGTCTAATACATGTAAAGTTAAATTTGAAGTGAGGATGAAACAGGAGGAGCAATTGTGAAAGTAATCCCTTTATATAAAATGATTGTAAAAGATGAAACAGATGTTTCCTTAGCGAAAAAGGGTAATCATGAGGCGTTCATGGCGCTTATACATACAGAAAAAGTGAAGATGTATCGCATTGCGAAGGCGATGTTACGTGATGAGACGAATATAGAGGATGCGATGCAGGCAACAATTTTAAAAGCTTATGAAAATATAAAAAAACTGAAAAAGGAAGAGTTTTTTCAAACTTGGCTAATTAGAATTTTAATAAATGAGTGTAACAATATAATTCGCTCTTATAAAAAAGTAATTGTAATTGAGGATCATGATAGTAATATGGTGGCGTTCGATCGATATGAAGATATTGATCTTTGTAATGCTATTCAGTCTTTAACGGAAGAACTAAGAGCTGTAACTGTACTTTATTATTATGAAGATATGAATCAAGAAAGTATTGCAACGCTTTTAGAAATTCCAAAAGGAACGGTTAAATCAAGATTGTCACGTGCAAGGGAGCAATTAGAAGAGCGATTAAAGATGGAGTAGGAGGTGGTTAAAATGGATAAAGAAAAATCATTTGATGAAAAATTAAAAAAGAGAATAGAAAAGGATAATACCGTATTGCCACAGGCACTAAACGAAAAAATTAATGATACACTTCGTAATCTTCCTGTAAAAAGAAAGAGTTATAGAGTACATATGATGTTTATTAGTGCCGCTGTTCTAACACTGTCAATTGTATCTATGTCTGAGTTTTCTATACAGAGCTTTGCACAAAATGGAGGGATGTTTAATTACGTAAAGAAGAATGCGTTTTTTGATTATGAGAATGAAGAAGAAATAAAGTCGAACGTCAATTATCCAGATAAGGAAAAGATTCATCAAAAGATGCTTGATTCAATTGATCATTTCCAAAATGTTTCAGGGCAATTCGAAGAATATTCTAGCTCTACAAGAATTGCTACAACATATAAATATGCGATTGATACGGAGAAACAAAGTGGTATTTCATCTAAAGAAGACAAACTATCGAAAAAAAGCACGATTATTTATAGCGAGGACGGAAAAAAAGAGTTTAATGATAAGAATAATACGTATAAAGAGACGAGATGGAGCCCAAAAGAAAGAAATAATGAACTATTAAAATTAAGCCCTAAGGAAAGGTTGTTGAGAAAATCAGGTGAGAAGAAACGGTATGATGACGAATATGTGGGATTCGCTAAGTACAGTATTCAATCAGAATTTGATGATCTATTAATTCGATATAAAGATTGGAGTTATAAAGAAACGAAGTATCTTGGACTCGATTGCTACAAAATAGAAGGGGTAATAAACATAGAAATGCCTGTAAGTACATCTGAAGATTTGAGAGGGAAATTTGAAATGGTTGTAGATAAAAATACGGGGATTATGTTGAAGTTCCTTAGTTTCCATGAAGGTATGATTCAATATTCGATTACGACTGAATGGATACAAATAAACAAAGGATTGAAAGAGAATGTATTTCAAAAGGATAGCACTAATTATGAAAAATTGAAAAACATATTAGATGAATAGAAAACGGAGGGAACTATATGGAGAATACCTCTCCTTCAAGAGAAAAGAAAAATAAACGAAAATATAAAAAGACAACGATAATAAGTGTATTGTTAGGAGTATTACTATTTGGCGGAGTTGGTTATGGTGCTTATGTATATATGAAAACTTCTAATCTCGTACAAAAATCTAATTTGAACTTATCGCGTGGTGAAAAATCAAATTTACGTGAGAAAGCTGTAAAGCCAATTGCAAACAACGTTTCAATGTTAATTATGGGAATTGATGAAAATCAAGAACGGCAAAAGGGGTATAATGGTGCATTTCATACGGATGCATTATTATTAGCTACGTTTAATAAAGAAGATAAGACAGTGAAGTTAACCAGTATACCACGAGATACATATACATATGTTCCAATCGAAAAGAAAAAAGATAAAATAACACACGCATATGGAAGTGGTTTCGTTAAAAACGGAAAAGATGGAGGACCACAAGCTTCTGTTGAGGCAGTAGAAAAGTTACTGCAAGTACCGGTAGATTATTTTGTGAAATTTAATTTTGGTTCATTTATTAAAATTGTTGATGGGCTCGATGGTGTTGAGGTAGATGTCCCGGTTGAATTTACTGAACAAAATAGTAAAGATGAACCTGATACGATTCACTTGAAAAAAGGGGTTCAAAAATTAACGGGAGAAGAAGCACTTGCTTTGGCGAGAACTCGTCATATTGATAGTGATGCAATGAGGGGACAGCGCCAACAACTTGTTATTGAGGCGATTTTAAGTAAATTAAAAAGTGTAGGGTCTATTACAAAACTGGAGAAAATGGTTGAGGCCGTCGATGGTGATTTTAAAACAAATTTAGCATTGGATGATATTTTATCTTTTTATAAATATGGTTTAGATTGTTCAGTTGAGAAGATTCAGCTAAATGGTGATGATTTATATTTACCAAATGGCCCAAATGGACAGCGTGTATATTATTATAATCCTAATAAAAAAGACTTACAAAATTTGAGTAATACACTCAGAACACATCTTGGATTAAGTGAGAAGCAAATTGAGGAAAACTAAAGCAGATGTTATATCTGCTTTTTTGTTTTTGTAGGAAAAAGATTTCTGAAATATACATTATTTATTAACGATAATCTACAGTCTGTTTATTAGAAAACATAATTAACACTATTAAATTAGTGTATATGTAACGATAAAAAACGATATTAAAAAACTATATGGAATTTTTATGAATATTACTGTAAGAAAATAATTTTTTAAAAATTATTAATAATAATACTTTACAAATTTTAAAAAATTAGTAGAATAAGAAGTAGTAAGAATCGTCTGATAAATATATAAAGAAAAACAGAATTATCAGAAAATTCTTAAATAGATATCGTTTAGAATTAGGGAGGGTACAGAAAATGAAAAAGAAAAAAATGAAAAAACTAACAGCAGTTGTAGTACCGGTTTTAGCAATGAGCATGGCATTAACAGCATGTTCTACATCAGGCGGGGATAAAAAGACAAGCACAAACTCAAGTGGAGATAGCAAGTCAGGGGAAAAATTAGCGGCAAAACAAGTATTGAATCGAACAGTAAACCAAGAGATTCCAACGATGGATTCTTCTAAATCAACAGATACAGTATCTTCACAAATGCTAGGGAATACGATGGAAGGATTATATCGTCTTGATAAAGATAATAAGCCTATTCCAGCTGCAGCAGAATCTAGCACGAAAAGTGAAGATGGTAAAAAATATACATTTAAACTACGTAAAGATGCAAAATGGTCAAATGGAGATCCAGTAACGGCGAAAGATTTCGTATATGCTTGGCAACGTCTATTAGATCCAAAAACAGCTGCGGAGTACGCATTTATTGCATTCCCAATTAAAAATGCAGAAGTGGTTAATAAAGGAGAAAAACCTGTAGCTGAATTAGGAGTGAAAGCGGTAGATGATCTTACGCTTGAAGTTGAATTAGAGCAAGCGGTACCGTACTTCTTAAATTTAGTAGCATTCCCATCGTACTACCCATTAAATGAAAAATTCGTAAAAGAAAAAGGAGAGAAGTTCGGTATAGAGTCTGATACAACAGTTTATAATGGACCGTTCGTTCTTAAAGATTGGAAGCATGAACAAGGATGGCAATTAAAGAAAAATGATCAATATTGGGATAAAAAGACTGTAAAACTTGAAGAAGTTAACTTCAGTGTTGTTAAAGAGCCAGCAACTCTTATTAATTTATATGATAGCGGACAAGTTGATTTCGCTTTATTAAATGGAGAGTTCGTTGATAAATATAGAAGTAAGAAAGATGAATTTGGCACATATTCACAAGTAAGTACGTACTTCATTCGTATGAACCAAAAACGTGCTGGACAAGACACACCATTAAAGAGCAAAAAATTGCGTGAAGCAATTGCACTATCAATTGATAAAAAGAATTTAGCAAATGTAATTTTAAATGATGGATCAAAAGAAGCTGATTTCTTAGTACCAAAAGGATTAGCGACTGGACCAGACGGTAAAGACTTCCAAGAAACGTTTAAAAACGGCTTGAAACCAGATGCTAAAAAAGCTGCAGCAGCTTGGGAAGAAGCGAAAAAAGAGCTTGGCAAAGATCAAGTTACAATTGAATTCTTAAACTATGATACTGGTAATGCGAAAAAAGTTGGAGAATATGTAAAAGATCAAATCGAGAAAAACTTAAAAGGTGTAACAGTTAACATTAAACTTCAACCATTTAAGCAAAAACTAAAATTAGAATCTGAGCAACAATATGATATTTCATACGGTGGTTGGAATCCGGATTATGCAGATCCAATGACATTCTTAGATATGTTTGAGTCTGGACATTCTCATAACCAAATGAGCTTCTCTGATCCTAAATATGATGAAATGGTGAAGAAGGCTGGTACTGAATTAATGGGTGATGCGAAAAAACGTTGGGAAGAGTTAGGGAAAGCTGAAAAAACATTACTTGAAGAAGATGTAGCGATTGTACCTTTATACCAACGTGGAGATTCTTATGTTTTACAACCAAGTGTAAAAGGTGTAGTAAAACATAATATCAGTCCAGAATTTAGCTTTAAGTGGGCATACGTGACTGAAAAATAATAGAGTTGAAAAAGCATTTCAAAGTAGCCCTGCTACTTTTGAAATGCTTTTTTTAGTGAGCTTAAAATACTAATTTTTAGTGCAGTTAAATAGAGAAGAATAAGGCGTATAGTACGTACATATAGTAGATGGGGGATAAATCATACTAAATTACGAAGATTAAAATCAGAATATTTAAAATAAAACTATTTACAAATGTAGAAAAAAGAGTAGAATAACATTAGTTATAATTTTCTGAAAAGTAAATCATTAACAAAGAGTCTCTCAAGGGTTGATAATGTACATATAATTAGGGAGGGTATAAAAATGAAGAGAAAAAAGATGAAAAAGTTAACAGCGGTTGTAGTGCCGGTTTTAGCGATGAGTGTTGCATTGACAGCATGCTCTGGGTCAGGTGGGGAAAAGAAGACGACCACTACATCTAATAGTGGGGAAGAAAAAAAATCTGATATTAAATATGCAGCGAAGCAAGTATTAAATCGTACGGAAAACCAAGAGATTCCGACGATGGACACTTCTAAATCTACTGATACATTAGGGGCACAAATTTTAGGGAACACGATGGAAGGGTTATACCGTCTTGATAAAGATAATAAGCCTATTCCGGCTGCTGCAGAATCTAGTACGAAAAGCGAAGATGGCAAAAAATATACGTTTAAACTGCGTAAAGATGCGAAATGGTCAAATGGAGATCCTGTAACAGCAAAAGATTTCGTGTTCGGATGGCAGCGCTTACTTGATAAAAACACAGCTGCAGAATATGCATTTATTGCTTACTATATAAAAAATGCAGAAGCGATTAATAAAGGAGAAAAACCTGCAACTGAATTAGGAGCGAAGGCGGTAGATGATTACACGCTAGAAGTAGAATTAGAAAAACCGGTACCGTACTTCTTAAATTTACTAGCATTCCCGTCATACTATCCTTTAAATGAAAAGTTCGTAAAAGAAAAAGGAGATAAGTTTGGTTTAGAAGCAGATACAACGGTGTATAACGGGCCATTCGTTATGTCTTCATGGAAACATGAACAAGGATGGCAGTTGAAGAAAAATGATAAATATTGGGATAATAAGACTGTGAAATTAGAAGAAATTAATTATAGTGTAGTAAAAGAAGTTGCTACGAAAGTAAATTTATATGATACAGGATCAATTGATTTCACACTACTATCAGGAGAGTTTGTAGATAAATATAAATCGAATAAAGATGAATACGGTGAGTATGCAGAATCAAGTACATTCTTCTTACGTTTAAATCAAAAGCGTAACGGACAAGATACACCGTTAAAGAGTAAAAAACTTCGTGAAGCAATTGCATTATCAGTTGATAAAAAAGGTTTAGCAAATGTTATTTTAAATAATGGATCAAAAGCAACAGATCAATTGGTTCCAAAAGGGCTTGCGACAGGACCTGACGGTAAAGATTACCAAGACACGTTTAAAAATGGTCTGAAACAAGATACAAAAAAAGCAGCAGCTGCATGGGAAGAAGCGAAAAAGGAACTTGGAAAAGATCAAGTTACAATTGAATTACTAAGCTATGATGATGGAACTGCGAAAAAGATTGCTGATTATGTTAAAGATCAAATTGAGAAAAATTTAAAAGGTGTAACGATTAATACGAAAATTCAGCCGTTCAAACAAAAATTAAAATTAGAGTCAGCGCAAGATTATGAAATCTCTTATGCAGGCTGGAGCCCAGATTATGCGGATCCAATGACATTTATTGATATGTTTGAATCGAAGAGCCCATATAACCAAATGAGTTATTCGAATCCAAAATACGATGAAATGGTACAAAAAGCAGGTAATGAATTACTGTCTGATCCGAAGAAACGTTGGGAAGCGTTAGGGAAAGCAGAAAAATTATTCCTTGAAGAAGATGCTGGATTAGTACCTTTATATCAAACAGGAAGATCATATGTGATGAAGCCGAATGTAAAAGGAATTGTAAAACACAACATCAGTCCAGAATATAGCTTTAAGTGGGCGTATGTAACTGAGGATGGCGGAAAGAAATAACATGAAAGCATTTCAAAAGTGGCTAATATGCTTTTGAAATGCTTTTTTTGTATGGATAGGAGAATAAGGATCATGGAATTTTTGAGAAATGTTGAGGTTGCTTTTAATATTCTACTGTAGGATGGTAGAAGGAATTCAATAATTGGATAGATGAATGATAGTTAGAGATTTCATTTTTATAAGGAAAATATAGAACTTAGCAATAGCGAAGAATAAGAGGAGATATGTTTACATATAGTAGACGGGGGATAATTCATATAGTAGTTAAAACAACAAGTTACTATCATAAAAAAATAAATATTTAGAAAATTTACAAAAATACTTTACAAAACTCGAAAAAACAGTAGAATATTAATTAATAAGAATTTTCTGATAACAAAAGTTAATAGAGAATCTCTAAATGTTAATATCGTACATATAATTGGGGAGGGTACAAAAAAATGAAGAGAAAAAAGATGACAAAATTAACAGCGGTTGTAGCACCAGTTCTAGTAATGAGTATGGCATTAACAGCTTGCTCTGGATCAGGGGATAAAGATAAGGCAAGCACAACGCCGAAAAGTGGCGAAAAAGAAGGCGGAAAATTAGCTGCAAAGCAAGTGCTTAATTTAACAGAAACGCAAGAGATTCCATCTATGGATTCAGCAAAAGCGACAGACCAAGTATCGTTTCTTGCTTTAAACAACGTAATGGAAGGTTTATATCGACTTGATAAAGATAATAAAGCAGCACCAGGGGTTGCTGAATCATATAAAAAGAGTGATGATGGTAAAAAATATACATTCACATTAAATAAAAATGCGAAATGGTCAAATGGAGACCCTGTAACAGCTAAAGATTTCGTGTTTGCTTGGAAACGTGCGGTAGATAAAAATACAGCAGCGGAATATGCATACATTATGTTTGATTTAAAGAACGCAAAAGCAATTAATGATGGGAAAGCACCACTTGATACGTTAGGTGTAAAAGCTGTAGATGACTACACATTAGAGGTAGAATTAGAAAATCCAGTTCCTTACTTTGTAGAATTAACTTCATTCGGAACATTCTATCCGTTAAATGAAAAATTCGTAAAAGAAAAAGGTGAAAAATACGGTTTAGAGTCGGATACAACGTTGTATAACGGACCGTTTACATTAACAGACTGGAAACATGAAGAAGGTTGGAAGTTAAAGAAAAATGCACAATACTGGGATAATAAAACAGTTAAGTTAGAAGAAATCAACTTTAACGTAGTAAAAGATAGCGGTACACGTGTAAACTTATATGAAAGTGGACAAATCGATCGTGCAGCACTTGCATCTGAAATGGTTGACAAATATAAATCAAATCCAGATTTCTTTACACAAAAAACACCGTCAACGTACTTCTTACGATTAAACCAAAAACGTGGTAATCAAGATACAGTATTAAAGAGCAAAGATTTACGTTTAGCGATTGCAATGGCATATGATAAAAAAGGCTTAACGAATGTAATTTTAAATGACGGATCTACACCTGCAGATTACTTAGTACCAAAAGAATTTGCGAAGAGCCCAGATGGAAAAGACTTCCGTAAAGATAACGGAGATATTTTAAAAACAGATTTGAAAAAGGCAAAAGAGCATTGGGAAAAAGCGAAAAAAGAGCTTGGAAAAGAGCAAGTAACGGTAGAGCTATTAAACTATGATAGCGATAACGCGAAAAAAGTAGGAGAGTTCTTAAAAGGTGAGCTAGAGAAAAACTTACCAGGCTTAACAGTGAATTTGAAAAACCAGCCGTTTAAACAAAAATTAAAATTAGAATCAGATCTAGATTATGATTTATCTTACGCTGGTTGGGGACCTGACTACTTAGATCCAATGACATTCATTGATATGTTCGTTACAAATGGACCTCATAACCAAACTGGATATTCAAATCCGAAATATGATGAAATTGTAGAAAAAGGTAAAGGCGAGCTATTAACGAAAACGAAAGATCGCTGGGATAGCTTACTGAAAGCTGAGAAAATGTTACTTGAAGACGCAGCAATTGCACCATTATATCAACGTGGTGATGCTCTTGTTCAAAGACCGAAAGTAAAAGGTATTATTCACCATCCGGTTGGTGGAGATTATAGCTACAAATGGGCATATATTTCTGAAGATAAGTAAAAGAGAGGGCGCGCGATGCGCCCTTTTTTTATGCACTTTTCTTCCTTCCTGGAATATATAAAATAAAAAAGGGAGAATTCCATGAAACGAAACACATACATCGATTTTCTAGCTTATTACGGAATAGGGAGTGCTCATCCGGGTGGTTTTACGTTAACAAAACAATTATTAGCTCAATTGCCACTTAGACATGGAGCGAGTGTCCTTGAGATAGGTTGCGGCACGGGGAAAACAGCGGCGTATATGACAAAAGAATTGGGTTATAAAGTGACAGCGGTTGAAAAGAATGAAATTATGATTCAAAAAGCGAAAGATAGATGGTTGTTTGATGGTTTAAATATACAATTGATTCAAGGAGATGTAGAAGGATTACCGTGTTTAAATGATTCATTTGAGCTTGTACTTGGAGAATCCATACTCGCTTTTACAAATAAAGAAAAGGTTATTTCGGAATGTTATCGTGTATTACAGAAGGATGGAAAGCTTGTTGTCATTGAAATGATTACCGAAAAACATATTGAGAAGAAAGAGGAAGAAAAGATTGGACAGTTATATGGTATTAAAGAATTATTAACTGAGAATGAGTGGGTTCATTTGTTTAAAGCAGCAAATTTCAAAAGAGTTACAATTGCGGGTGGCGGAACTATTGCAGAAACAGTTGTAGGACATATGGAAGAGCCAGAGTGGAATGTATCACCGTTTATTCCGGAAGAATTGTATGAGGCGTGGGTGCAACACGAACAAGTACTGCTTATGTATCAACATATTTTAGGGCATCGCATTTTTATATGTGAAAAATAGAGAAAAAGAGTTGGCTAAAGATAGTCAACTCTTTACTATGTTAGATGAAAAATAATGCAGCCAAAGTAATTCCAAAAATAAAGCCAAATCCGAGTTCAAGGCCCCAGCCACCGCCGCCACAACCACCGCAACCACGACCGCCGCATCCACAGCCACTAAATCCACCACTGAATCCACCACTGAATCCACCGCCGCATCCAAATCCACAGTTATCACATCTGCTAATACCACCGCAAATATCACATCCACCGTTTGAATATGCGTCATAGTATCCGAATCCTGTATCAAAAGATGAGCGCTGTTGCATTGGTTCAATCCAAACAGAATCGTTTGTTACATCGATTATTTTGCCTAAGTGAATGCGACCATCATGATCTTCAATTCGAACAACTTTACCGAAATAACGTTGGCATGTATCATAACATCTTTTTCTATGCATGCTCTTTCCTCCTTCCGTATTACCGTAATACGATATGTAAGCAGGACAAGTGCGGCTTGTACGAATGACCTATCTATCATAATTGTTATACGAAAGGGGAAATATACGAACAGGATACATAACGAGGAGGAAGGGAAATGAAATCTACAGACCAATTTCAGACGTACGAAGTTCCTTGGGAAGAATTTATTGAAGCATTGCGGGGGGAAATAAAGAAACAAGTAGGGGCGGATATTATTGATACGGTCGTATGTAATTTGAAGGATGGTTTTGAAGTGTATACATATGTGCAAGGAGATTTAGATTTTGAATATAAGGAGGCGCTTGAAAGAAAGTACGGAAGCGATGCGAAGATACCTAACTTACTAACTGTTATGCTGGTAGCTAGCATTTATAATACGGGTGAAGAGAATATACGTTTACATGCAGATCAAAAGGAAAATCCGATTGTTGAAGTGTATGTGAAGAAATAAAGTGAAACTTTAATCAGTGGGGGTTCTGTTCCTCCCCCACTGATTATTAGCCCTCACCAATCGGGCTTTTACGAGCAGTTGATCTCATCTCCCATCTAACTTCTTTGCTTCAGCCCAATTTTGAGGTGGGAGTCTTACGGCTCGCAAATAGAGGGATAAAGAGTGCGCTAATTATAGCGCGCTCTTTATTTTTTGTATTGAAAAGAAAATCAAACTTTAATGGTGGAATTTATAGGGGGAAAAGTATGAAAGCTATGCGTTATTTCAGATATATAATAAGGAAAAAACTCGAAATAAAATATGGGAGTAGTTCATTTTTGTTTACATAATGTAATTGTTGTGAACTGTTGTCCTAAAATACAAGTCATATATCTTGTTTCCTCTCATAAATTTAAACATAGGAATTTGTCTACAAAGGTGGCGAAGCCTCATCATGAAAATTCGAATTTGTGCCACGTTCATGTTATTTCTATTTATATGTTTACCTTTTTCAGCTTTTGCAAAAGGAGAGGAGGCAAAGGAAAGGGTCGTTTCACTTGTATATGATGATTCGGGCAGCATGAGAAATAACGATCGCTGGAAGTATGCCAATTACGCCTTGCAAAGTTTAGTTGCGCTATTAGATGAGAAAGATAAATTTTCTTACGTTCCAATGAGTAAGCCAGATGATTCGTTAAACATTTCGTTAACAAAGGATCAAAGGCAAACGGAAATTGATGGGATCGGCGCGTGGAAAACATATTTAAATACTCCATTTAGCGCAGTAGAAACGGCGATGCAATCTATAAAAAAGGAAGCAGATATAGATGGGAAACGTGAATTTTGGCTTATTGTATTAACTGACGGGGCATTTAATGATTTGGAGAAAGAAAAGGTTGGCGGAAAAGAACAAATTACACAGAAGTTAGCACAGTTTAAGAAAGAAATGGATTCTAAAAAGATTTCTTTACACCCAGTCTTAATCACGATGGAAGAGGATTTAGGGCAGCAAGAAAAAGAGCAGTTAAATACGTTTAAAGAGATTTGGAAAAAAGAAATGAATGGAGTTGTCATGCCGTCTAGCGGTGAGGATGGTATTGTACAAAGTGTAAATCAAGTGGCAGCATTAGTTGCTAATCGTGATCCATTTTCTTCTGTTGAATCGATTGTTAAAACGAAAATAGTAGGGAAAAAAGTAGAGATTACAACACCGTTTCCATTAAAGCGTATGACGCTTGTACGACAATCACCTTCTTTGTCTAATTATAAAGTTATGCAACTTTCCAAACCGTTACAATTGCAGTCTTCTTTTTCTATACATGCACCAGGAGAAGCTAAATTATTCGGAAATATAGTGCATGTAAGTACAGCGAATCAGGAAGTGATTAAGCCAGGGACATATACGATAGAAGTGGATCAGGACATTGAGAAAGAGGGATTACAAGTACTTGTTGAACCAGCGCTTAATTATACTGTTTCTACGTATGACAAAGATGATAAAGATAGAAAAAATGTTGAGAAAATGTATGAAGATGTGACAGCTGTTATTGAAGCAAAGCCTACTGAATTACCAATTCAAACTTCTTATTTCGAAGCAGAAGTAGAAATAGACGGAAAGCAGTATCCGATGAAGTGGGATGATAAAAGACATGTGTTTTATTACGAGACAAAAGTTGGTAAAGAGTTAGTACGCGGGAAAGTCCATATGAATATAAAGGGGTTTTATAGACAGACGAAAGAATTCAAGATTGAACCAACTGAAAAACCAAAATTATCACTTCAAGCTGTTACGAAAGATTATGAAGAAAAGGTAACAAATTTAGAAAATAGTAAACCGTTCATTTTACAACCATTATTAAATGGTGAACCAATGACAGAAGAGGCTGTAAAGAAACTATTAAAATCTACTGGTGTCACATCCAATCAATCGATCAACTACGAATTAAAACAGCATGGTAATCAAATTTACGTTTATCCTCGACCTTATTACTCCGACACATTCAATTTTACAGATACCGGCACCGTAGAGGCTACCATCACAATCAATGATTCAAAATTACAAGAAGTAAAGGAAAAGATTGTACTTCACATTGAAAATGCGCCGTTTTTTGAGAAGTATGCGCTCATTTTTAAATTTGTAATTCCTATCACTTTATTACTTTTAATAGTAGGAATTATTATTTTAGGATGGATTGTTCGCCCGAGATTTCATCGGAAAGCATTACTATATTACGAATGGGATCAAGAAGTAGCGAAAGATTGGCTTTATCAATCTGAACCAGAGTTACTTAAAAATAAATGGTGGAAGCACTATTTTGGCATTCCATTCCGAGCAGAAAGAAAGACGGTGCAATCTGTAACATTAATAGCGAAAAAAGGATCGAAATCTATATTTGTAGCGAAAGAATCGCAAGTAGTTGGGATGATTATTGATGGAATGTTTATTACAGAGGAAGAAGTGGGAATGGAACATAAGACATTGTATCCAAATGAAATTTTATTAATTGATAGAGGATATGGTAAGGAGATTTACCGGTATGAATGTGAATAGTAGATAGGGGTAAGGGAGACAGAGGCAGAGTGGCCCCTTTATCCTTTTTTCAAACAAGCACGAATAGGAAGGTGGTTCACATGACATTACAAGTTCCAACGATATTAATTGGATTAGGTGGAATCGGTAGTACTGTCACACATCAAATATATGAAAAATTACCAGAGGAGCGTCGTAAAAAGGTAGCGATGCATGTATTTGATACAGATGTGAATACATTGAGTAAATTTGATCATATTCGGAAGTTTAAGACGCAAACGAGTTCGAGTAAAACGCCGAGAGAGTATATTGCGGGAGATCCAACGATTCCGGAGTGGTTCCCAATGGATCCGACTATACTGGATAAACCGTTAACAGAAGGAGCGGGACAGTTACGCGTCATTTCACGTTTAGCGTTACGTGCTGCGATGAAAGAAGATAAATTGACGTCCTTTTGGCAAGAAATCGAGAAGATTTTTCCAGTTACAAGTGATCAGACGGAATATGGTGTGCGTGTCATTATTGTAACGTCGTTAGCTGGCGGAACAGGCTCAGGGATGTTTTTACAAATCGCATTATATTTGCGTGAAATGCTTCGGAAAAAATTGCAGCATCATAACATTTTAATTCGCGGTGCGTTTTTAATGCCAGATGTTTTAGTTAAGACGAGAACGGTTAGTGCGAAAGAGTTTGAAACTGTGCAAGCGAATGGTTATGCATCGTTAAAAGAGTTGCACGCTATTACGCTCGGATCAACTGGTGAATTATCAAAACGAGGCGGTGTAACGATTGAATTAGAATATCGTCCTGATCAAGTGGATGAAGATGGAAGAACGAATCATACGATAAAGCAGCATCATTTACCGTACAATTATTGTTTCTTGTATGATTATGAAAATTTACATGGGCACCATTTGCACAATTTATCGGATTATATGGAGCAAATGGCAAATACAATTTATTTACAGTTATTCAGTCCAATGTCTGCAAATCATTTTGCGCAAGAAGATAATCAAATTCAGCAATTGGCAGAATCGAGTGGGAAAGGGAGATATTGCGGAGCAGGAACGGCAAAACTTATTTATCCGTATGAGCACGTTTTGAAATACTGTGCTTTAAAATGGGCGGTGCAAGGTTTAGATGAATCTTGGCTTCATTTAGATCAACTGTTTCAAGAGAAGAAGCAAAGATACGATCAAGATGTAAAACGTGGTATGCAGCGTGAAAAGCCCGAGCGCGGGAAAAGTTATTTAGAAGATTTAGAGCATCTTGCTACTCGTCCAGAGCAGGCCCATATTTTTTATAGACAAATGTTCAATGAGACGCGCGAAGGGGCAGAGGGCGGTAAGGTCGGTGTCGCGAAGTCTAAGTTGTTTTTAGAGGCTGTCGAAAGCTATGTACACCGTACAGTGCAAAAAGATGAAGAATTAAACCGCCTGCAGCATGAGTGTAAAATATCGGCTGCGAAACTGAAAATGATGGAACAAATGAAAGGTGAAGTAGCGAGAGTTGATCATGCGGTTCGTTTATATGCTTATGCGATTCCGAGCCGTGTACATGAGCATGTGACTACTCTTTTATATGACATGATCGAATCAGATCGTTTTACACCGAGTGGCTCAGAAGGACAGTCTTATCAATTAAATACATGGTTCTTAAAGAAAACGGATCCTGTCCATCCAGTCGCAGCACGTTTTATGCTGTATGAAATTCGAAAGCAGTTAGTAGAGAAGATGAATCGACTACATGAAAATAATGAACAAAAGCGTAATTTAATTCAAAACTACGATAAGAAATTTAATGTGAGTAATATTGATGGAACGGTAACGGCTGTTCGCCGTGTTGAAATTGCACAGCAACAAGGCTGGGTCGGCAAAATGTTTTATAATCAGCAACGTTTGTTCAAAAAAGAATTTGAAGATATCGTAACGCAATATGTCCACAAATTAAGTGAGTATCGTAAAGAAATGTTGTTAGAACTCGTGTATCAATCGCTATACCAAGCAGTTGGTAAAATGATTCAATATTGGGAAAGATTCTTTGATAATTTACACGAAACACGTGAAAATTTATTGTTTGAAATTGAAAAGCGAAGCAAGGAATTTGAGGGGAAAACGAACCCGACGAATGTATACGTATTAGCTGAAGAGAAATTGCAAGAAAAGATTTGGCAAGATATGCAGCAACATTTAAATTTAGGTGTCTTACCGAAAGATATATCGTCCGAAATTTATATGAGCTTGTACGGGGAATATTGCCGTGATGCGAAAGCCGAAGAAATTCAGTCGAAAAAGGTGGAAGACTTCTATCGTGAACATATATTGAGTTATTGTTATGACGAACTTCAAGTACGCTATCGTGACAAACTAGAGCTTAATATCGTTGAAGCGTTGCGAAAAGAAGCAGATTTCAAGAAACGTGATCGTGATGAATACGTTCGTGAAAAAATTGAAGATCTTTTCCATTTAGCAAGTCCGTTCGTTCCGAAAGTTTCTCATCATAGAGAATTACAATATTGGGGCGTACATCCATCTTTAAAACAAGAATTACAAGAAGAGTTATTGCAAGAAATGTTTAAAGAAAAAGATACGGTAAACGAGGCGTTTTCACCATTTGAAGTGATTTGTTATCGTGCTCATTACGGATTATCGCTACAAGATTTTCCTAAGCTTTCATCTGGGCATATTGCAAATGGCTTTATGAACGATAAAGGTGACTACTTTCAATCATATTATCGCCGTGTAAACAAATTAAATAGTAAAAAATCTAGTTTGACACCGCATTTAGATAAATATTGGCATTTACCAGCCTTTATGCCAGACTTGAATGCAACGCAAACGAAGTTAGATTACGATAAATGTAATCGTGCTCTTCTATATGCGTATATGTATCGTTGGATTAGCTTAGTTGCTGTTGATGGTCAATTCGTGTATCAATATAATGGTGTTGGCCGTAGCTTTTTAATCCAGTCGATGGGGAAAAATATTTCAAGTGAAAGTTATAAGTTGCACAGAGCATTGCTTCATAATCCTTTTATTTATGAAAATATTTTGTCCAGGTTTGAAGAAGAGCAAGAAAAGGCAATGATACAAGGTGGGCATTTATATACACATGCATTTGTATTAGGTGCTCAAGATATTAGATGGCTTCGTAAAGAGCATGTCCATAATATTTTAGATATGATTTTAATGTATGATCGTGAGGCGAAATATGATCCGACGTTAGAAGAAACATCAGATGAGTTGTTAAGACTATTCCTTGATGAAATTGAGCTGTATTTTCAAAACTATTACGGAACAGGTGCAGATATGGTTGCAAAGAAAGAGAAAGAGATGTTTATGAAACAATTGTGGGATCGTTCGTATGCGAAAGGGTATGTGGATCCAAATAGTGCGCCTTATAAAAAATGGCAAAATGTATTGCATGTTCCGGATGAAGAAGAAGCACCAAAAACGAATGTATAATGAGTGAAAAGGGAATCCTTAAGAATGGCAATACAACTTTAGAAATGAGGGATTCCGATGCCGTTTTTAGGAAGTGTATATCAAATATTTGGATTATATCCAGAAATTTATCATGCGATGATTTCAGCAGAGCTGCAAGAAGAAGCTCAAAAGGAACATATCAATAATAATAGTACAGAGATTGAAGCGGAAGAATAAAGCGCAGATGAAAATCTGCGCTTTTTTATTGCCTTAAGTGAAAATACTGTTTGCAATTTGTAGGGAAGTTAATCGGTTTAACAAAATGAATAGTTATTTTTATATAATGAAGAGACTGGTTTTATTGTGTTTGCATACGGGGATTACATTGAGTTAAATGTATAAAAATGAATTTTGAAATAATGAAAATTGTATTAAAATGGGAATCTGCAGTGTTGGTGAGTGGTATCGTATATTTTGGAATGCTATTTTATTTATAATTATTCAATTCGGGTGAATTAATTATATTGTTGACAATATAATTAATCGTGTGATAAATTCAATCAATCTTATAAAAACATGCTTGTTAACAAGCATGTTTTTATAAGATTGATTTTTCAGATTTTTTAGATGGGTAATTTGTGGAGTTTATATAGGGAGTGAAAGTAAAGCATGAATATTATTAATGTGTAATAGCAACAGTAATAAAGATTGTAATGAGTAAGGGATAATTTTGAAAAAGAGGTTTTTATGAATGAATTTATTTATAAAGAAAGCAATGAATGAAGAAAAGAAAAAAGTGTTAAAGCAAACTTTAGGAGCAATTGATTTAACGCTTTTAGGAATTGGAGCAATTATTGGTACAGGTATTTTCGTATTAACAGGTATTGTAGCGGCGAAACATGCTGGTCCAGCAATTGTATTATCTTTCATGTTAGCCGCAATTGTATGTGCTTGTGTAGCTTTTTGTTATGCTGAATTTGCATCTACAGTCCCGGTCTCAGGAAGTGTGTATTCGTATACGTATATGACATTAGGTGAGATTTTTGCTTTTATAGTTGGCTGGTGTGTCATGTTAGAGTACTTATTAGCTACTTCCGCGGTGGCGGCGGGATGGTCAGCCTATTTTCAGTCATTGCTACTAGGGTTTAATATTCATATTCCGGCAATCGTTGCTTCTGCACCAGGGATGGGGAATGGCGGGATTATCGACTTGCCAGCGGTTATTATTATTTTAGTTGTTACATTTTTACTAAGTCGTGGTGTGAAAGAAAGTGCACGTATAAATAATGCAATGGTTATTATTAAACTGGCTGTTATTTTAGTATTTATTATTGTAGGAGCAAACTATGTAAAGCCAGAGAATTGGCAGCCGTTTCTTCCTTTTGGATACCATGGTGTTATTGGAGGAGCTGCTACTGTATTTTTTGCCTTTTTAGGTTTCGATGCAGTTGCAACAGCAGCAGAGGAAGTGAAACGCCCACAACGCAACGTTCCAATTGGATTACTTGTCTCTTTATGCATTTGTACAATTCTTTATGTTGGTGTTTCATTCGTGTTAACTGGAATGGTTCCATTTACGGATCTGAATGTAGCTGATCCAGTTGCATATGCACTGCGTATTGTAGGAGAGGATAGAATTGCTGGTCTATTATCAGTTGGAGCGATAGCTGGTTTAACAACAGTTCTGTTAGTTGCTATGTTCGCATTTGTTCGAGTATCATACTCGATGAGCCGAGATGGATTGTTACCAAAAAGATTTTCGAGTGTTCATAAACGTTATCAAACACCATTTTTTAATACATGGATTACGGGTATTCTTGCGGCTGTATTAGCAGGTTTATTGGACTTGAATTTGTTGGCAAATTTAGTGAACGTGGGAACGATAACAGCTTTCATATTTGTATCTATAGCTGTAATTGTATTAAGGAAGACACATCCTAATTTGAAAAGACCGTTCCGTGCTCCGTTAGTTCCATTCTTACCTATACTTGCGATAGTAAGTTGTTTATATTTAGCATTAAATCTTTCTAAAACCACTTTAATCAGTTTTGCAATTTGGGTTATTGTAGGTATTTTTATTTATTTTATATACGCGAAAAAACATAGTAAGATTAGAAATAGAGTATAAGGTATTACAATTATGGTTGTAGGCTAAAGTTTTTTTACCTATAGCCATTTTTATTTGTGCGCACCTTATTTTCGTGTTAACATAAAGCGAATTTTTTAAGGGAGAGAAAGAGATGAAATGGATTTATTTTATTATTATCAACGTTATAGCATTTAGTATGATGGGGCTTGATAAGCGAAAAGCAAAGAAAAAGCAGTGGAGAACGCCAGAAAGTACGTTGTTTTTATCAGCTGCAGTTGGAGGAGCGATTGGAGCTTGGATTGGTATGTATATGTTTCATCATAAGACACATAAAAGTAAATTTGTTTTCGGTATTCCAGTGCTCGTTATTATAACAGTAGGAGTGTTTTTATACATATAACGGATTTGCAAGAGGAATGTCGAAAGAAATGCAGATTGAATATTGGTAAAGTAAGTATGTGAGACCTTATAATGAAGAAAAAAAGAGAAGAGGAGAACAGGGAAGATGGGGAGTCAAACAGCAGAGCAAAAGCAGGGGATTATATATGCGGCGGGTGCGTATACGATGTGGGGAGTCCTTCCGATTTATTGGAAATGGGTGGAGGAAGTACCGGCGGATGAAATATTAGCACACCGCATCGTTTGGGCATTTGTTTTTATGTTGTTAGTTTTAGGGATAACGAAGAGGTTTCGTCAGTTTGGTGGGGAGTTAGTGGCCCTTTTTAAACGACCTAAATTATTAATGTCATTAACAATTGCTTCGGTACTTATTAGTGGAAACTGGTTTGTATACATATGGGCCGTAAATCATAACCATGTAATCGAAGCAAGTCTTGGGTATTATATTAATCCACTTATAAGTATTTTACTTGGTACAGTTGTTTTAAAAGAGAAGCTTAATTTTTGGCAATATGTTGCGGTTGGTTTAGCTGGAGTAGGTGTTGTTATTTTAACGGTACGTTTCGGATCAATTCCATGGGTTTCTCTTTCACTTGCTTTTTCATTTGGATTATATGGATTAACGAAAAAATTATTAAATTACGACGCAACAATTGGGCTTACGATGGAAACGATGTTAGTGACGCCATTTGCACTTATATATTTGTTTATGACAGGAGTGCATGGTTTCGGTTCGTTCGGTTCTATTTCGGCAATATCAACGTTTCTTTTAATAGGGGCGGGTATTGTTACAGCATTACCACTCTTTTATTTTGCTAAAGGAGCACAACTTATTCCGCTCTATATGATAGGATTTTTACAATACATCGCGCCGACTATTAGTTTAATTTTAGGGGTGTTCGTTTTTGGTGAACATTTCACATCTACTCATATGATTGCATTTTTCTGTATATGGATTGCTTTATTTGTCTTTTCAATGGCGAAAACAAAGTTTCTACTACAGAAACAACCAAAATTTATTAAAAATAAATCAGCAAAAGTATCATAATGCGTAGTATTTTCTACGCATTTTTCTTTATACTTATATTATATAGAAATTCCATTATAGTCAGTGAGGAGCTGAAAAACATGGAAACAATTTTACATAATGATCCACTTATAGCAGCTATAATCTCTTGGTTTTTAGCACAGTTAACGAAAGTCGTTTTTAAATTAATAAAAACAGGCGAGTTTGATTTTGCTAAGTTCTTTGCTTCAGGTGGAATGCCAAGTTCGCATGCTTCGACTGTTACTGCACTTGCTACAGGTGTCGGAGTGGTGGAAGGTGTGGAGAGTCCAATATTTGCGGTTGCCGCTATTTTTGCCATTATTGTTATGTACGATGCTTCAGGAGTAAGGCTTGCGGTAAGTAAGCAAGCGAAAATATTGAATGATTTTTTTCATGGTAGACAAACAGAATATAAAAAGTTAAATGAGCTCGTTGGACATACACCGTATCAAGTTGTTGTTGGTGCACTATTAGGAATTGTTGTCGGGGTTGGGTATTGTTTGTAAGCAGAATGTGTGTAATACACGTTCTGCTTTTCTTTGTTTTCATACATATTTAGCTAAGTTTTCGAATATCGTATACGGACTTAGAAAGGGTGGGTGAGCGGTGTGCTACTATATGACAAAGTGCGTGACGAAATAGAACGGAGAACGACTGCACTTCAAACGATGCAAAGACAAGATGGGACGTGGAGATTTTGTTTTGAAGGAGCACTGTTAACAGATTGTCATATGATTTTTTTACTCAAATTGTTAGGGCGAGACGATGAAATAGAGCCGTTTGTGAAAAGGTTGGTATCTCTTCAAACAAATGAAGGGACTTGGAAATTATATGAGGATGAAAAGGGAGGGAATTTATCCGCAACGATTCAAGCATATGCAGCTTTACTTGCTTCAAAGAAGTATTCGAAAGAAGATGTGAATATGAGGCGAGCTGAAATGTTTATTAAGGAACGCGGTGGAGTTTCTCGTGCTCATTTTATGACGAAATTTTTATTAGCGATTCATGGAGAATATGAATTTCCTACGCTTTTTCACTTTCCAACGCCAATCTTATTTTTACAAGATGACTCCCCCCTCAGTATATTTGGGCTAAGCAGCTCAGCGCGTATACATTTAATTCCGATGATGATTTGTATGAATAAGAGATTCCATGTAGAGAAAAAGTTATTGCCAAATTTAAATCATATTGCAGGTGGGGGTGGGCAATGGTTTCGAGAGGAGCGGTCTCCGCTGTTTCAATCGTTTTTAGGTGATGTGAAAAAGGTAATATCTTATCCATTATCATTACATCATAAAGGATACGAAGAAGTAGAGCGCTTTATGAAGGAGCGTATAGATGAAAATGGAACTTTGTATAGTTATGCGAGTGCTACGTTTTATATGATTTATGCTTTGCTTGCATTAGGGCACTCTATTCAGTCTCCAATTATTGAGAAAGCTGTGACAGGATTAAAATCTTATATATGGAAGATGGACAGAGGAAGTCATTTGCAAAATTCTCCTTCTACCGTATGGGATACCGCTTTACTTAGCTATTCATTGCAAGAAGCTAAAGTTACAAATGAAAATAAGATGATTCAAAGGGCGACAGAGTATTTATTGCAAAAACAACAAACTAAAAAGGTAGATTGGAGCGTACATGCATCATCACTTGTAGCTGGCGGTTGGGGATTTTCAGATGTTAATACGACGATCCCTGATATAGACGATACTACAGCTGTCCTTAGAGCGTTAGCGCGAAGTAGAGGGAATGATAGAGTAGATAAGGCTTGGGGCAGAGGCGTGGAATGGGTAAAAGGATTGCAAAACAACGAAGGAGGCTGGGGAGCTTTTGAACGAGGGGTAACGAGCAAGTTACTATCGAATTTGCCGATTGAAAATGCGAGTGATATGATAACCGATCCGTCCACACCAGATATTACAGGTAGGGTGTTAGAATTATTCGGAACGTATGCACCGAATGAATTGCCTGAAGAGCAAAAAAAGAAAGCTATCAAATGGTTAATGGATGTACAAGAACAGAATGGATCATGGTATGGAAAATGGGGGATATGTTATATATATGGGACATGGGCAACGATGACAGGCTTACGTGCAGTAGAAGTGCCTTCTACTCATCCATCGTTGAAAAAAGCAGTTTCATGGCTCGAGCATTTGCAGCATGAAGACGGAGGGTGGGGAGAATCCTGTCAAAGTAGTGTAGAGAAAAAATTTATTTCTTTACCCTTTAGCACGCCGTCACAAACAGCGTGGGCACTTGATGCACTTATTTCTTACTACGATCAAGAAACACCGATTATTCGAAAAGGAATTTCATATTTGCTCGCGCAGTCTACTATGAATGAAAAATATCCTACTGGTACAGGGTTACCGGGTGGCTTTTATATTCGCTACCATAGTTATGGGCATATATATCCGTTACTTGCCTTAGCGCACTATGTAAAGAAATATAGAAAATAAACCGAGAGATACTCTCGGTTTATTTTGATGGGTAGTAGGTCCCTGTTGAAAAGAATAAGGAACGTTGTAGTGCCTTATTTTTCTGCTGATTGGCGTTTTTGACGTGCATCAGCGGCATTTGCACGTGCGTTTGCTTCTAAGTCATTGTGGTCAGCGAGTTCGCGAGCGAACTCAACATCAATGCCATCGGCAGCTTTGTTTCGATTTACATTCTTTTTTTTCATTCGACACAATCTCCTTGTGTTTTATCCCGCATAAACGGGTAGTAAAACTCCCACCTCAAAATTCAGATGGAACAAAGAAGCTAGGTGGGAGATTAACTGCCCGTAAATGCCCGATTGGTGAGGGCTAATAATCAGTGGGGGATGAACAAACTCTCTACTGATTAAAGTTTCACTTTATGCGGCGTTGCAAAGTTAGTTTGACACAAATAGACTTTTTTATACAAAGAGGATTTGGAAAGCATAGAGCCGAAATATACAATATAACTAATAGAAATGGGGGATAGGGATGGACTTGTTGAATGGGAAAACAGCTGTTGTAACGGGTGCTGCACAGGGGATTGGAAAAGAAATCGCACGAGTTTTTGCAAAACTAGGGGCTAAAGTATTAATTAGTGATGTAAATGAAGAGAAGCTACAAGAAACGACACGTGAATTATCAGATGAAGGGTATGATGTGAGCTTATATCGATGTGATGTGAGTAATCAAAATGAAGCGAAGTCGTTAATTGAATATGCGGTGCAAAAATTTGGTACATTACATATTTTAGTGAATAACGCTGGGATTACAAAAGATGCAATGTTACATAAGATGGAGAAGTCTGCTTGGGAACAAGTATTACAAGTGAACTTAACTGGCGTTTTTTATTGTATGCAGCCAGCACTTCTTTATATGAGACAACAACAGTATGGACGGATTATTAATATTTCTTCTATTAGTAGGGAAGGAAATATTGGACAAGCAAATTATGCGGCTACAAAAGCAGGGGTTGTAGGCTTAACAAAAACAGCAGCGAAAGAGGTTGGAAGTTTTGGTATTACGTGTAATGCGATTTGTCCAGGGTTTATGGATACTGATATGACAAAAACAATACCGGATAAAGTAAAAGAGAAAATGGTTGGAGCGATTCCAGTTGGAAGAATCGGAACACCGGAAGATATTGCAAACGCAGCTGCCTTTTTAGCATCAGAGTATGCGTCTTACATTACAGGAGAGGTATTAAATGTGAGCGGTGGGTTGCAAGTGTAAATGAATACATAATGAAAAGAACCTGACCGAGTAGGTCAGGTTCTTTCTCGTTAATTTAAGTTAATCCAAACGCTCTTCACTTCTGTATAGTTGTTCAGCGCGTAAGATCCCATTTCGCGGCCAAGGCCAGATTGTTTAAATCCTCCAAATGGAGATGCTGCATCAAAGACGTTATAACAGTTTACCCATACTGTACCTGCACGTACTTTGCTTGCAATATAATGTGCAGTTTTTACGTTTTCTGTCCATACACCAGCCGCTAAGCCGAATTGTGATTTATTCGCACGATCAATTACTTCATCAATATCGTTAAACGGTAATGCAGAAATAACTGGACCGAAAATTTCTTCTTTAGCGATTGTCATCTCATCATTTACATCAGCGAATACTGTAGGAGAAACGAAGTAACCTTGATCGAATGGTTTGTTTCCTCCGCAAAGTACTTCAGCACCTTCTGCAATGCCTTTTTCAATATAGCCCATTACACGTTTTTGCTGTTCTTCAGAAACTAGAGGTCCGATTGTAGTCTCTGGATTTAGACCAGCGCCTTGATTTAATTTTTTTGAATATAGAACGAGATCAGCCATGACATTGTCGTACATTTTCTTCGGAATAAATAAGCGTGACCCAGCGCAGCACACTTGTCCTTGGTTAAACATAACACCAGAAAGCGCAGCTGGAATCGCTCGAGATAAATCAGCGTCTGGTAAAATAATATTTGGCGACTTACCACCAAGCTCTAATGTAACGCGTTTTAACGATTCAGATGCTTGTCTCATAATTTGTTTGCCGACTGGAGTAGAGCCTGTAAATGCAATTTTATCTACGAGTGGATGATTAACGAGAGCTTGTCCAGCTGTTTCACCGAATCCAGGAACGATGTTAACAACGCCTTTCGGGAATCCAGCTTCTTCAATTAATTCAGCTAAGTATAGAGCGGATAATGGAGTTTGTTCTGCAGGTTTTAAGACGATTGTACATCCTGTTGCAAGGGCTGCTCCCATTTTCCACATTGCCATAAGAAGTGGGAAGTTCCATGGGATAATTTGACCGACAACACCAACAGCTTCATGGCGTGTATAGTTAAAATATTCACCAGAAACAGGGATTGTTTGTCCAACGATTTTTGTAGCCCAGCCAGCATAATAGCGCATATGTTCAATTGCAAGAGGAACGTCTGCTGCTAAAGTTTCGCGGATTGGTTTTCCGTTATCTAACGTTTCAAGCTGTGCCAGCTCTTCTTTATGCTCTTCCATTAAATCAGCAAGTTTGTACATAAGACGGCTTCGTTCAGCAGTGCTCATGCGTGACCAAGGACCTTCATCGAAAGCCATTCGAGCAGCTACCACAGCTTTATGAATGTCTTCGCGACCAGCTTCAGCAACGATAGCGAGTGTTTCACCAGTTGCTGGGTTAGGAGTTTTAAATGTTTTTCCGGAAGCGCTTTCAATGAACGCTCCGTTCACATATAGTTTCTTTGTGCCTTGAAGAAATTTCTCTACCTTTTCATGAAGATTTACAGCTAGTTGACTCATTGTATAACCCCCTTGAAAATATAATTTAAACGCAGTACGAGACGGCGTTTATTCCGAAATCAAGGATGTGGGAACTAGATGAAAAGCCTCTACTTAAAATCATAAATAACAAATGCTGAAAATTCAAATTTCATTTTCATTACAATTGTAAAAAATATGTAATGAAACATTGTATTCTATATAATTACAAAAAATCCTGCGCGTTTTTGTTTTCTAGTAGGAAAAACTAGAAAAACAGTGGTACAATTATACATCGTGAGAGGAGGGAGAAAATGAAGAATTATCATGATGATCCGCGCTTTCGAGTTGCCCATAGAGAAGCGTTAATTGGACTTGGCTTAGCTATTATTAATTTTATAATATGGTATGGATTTGCTTATGGGCTTGGAAGTAAGGATCCGAGTGAATATACATATGTATTAGGTTTTCCAGCATGGTTTTTTTATAGCTGTATCGTTGGATTTATCGTAATGGTTATTTTGCTTATTTTAGTTGTTCGTTTTTTATTTCAAGATATTTCACTCGATGAGGAAGAAAAAAGTGAGGAATGATAGATGAATTGGTATGTAATAATCCCAATGATAATTTCTTTTATCGTTGTGTTTTTAATTGGTGTATATGCATCAAGACGTGTACAAGCAACCGCTAATAATAAATTTTTACAAGAATATTTTCTTGGTGGGCGTGAACTTGGTGGCTTATTATTAGCTATGACGATGATTGCTACGTACGGTAGTGCAAGTAGCTTTATCGGCGGGCCTGGTATTGCTTACAATATAGGTCTTGGATGGGTGCTGTTATCAGCGATTCAAGTTGTAACAGGATATATCGTTTTAACGGTTATCGGTAAAAAGTTTGCTATTATCGCTAGGAAGATGGAAGCAATTACGCTTATTGATTATTTAAAGGGCAGATACAATAATAAAGCGGTAGTTGTTCTTTCTGCGTTATGTATTATAATCTTTTTGTTCTCAGCAACAGTAGCCCAGTGGGTTGGCGGCGGACGATTAATTGAGTCGCTAACAGGACTTTCCTACACAACGGCACTATTTTTATTTACATTTTCTGTACTTGTGTATGTGTTAATTGGTGGATTTCGTGCAGTCGCTTTATCAGATACGTTATTAGGAATCATTATGTTAGTGGGAACAACAATCATTTTAATTGCTACTGTCATTGCTGGTGGCGGAGTTGAAAAGATTATGCAGGAACTCGTTCAAATTAATCCGAATTTAATAACACCGTTTGGGGCGGATGGCAGTTTAACGAAATCATATGTTACATCATTTTGGATTTTAATTGGAATTGGCGTCGTTGGTTTACCACAAATTAGCGTGCGTGCTATGTCTTATAAAAATTCAAAAGCTATGCACCAAGCATTAATCATTGGAACGGTTGTCGTTGGTACGATTATGATTGGTATGCATTTAACGGGTGTGTTTGCAAGAGTAGTCCTTCCTGGTATAACGGTCCCAGATAAAGTAATGCCGCTACTCGCGATGGAAGTGTTGCCACCTTGGTTAGCTGGAGTTTTCTTAGCTGCACCAATGGCAGCGATAATGTCTACTGTAAACTCATTATTATTACTTGTAAGTTCGTCAATTATTAAAGATATATATGTGAACTACATAAATAAAGATGCCGCGGATAGTACGATAAAGAAAGGTAGCCTATGGATTACTGGTATCGTAGGATTACTCGTATATGCTGCCGCTATTAAGCCGCCAGACTTTTTAATTTGGTTAAATTTATTTTCTTTCGGTGGTTTAGAAGCAGCGTTCATTTGGCCGATTGTGTTAGGACTATATTGGAAAAAAGGAAATGCAACTGGAGCTCTCGCATCTATTTTAGTTGGAGTAGGTTCCTATATGTTTATTCACCTTTGCTATCCTAATCCATTCGGTATACATACAGTTGTTTTCCCGATTTGTTTTGCATTTATTGCTTATATAATTGGAAGTATGAGTGCTGTGAAAAAAACAATATAGGTTAGATGAAGAACGTAGTCCTTATAGACTGCGTTTTTTCGTATGAATTTGTTCTTTTTTATTCTGTATATCTACGGCTGTTCATAAATTAATAACAATTGAGGGGATGGAGTTGAGGTCGATGAAAAAAGTGTTGTTTTTGGGAGACCCGGGAATTGATGACTCTTTAGCCATAATGTATGGAATTCTGCATCCTGATATTGATATTGTTGGTGTTGTAACAGGATATGGAAATGTAACGCAAGAAAAGGCGACAAGTAATGCAGCATATTTATTGCAAATGGCAGGAAGAGAAGATATACCTGTTATTAATGGTGCGAAAATCCCTTTATCCGGAGATGTTACAACGTATTATCCGGAGATTCATGGGGCAGATGGCTTAGGCCCTATTAAACCGCCAAAAGCATTTTCACCTAATATAAAACCTTTTTGTGCATTTTTTGATATTCTTGAAAAGTATAAAGGTGAATTAATCATTGTTGATGCTGGCAGGTCAACGACACTAGCGACAGCATTTATTTTAGAAAAACCGATGATGAAGTATGTGAAAGAATATTATATAATGGGCGGTGCTTTCTTAATGCCTGGTAATGTTACACCAGTTGCAGAGGCGAATTTTCATGGTGATCCCATTGCGTCACAATTAGTTATGCAAAATGCCAAGAATGTGACATTAGTGCCACTTAACGTTACATCTGAAGCTATTATTACGCCGGAGATGGTAAAGTATATAACGAAACACTCTAAAACAAGTTTTAATAAGTTAATCGAACCGATATTTACGTATTATTATAAAGCTTATAAAAAGTTAAATCCCAAAATAACAGGTAGTCCAGTACATGATGTTGTTACAATGATGGTAGCGGCAAATCCATCTCTTTTAGATTACGTGTATCGCCGTGTTGATGTCGATACGATTGGAGTTGCGAAAGGGGAAAGTATCGCTGATTTTCGCCCGCAGCCTGAAGCGAAAGCATTGAAAAATTGGGTGAGAATTGGTTGGTCATTACATTATAAAAAGTTTCTTGAGGATTTTGTGAAAATTATGACGTAGACATAATAGGAACATACAAGTTAAAATAATGGAGATGATTATTTAAATAATCATCTCCATTATTTTGTTTTTAAGAGATAAATAGAGAAGAGTTACACAATAGGAGAGGAATTTCACTTGAAAAAAACTATAGTATGCGCAGTGATTGTGGGTATTTTTGTTTTGCTGATATCGGGTAACTTTTTAGTGAAAAAAGTGTGGAGTTCAAATAATGATGATGCGCAGTACATAGCATCCTTTATTGAAGAACATAAAGATGAAAAAAATAGTGCGCTTTTAATAAAAAGAAATGATAAAGTCGTATATTCTGTTAATCCTGAAGTAGTCTTACCAGTCGCAAGTACGATGAAATTAATTGTGGCACTTGAATTTACGAAACAAGTTACAGAGGGGAAAATCGATCCGTCTAGTTTCGTTTCAATTAATGATGTGAATCGTTATTATGTGCCGAATACAGATGGTGGTGCACAAGATAGATGGCAAAATTATTTGCAAAAAAAAGAGAAGATAACTGAAGGAGCGGTTTCTTTAGAAGAAGTTGCAAAAGGAATGGTTAAGTTTAGTTCTAATGCAAATACTGAATATTTAATGGAGGTATTAGGATTAGACAATATTAATCGGAATTTACAAAGTTTAGCGCTTCCTGCACATCAACCGCTATTTCCGATTGTTTCATCTTTATACATTCCGGGATATTTGCATAAAGAATTACATGTTCCAAAATATAAAATAGAGAAAAAGTTAAAGGAAATGTCTCAAGAGCAATATCGTGAATATGCTATGATTATTCATGAACGCTTAAAAAAGAAGGGACCATTATTACAGAAGGAAATTCCTCTGTATTTAGAGGAACGATATGATAAAATTTGGTCGGATAGATTGCCGGCTGCGTCCGCTAACGATTATATGGTACTGCTTCAAAAGGCCAATCATCAAGGTGGTCTTACAGAAGCGGAAGAAAAAGTGTGGGCGAATATTGTTGAAACAGATATGAGTGCAAAGAAATATCGTAAAACATTCAGGCATGCCGGGCAAAAGAATGGTTATACACCATGGACGGTAACAAAAGCAGTTTATGCAATGGATAAACGCGGAAACTGTACAGAAATTGTTTTCTTGGCAAATAATTTAAATGAAGATGACAGTGCTGAAATACGTAAACATTTAGCAAATCTACACTTCCAAGTGTTGCAAAGTGATAAGTATGATGCGACTTTTATTAAATAAACTCGGTGCTATGAGCGCCGAGTTTATTTTTATGTACAAGCACTTTTTCACCATCGCTGGGTATGATGGGTAGTAACACCTAGGCGAAAGGGGAAAAGGTGATGAAACAGAGTAAAGAAGAGTTTATTAAAAATGAAGGCGCTGATTTCCCTGGGAAAACATATGTAGATTGTGTATTACAGCATGTATTTAATTTTCAGCGTAATTATTTATTAAAAGATATGTTTCAAGTGCATAGGGCACATATTACTATGTTAACTGAAGAAAAGTTAATGAAAAGAGAAGAAGCGAAAGTTATATTAACCGCACTTAAAAAAGTAGAGGGGATTCCAAAGGAGAAGTTGCTATATACAGAGCAACATGAAGATCTTTTTTTCTTAGTTGAACATTTGCTTTCTCAAGAAGCAAAGTGTGAATTTGTAAGTAATATGCATATCGGTAGAAGTAGAAATGATATGGGTGTAACGATGTATCGCATGAGTTTACGGCAATTTGTATTGCGGTTAATGGAACATCATTTATTGCTGCAAGAAAGTATGCTGGAGCTTGCCGGTGAACATATGGAAACAATTATGCCTGCGTATACACATACACAACCGGCGCAGCCGACGACATTTGGTCATTATGTTTTGGCCATTTACGATACGATGCAACGAGATTTAGAAAGAATGAAAAAAGCGTATCATCTTTTAAATCATTCTCCAATGGGGGCAGCTGCCCTTTCTACAACAAGCTTCCCAATTAAGAGAAAACGAGTGGCACAGTTACTTGGGTTTACAAATGTAATTGAGAACTCATATGATGCTGTTGCTGGAGCGGATTATTTATTAGAAGTTAGCTCGTTACTAATGGTTATTATGACGAATACGAGTAGATGGATTCATGATTTTTTACTATTAGCGACGAAAGAATATGATGGGATTACTGTAGCGAAGCCATATGTGCAAATAAGTAGTATTATGCCACAAAAACGAAATCCTGTTTCAATAGAACATGCCCGTGCTATTACGAGTAGTGCTTTAGGGGAAGCATTTACTGTATTTCAAATGATTCATAATACACCATTTGGCGATATTGTCGATACGGAGGATGACTTGCAGCCGTATTTATATAAAGGAATCGAAAAGGCGATTCGTGTTTTTTGTATTATGAACGCAGTTATTCGAACGATGAAAGTAGAAGAGGAAACGTTAAAAAGTCGTTCATATAAACACGCGATTACGATTACAGATTTCGCAGATGTTTTAACAAAAAACTATGAAATACCATTTCGGCATGCACATCATGCAGCAAGTGCGATTGCGAATATGTCATTGGAGCAGAAAAAGGAGTTACATGAATTAAATTTCAAAGACATAAATGTATACTTACAAGAAAATTTGAAAGTAAATTTATTAGAAGAAGAGTGGAAAGAAATTATATCACCAGAAGCTTTTATTCAAAAAAGAAATGTATATGGTGGACCGAGTAAAAAAGAGATGGAGCGTATGATTAATAAACGTAAAGAATCGTTTCGAAAAGAAGAAGAGCTATTTGAGAAGGAAAAGAAGAGAGTTTTGCATGCTGAAAATGATTTGAACACATTAGTTTCAAATATTATCGAATCGTAAAAGAAGGATTTAATGAATTAATCGCCAATACTTTATTTAAATATAAATTGAGGGAAGAGATTGTCGATGATTCAATTACAAGTATATGAAAATGTTATTCGTTTTAAAGAGGATGTTATACCATTTTTAGAAAAGAATGAGCAGGAGAATAATTTGCTATTAGGTGTATTACAAGTTGCTGAAGAGCCGATGTTTATGGCGGCAGCGAAACAAGGGGAAGAAGTTACGATTGTATTTCTTCAAACAGTGGAGAAACAAGTTATTGTAGCTACATTTGAAATTTCAGAAGAGGCTATAGTGGAACTTGCAAAGCAATTAACGAATGTATATCCAGATATTCCTGGATTGATTGGTAATAAAAAAATCGTACAGAAATTAGCTGAAGAGATTGCGATATTAGAACAGAAAAAAACTACACTTGGAATGGAACAAGGTGTATATAAATTAAAACAAGTAAAGAAGAAGTGGAGCGGAGATGGAATTTTTCGAGCAGTAAATAGTGATGAGCTGCCATTAATAGAACAGTGGATATATCAATTTTGCGAAGATGTGAGGCTTCCTACTACGAAAGAAGAAGCAAAACAAACCGCACATACATTAATCACTAATAGTCGTCTATTTGGTTTGGAAGTGGACGGAAGGTTAGTTTCCGTAGCTGCAAAAACACGACCAACTAAAAATAATATAACAGTTAATTTTGTATATACGCCGAAAGAAGCAAGGAAAAAAGGATATGCATCCAAATGCGTAGCCGCACTTAGTCAACGTATGTTAGATGAAGGTTACGAAACGACTACACTGTATACTGATTTAGCGAATCCGACATCTAATAAAATATATCAAGAAGTTGGTTATGAGAAGATTATGGATTCTGTGCTTATATTTATTGAAAAGTAAAAAGGCACGCTATGAGCGTGCCTTTTTACTTTTCATCAATTCGAATAACCTCGCCTTGCGGAAATTCCTCAGTTTCTAGTAAGTTACGAATAGCTTTCGAAACATATTCAGGTGACAGCAGTTTTCCTTCTTCTTTTAGTGCGATGAAACGGTCTAAATTTGTGAAGTCTTCTTTATTTGTTTCACGAATTTGTGCTTGCATATTTGTATCAACAACACCTGGCGCAAAAGCGACGATTTTTACAGGGAATTCTTTTTCCGCTTCTTCAGTAGCTACGCACTGTGTAAACATATTTACACCAGCTTTCGTTGTACAATAAGCACCCCAGCCAAAGTAAGGATTTTTTCCTGCACCAGATGAAATGTTTATAACACGTTTATCTATTTTCCAGCTTTTCGTATGTTTCATGAAAGTGGATGTAAGAATCATAGGTGCGATTAAATTAATTTGAACGTTCGTAATCAATAGTTCGCTTTCTGACTTTTCAATGGGCTTCATTGGTGCAACTGTGCCCGCATTATTAATTAAATGAATAGATGAGACAGTGCCTTCGTCAATAGATGAAAGAATGTCATTAAAATGAATTTCTAAATTATGTACATCTTGAAGGTCTACGGAATGGAAAATACAATTGCTGTTATATTGTTCTGCGAGTTTAGTAAGCTCTTTATTTTCTCTTCTAGAAATAGAGATGACGGTTGTATTTTCTTCTAATAATTGTGTGGCGATTGCCTCACCTAAACCTTGTGAAGTTCCTGTTATGATAACGTAGCGCATAGTGTAGTAAACTCCTCTCCATATATGTGGAATTTTGTTGGACAACGTACATTGTATAGTTTGTCTACATTTTATAGTATAGAGCACTTTTTACTATAAATGAAATGAGATGATTGTGTGCCTTTTATGAATCGCTTTACAACAACAGTAACTGGTGCCGTCACGTTAACTGGGAACACATTAGGACTAAGTCCTACATCGCCTGCACCAAATAATAACTTCGGTACGATTGATGTATTTACAACGGTAAATACATCGCTCCAAGTACCTGGATTCCCAGCAGGAACAACGAATGACTGGCCATTAAATTCTTCAAGTGCAATTTTGAATCTTCCGGCAGGGAGTAGTATTTTATACGCAGAACTAGTATGGGCCGGCACATACCGGACCGATACAGAGGATGTTTCAGCTTTTTTAAATGATAACATTACATTTACAACACCGGCAGGAACGTTTTCTGTTACACCAGATCCTGCAACTGCGCAGCAAGGTTCAGTAGGGAACCAGTTTTATTACGTACGTTCAGCTAACGTAACGAATCTTGTTAACACAGGGGGAGCGGGAACATATACAACGGGTGCTGTACCGGCTACAAGAACTTCTGCTGATCCAACAGTCAGTCGTTCAGCTGGTTGGACGCTTGAGGTAGTTTATCAAAATACAAGTTTACCACTTCGGAATTTGTCAGTGTATGCAGGTCAAGAAATTATTGATGCTTCATCACCACCAGTTGATGCTACTATTTCAGGTTTCGCAACTCCATCTACAGGTTCTGTTACAGGAAGAGTACTTGTAACTGCTCAAGAAGGTGATTCTAACATTGTTGGAGATCAGCTTCGCTTTGGACCGAATGCAAATGCTACAGTCGCATTATTCGGACCGAGAAACCCCGCGAATAATTTCTTTCAATCACAAATTTGTAATGATAGTGGCAATCTAGATACAAGCGGCACATTTGGAGATTTGAATCAGCCGTTAGGAATCGCTTTAGCGGTCCGAAGACAAGGGTGGGATATTACGAACGTAGATGCCTCATCTTCTTTAGTGAACAATCAGACGTCAGCAACTGTTCGCTTTGTCACAAATGGAGATGGATACGCTGCAGCTGGTTTTGGTGTTCAAATTGATGCGACAGGTCCAATCATTAATCCTGTTAAATCGGTTAATAGGACAGTTGCAGGAGTAGGGGATACTCTCACCTATACGATTACGGTCCCGAACACAGGAACAGGAAGTGCAGAAAACGTTGTATTACAAGATAGTATTCCGAACGGAACGACATTTGTAGCAGGTAGTGTAACGGTAGGTGGAGTAACACAACCGAGTGCGAATCCAGCGAATGGAATTAATTTAGGTACAATCCCAAATAACACGCAAAGAATTGTTACATTTCAAGTTCGAATAACATCGTTCCCGAACCCAAATCCTATTCCAAATCGTGCAATGGTGTCATATCAATTCCGTCCTTTTGTCGGTAGTCCCCCTATTACAAGTACGTCTTCTTCAAATACAGTACAAACGACAGTGAATCAAGCAACTATAAGTATGCAAAAATCTGTGGACCTACAGACGGCAACGCTTAATGACGTATTAACGTACACAGTTAATGTCACGAATAATGGGAATGTCACTGCAAACAATGTTATTTTTGTTGATAGTATCCCTGCAGGAACAACATTTGTCGCAAATAGTGTTACGGTAAATGGAGTTGCACGTCCAGGAGCGAATCCATCAAGTAGTATTAATCTTGGAAGTATTAATGCTTCACAAACGACTGTAGTGCGCTTTCAAGTTCGAGTAACATCTAATCCTCTTGTAAATCCAATTCCGAACCGCGCGAGTGTGACATTTAACTTTACTCCAGTGCCTGGTCAACAACCAATTTCAGGTCAAGCGACAAGTAATACTGTATTTACTACTATTAATATAGCTGATCTAAGAACGAGAAAAACAGTGGATAGAGCTTTTGCGACAGTTAATGACGTTCTTACGTACACCGTTACAATTGAAAATACAGGAAATGTACTTGCGACAAATGTTATTTTTCAAGATCCGATCCCAACTGGAACGACTTTTATTCCAAATAGTGTGACTGTAGATGGGGTTTCACAGCCTGGAGCAAATCCTGCGACTGGGTTTACGGTAGCGAATATATCTCCCAGCGGAAGTAGGACAGTGACTTTTCAAGTACGAGTCACATCTACGCCATCAGGCGGTACGATTGCGAATCGTGGAAATGTATCTGCTAATTTCGTCGTTAAACCAAATCAGCCGCCAGTAACGATTAATAGACAAACGAATACTGTAGTGACACAAGTTAATACAGGTGGTTTAAATGTAATAAAAGAAGTGAATACAACGCAAGCGGCAGTAGGGGACACTTTAACATACACGATTGCCGTCCAAAATACAGGAAACGTTCCGTTAACAAATGTGTTTTTCCAAGACACTATTTCTTCCGCTGTTTCTTTCGTTGCAAATTCTGTAACGATTAATGGAGTACCGCAAAGTGGATTGAATCCGAATACAGGATTTTCTCTTCCAAATATTCCTGCGGCTCAAACCGTTGTAGTCACATTTGACGTATTAATTGTACAGGATCCAGAAAATGAAGATATTTTAAATCAAGCAAATGTGACAGCAAGTTTTCAAGTGAATCCGAGCGAACCGCCAGTAACAATCAATGTTCCGAGTAATATTGTGAATACAACTGTACAATCAGGGAATTTTGAAGTTGTGAAAGCAGTGAATACGGATGTTGCAACGGTAGGGGATGTTTTAGTATATACAATCGAAATCATAAATGCAGGTAGTGTACCAGCTACAAATGTATTTTTCCAAGATTCAATTCCGCAAGGGACTTTATTTATTGAAAACAGTGTATTTGTTAATGGTGTTTTACAAGAAGGGGCAGATCCAGAGCTTGGATTCCCATTAAATAATTTGCCTACTGGTGCGAGTGTAATTGTTACTTTTGAAGTATTAATTGATGAAATTCCCCAAGGAAATAATGTCGTAAATAATGCGAATGTAACTGGAGATTTCCTTGTAAATCCAACGGAGCCACCGATTACTGTAACAATACCAAGTAATACTGTTATGACAGTCGTGAATTCTTCAGGGTTAAATGTAATGAAAAGTGTAAGCGCTACTGAAGCAGGTGTAGGAGATACGTTAACGTATACAGTTCGTATACAAAATAGTGGAACAGTAGCAGCAACAAATGTATCATTCCTCGATCCAATTCCATCTGGAACAACGTTTGTAGCAAATAGTGTAACAATAAATGGAACACCTCAACCAGGTTTAAACCCAACAACTGGATTTCCACTTGCCAATATTCCAGTAGGAGGGATGGTAACAGTTGCTTTTCAAGTGACAATCACGAGTGTGCCACCAAATAGAGTTCTTCCGAATAATGCAAATGTAACTGCTGATTTTCAAGTAAGTCCTCTGCAGCCACCAATTACAATTGTAACGATTAGTAATATTGTTGTGACACGAGTGAATGTAGGATCAATTAATGTAATAAAGAGTGTAAACACACCGCAAGCAGGTGTAGGAGATACGTTAACGTATACGATTCTCATTCAAAATACAGGAACTGTTCCTGCAACGAATATTATTTTTCAAGATCCGATTCCTGTTGGAACTGCGTTTGTAGCAAATAGTGTTACGATAAATGGAGTTGTTCAGCAAGGCGCGGATCCTATGGCAGGTTTCCCAGTACCAAATATTCCGGTCGGACAAACGGCTACAATTACGTTTCAAGTAACAGTGATGAGTGTTCCGAGCGGTGGAAATATTAGAAACCAATCGAACGTTACTGCAAGTTTTCTTATAAATCCAGCTAATCCTCCAATAACGACTGTTACGAATAGCAATTTCGTCGTGACGCAAGTAAACACAGCGCAGTTAAATATACAAAAATCTTCATCTGTACAACAAGCAGCACTTGGAGAAACTTACACGTATTCTGTTGTCATTCGAAATAACGGCACAGTACCAGCGACGAATGTTTCTTTCATTGATCCTATTGCACCCGAAACAACATTTGTCACAAATAGTGTAACGATAAATGGAACGCCTCAACCTGGATTTGATCCAAATGTTGGTTTTCTACTTCCTAATATTGCTGCTGGGACATCAGTGGCAGTAACGTTCCAAGTTACAGTAGTTGCGCCATCCACGCGCGGAGCAGTATTAAATACGGCATCTGCTACAGCCACTTTCTTATTAAATCCTTTACAACCACCTGTAACAACGACAAATTCAAGTAATACGACAGTAGTTACAATACCGTTACCTCCTCCTGGTGAAGTAACAGCAACAAAAACAGTTGACGTTGCAACTGGGGCTGTTGGAGATGTATTAACGTATAGCGTGCTAATTACGAACATAGGAATTATACCTGTTACAGATGTACTCTTCCAAGATGTCATTCCGGAAGGAACGACATTTGTCGAAAATAGTGTAACGATAGGTGGGGTTCAGCAATTCGGTTTAAATCCAGAAATAGGATTTACAGTTACTCCGTTATTAATTGCTGGTGGAAGTATTACGGTAACATTCCAAGTGACGATTACAGAAATTCCAGATAATGAAGTCATATTAAACGATGCTGACGTTACATTTACTTCACAACCGAATCCGCAGGAACCACCGATTACGGAAACGATATTAACGAATTTAGTCGTTACGACAATTAATATAGCGTTTATTTTTCCGTTAAAATTAGTAGATAAAGAAGTAGCGACTGTAGGAGAAATTTTAACGTATGATGTATTGATTTTTAATTTTGGAACAGTGGCAGCGACGAATGTTCAATTTATAGATACTACTTCCGCGGGTGTAGCATTTGTACCAGGAAGTGTGAGCATAAACGGGGTATCGGCACCAGGATTAGATCCTTTTATTGGTTTTACAGTCCCAGATATACCTGTAGATGATTTTGTACTTGTCACATATCAGGAGATGGTAACGAGCATACCAGAAGGTGGTACAGTTGTTAACTTTGTAGACGTTACCGCTACATTTGCTGTAAGTGAAACAGAACCGCCTATTACTGAAACGACGACAAGTAACACGACATTAACAGAAATAAATGAATCTGGTTTGAATGTATTAAAATCAGTAAGTCAGCCGATTGTTGCAGTAGGCGATACAATCACCTATACGACAGTAGTTCAAAATACAGGGACAGTGACAGCAACGAATGTTCAATATAGTGATGTATTACCTTCCTCTATAGCATTCGTGCCGAATAGTGTAACGATAGGTGGTGTGATACAACCTGGGTTCAATCCTAATAATGGATTCCCACTTCCAGATATAAATCCAGGGGGAAGTGTAGAAGTCACATTCCAGGTAACTGTTGTTAGTGTTCCATCAAACGGAACAATTGCCAATACGGCAAATGTTACTGGAAGCTTTATATTAGTACCAGGAGAACCACCAGTTATAGTAAATCAGCCAAGTAACACAACGCTCACAACTGTAAATAGAGGACGCTTTAATGTTATTAAACAAGTCAATAGAGCTGCTACCTTAGTTGGAGATGTATTAACGTATACAGTGCAAATAACGAATACAGGAACAGTAACAGCTAACGATGTTCAGTTTATTGATACGATTTCAGCAGGAGCGTCATTTATACCAAATAGTGTAACGGTAAATGGAGCCCCGCAACCCAACTTAAATCCGATTACTGGATTTGGAGTTGGAGATATACTCGTTGGTGAAACGGTTATAGTGACGTTTCAAGCGACAGTTACAACCATCCCGTCATCAGGAACAATTACGAACGTTGCAAATATAACAGGAAGCTTTACTTTAGTGCCAGGAGAGCCACCTGTTGTAGTAACTGAACCGAGTAATACGACGATAACAAGGGTAAATAGAGGTAGATTTAATGTTATTAAATCAGTAAATAAACAAGCAACACGATTAGGAGATACGTTAACTTATAGTGTGCAAGTTACGAATACAGGAACGGTACTGGCGACGAATGTTCAGTTTATCGATGTTCCATCCGCTAGTTTAGAATTTGTTCCTGGAAGTGTACAGATAAATGGGATTCCACAAGTAGGTTTAGATCCTTTCGTAGGCTTTTCATTACCAAATCTTGCAGTAGGAGATAGCATACTAATCACATTTGAAGTAAATGTAATCGTAATTCCACCTTCTAGTAGCATTATGAATACAGCGAGAGTAACTGGTGATTTCGAATTGATTCCAGGAGAACCACCGTTTACAATTACGAATTCAAGTAATACGACAGTCACACCAGTAAATAGAGGCAGTTTAGATATGCTGAAAGAAGTAGATCATTCAATTGTTGGAGTAGGAGAAACGGTAACGTACCGTGTTCGCATATTAAATACTGGTACGGCTGATGCAATGAATGTTCAATTTATTGATGTACTATCTCCGGAAGCTGTTTTTGTACCAAATAGTGTAACGGTAAATGGAGTAGCGCGTCCAGGAGTAAATCCACAGGTTGGATTTACGATTTTAGACATTCCAGTCGGTGAGACGGCGATTGTAACATATGAAGCTACGATTACGAGTTTTCCAGATGGTGGTACAGTAGTGAACGTTGCTGGGGCATCAGCAGAATATATTTTAGTACCAGGAGAGCCGCCAGTTACAGTGATGGACACGAGTAATACAGTTATTGTAACGGTAAATACTGCAATCTTATTTGTTGCAAAAGGAGCAAACTTTGAAGTAGCAATGGTAGGAGATGTTGTCACTTACGGAATTGCTGTTATAAATGATAGTACAGTTCCTGTGACGGATATTGTTTTAACAGATATCATTGATCCAAATACGTTATTTATAAATGGCACGGTAACGGTAAATGATGTACCTTTTCCATTTGCCAATCCGAATACTGGTATTCCGTTAGGTGATTTTCAACCAAATGATGCGGCAATTATTAATTTCCAAGTTGTAATAACAGGAGGGCAAATAAATAATTTAGTTACAAATACTGCTAAAGCGAATGGGCTCGCAACTGTAAATCCGAATGAGCCGCCTGTAGTAGTTGAAGGCGATAGTAATACAGTTGTTATCCCGTTTATTCCTCAAAATGTCTCAACGACAGTCGTAAAAACGGCAGATCTTCAAACAGCAACAATTGGAGATGTCATTACGTTTACGACAGTCATTACAAATACGGGGGATACTGTCATACAAAATATTCGTTTTCAAGATATGTTAGATAGCAGTTTTCGATTTGTTCCTGGAAGTGTAACTGTTGATAATACGCCAGTGCCAAATGTAAGCCCAGTATCAGGGTTTCTTATAGGAAGTTTAAATCCAGGTGAAGCACGGGCAGTTTCGTTCCAAGTAGCAGTTCAGAGTGCACCAAGTGGTTCAGGAAATTATATTAATCAAGCGAATATTCGCTTTGAACATCAAGTAGGTACAATATTACCACCTGTTACACAAATAATAGAAAGTAACATGGTTGTCATTCCATTTATTCCAACGATAGAACAAATTTGTGAAACAAACTTTAATTGTTTAGATAAAATTCCATTTCACTGTTCTCCGTGTAATCAGTTGCAAATAAATAAAAAGTAAATATAAAAAGAGCATCCTGAAAGAATAGGATGCTCTTTTTTATGTGTATCAATCATGTAGATTCTTTTTCGGGTGAGGTAAAAAATTCGTTGGTTTTGTTGGAGAGTAGAAATGGAATAGCTCCTTTTATGACAGAAATATCCCAGTCCCACCATGCAAGTTTTTCTAGTTTTTCAATGGTTTCTTGCGGGAAACGATATCGAACTAGTTTTGCAGGATTACCAGCGACAATTGCATATGGAGGTACGTCTTTTGTAACTACACTTTTTGCACCAATAATGGCCCCGTTACCAATTGTAACACCAGATAAAACGCAGGATTGATAACCAATCCATACATCATTGCCGACTATGATATCACCTTTTGAAGAAGGGTGACCAGTAATATGTGCTCCTTCTTCGAAGAGGACATTAAATGGATAAGTCGTTATCCAATCAGCACGATGTTCACCGCCAAGTATGAAAACGACTTCTTCTCCTAATGAACAAAACTTACCTATTTTTAATTTCGTTTCATCATTCCAAGAAAAAATAGTTGGACCTACTTTACTATAAGTATAATCACCAATATCATATTTACTATATTCAGGCTTTTGATTTAAATATAACATAATTATTTAGCCCCCTTCCCCAATCAAGCAATAGGTATGGAATATTATATGCAAGGTGAGGTAAGGTGAACTGTGTTGTATGAATTGATAATGTGCAAAGTATATTAGTAGGCAAAATGAATAAAAGGGAGTGGAATGTATGAGGTACGAAATGGGATTATATAATAAACCTTTTCAGTCAATTCAATCAGGAAAAAAGGTATATGAAGTACGCTTATACGATAAAAAACGTCAACTTATAAAACAAGGCGATGAAATTGTATTTACGAACTTTACGACAGCAGAAACGATGGCTGTAAAAGTAACGGAGATAAAACGATATGAGAGTTTTAAAGAGATGTACAAACAAATTGATAAAAAATTATTTGATTGTGAAAAACTTAGTATAGAAGAAATGTTAGAAAGTACATACGAAATATATACGAAAGAACAAGAAAAAGAATGGGGAACAGTTGCGATTGGTGTTGAGGTAATAAAGTGAGAAGAAATCGCGGTGCAGCTATTATTGTACAGGACGATAAAATCGCTCTTATAAAACGTGTTCGAGAAGGTGAGATGTATTTTGTTTTTCCAGGCGGGGGAATTGAAGAAGGAGAAACACCTGAAGAAGCAACGAAGCGAGAGGTTTATGAAGAATTAGGGGTACATATACAAGTGGAGCATTTGATTGCAAAGGTGGAGTATAAAGGTACGGAGTATTATTATAATGCTCATATTACAGATGGAGTTTTCGGAAGTGGTACAGGTGAGGAGTTCGAGCTGAAAGATAGAGGGAGTTATATTCCTTTATGGATGCCGATAAATGAGTTGCCAAATGTAAATATAAAACCGTATGATGTGGCCCAAAGTGTATTCGATTATTATAGAGAATAAGGTCTGACAACATACAAAAAAAACCATTGACATAGTCTTCTGATTTAAGTATTGTATTCGAGTATGTTTATAATCAGGAGGTTTATATGAGCAATCAAACTACTACACATCATGTGAAAATGACAACAGCAGATCCATCTGGAATTGGTCTATTTGGATTAGCGATGGTAACACTTGTAGCATCATCTCAAAAGTTAGGCTTAACAGATGGCGTTTCACTTGTATTACCATGGGCAATCTTTTTAGGAGGATTTGCACAAATCTTTGCATGCATTCACGATGCAAAGCATAACAATACGTTCGGTACAACAGCATTTGGTGCGTACGGCCTATTTTGGTTAGGTGTTGGAATGACTTGGTTAATTCAACTTGGAGTATTTGGCGAAAAATTAGCCCAAACTGCAGATTCAAAACAGCTTGGTGTAGCCTTTATCGGATACTTGATTTTCACGATTTTTATGACAATTGGTGCAATGGAAACACATAAAGTATTATTTATGATTTTCGTCCTTATTGATTTCTTATTTATCGGTCTTTCATTAAGTACTTTAGGTGTTATGCCGCACGCAATGCATAATTTAGCAGCGTATTCTGAACTATGTATTTCATTACTATCTTTCTATGGTTCAGCAGCAGCTGTGTTAAATACACACTTCGGAAAAGTTGTATTACCAGTTGGAAAACCATTTGGTATTTTTAAAAAGTAATAAAGAAGAACAGATGATTGTATAGTCATCTGTTCTTTTTTTATGGAATTAAATAAAATAGCAAAAAATATAATTGAAATTGATTCTCATTATTAATATAATGAGAATGAGAATCATTTATTGTAAGAGGGGGATGCCAAAGTGGCGAAAATTTTAATAGCGTATGCAAGTATGTCAGGGAATACAGAGAGTATTGCTGATTTAATTAAAGTAAGTTTAGATGCCTTTGATCATGAAGTAGTATTGCAAGAGATGGAAGGTATGGATGCTGAAGAATTATTAGCTTATGATGGAATCATTTTAGGATCTTATACGTGGGGTGATGGTGAATTACCATTTGAGGCGGAAGATTTCCATGATGAGTTAGAAAATATAGATTTAACGGGTAAAAAAGTGGCTGTTTTTGGATCAGGTGATACGGCGTATGAACTGTTTTGTGAAGCGGTAACGATATTTGAAGAACGTCTTGTAAAATGCGGGGCAGAACTTGTACAAGAAGGATTGAAAATTGAATTAGCTCCAGAAGATAAAGAAGACGTTGAAAAATGCAGTGATTTTGCAATTGCTTTTGCCGAGAAATTCTAAGAATGGGAGTGTCAACGTGGAAACAATGTTAAGTGCAACTGCTATTACAAAATTAAGAGATGGAAAACTTATGTTAGCTACTACATATGATGGCTTATTTATTGAACAAGACGGAGAATGGAAACAGATTTTAACTGGATTCCAAAAACGAATTCGGGATTTACATAGTGAAGATAACGTAGTTTACGGAGTAGGAGACGAAGGAGTTTTTATTCGTAGTATGAATGGTGGAGAAACGTGGACGATCCAGCGCTTTCCAACGAAAGCAACGAGCTGGAATGTATGTAGTAATGAAAATGGAACAGTAATTGCTCATGGAGATAAAACACTGTATCATTCTAATAATTTTGGTTCCACATGGGAGACTATTCAGCCATTTCTTAATTATGGTAGCGAGGCACCATCTATTCGATCATTATTTTTATATAAACATTACTTATTTATTGGTACGAAAATACATACTAAGTATGGTGGTGTTTGGCTTTTTGATTTAGAGACACGTAAATTAAAAAGGATTAAAATAGCGATGAATCAGATGATTTCTGCGTTGACTATACATAATTCCTATTTAGTAGCGGCAAGTGGATCGTGCAGGGGAATTAGCGGGAATATTTCTTTTTGTAAAATAGATGAGAGTATTGAGAATGAAAAAATATGTTGGCATACATGTCAAAGTGAACAAAAAGCTAGTAGTTATTTAGATTTAAGTGTAGATCAACATGTGTTATATACAACGTCAACGCAAAATAAGGCGGGAATTAGCAATGTTTGCCGTGTGCTTCTTGAAGAAGGAATTGTTACAGTATGTGATTCGGTTAAAGGGCATGGTTGGCGCATTGTTAATGAAAAAGAAGGCTATGTTGTAGCGGGATCAGGTGAATTAAAAGCGATGCAGTGGAAGAAAAAAGCTGTATAGCTTAAAAAAAACTTTACTTTTATTATATTGATATGATATAGTTACTTTAAACCATTTTACTTTTAATAATATAGAGATTTAAATGAGCTGTAACTTCCGAGGAGGATAGCAATGTTAAATCTCCTCTGGGGTTGCAGTTTTTTAATATATGAAGTATTATTGTAAAGTGGTTGAAAATGAATATGTACATATAGGTACATTGTAGGAGGATTTTTTAAATGCAAAACGGTAAAGTAAAATGGTTTAACGCAGAAAAAGGTTTCGGTTTCATCGAAGTTGAAGGCGGAGAAGACGTATTCGTACATTTCTCAGCTATCCAAGGCGACGGCTTCAAATCTTTAGAAGAAGGTCAAGAAGTTACTTTCGAAGTAGAACAAGGTAACCGTGGACCTCAAGCTACAAACGTAAACAAGAAGTAATTATGAAAAAAAGAAGGGCTTGCCCTTCTTTTTTTTTGCGTTTTTTTGGTGAATGAATGTCCTCCTATGTATATTTGTGAATAAGACTGAATTTTTGTTTTATATTTAAGTTTATTAAATGTATAAACTGTATGTATAAATAGATACTGAAAATAAAGAGAAGCTGTTAATTAGGCTTTTCATATTAATAGGAATTTAGAAAGAGGTAAATAAATTGAAAAATGCTACACATTTCATTGTGTTTGATATTGAAAGGAATTTTAGGCCGTATAAATCGGAAGATCCGTCAGAAATAGTTGATATTGGAGCTGTAAAAATAGATGTGAGTACAATGAAGATTATTGGAGTATTTTCAGAGTTAGTAAAACCAAGTGCTCCATTAACTCGTCATACAACAAAATTAACTGGAATTACAAAGAAAGATTTAATTGGTGTAGAGAAGTTCCCTCAAATTATAGAGAAATTTATTAAGTTTATCGGAGAAGATTCTATATTTATTTCATGGGGAAAAGAAGATTATCATTTTCTATCTCACGATTGTACATTACATGGTGTAGAATGCCCATGTATGGAAAAAGAGAGCAGATTTGATGTGCAAAAATTTGTTTTCCAAGCGTATGAAGAATTATTTGAACATACACCAAGTTTACAATTTGCAGTGGAGCAGCTTGATTTAACGTGGGAAGGTAGGCAACATCGTGCTTTCGCAGATGCTGAAAATACAGCAAATATATTTCTTAAAGTATGTGGTGAGAGAGATATTAACAAACGATATAAAAGACATGGTGAGCTTGAACTTGTAAAGAACGGAAAACTAACAGAAAAAGCGAAAAAAAAGATGCGAAAATGGGCATTTAAAGAAATGAAAAAAAGTGCAGAGCGTCCTTTTGTATGGAGTGCATTTGAAAGTAGTGACACGTGGGAAAGTATAACGGAAAGATATTATATAAGTGAATCTGCAGTAGAACTTCTGAAAAAACACTTTCCTACGGCGGTGAGAAAAGCGGAAAGGCAGCTTAGGTATTTGGCTGAGATGGAGGAGAATGCAGAGGTTAAATGACATTCTCCTCCATCTTTAACTACATAAATTTAATGTCATCGTATTAACGGAAGAATAAAGTATTCATATTAAATAGGAATCAATTTGTTGTTATTATTGCTTTGTAATTTAAGGCGGTAGCTAGAATTTTAATTTGTATTAATAAAATAAGAACTCATACAAATGAAAGAGGGTACAGTTAAATGGAAGCAGTCTTTAACATTTTAACCATTTTAGTTTTTGGTATAATATTCACATCACTTATTGCTTTTATTACACTTCCTTTTATAGCAAAGAAGAAGAATTGGAAAAAGCTTAACATATCTTTAAACCGTGGTGTATTAAAGATTAAAATTGAAGAGTAAGGTAAGCATTTTATACATGGGAGATGCGATGATGATAAACTTGGATATTAAAGATGTCAACGTAAATATGGAATTAAATGGTGTCTTTTGGGATGAGGATAGGATTGCTGAAATGATGGTGACTACAGAAGCAGAACATTCTCTTATTCTTCGTCTATTAGTTGACTTAGAAAGAAAAACTATTAATGCGATGAGTGCCGAGATAGTGGATGGATTCTGTCCTCTGTGCAAACAGAAAAAGGAAGAATGTAGTGAACTTAATGACTCACAAAACAAAATGGATATTTTAGAAGAAGCCTACGATTGGGTGAGAGAGCATCCAAAATATCGTTTCCAATTATCTTTTTACGAGTACAATAAATTTGAGGTAGTAAAGTGAAATTTTCATTTTAACAAAATACATAGTGACTTAAAGGAAAACCATCAAAAGTTTATAGAAGGACTTGGTCTACTAGTAAAAAGTAAAGAATTTCTAATACGTGGTATACAAGTAAATATTGAAGAGGATCTATCGACTGGAAATGCGTTTGTACAAAAAGGAAAGAATCTCCTGGATCCTGCAACAAATTTCATCTTGGATCAAAAATAATTTTTAAAAATAAGCATATTTTGTTATAAAGCAGAGAAACCGATTCTTAGTAGAATCGGTTTTTAATGTAAACGTCAAGTAAGTCCAAAAAAAAGAGCGCTTTTTAATAGCGCTCAGTAAAAAATAGTTATATGGAAGCATTTATTTAATATTAGAACTAAGAATTTTAGTACTGGATGTTCACAAACGTGGTCACGCTTGTGAACACATAATTGATATTATAAACACTTTAGTAGTCACTGTTTATAAAAGAGTTCTATTCAATCTCGCTCGGATTATACCCAAACTGTTGCTTCTTCTCAATCCGCTCAATCACATCTTGCAATTCATCTGGCTTCAGAAACTCAATTGGAGAGAAGCCTTTTTCAAACGTAAGTGTGTCAGCCTCGATCATTAATACATAGCGGTCGTTTACCTTTGCGATATGTATTAAGTCTCCGAAATCAGCAAGCAGTGCTTTCACAGAGATATGGTCTGCTTTTAACTTTAATTCCACTTCAGGGGCGTGTTCGACGATTTGAGCGGTCGCTTCCATTACTTCTTCGGTTGAAAATTGTTCCATAATTTCACGTTTTGGACTGGCAGCCCATACTTCCATAGCTTGGTCGAATTGTTCGCGTTCTTCAGTACCTTCCTCAAATACATCTTCAATTTGGTCATATACCATGTCCATTACTTGTGTTTTCATAATTTCAGGCATAGAGCGTTCGTACTCGACGAATTTCAAGAAGTCCTCAAAGTAGCGGGCGTGTGATGCTTGGTGTATTTTTAGCTCGCCCACTTCGACCATACCTTCTTCAGGCATGTACGGATATTGGATAGATTTCATATTTTTTGTTGTGATGGCCATTTCAACGTTACGAATCAGTGTTGATTCATCAGAAATGGAAGCAACCTTTGGCTCGAAGTCACATTTCATTACGAATACGAATGGATCATCAAAGTATTTGCGTAGTTTTGCTTGAGCGATTAAAAATACACCACCACGTACAGCGCTTGTGTCAAGATATGTATAAACGAGAGGTTCGCTCATATCTTTGAAATGTTCTTTTGTTTCTGCAAAGCGAATACGATTAAAAAGGTTGTAATGAGGGTTTGAATCAAGTTCATGTCCTTCTTCTACAATAAAGCGACCAATCTTGGTTGGGGCTTGTTCCGTTTTTGCGTGACGTTCCACTTTTCGCTTTGAAATTTTTAATAATTCACCATTCAAAAATTCTTTTAAGGAGCTATCTTCATATTCTTCAGCGTCTAATGTTTGAAAATGTTTATAGCGTTTATCAACTGCTTCACCTTTTCCTTCTACTTGTACTACATAAAAGGAAAGAAAATTTATTTCAAAATCCATTTTTATCACCTTGTTTCATTTCATTAACTCTTATCAGTATAGAGATGTAAAAAACTTTCGTCAATTTATATAAGGAAGGGGGAGTCCCTTCCTTATATATTTGTTATTTTCGAAATTAAAATCCGTCTTCTAATGCTGAAAATGGAATGTTTAGCCTGTTTTCTACTGTACGTAAACGCTGATTTAAGCGGTTTAATCTACGCGTATGACGCTCAACTGTGTTTTCTAGTTGACGTACTCTTTGCTCAAGCTCATTTACTCGTCGTTCTAGTTGACGGTTTCCAGTACCAGGGAAAGAGATTGGAAGTTGAAATTGGCGATTTTGATCATATGGATTAATTTGTTCTGTTTGATCTATATATTGTTGGTATTGTGCCTGTAAATCATATTGAGGTTGGTAACCATATTGGTTATATGGATCATAAGGATTGTAGGGATACATAAAAACATCCTCCATTTCTTTATAATAGGTTAAATTCACCATAATGTATGTGCAAAAGCGGAGTAGTGGCACGGCAAATACCTAATTATGTTTACAGGATTTTTCTTTATAAATAAGAATATGGAGTTTTTACATTTGTATTTATTTCGTTTGATGGTATATACTGGATAAAAGGGTTGAGGTTACATAAAGGTTACAATTCTATCAAACTAAAATTTTTATATAAATATGTATAGACATTTACAAAAGAAAAGAGTAATTTTAATAGAGTAAAAAACAACTTGTAACATTTTCTAAATATATTGTAAAATGATTGTAACAAAACATACATAAAAATGAAATAATACATAAGAAATAATGTTGGGGAAAAGGAGAGAGTATATTGTTCCGAAAAATAAAGGGTATATTAGTAGGGGTGCTATGCGTAGCTGTAGTAAGTGGTTGTGGTACAAAGGTAAGTGATGTGGCATTAGTAAGCGATTTTGGTGGAAACGTTGTAGAGGCTAAGGCTGATGTACAGGATTCAATTAGCTTAGTGGATGGGCGTACTGGTACTGAAGTGAAAAAAATAGACTTATCGAGCTTAGGTTATTTTGAAGATGAGGCTAAATTCAAAAAATCGGTAACGAAGGTTGCAGGTGAAGTCGGGAAAAGCGTTGACAAAAAGATGGTCCCTTCACGGATAGCACCTGATGGATCATGGCAAGAAGGAAAGCCTTCTTATGAATTAATGGAAAAAGAATTAGTAGACAAATTATTAAATGTAGGTATGTGGGATTCTTCTTATCAGTTACCAATTGTGGAGAAAAAACCTGTCGCAACATTAAGTGATGGGCAAGGAAGCGGTACTGTAATTGGTAGATATGAAACGAATTTAGGTGGCTCAACAGGTGGCCGAATTGAAAATATTCGTTTGTCTGCAGCGAGCATCAATGGTGTAGTTTTAGCGAAGGGAGACAGTTTCTCTTTCAATGCATTAATCGGTGATACAACGCCAGATAAAGGATATCAATTAGGAAAAGAAATTGTAGATGGTAAATTAGTAGATGGTTATGGTGGTGGCGTTTGTCAAACATCATCAACTCTATACAATGCAGCCGATCAAGCTGGTTTGAAAATGGTAGAGAGAACTACACATTCTAAAACAGTAGGTTATGTCCCGCAGGGAAGAGATGCTACAATTGCATACCCATATTTAGATTTAGTGTTTGAAAATACGAATGATGCTCCTGTTAAGCTTTATATGGGCATTCAGGGCGGAAAGTTAGTTGCAGAAGTACATAAGATGAAATAAGCGTAATGGTTAAAAGGTAATACAATAATAGAGTTATAGTTTGCATAATAGAAGCCATCTCTTCTGAATTTCAGAGGAGATGGCTTTTTGTCATTAATGGCCTTGAAAAACTATTAATTCTGATTTTTCTTATTTACATAGTCTGTTTTTAGTTGTATCCTTCATAGTAACGGCTATGTTAATTTGTTTTGAAATAAAGGACTAGGAGAGGAAGTAATTCATGGTACAAATTCATCCGAAAACACGTATTGGTCATGTTGAATTTAAAGTAAAAGATTTAGAGCGTCAAATTGCTTTTTATGAGAATGTAGTAGGGTTAGAAGTAATTAAGCAAGAGGGGAATAAAGCATATTTAGCTGGAAAGGGTGGTGAGAAGACACTACTTGTACTTGAGCAGTTAGAAGATGCAGCGCTTCAAGAACCACGTACGACGGGTATATATCATGTTGCCTTTTTAGTCCCGACTCGTGAGGCTTTTGCTTCGGCATTATTTGGTGTTATTCGCAATAAGAATGTCATTGAAAGTCCAGCTGAGCAAGAAGGGCGTTATACATATTCAAATGAAATTTTACCAATTTCAAGGTTTAATAGCGCAAGTGATCATACGTATAGTGAGGCGTTTTACTTACAAGATTTAGAGGGTAATGGTATCGAAATATATGCAGACCGTCCACGTGATCAGTGGGGAGAAGGGCCAGGAGGAAGTACGCCACTTGATTTAAAAGAACTAGCAACGCTCGTTGATTATGAGTTTGATGGATTACCAGCTGATACGGTAGTTGGTCACGTACATTTACGAATAGCTGATGTCGAGAAGTCACATGAATTTTATGTAGATACAGTAGGTTTTGAAGTGCAACAGCGTGAAGATGATTGCTTATTCATTTCGGCAGGAGGCTATCATCATCATATTGGTGCAAATACGTGGAACGGGGTAAATAACCCGCATCCACCAGCATATGAAACTGGATTAAAAGTATATACGATAGTACTACCGCATAAAGAAGCGTTAGATGAAGTGAAAGAAAGATTAATAGAAAAACAACATGAAATAAATGAAACTTCAAATGGATTTAATGTAGTAGACCCAAGTGGTATTACAGTCCAGTTTGAAATAGAAGCAGTATAAAGTGAAACTTTAATCAGTGGGGGCTTTGTTCATCCCCCACCTAACTTCTTTGTTCCGGCTGAATTTTGAGGTGGGAGTTGTACTGCCCGTTAACGCGGGATAAAACAAGCCAGAAAGTGTGTAATCACTTTCTGGCTTGTTTTTAATTATTTATAGCTCAATCCAATACCTTCTCACAACATTACCATCTTCTTCAGTGAAATCTTCATCCCGGAGACCACCGTTATGTAAAATTGTTTTTTCCGAAGCTGTATTCACTTCGTCGCAAACGACAAGTGCTTTCGTGATGTTTAATTCCTTCGTTTTTTCTAGTGATAACTCTAGTAGTTTCGTAGCATAACCTTTTCTTCTTTCAGAAGGGCGAATGCCATAACCGATATGACCGCCAGCGTTAAATAGATGATCCGTTAAACTATGACGTATATTAACAGCTCCTACAATTTTATTTTCATCTGTAACGAGCCAATACGTAGAGTCTGGTACCCAAGTTTCAGGAATATTTATTCCGTTATGTGCATCGAGTAATTCTTGAATCATAGCTGGGAAGTTAGAAGGGTCTTTTGAGATAACCCATGGAATCATCGTTTCACCGCTATCTTTCCATTCGGTATAAAACTCTAAGTATTCTTCTTGTAAATCGGTAGTAGGTGTAAGTAAAGAGACGTTCATTGTTAGTAAGCTCCTTTTCTTTATGTTTTATTTCACAAAAAATTATGAGAAAAAATGAAAGCGTTTTCTGTTTTTCTCAACCTCAGTTCATGCAAACCACATTCTATTTTTAAATAAAATAGAATGTGGTTTGCAATTTAAAGTTTTTCTTATAAAATTAGGTTATTTTTAATTTATGTTAATATTAAAAATATTAACATAAATCGATTTGGATAGTAAGTGTATTTTAATAAAATGCTTTTATATCAATGAATAGATGCATGTGATAATTTTTATTTTATCTATCTATAATGAATGAAAGGGGGAAGTGCCCGTGAGCTTACATATTGATTTTATTATACGAATCGGTGTTGCCGGTTTATTAGGAGCAATAATTGGAATTGAAAGGGAAATTCGATCAAAAGAAGCTGGATTAAAAACACATTTCCTAGTAGCCGTAGGGAGTGCTTTAATAATGGTCGTTTCGAAATATGCCTTTTCAGATATTGTATTTAAAGATCATATGTCTCTTGACCCAAGTCGTATTGCAGCGCAAGTTGTTAGTGGGGTAGGCTTTTTAGGTGCAGGTACAATTATTATTCAAAAGCAGGCAGTGAAAGGATTAACGACAGCGGCTGGTTTATGGGCTACAGCGGGAATAGGATTAGCAATTGGGGCGGGAATGTATGTGGTAGGGATTGGAGCAATGATTCTCGTTTTGATTGGTTTAGAGATTGTAAGTCGTATTTTTAAGGTGCAATTTTTATTTCCGCAAAATATAACAGTGCAAATGTGTATGAATAAACACGCAGCTGTACAACAAATATTAGAAACGCTACGAGTGAAAGGTATTCCAATACTTTCATATGAAGTTGAAGCTTTACAGCAAGATACAGGGATAGTTTATAAGGTAGGGATACAGTTGAAAAATATATCGTCCGAAGAAAAGAATGCATTTATTCAACATATGCAAACATTACCGGAAGTTACGTTTATAAAGTTAAAATCATAGCGTTGAAATAGAGGATAGATGTAGCAGGAATTTCGCTATTATCTATCCTTTTTTTGACACAAATCGCATGAGGAGTCAAGCGTTAATTTTACTTTGCATGGATACATGTGTGAACGTTACCTTCTTTTTTCTCAATACAGAATAAATAGTCAGAATAGTAAAATAATGGAGCGGGACACTAAAAAAATGTAAGGTAGGGGAGAGCATGAAAGGCTATTCAAAAAAAGTTTTAGTAGGGGTAAGTTTTGCTAGTTTAATGTTAGGTAGTTTTCAAGGAAACATATTGGCGGAAGATACTAAGGGAGAACAAGTTTCTTATCGAAATGTGCTGAAAATGGAGCCGGTTGGTATACAATTGCCAGTGGAAGAATTAGCTCATTCATCGAAAGTACTCGAAAACAAATCTTTTGAGAAAAGGCTACAATTTGCTGATTTATCGCAAAGACCGCCTGAAGTAAAAAAGGAAAGTAAGCAATTAGCTGTAGCGAAAACTTATACAATTGCTGAATTAAATCAGTTAAGCAATCAGCAGTTAGTAGATTTACTTGTAACAATCGATTGGGAGCAAATTACGGGGCTATTTCAGTTTAATAAGGACAGCCTTGCATTCTATCAAAATGATAGTAGGGTGCAGGCGATTATTGATAAATTGAAGCAGCAAGGACAAGCTTATACGAAAGATGATTCAAAAGGAATTGAAACATTAGTAGAGGTATTGCGCTCTGGGTTTTATTTAGGGTTTTATAATGCAGAATTAAGTAAACTTAATGAGCGGAGCTATCATGACAAGTGCTTGCCGGCATTAAAAACGATTGCGAACAATCCAAATTTCAGCCTTGGTACATTGGAGCAAAATAGAGTTGTATCATCATATGGAAAATTAATAGGGAATGCTTCGAGTGATGTGGAAACGATAACATCAGCTGCAAAGATTTTTAAACAATATAATGATAACTTTTCTACATTAGTAGATAATCTTTCAGCTGGCAATGCGGTTTACGATATTATGCAAGGTGTGGATTATGATATTCAATCGTATTTGTACGATACGAGAAAAGCACCAAAAGATACAGTATGGTATCAGAAAATAGATAGTTATATTAATGAGTTAAGTAGATTTGCGTTAATGGGAACGATTACAGCGAAAAACGGCTGGCTTATTAATAATGGCATTTATTATACAGGTAGACTCGGTACATTCCATAGTACAGGGACGAAAGGATTGCAAGTTGTAACAGATGCGATGAAAATTTATCCGTATTTAGGGGAGCAATATTTCGTAGCAGCTGAGCAAATTACGACGAATTATGGCGGGAAAGATGCAAATGGTAACGTTGTTGATTTAGATCAAATACGAGAGGATGGTAAGAAAAAGTATTTGCCAAAAACGTATACATTTGATGATGGAGCAATTGTTTTAAAAGCTGGAGATAAAGTGACAGAAGAAAAAGTAAAACGGTTATATTGGGCGGCAAAAGAAGTGAAAGCTCAATTCCATCGTACTGTGGAAAGTGATCAGCCTTTAGAAAAAGGGAATCCTGATGATGTATTAACGATGGTTATTTACAATAGCCCAGCTGAATATCAATTTAACCGTCAATTGTACGGATATGAAACGAATAACGGCGGTCTTTATATAGAAGGAACAGGTACGTTCTTTACTTATGAACGTACACCGCAGGAAAGTATTTATAGTTTAGAAGAATTGTTCCGACATGAGTTCACGCATTACTTACAAGGTAGATATGAAGTGCCAGGACTTTGGGGACAAGGTAAGTTATATGAAAATGAGAGATTATCTTGGTTTGAAGAAGGAAATGCTGAGTTCTTTGCAGGGGCAACGAGAACGGATAATGTTGTACCGAGAAAGAGCATTATAGGAGGACTATCTTCAAATCCAGCAGAACGTTATACGGCAGAGCGAACGTTAAATGCAAAGTATGGAACGTGGGATTTCTATAATTATTCCTTCGCTTTACAATCATATATGTACAATAAGAGATATGATATGTTTGACAAAATTCATGATCTTATTAGGAAAAATGATGTGACAGCATATGATGCATACCGCTCTGCTTTAAGTAAAGATGCAAATTTAAATAAAGAGTATCAAGACTATATGCAAATGTTAGTAGATAATCGTGAGAAATATAATGTGCCACTTGTGTCAGATGATTATTTAGCAACTCATGCACCGAAACCAGTTTCGGATATTGCGGCAGAAATTACAGCGGAAGCGAAATTAAATAATGTATCAGTAAAGAAAAATAAATCACAGTTCTTTAATACATTTACACTGCAAGGAACTTATACAGGTACTACTGCAAAAGGAGAAAATGAAGACTGGAAAACAATTACGCAAAACGTTAATGATACGTTAAAACGTTTAAGTGCAAAAGAATGGACAGGCTATAAAACAGTAACAGCTTACTTTGTGAATTACCGTGTAAATGCATCAGGGCAATTTGAGTATGACGTTGTGTTCCATGGTATTAATACAGAAGAAGGTGCAGTGAATAAAGCGCCGGTTGCGGTTATTAATGGCCCGTATAGCGGAAATGTGAATGAAGCAATCTCGTTTAAAAGCGATGGATCAAAAGATGAAGATGGAAAAATTGCTTCTTATAAATGGGAGTTTGGCGATGGTACTGTAAGTAATGAACAAAATCCAACTCACGTGTATACAAAAGAAGGAACATATACGGCAAAATTAACAGTAACAGACGACAAAGGATTAACTAATACTGTTACAACGAATGTAACGGTTCAGAAGAAAGAAGATAATAGTGTAGAAAAAGAACCAAACAATTCATTCCAAACAGCAAATAAACTGCAGTTAAATCAATTGTTACGTGCAAGTTTAGGAAACGGTGATACAAGTGATTACTTTGAAATAAATGTAGAAACTGCAAAAAACCTTCAAATTAACGTAACGAAGGAAAATAATATTGGGGTAAACTGGGTTCTTTATTCAGCAGCAGATTTAAATAATTATGTTACGTATGCTCAGACGCAAGGAAATAAATTAGTGGGCAGCTACAATGCGCATCCAGGTAAGTATTATTTACATGTATATCAATATGGTGGGGGAACAGGGAATTATACGGTGGAAGTGAAATAGCAAAAAGGTCGCCATTCATGGCGACCTTTTTATTACGCGTTATACCCAAATAATTTTAAATCTTCTCCTGAGTCTGAAATTATTTTTTCAAATCGCAATCCTACTTTTTCTAACAAATTGCCTGAAGCAGCATTATCTATAGAAGTAATTGCTACAATTCGTTTCATACCTAGCTTATGTACACCGTATTCGATTACCGCAGAAGCTGATTCATAGCCGTACCCTTTCGAACGGAATTTTTCTAAAAAGGCAAAGCCGATATCAACATCTTCTAATGAATCTCTTTTAATAAGGCCGCACATGCCAAGTGGAGTGAGATCTTCTTTTCGTTCAACTAAGTAAAGACCAAAGCCCATTTTATTATACATATCGACGGGTCCGTTTAAGATGTAATTTTTTGCATCTTCTAAGTTTTTAACCCCTTTATCACCAATAAACTGAATCCATGCAGGATCGTTTACTAACTGGAGAATGAACGGAGCATCTTGTATATTGAACCAACGAAGAGTGATTCGTTCAGTTTCAAGAACTATCAATCTATTGCACCACCTTTAAAAGTTATAATAATCAGTATGGATTGTGTAACACAAAAGCGCAACATATTTTAATAGAGCCCTGCTTGTTCACACAAAGTTCGATTGTTTTGTATAAAAGGATATTTTATAATTAGGATTAATTGTAAAGAGTGAGATGCTTATACAATGACTCCTAGGAAACTAGGAGTTTTTACTATATAACTATCATTATTACTAAATATGACACATTACACATTCTACTTAAGGAGGTACATAATGAAGAAATTATATAACGCATCGTTTACGTATTTAATTATTGGTTTACTATCAGGAATATTCGCTAGGGAGTATGGGAAATTTAAAGGAATACTAGGATCTACACTATTAAATCTTTTGCATACACATACGTTAGTACTTGGCTTTTTCTTCTTTTTAATTGCTTTAGGATTAGCGAAAGTATTCGCTTTTCATGAAGTGAAAGGATTTAATAAATGGTTTGTTTTACATAATATCGCATTAACTTTAATGTTAGGATCGCTGGCAGCGAGAGGACTTCTTCAACTAAATGGAGCGGACTTTAAAGGGTTAACTTATATTGTAGGGTTTTCTCATTCTCTGATGGCATTTACTTTAGTTTGGTTTATGATTTTATTGAAAAAATCGTCTAAAATATAGGTTTAAAAAAGAACTTGTAGGGAATACTGCAAGTTCTTTTTTGCACATAAAATTTCATAAATTCAACTATTCTGATTATTTTGTATAAAAATGGTATAATTAATGTAGAGTAAATAATATAAAAGGAGAGTGTGTAATGGAAATAACAATTGAGCGTTTAGTAAATGAATTAAAGGATGTACTTCCTGAAGATCAAGTAGTGGTTAATAAGACAGTAAGAGAGTTACATAGTAAAGATGAATCTTACCATACTAGTAGTTTACCTGATGTAGTTGTTTTTCCAAAAACGACGGAAGAGGTTAGAGCAATAATGAAAGTAGCGAGTGAGCATAAAAAACCTGTCATTCCATTTGGAGTAGGATCTAGTTTAGAAGGTCATATAATTCCTTATGAAAAGGGGATTACAGTTGATTTTTCATTAATGAACAAAATACTTGAAATAAGAGAGAAAGATTTTCTAGTGAAGGTACAACCGGGAGTGACACGCTCTCAGCTCAATAAAGAATTGAAAAAGTACGGTCTGTTTTTTAGTGTAGATCCAGGTGCAGATGCAACGTTAGGTGGAATGGCTGCTACGAATGCAAGCGGAACGACAGCGGTGAGATATGGAGTTATGCGTGATCAAGTTCGTGATTTAGAGGTGGTACTTGCTGATGGACAAGTGATACATACTGGCAATTTAGCGGCGAAGTCATCATCAGGTTATCATTTGAATGGTATTTTCGTAGGGTCAGAGGGAACGCTAGGATGCTTTACAGAGCTAACATTAAAAGTATACGGCATACCAGAACATGTTATGGCGGCGAGAGCATCGTTTCTAACTATAAATGATGCAGTAGAAGCTGTTATTAATATACTGCAAGCTGGCATTCCAATTGCGAGAATAGAACTTGTTGATGAATTATCTATGAAACAAGTAAATCATTATAATGAAACAAATTACAGAGAAGAACCAACACTGTTTTTAGAGTTTCACGGAAATGAAGCAGGGCTAACGCAAGATATCGAGTTTACGAAGGAAATTGTTTTTGATCATAAATGTAGAGAAGTTGCTTTTGAAACTGAAACTGCGGCGAGAAATAAATTATGGGATGCAAGACATAACTTAGCATACTCTTACGTTCATAGTTACCCTGGTAAAAAGCTAATGAGTACGGATGTTTGTGTACCAATTTCGGAATTAGCTGGCGCAATACAACATGCGAAAGAGACATTAGATAAAGTTGGTCTTGTTGGTGGTATTCTTGGTCATGTAGGAGATGGGAATTTTCACGTGCTCTTAATGATTGATCCAAATGATAAAGATGAAGTGAGAAAAGGGGACGAAATAAACGAAAGTATCGTACTGTATGCTCTTAAACGTGGTGGAACGTGCACAGGAGAGCACGGCGTTGGAATAGGGAAGCAGAAGTATCAAGAAGAAGAGCATGGGGCTGCGCTTTTAGTAATGGAAAAAATAAAGAAAGCTCTTGATCCGCAAAATATTTTAAATCCGAATAAAATTTTTAAGTTAAAAAATAAGGAATGATGAAGTTTGGAGAAACGAATTATACACTTTGAAGGATTGGTCGTCTTATTAGCTGCGGTTTATATATATGCATTATGTAGATTTAGTTGGTTATTATTTATCGTATTACTTTTTGCGCCTGATTTAGCGATGGTGGCGTACGCTATTAACAAACGTGTCGGTGCACAAATTTATAATCTATTTCACACATATATCATATCAATATTACTTGTTTTAATAGGGGTCTATTTAAAGATGGATACAATTTTAATGGTTGGTTTAATATGGACAGCACATATTGGAATGGATCGAATGCTTGGGTATGGATTGAAGTATGAAACTGATTTTAAGGATACGCATATTCAGAGGTTATAAAAGTGATTTGAGAAGGGTGGTCAATTGAAACAATTTATTACTGTTGAGAAATATAATACACAATGGGAAAGTGAATTTTGTAAATTACAGACGTTGATTAATAACGTAATGGGAGAACTCATTTTTTCTATAGAGCACGTTGGGAGTACATCTATTAAAGGTCTTGCTTCTAAACCGATATTAGATGTCGATGTTATAATAGAAGATTATGATGTTTTTCCAAAAGTAATAAAAAGGCTTGAACACATAGGTTATTTTCATCAAGAAGAGTGGAGTTTTAAGGGGAGAGAAGCCTTTGGGAGAAAGAATCAATATGTTCCGAGGGACGGGAAGAATACAATTTGGATGGAACATCATTTATATGTATGCGATAAGAATAGTGAAGAGTTAAGAAGACATGTGGCGTTTCGTGATTACCTTCGTGGAAATCCAAACGTTGTTATTGAATATGGAAAGCTAAAGAAAGAATTAGCAGAAACGGCGGAAAATCGCTTAAATTATAGCTTAGGTAAAACGGAATTTATTGAATATGTATTAGAAAAAGCTATGAAGGGATCGTTGAATAAGGGAGTTTGTATAAATAAAAAAATTGACTAGACTAAGGTGGCAGAGATTATATAATGTCACCTATTATTTTTGAAGAAGAGGTTTTACTATATGAACTGACCTTATAAAACTATTACAATCTGCCCCTGCCCAATAATAAATTTCATAAATATAATGAGAAATAAGAAGATAAGAAAAGAGGGAGCTTATGTACATACCAAAACATTTCACTATACAAGATGAAGAGACGAAGTACGAAATTATTGAACAAAATAGCTTTGCAACTTTATTTTCTCAACATAACGGAGCACCTTACGCAACGCATTTGCCGTTATTGTTAAATAGGGAAACACTTACTTTATACGGGCATTTTGCACGTCCGAATGAGCAGTGGAAAGATAGTGGAAATCAACAAGTGTTAGCTGTTTTTCAAGGACCACATAGTTACATCTCTCCGTCATGGTATGAAACAAATAAAGCAGTACCAACATGGAACTATGTTGCGGTCCATGTATATGGAGAGTTAGAAATTGTTGAAGATGAACAGGAATTAATAGATTCTCTTCAAGATTTAGTACATAAATATGAAAACTCAAAGAGCACCTACTCACTGAAGGATGTAGATCCGAATTATATGGAAGGATTAAGGATGGGAATAGTTGGGTTCAAAATAAAGATAAATAATATAGAAGGAAAAGCGAAGTTAAGTCAAAATCATTCTGTGGAGAGAAGAGAATTAGTTATAAAAGAACTTGAGAAAGTTGGGAGTGAGGGAAGCAGGGGGATTGCTAAAATGATGGAAAGGAATTAGTTGTAATTACGAAAAATAAGCACTAATCTCTCAGCTAATACATAATAGACATGGATGCAGTACAAGAGAAGAGCTCTTGTTAGTGGTATGAAAAACAAGCTATTTAGTAGTAATGCATAAGGGAGCTAAGAATAAAAGAGTGAATTTTTCAATGAATAAACATGAAGTCATACAATAATGCATGACTTCATGTTTGAAATTTTTGCGTGATAGGATGTATAAATCAACCGCCGCCATCACCTACAGAAAGACTTTGTATCTTGGTATTAGAATGATCCAATTTCGTTGGGTTTGTTACACCGATACTTAATGCTAGAATTGTAATGATTCCCATAAAACTTAAGAGTAACTTTTTCATTTTAATCCTCCTTTAGCGTTTGCTTTTTTCTTTGCCTGTAATGCCCGGTAAAAATATTCACTTGCCTCAGAATGTTGGTTTTCGTCATGGAACTTAATTGCCAATGATTCATAATGTTCCTGAACATCTTCATATAATTCTTCTCTGTCAAAATATTTAATTCCTGCTAATGCTACTTTTTCAAATACTTTAGCAGATGAACTGTTATTTAATTCTTGTAAAATCGTAAAGCGATGTTGGAATTCCTCTTGTTTTAGTTCGTTACTAATATTTAATCCTCTTTTTATTAGCTCGTCTGCGATACCAATTTCCTTTAATTTGTAGTGTTCTAAAGCACTAGCAAAGATAGCCTTATAATGATTTGGGGATTTCTCGACAACTTCGGAAAGATAACGAATAGCCAATGTATGAAGGTTTTGATTTGAATACATCCATCCTAAATTATGTCGAACCATTAAAATGAATTTTTCTTTTCCTGTTTTTTGGAACTGATTCATTGCAGCTGTAAAATGTTCCTCAGCAAGTTCCCATTCTTTTAAATTTATACATGCTAAACCTAAAATGTTATCACAAAAAGCTACATTCACTTCATATCCTAGGTGATTAGAAAACATCTCTTTAGCTTTTGTTACTTCTTTGATGGCTTGAAGTGTTTGTTGATTATCATAGTAGGAGTAGCCTAGTTTATAGTAGAATTCTGCCTTTTCAATTTCATCAGGAATGTATTGAAGTAAAGCCTCAGCTTTATCATAATGCTCTCTCGCTAATATGTAGTTTCCAATTGCATCAGAGTGAATAGCTTTAAAGAAATGATAGTAATATGATAAAAAATTATTTGTTGGAATTTCAAACGATTCAACTTTATTGAAACTGTCCTTAGAGACGCCTAAGTTATCAATTAAATAATTGTATCGGAAATTTAGTAGAGAATAATAAAGTAATAGGTTTTGGTCAGGTATACCTTTTGGATATTCGGTTTTTAAAATGTTAATTTTATTATCTATTTGCTCTTTAAAACGATTTGCACTATCTATACGTCTTAAACGAATCTCTATGTACCATTCGTTTAATAGCTGTGTGATTTGTTCACTTTTAGTGGATGTAAACATGAAAATTCCTCCTTTTTCGAATATTCTTATAAATAATAATAACAAAAATAATAGTATTAAAAAGTAAAACTTATATTTCTCAACATTTGTCATGGAAATTATGCATTAAATTGATTGGAATAGTAAGATATGTTTTTTGATTTCATAGGATTATAATTTGTGCTTGTGTTAAATAGAAAATGTGCCTTCAATAATTGAAAGCACATTAAAAATATTAAACAATCACGTCCCGCAAAAAGTCCTATAAGGACGATTAGTCGGTGCAGGAGGTGTACAGTAATCCGCTTGTTCTTGAGAATATTCATAAGGATTTGATAAAGCTTCAAGAAGTTTATCCATTACGCTATAGTCACCATTTGTAACAGCTGCTTCTAATGCCTCTTCCACTCTGTGGTTTCGAGGGATGATTGATGGGTTATTATTTTTCATCATCTCATAGGCGTTCTCTTTCGATTCTTCTTGTCGTTCTAATCGAGATTGCCATTGATTGTACCATTCTTTAAATTCGTCGCTACCAAAGAGAGGACTGCTTTCTAACGTGTTAAGAGTTAAAGAACGGAATGTATTTGTGTAATCGGCTTTATATTTCTCCATCATTTTTAAAAGTTTCTCAATAAGTGCTTTGTCTTGTTCGTCTTCGTTAAATAGTCCTAATTTCTTCTTCATTCCGAGGAACCAATTGTTTTCGTACTGCACGCTGAATTTTGAAATTTCGTCTTGTGCAATCTTTAATGCTTCTTCTTCATCTTCGTGCAGAATAGGTATTAAAGATTCTGCTAATCGCGCAAGGTCCCATGCGGCCATATATGGCTGATTCCCATATGCGTAGCGACCTTGTGTATCAATAGAGCTAAATACAGTTCCTTGGTCGTAATTGTCCATAAATGCACAAGGGCCGTAATCAATCGTTTCTCCACTAATCGTTATATTGTCAGTATTCATTACACCATGGATAAATCCAACAAGTTGCCATTTAGCGATGAGACTTGCTTGTTTCTTTACGACTTCTTGTAGTAATGCAGTATATCGGTTTTCATGAGCCTCAATTTCTGGATAATGCCTTTTTATCGTATAGTCAGCTAGTGATTGAAGATCCTCGATAGAACCGCGAGCTGCAGCATATTGAAATGTGCCGACACGTATATGACTGCTAGCGACTCTAGTTAAAATTGCTCCAGGTAACTTTGTTTCACGATATGTTGGTTCGCCAGTTGTAACAACTGCTAAACTGCGAGTAGTTGGAATATCGAGTGCATACATTGCTTCACTAATAATATACTCACGTAGCATCGGACCGAGTGCAGCGCGACCATCACCGCGTCGTGAATACGGAGTAGGGCCAGAACCTTTCAGTTGAATGTCAAAACGTTTACCTGAAGGAGTAATTTGTTCGCCAATTAAAAGAGCACGACCGTCGCCTAACATATTAAAATGTCCGAATTGATGACCGGCATACGCTTGTGCTAATGGATGAGCTCCTTCTGGGAGTGCATTACCAGCGAAAATAGCAATTTCAGCTTCTTTTTTCAATTCTTCAGGATTAAAGCCAAGAGATATTGCTAGTGAATGATTTAGTTTAACTAGCTCCGGTGAACTTACGGGAGTAGGGGGGATTTCTGTATAAAATGTTTGTGGTAGATTCGTGTAACTATTATCTAAATTCCAACCAGCTTCATTATTTTTAGTCATTTTATCTCCTCCTTGTTTATTTTTTTATTATGTATTTGTACGTATGTATTCTTTGTAAAATTAGCTAAAAGTATAATATGATATTTCCCCTTGCAATCTATTGTAAGGACTTCACTGCACTATGTCTATTTAACAGTAAATATAAAGACTCCATTTTAAGAAAATGGAGTCTTTATATTTATTTTATTTTTACAATGATTTTTCCTTTTGCTCTTCCAGCCTCTGAGTATTCCATTGCTTTTTGAGCATCTTCAAAAGGGAAAACTCGATCGATTACCGGTTTGATTTTTCCAGCTTCAATATAGTTTGCAATTATACGTAATTGATCCCCACTTGGCTTCATAAATAAAAATGAATACTGAGCATTATGCTTTTTTTCAAGTGTAGTAAGTTTTTTGCTTGCTAATGAAAATAAGAGTGTTTTGAAAAATCCTGAACCAAATTCTTTACCGAAGCGAGCATTCGGCATTCCTGAAACGGAAACAATGTTCCCTTCGCTTTTTATAATATCGAATGATTTTTCAAGTGTTGTACCGCCAAGTGTATCAAATACCGCATCATAATTTTTCAGTATATCTTCAAACTGTTCTTTTTTGTAATTAATAATTTCATCTGCGCCAAGAGACTTTACTAAATTTTCACCAGCTTCACTAGCAGTTGTTGCAACAGTGGCACCCATTATTTTGGCTAACTGAATTGCGAAAGTACCAACGCCGCCGGATCCAGCGTGAATTAAAATCTTTTGTCCTTTTTGTAATTGCATGATGTCATGTAATGCTTGATATGATGTTAAGCCAATGAGTGGAATCGACGCTGCTTCCTCAAAAGTTAAATTTTTCGGTTTTAAGGCTATATCATCTTCATGAATGGCTATATATTCCGCAAAAGTACCGATCTTATTTTTTCTTGGACGTGCATATATTTCATCACCAACTTTAAATTGAGTCACCTTAGTTCCGACTTTTACAATGACACCAGAAAAGTCATTACCAAGAATAAGGGGCATTTTATATTTAAGTAACAACTTCACTTTTCCATCGCGTATTTTAAAATCAATTGGGTTAATGCTAGCTGCATGAATTTCTGCGAGCACCTCATACTCATTTATTTCAGGGGTAGGTACCGCTGCCATACGCATTGGAACTTTCCCGTATTTATCAATTATCATCGCTTTCATTGCTTATACCTCCAAATTTCAATAAAAGTTGTGCAATAGCTTTTCAATATCTAATACAAGGTTCTTTAATAAACCTAATTTTGTACGTATATCAATATAATAAAAGTTTTTTGTACCTTCTTTTCGCATTAAAATAATACCGGCTTCTCGTAAAATTTTAAGGTGATGTGATACCGCTGGTCGAGAAAGGTGTGTTTGTTTCGTAATTTCTCCTACACGTAATCCTGCTTGACATTCAGTTTCCATGAGAACTAACAAAATAGCTTGACGTGTTTCATCACCAATTGCCAATAATACTTTTTGTGAATCAATAAAATCTTTTTTTATAACACTTAATTGTTCTTGTTTATTCATTTTAATCACTATACCTCCAATAGTAAGTCGAAAGGTTTAAGATGATGGACCATTACTTCGATACGGTAATGCTACATGATTGTTGTATGAGCTGCAATATTGGGAAAGAAAATCGAGACGAATGAATTTTCTATGTTGAAAATGATAGGGGGATAGAAAAGGATTACATACCAGGATGGATAAAGTTTTAAAAATAGAAAATGATTTAATAATACGTTGTTTCCAAATGAGGATGGTTAAGCCATTGAGCAAAAAATTAAGCGGTCATAACCCTGTATAATTTTTAGGGTTACGACCGCTTATAATGTTTTCATTATTTTGGTGTCTACTAAAGTGAGTTCTTTAGTTTTACTCTTTCATACACGCATAATTCAAGCAGATTATAGATGCATGAAAAAGTAAAAGTAATTTGGGGCGTAATCTATCTATATGATAATTTAAAATGAAATATAAGTCTATATTTTTGTTGTTTTTTTGATTATATTTATGTCACTGAGCTCAGAACAATGATGTGGAGGATAAATATATGAAACCAAATTATGTACCAGTTTTAATTGTTGGAGGGGGATTATCAGGATTAGCATCTGCGTTATTTCTTGCAAAACATAATATTGATTATTTACTGATTGAAAGGCACCAGTCTACTGCAATTCATCCGAAAGCAGGTGGAATCACTTTTCGTACGATGGAGTTATTTCGAGAATTGGGTTTAGAACAAAGAATTAGATCGGCGGGTAAAACATTAGAAAATTGCCGAGGAAGAATAGCGGTTCATACAATAGCTGAGGCGAATAAGGAAGAATTGGCAAAAATGAGGACCGCTCAATATGGAAACGATGAAAAGTTACTTCAAAAAATAGAAGAGATTAGTCCATCAAAACAAACTGCTTGTTATCAAATTACTTTAGAAGAGATGATGTTACTAGAAGCAAAAACATTAGGCGGGCAACTATCTTTTTATCATGAATTAGTTTCTTTTGAACAAAAGGAAAAAGGAGTAATAGCAACGATTCGGGATCGCGAATCGGAAAAAGAGAGCGTTGTTCATTGTGACTATGTAATTGCAGCAGATGGAGCGAAAAGTAAAATACGTGAGCAACTAGGAATTACAACCGAGGGACGAGGTACAATCGGTGGCTATTATATGAATATTTATTTTGAAGCGGATTTAGGTGAGTTTATACAAGGAGATGCATTTGGTTTTTCTATGGTACTTCATCCGGAAGTTCTTGGTGCACTTATCCCGGTTGATAACGTAAAAAAATGGATTTATCATGTAGCTTATGATCCAATAAAAGGGGAACGAGCAGAGGATTTTTCTATAGAACGCTGTAAACAAATTATTCAAACAGCAATTGGAAGTACAAATGTTGAACCAGAAATATTAAGTGTTTTACCGTGGGAAGCGAGTGAAAGTACAGCGGTAAAATTCCAAGATAATCGCATTTTTTTAGTTGGTGATTCTGCACATATTATGCCGCCAACAGGAGGATTTGGTTCAAATACAGGAATACAAGATGCACATAATTTAGCTTGGAAATTAGCTGCTGTTATAAGAGGGAAGGCAAAACCAAAATTGTTAGAAACATATCATGAAGAGAGATACCCTGTTGCAAAATTAACGACGAATTATGCGAGTAGTTTATTATTTCGTGCTGCGAATAGAGAGGAAGGCAGTTTGAATAATATGGATGGTTTAGCTGTAACTGTTGGGTATCGGTATTGTTCAGATGCGATAATAGATGACTCAGTTACCTCGCATAGAATGGATATCGTAAAGTTGAACGGAAGACCTGGAACGCGAGCACCACACTTTTGGGGAACATATGATGGGAAAGAAGTTTCGATACTTGATTTATTAGGTAACGATTTTGTATTACTTACTAGAGCGGAAAATCGCACTTGGGCCGAGTGTGTACAGGATGTTTCATCTAAATTAGGAATAAATATAAAAGTTTGTCACGTTGGTTTAAGGGGAGACTTTATTGCTCAAGAAGATATTTTTAGTAAATTATATGGGATAGAGAATGGAGAAGCTGTATTAATTAGACCAGATGGCTTTATAGGATGGCGTTCGGAAAAAGAGGTAGTAAATCCAGATGTAGTGCTTGGAGAGGCAATGGGTAATTTATTATGTGATTTTTAAGTAACTACGGAAGTATTGTCTTATATAGGACGATACTTCTATTTTTTTAGTTTGCAAAATAAAAATTGTGTAGTGAAGAGACATTATTATTATAAAAATATATGTAAATTAATTCCCTTTCTTTTTGTTGTTATTAGAATGTTTTTAGTTTTTAGTTATAAGTGTTGGCAATTACTAGATTGAATCATTTTTTTATTGTATTATATTTCCTAGAGATTACATACTACATTACCTTTAGCCGAAGTAAAGCAAGTAGACGATGTAAAAAGGCATGTTTTATCACCAAAAGAAATTCTGAAAGATTCATTGAAATTAAAAACAGATGCTTTAGGCTATGCAGCTATAGGATGGGATGTAATTAATGATACAAAGGAAAATATTGAAAATAAAGCGTCAAAAACTAAGATAGCTGGTGATATTATTGGTGATGCAGCAATTGGGGTTGGTACAACTGCTGTAAGTGCCTTTGCGGGAGCCAAAGTAGGTGCAGCTGTTGGAACTGTTGCTGGAGCTTGTTTTGGCTTTGGTGTTTCTATAGGAGCTAGTATATTAACAGATGGAATTAAGTTTAACAAAGGTGATTGGAATCATGATGGTAAACAGGATTCGATAAAAGATAGAGTTAAATCTGGAATCGGAGCAACTTTAGATAAAATTTTTTAGTTTTTGGGAGATTAATATGGAAAAATACCACGGAAAAAGCACAGAACAAATTATTCAGAAATTGATGCCTGACAGTGTAAGATCGAGTGTCGTTATGGTGTGGGTAGTTATTAATTTTATGATTTTAACCCCATTTTTATTTCCTCCAACCTTTACTATATACTTATATATAATTTTACCTTTTCTTTTGACTGCTAATATATGGGGGGGATGGGTATTTTTTTGTAAACCAAATGAGCCAAGGTTGGTACACATTTTATATAATGGATTTATGGGAATAACTTTTTCTTTTGGAAGCTTTATAGTGATTCAAAAGATTGCATATACTTTTATTAAAATTGAAACACCTCTGTTTTTTATTGTTACTTTTGTGCTTTACATTTTTACAATTTATAAATTGATTTCTATTGGAATGAAAAGTTTTTTAAAGCGATTAAACAATGAAGAAAATGGAAATATAAAAATTTCTCCAATTGTTTATTTTTCAGGGTTGGGATATATTATTGGACAGATATGTGTAGGTACATTATCACAAAATGGTTTAGCGACGCTCTTAATTTTAGTCTTTTCTTTATTGGCTATTGTGTCTAGTATATATGGTGTATACATATGTATATATATTGATTTAAAGAAGCAGAAAACCAAGCTAGATTCCTTAAATTCTTAAAAAAACAATTAATAAGGAGGAGGCCATACAATGAATTCGCAACTTTTTCCTATAGGCTCTATTGTAATTTTAAAAGAAGGTACAAAGAAAATCATGATTTTTGGGCGGAAACAACAAGTAGAAACGGATGAGGTAAGAAAATTCGATTATATGGGATGTCCTTATCCAGAAGGCTATATTAATCCAGATTTCACTTATTTATGTAATCATGATGATATTCAAGAAGTTGTTTCAACTGGATATGAAGATCAAGAAGAACGTACTTTCCAAGAAAATGTATTGTCTAAAATATAATAAGAAATAATGTGAAAAAACTGTTTTAACAAGTAGTTTTTTTTACATTATTTCTTATTAGTGATGCAACAAATGGAACCTTTATTGGCATGAAATAAGCTTGGTTGTTTTTATAGAAATTAATATATAAACTGATGGAATTAAATTTAACAAAGGTGATTGGAATCATGATGGCAAACAAGATTCGGTAAAAGATAGAGTTAAATCTGGAATCGGAACTGTATTAGATAAAATCTTTTAATTTTTTATGAGGTGCATAATGGACAAATATAATGGCAACAACATAGACGATTGTATGCGAATATTAATACCATTTGATGTAAGAAATATTGTAGGGGCCTTTGTGTGGGTTATCATGAATTTTCTTCTACTCATCATTTTATTCATATTTCCACCGTACAATATATACTCTTACGTAGCTTTACCATTTTATGTGATATGTAATCTATGGGGAATTTGGGTTTCTATTTATAAGCCTCGGCAGCCTCAGTTGCAACATTTACTATATTCTGGATTTGTTTCGTTAAGTATTTCATTTTGTAGTTTTATAGCTGTGCAAAAGTTAGCTTACGAATTCGTAGAAATAGAGTCCCCTTTATTTTTTATTCTATCGCTTATTGCATATAGTTTAATTGTTTATAAATCTGAATTATTTTGGATTAAATATTTTACAGACCGCTTAAGGGGGACAACTAATCAAGGTGTGAAAATTCCTAGAATTGTATTTTTTTCAAGTTTAGGTTATATAATTGGTCAAGTTAGTATTGGAATTTTGAGCCAAAAAGCTATGGCGATTGTGCTAATCGTTATTTTTTCATTTATTTCAGTTGTTTTCCTAGGGCTAAGTACACATTTATATTTTTACTTTGATTTCAAAAAACAAGGTATTACTTCGGAACATTTTAAAAAATTATATTCTCAAAAGAATCCTAAACTGTCAAGGAAGGAAAGGAGACAATCCATGACTGCTTCGGGACATGTAAATATACCACAATCTCAAAAGAAAACTAAAGTTACAAGAAAGGAGAAAAGATAATGAATTCGCAACTTAAAATTTGACTATATGGGATGTCCTTATCCAGATTTCAATTATTTATTTAACCTTGATGATATTCAAGAAGTTGTTTTAACAGGGTATGAGGTTGTTGATTAAATGGGGTGCTACAGGAATGTTTACAAATTACTTGGATCGATTACATAGTGTATTAAAAGAAAAATAAGTGGGATAGGATAAAAGGTATACCAGTGTTTTAGGTATACCTTTTACTTAAGGGTTCTTTCTTCTATGCAAGAGTAAAGTAATGGGATACATATTCTTCTAAACCATGAACCTCTTTCTCAGGTGGCTCAATACCACCTTTTCTACCATAGCAAACATTTCTCAAGTATTCTCCGAAAATCATAGAGCGACTTTTCTCATTTTCCATCCAACTATATCTGTTAATTATAAAATCACCATCAAAACTTGTATCAAATGTATATGGAATACAAGTTATATGTTTTGGTAAATGTTTTTTTAATACTCTATATTGCCGACCTGCTCCTAAACTTTTACATACAAACAGTAAACTATTAACTGTTGTAAAATCAAAAATCTTCTTAGCTTCAATTAGATTTGCGATAGAATGGAGAGAGTTTTTCTCGAAAGTGATAGCATCTTCGGGTACACCGTGTTCAATTAACTTGTTAACAATTACTTCTGATTCTGATAAATCTCCATAATTCCAGTTTGGATGTTTCATTCCATGTAAACTAGTACCACCTGTGACGATAATTTGTGCACCTAAACCTTGTTGATAAGCATGTAGAGGAGCTTGCCAATTACCAGGATGGGAACCACCGAAAACGAAAATTGCATCACACTCTTGTGGTGTTGATTCTTTTAGGAAAGTGATTTCGGTTATTTCTTCAATTTGTTTTTTCGTAAGACATGGGATTTCAGGGTATTTAGGGATTACCATATGAAAACCTCCTATATAGTGAAACGTTAAATTCATTATATAGCGATGTTATTTAGTGGAAAAAGGGAAGTTTTTCATTTGACAGTTCCCCTTTTATGATAACTCTCCTATGAACAAAAGTCCTGCTTCATCATAAAATTCATCTTCATCCTTGATTATCTCTTGGAAATGCAATGTTTGGATGCTGTTAGAAATTGATATTCCCCATTCATGCCTGAAGTCGAACTCATTGGAAAGAGGAATCCATTTTTGAAATTCGTTATCTCTATTGAAAAAACTGTGAAAGTAGTCATTGTTTTTAAAGATGATGATTTGTGAGTGCCATAAACTTGCTATTTTGATCATAACAACGACTCGATATGTATTTGTATCGTTCGGTTTCATTGTCATTAATTGATTCGCTTGATTTAACAGGGTTTGAATGCACAATCGCTTTACTTTCCTAGGTGTTGTACTAGAATCGATAAAAGCTTGAGAACCTGGTAAAGGCATATGCCAGTATTCATCGTTATAGAAAGTAGACGGAAATGCTTTAGTGGCGTCTTCAATTCTTTTTATAAGAGTTTTTGTTTTTCGTTTCATTCCGCGTATTTTCTTTTCACGCATTGTTGATCATCTCCATAAATTTTTGCAAGGCAGCTGAGTGAAAAATATCTTTTCGAGTAATAAAGGTAGTAGGAACCTTTTTAAAGTGATTTGGTAATGTATTTAAAGATAAACCATGTTCGTAATCTGGAATAATAGATTTTATCATAATAGCCGCGCCCATACCTGATTTTACACATGCAAGTATTGTTTCAATTGTTCCAAACTCTAGTATTCTTTTAGGTGAAATTCCCTCTTTTTGCAACCAGTTTTCTAAGAGTCTTCTATAATAGCAACCATGACTAAAAGCGAGTAAATTCATTTTGCCTAGCTCTTTAAGGGAATATAAAGGGTTCTTGCTAATGAGAACTAATTCTTCTTCACGAAATAAAATTGTATGAAGTTCAGTATGCTGAATATTTCCAGCGATAAGAGCCCCGTCTAGTTTTCGCTCTAAAACGAGCTGAGTTAATTGGTCTGTCGTGTTTGTTTCTAGAATCAATTCAATTTCGGGATACTTTTCATAATAGGTCGTTAATATAGGTGGGAGACGAACGGCTGTTGTCGATTCTGTACACCCGATTTTTAACGTGCCTTTTGGCTCGGTTCCGTTACTTTGGACAGCTTGAATGGATTGATCGATTAAGTGGATGATTTGTTTTGCATATGTTAATAAAATTTCTCCGTTAGAAGTTAAAGTAACGCCTTTTCCATTTCGATAAAATAAAGGCACACCTAACTCAATTTCTATTTGTTTTATACGCATCGTTACACCTGATTGTACATAGTTTAAGTTTTTAGCAGCATGAGATATATTTCCTACTGTCGCAACTTCGTAAAAAACCGTTAAATCTTTTATGTCCATTTATTATCACCCCGAAAAAGGTATCAATTTTTTTGATGGATTCTATTATTAACACTTATTTTACATGATATCAGAACCTTCATACAATGAAAGGGATATGGGGGAGATAACGTTGATAAGTGAAGAAAAAATTGAAAAATGCAGTAGTTCTAATAAATGGATCATGTTAACTTTGGCAACGGTAGCACAGGTAAGTGCAACACTTATAACATATGGAGTAGGGGTACTCGCGTTATTTTGGAAACAGAAATATGCACTTTCGAATATGTAGGTTGGATTGTTAATAAGTGCTGTAAATATTGGTCCGCTGTTTTGTATGCTTTTTGCCGGAAGGTTACTAGATCGATATAACGAAAGAATATTAATTGGAGCAAGTGCTGTATTACTTGGTGGGGCGCTTTTACTTGCTCATACGGCAAGGGGATTTATTGGGTTATTATTTGTTCTTCTTTTAATAGGGACCTTTTATAGTGTGTCCCAGCCAGGTGGAAGTAAAGTAATCTTGAAATGGTTTCCGAAAGAAATGCGCGGATTAGCTATGGGAATACGGCAAACTGGTATACCTATTGGCGGGGCGTTAGCAGGCGTAACGATCCCTTTGCTTACAATTAAATTTAGTTTATCTTATACGATAAATGTTATTGCAACTATATGTATAGTAGGCGGGTTATTGTTTTTCATATTTTATAAGGAATTGTACGTACGAGAACACACGAGCCAAGAAAATGTAAGTATTTCTTTTTGGATGCAGTTAAAAAAGGTAATATGTAAAAAAGAGATGTATCCAATTTTTATTACAGGTATTTGCATGATTTCTTTACAAATGATATTAGTCGGACATTTTATAAAATTTTTAGCTGTTGAAAAATCGATAACACCTATTTTAGCAGGGAAAGTATTTTCAGGTATGCTATTTGCAGGAATGATAGGCCGAATTATATTAGCTATAATAAGTGATACATATTACAAAGGGGATCGTCGTACACCGTTGTTTGTATGTGTATGTCTTTCTTTTTGCTTAATTTTAGTTGTTGTAATGAGTATACACACAATGACACTTGGGGTATTATTTGTGGTAAGCGGACTGTTAGGATTCTTTGCGATTGGTTGGTTTAGTCTTTTTATGGTCGAAGTTGTTGAGTCTGTAAGTGAGGAATCGGTAGGCCTGACAGTGAGTTTTGCGCTTACGCTTAATCAAATTGCTATTATCTTTGCACCTGCTTTGTTTGGTTATATAGTAGATGGAAAAGGCTACACATATGCATGGATGGGTATAGCTGCATTAATAAGCGTTTCAGCGGTAAGTTTATGTAAAAGTAAAAAAATATTAAAAATGTAAATCATTTATGAAGAAAATATAAAGAAATGTCATGGGAGTGACATTTCTTTTTTAATATGCTGTATAATCAATTTAGAAATGAGATTCGTTTTCATTAACGCTCATTTCCTCTTTTGAAATTACCTGTAATTTTAGCCATAATAAGTTGTTTTTCTTTTTCGTTATTTGCCCGATTTATTTTGTTTAAAAATTTGTCAGCTTCATTTCCTTTTAAAATCATTATTTGTTTTCCGTAATATTCAATTAAAACTATGTCATTTTTTGTTACTCGATAATGAAACATCATATCATCTAAACGATTGCGTTTATCGGTCTTTTTCAAATTGCCACCTCCATTTTTGTTAATATGTAACGAATGTTACATAAAAAATTTAAATTAAAGTTGGATCTATCCGATTGTAAGGTGGAAATTTTGTAAAAAAGAACTAAAATAGAGAGTAGTTAAAATTTGAACGTTAGAAAAAAGGAATCTAGTTTACTATGAGGAATAATAGAGTAGATAGATTATAAAATATTTAAAAATAAAAAGATATAGAATAGAATGGAAAAGTATAAAGTGAAACTAGATAAAAGAGGGTTCCCATATGTTTAAGAAATGGTTAATCTTTTTCTTTGTTTTTGCTATTTTTTGTGGGAGTGTCGCTGCACTCATACATGCAAATAAAGAAAAGAAATACAGTTTGAAGGCATTTTCAAACTCTGGAGATCAGGTTGGAAATGATAAACCGAAAGTAGATGTAAATCAGCAAAAGCGTTATGATATTGCAGCAACGAAACTTGATCAATATTTAAAAGATAAAGGATTTAACGGAACGGTTCTTGTAACGGATAAAAATAATGTGGTTTTACGAAAAGGATACGGATATGCGAATATAAAAGATAAAGTTTTAACAACGCCAAGAACAAAATATCGCATCGGTTCCATAACAAAAACAGTAGTTGCAATATCTATATTACAGCTAAGAGAAAAAGGAAAATTAAGTATAGAAGATAATGTGAATAAATATATTCCGTCGTTTCCGGCAGATAAAAATATTACGTTAAGAAATTTGTTAACACATACTTCCGGATTGCCAGAGCAGGGACAAGGTGGTGTTGATGCAGCATCGCGCTTAAAGTTAGTAACATGGATTGGATCTCAAAAGCTTGAATTTCCTGCAGGGATGGGATGGAGATATACAGATTATAATTATATGGTGCTTGCGTATATTGTAGAAAAGTTATCGAATAAACCGCTGGCTGAATATGTGAAAGAAAATATTTTCACTCCTGTTGGAATGCATGAATCTGGGATGGGAGCAACTTTCCCTGGAGATATGTTTTTAGCAGAAGGGTATACGAAAAAAGATAATGAGTTAATAGCTACGCCTCGTTTAAGAATGAATTGGCTATATGGTTGTGGTGAAATGTACACTACTGTTGATGATATGAAAAGGTTAGATGAGGCAATTATAGATGGTAAATTACTTTCTAAACAAAATTTATCAGATATGTTTACTGTATCACCCGCTAGAAAGTATGGATTTAGTTTCTATATTAATGCAGATTATAATCATAATCATGGAGTGTTAGCTGGATGGAACACATTTAATAATTTTAATGGAGATAAACGAATTTTTGTAATTCTTTTCTCTAACGTACAAAATGGAATGAACGATGCATTTAATCAAGAGTTTAGAAAGATGGCGAAAGATTTAATAGAAGGAAAATAATTATTTGAAAATCGGTATTGATATGAAATTATCAATACCGATTTTTTTATTTAGTAATGTGTTATTTAGTGAACAGGCAGGCGTGAGAGAGGATTAGTACTCGAATAAATTTATGAAGGAAGTTAAATGATATTAATGTTAAATATAGGGAATGTATTTTGTGTATGTCATCTATTTGTATTGAAATTATGTGATTATCATGCGGAAGAATAATTGGTAATTTTTACATTGATGAAAAAGCTTGAGCTTCACACTATGTTAAGCCTTACATTATTGTAGACATGAACAGGAGGTTGCAAAATGAAAAAGGTAGTAAAGTATTGTTTAATAGTTACATTATCTACAACGATTATTAGTGGATGTTCTTTTGAAGGGAATAATGAAAATGTCAAAGGGAAAGAAGATAAAAAAGTAGAGGTACAGAAAAACGCTGGAAAATATACGATGCCGGATGAAAAAGATAAACATGAAGGTACATGGCTACAATGGCCTCATGAATACACATATGGTCAAGAGTATAAACAAGAAGTCGAGCCTATTTGGATTAAGATGGCAAGTGCTTTAACTGAGGGTGAAAAAGTCCACATTGTTGCATATGATGAGGAGGAGAAAGAGCGAATCAATAAGCTTTTAATAGATAAAGGGCTGAATATGGATAAAGTTGATTTCTTTATCACTCCTACTGATGATGTGTGGGCAAGAGATAGTGGACCGATTTTTGTTTATGACAATAATAAAAAGCTAAAAATATTAGATCCAGCATTTAATGGTTGGGGAAAGAAAACTCCTTATAAAAATGATGCCCGTATACGTGAGAATGTTAGTAAACAATTAGGGATTGAAAGAATTGATTGGGGCAAATTTGTCCTTGAAGGTGGCGCAATTGAATTAGACAGCAATGGGACTGCTTTATTAACTCGAAGCGCAGTAACAAATAAAAATAGAAATCCTGATTTATCAGAAGGAGAAATTGAAAAATATATAAGTGACCTTGGGGTGACAAACTTTATTTGGTTAGATGGAGTGCCTAATTTAGATATTACTGACTTTCATATTGATGGATTTGCTAAATTTCATGATAAATCTACGATCGTAACGATGGCAGAAGATGATTTGGCTGAATGGGGTTTGTCAAACAAAGATATGGATAAATTGTTGGATGCAAAAAATGCTTCAGGAAAGAAATATAAGTATGAATACTTACCCCTTAGTAAAGATAAAGTTACTTTAGAAAATGGGAAAACTCTCGATTATAAGGGATCATATATCAATTATTATATTGGAAATACAGTTGTATTGGTGCCTAACTATAATGATCCAAATGATAAAATCGCAAACGATACGATTCAGAAGTTATATCCGGATCGTAAAGTAGTTGGAATTGATGTGAGAGAACTTTATAAAAATGGCGGAATGATCCATTGTGTGACACAGCAACAACCGATTCAATTGAAGTAATCGATTTATAGTTTCGTTATGTTGCTTTATAGACAAAATAGGTGAAATGCTATCTTTACTTATTTTGTCTTGTTTTAACACCTGTAATAAGAATGAAATGTATAATTTTAATATAATAATAATTAAACAAAAGTATGTTGCCATGATTGTTTTATATGGAAAAGGAGAAAAATGTTTGTGTTGAAGAATTTAAAAAGAGTATTTTCGTTTTTCCCTATCGTTCTACAGTACATTATAAATGTAGCTTTGATCTGTTTGGGAATTGTTTTAAGTGTGTTTCTTATGAAAGAAGTTATTCAATTTATACAAGAACTGAAATTGAGTGGTGAGGAATCTAGTTATCATTTAATTGATAGCATTGTCGTATTCTTTTTATATTTTGAATTCATCGTAATGATTATAAAATATTTTCAAATGAACTTTCATTTTCCATTACGCTATTTTATATATATAGGTATTACGGCTATTGTTCGTCTCATTATTATAGACCATGATAGTCCAATGGATTCATTGTTATATGCTTGCGCGATTCTTGTATTAATTAGTGCTTTATTCATTGCAAATTCTAAAATAATGCGTCGTGATTTAGAAGAGTGAACATTAGTTGTTTAAATCAAAAAAAGATGTTTTATCTTTTGGTAAAAAAGGAGTAAAGATATTGAAAGAAATAATTTTAACCAGTTTCATAATAATAGGATTTATGATTCTACTATTTAATTGTATACTTTCGTAATTTTAAAGGATAAAAAGTTAAAAAGGGAAGAGGCTTTTGTAAATATGGTACATTACAATAATCAAAATAGTTTACATCAAATATTTACACTAAAGGGAACAGTTATAAGAGATATTTTCCCGCAAATTTTATTATATATATGCGTTTCAACGATAGTAACTGTGATTAATTATTATTATGTAGAAATAAAAATGAATCAAACTCCTTGGGTAATTGTTGGAGGGGCTTTAGGTCTACTGTTAGTTTTTCGTACTAACACTGCTTATGATAGGTATTGGGAAGGTAGAAAGTTATTTGGCACGATTGGTGCTTGTACTAGAAATTTAGCAGTTAGTTTTTTATGTTATTGGGAGTCTGAAGAGGAAAATACGGATAAGGAAAAACTAAAATTTTTACATTTATTAATTGCTTTTCCAAAGTTAGCGAAAGGACATTTGAGAGATGAAAAAGATTTATCTGAAATAAAATCATTGTTTGATATTTGTTCTGAGAAGGAACGAGAAATCTTGGATAAGTCTATTCATTTACCGATTAGTATAGTTTTTATGTTAAAAACTATACTATCAAAAGGTTTGAAAACCGGTCAAATTCATCCCAATGCAATAATTAATATGGAAGCTGATTTGAATACTCTGCTTACGGCTGTGGGTGGATGTGATCGGATCAAAACAACGCCTATTCCTTTTGCATATTTTGCTCATATTAAAATTTTACTGCTCATATTTTGCGGGACTTTACCGATTGGTCTTGTTGATAGCCTTGGATGGTTTACAGTACTTGCAACTACGTTTATAAGTTTTGCATTTATAGGGATTGAAGCAATAGGAGTTGAAATTGAGGATCCATTTGGTCAAGATCCAAACGATCTTCCGCTAGAAGGGATTTGTATAGGGGTAGAAACGCATTTAGTGAATTTATTTAATCAAAACGCCCTATTAGAAGTAGTGGATTTCAATCTTGATAAAAAAATCATCTAATCCTTCATTGTGTACGATGATTAAAATTTAAAAATCTTGTCAAGAGCCAGTTTACGGCTTAACGACGGCTTTATCCCGCTATTTGTGGGCAGTAAAACTTCCATCTCAAAACCTGGCGGATGCAAGGAAGTTAGGTGGAAGATAACTTCCAGTAAATGCCCGATTGGTGAGGGCTAATAATCAGTGGGGATGGACAAAACCCCCACTGATTAAAGTTTCACTTTATATTTTTTATATAAATATATAATATCTCTCCGTGCTATAATCCATTCATGAAATGTGCACGTTTTAAAAATTGTAATGAAAAGAGAAATGAATTGGGCAATAGTGGGTTTATTGAAATAAGTTATTCAATCATTATTAAAAAGTGAGGTAAATAATATGGAACAAAAACATAATGGAATTATTTTTACTGCAATACCAGATAAATCGAATGAATATTATCGACCATTTTATGAAGACATTATTTATTTTAATGAATACTTAAATGAAAATAAAGCATTTACCGATCAACTTATATCTTTATCTGTTGAAGAGCAAGACTTTCATACAAACTTTTTTGAGTATGATGATATTTGGCTAAGAGATGTTGCACCAGTTGTAACAAATCATCTAGTTAAATTTAAATATCAACCAAATTACTTACCGAAAGATCAAGGACGATATTTAGATCAACAATTTAATAAATGGTTGAAAAAGAACGACTTTGAATATGTGACATCTCCATTGATATTAGACGGTGGAAATCTTATTTGGAATAAAAAAGATACTGTTATATTAACAGAACGCATATTTGATGATAATTATGATTGGACGGAAGAAGAAATTATAGAGCAACTGGAATGGGATTTAGATGCGAGCCGAGTTATTATTATTCCTGCTGAAGAAGGGGATGTACTAGCACACGCAGACGGAATGGTTAAATTTATTGATGAACATACAATGTTTATTAGTGATTTTTTAGGAGATCATGAATTTAGATATAATGTTCAAGAGATGATTCAAGAACAAATGCCAGAAGCTGAATTTATAGTTGTTCCTTCTTCATATACAGAAAAGGGGCAATATGATCAAGAAATAGCATCGGCAAAAGGGTTATATATAAATATTTTAGAAACATGTGATACGATTTACGTTCCTAAGTTTGGATTAGCTAAAGATGGGGAAGTTTTACGATATATTCAACAACATACGGAGAAACAAGCTATTCAAATTCATGTAGGAGAAATATCGACAATGGGAGGCGCAATGAATTGTTTAACGTGGTATTGTCCACTTCATTTGTTACCTTCAAATATGAAGAGAATGAAAAATCAGAATGAAGATTTTTCAATTAGGAAGATTTTTGATTGGTTTTAATAAATAAGTTTTAAAGAAAATGTATTCAAGGGGTAAGTATATGTATACAATTACTGAGTTTTCGCGGATTTGTAAAATGAGTACACGGATGCTAAGGCATTATGACAAAGAGGAGATATTAAAACCAGCATATGTGAACCCGGAAAATGGGTATAGATATTATGAGCAAGGGCAGTTAGAAATAGCGCTAAAAATTAAAAGGCTAAGGGAGTATAAGTTCCCTCTACCGAAAATTAAAATAATTCTTCAGTCAACAGATCAAGATTCATTTATTAAACATATGCAAGAACAAATTATAGAGTTGTCTCATGAGGTGAAACAAAATTTACAGGTTATTTCTGAAATGAACGAAATGGTAAGTATGAATAATGGTTTAAATATCGCTCGTCATAGAAGTTACGATATATTAATTGGAATGAGAAATGAAATAACGGTAATTGCTCAAAGATTACAAATAGATATAGATGATATGGATGATTATTTTTATGACTTATATGAAAAAGTACAAAAAAATAGCTTTCAAATAGTCGGTTCGCCATCTACAGTTTTTTATGATGAAGAGTATATTCCAAATCACAGTGATATTGAATTAAGAATTCCGATTATGGATGAGGACAATACAGGCGTATTACAAGAATGCGAAATAAAAAAGCTAAATCAGCATCAAATCGTTACTACTATGCATTATGGTAGCTATGACTATATAGGTTATGCTTATATGGCGTTAGAAGAGTGGGTTGAAAGAAATGGTTATATAATAGATAGTCACCCATATGAAGTCTATATAAAGGGACCTGAATGTGATTGTTTAGTAGAGGAGTATGTGACACAAATTTGTTTTTTAGTTAAGAAAATAGGATGAGAATAAGGATTGACATTAACATTATGTCAATCCTTATTCTATGTACGAAAGCAATTTATCATAATAAAAAGGAGAGAGAATATGAGAAGAACAATCATGATTATTTGTCTGATTCTAAGTATGGTATGGATTTCGGCATGTACTTCTGGAGTAGGAGAAGGTGAGAGTGGTAGCGCTGTTCTACCTAATCAGTTGCCGAAGAATGTAGTGTTTAAAAATGGTACAATCTATACTTCTAATGAAAAGCAAGACATCGTAGAGGCTGTAGCCGTTAAAGAAGGGAAAATTACATTTGTTGGTTCAAACAAGGATGTAGAAGGATTTATAAATGAAGATACGAAAGTGGTGGATTTACAAGGACGTTTTATCCTCCCTGGTTTTGTGGACAATCATAATCATATATTTGAAGCGAAATCACCAGCAGCAGGGAATTGTAGTGTCTCACCAGATGCTTCTCTGCAAGAACAACGCTCGTATTTAAAGGTTTGTAAAAAAGATGTTAAAGATGGGGAATGGATAAGCGGAACTGGATTTAGTTTAGAAGAGCTGTTAAAAGATATGGACGAAAAATCAGAACAACAAACTCCATTACAAGTTCTTGATGAGTTATTTCCTAATAATCCAGTGTTAATTATGGAAAGAACCTCTCATTCTGTATGGGTTAATTCAAAGGCACTCAAGTTAGCTGGAATAAATAAAGATACGAAAGATCCGCAAGGCGGAAGAATCATTCGAGATCCTGAATCAGGAGAACCATTTGGTATTCTTTATGATACAGCTGGGGATATTGTGATGGAAAAAGCATGGAATTCTCAATCAAATCTGTTTGAAAAAAATTATGAAGGTTTGTTAGACGGTTTAGGTGAGGTTGCAAAGAATGGTATTACTACAGTCGGTGATGGACGTCTCTATTGGAAACGAGGCTGGTTAGATGTTTGGAATAAAGTATATGATGAGAAAAAGCTAACAACGCGAGTAGTACTTCGTCCATGGGTATATCCGAATTTAAATGAAGCAGAACAAATGGAGTATTTCAAAAAAATTAAACGTGATGATTTGTCATCCCGAATGCTTATAAATCAAGTGAAAATGTATAGTGATGGAATTAGTATTAATAGTACAGCTAAAATATTAGAAAAATATAAGTTTGAGTGGTTTAAAGGAACTCCATATGGTTTGAACTATATTCCAGAAGAAAAGATGAAGTGGTGGTTGACTGAACTCAATAAAATTGGTTACGGTGCACTCATTCACGCGATTGGAGACGGCGGGGTAAGAGAGAGTTTAAATGCAATTGAAGCTGCGAAAAAAGAAGGGGCAAACCAGCCTTATACGCTCACGCACGTGGAAATGGTAGAAGATAGTGATATAAATCGTTTTGCTAATTTAGGTATTAGCGCTGATTTTCAAGTAGGTCATGATTTTGCAGAAGATCCAAAACAAAGCTGGGCAAGTACGTATTTTTCAAATCAGCAAATGAAACGAATTATGCCGCTAGGACGAATTTGGAAAACAGGAGCAAATGTATCACTTAGTAGTGATTGGGATGTAAATGAACTGAACCCACTTGTGACGATTTCGAATGCATTAAGTATTGATGAAAAGGGTTTGTCTGATGTATACGCAGCTATTGATGCCTATACAATTAAGCCAGCTAAAGCGCTAGGTCTTGATAACACTACAGGTTCGATTGAAGTAGGGAAATCAGCTGATATGGTATTACTAAATGAAGATATTACTAAAATGAGTGCCGATAAGATTCCGAATGCGAAAGTTTTAGTGACGGTTTTACAAGGAGAAGTAGTGTATCACAAGGAGAAATAAAGAGTCACCTTATAAAGTTGCTACAAGTAAATGAATATATTCCTGTTGACCTTAACACGATGTCAAAGTATAGACTGGACGTACATTCAGAAAAGGGGTGAACATGTATGAGAAATATAGAAAATAGTTTGTTTTATATGCCTGCAGAATGGGAGAAACATGAGGGAACATGGCTCCAATGGCCTCATGACAGAACTCATAGAGGTGAAGGTTACAGAGCTAAGTTAGATGATATTTGGGTAACGATGGCAAAGGAGCTTCATTACGGAGAAAATGTGCATATTGTTGTATATGATGAAGAAGAAAAAGCACATGTCCAATCGAAGTTAATTGAAGCGAAAGTGAATATGGTTAAAATTGATTTCTTAATTCAAGAAACTAATGATATTTGGATCAGAGATAATGGACCGATATTTGTAAAAGATAAAGGGGGGAATCTCCGCCTAACACACTGGGTATTTAATGGTTGGGGGGATAAATATCCGTATGAAAACGATGCTGTTATACCAACTAAAATAAGTGAAATGTATAGCATTCCAAAAGTTGAATCTAGTGTCTGTCTAGAAGGTGGAGGAATTGAGATAAACGGAAACGGGACCTTAATGGCAGCGAAAACTTCTATTATAAATGAGAATCGAAATCCTACACTAAGTCAAGAAGAGATTGAAATGGAGTTAACGAAGTATTTTGGGGTAACGAATTTTATATGGATAACTGGTATTCGCGGTGAGGATAATTATGATGAAGATACGGATTACCATATTGATGGGGCAGCACGTTTTGTAAATGAAAATACGATTCTTTATGAATATGATCCTTTTGGGGAAGGAGAGTCGTACCTTTTGGAGGCGCAAGAAAAACATTATCAAGAATTGCGACAAGCAAGAAATATAGATGGAAATCCATTTCAGCTCATCCCAGTACCTGTAACAAGACAAGTGGTAAAAGAGGCAGACTGTAAAGGTTCGTATTTGAATTTTTATATTGGCAATGAAGTTGTATTGGTTCCTATATACGGTGATGAACATGATAAGTTAGGGCTTCAAATTATTGAAGGGCAATTTCCAGGTAGAAAAGTTGTTGGTGTTTATGTAAATGAATTGTATGCGTATGGTGGTATGATTCATTGTGTGACGCAGCAGCATTTAGAGTAAAGTGATTCAAATGAAAAAAGCATGCAGAGCATATACTCTGCATGCTTTTTTCTACAATGCTGAAAACTCTTCAATAAGTGCATTAAAACGATTTAGTGCACTTTCAATCGGTTCTGGCGTAGTTAAATCAACGCCAGCTTTTTTCAGTAGGTTTAATGGATAGTCAGAACTTCCACCTTTAAGGAATTCAATATAATTTTTCTGAGCATTTGGATCGCCGCTTAATAATTTATCGGCGATTTGGATTGCAGAGGCGAAGCCCGTTGCGTATTTGTACACGTAAAATGGACGGTAGAAATGAGGGATTCTAGACCAGCCATATTTTACTTCTTCGTCAAATACGAGGGAGTCGCCATTATATTCTCTAAATAACTTTTCATAAATTTCACTAAAGACTTGGGCATTTAATGGTTTACCTTGCTGAGCCATTTCATGTGTGATTTTTTCAAACTCAGCAAACATGATTTGTGTAAAGAAAGTACCTTTAAAGCTCTCGATAAAATGGTTAATTAAATGATTACGCACGTTCGTTTCTTTTGCTTCTTTTAATAAATAGTGAATTAATAATACTTCATTTACTGTAGAAGCGACTTCTGCAACAAAGATAGTATAGTGTGCAGAAATTCTTGGTTGGTATCCGTGTGAGTAATGCGTATGCATACCGTGGCCACATTCATGAGTTAGAGTGAAAAGGCTATTTAAATCATCGTGATGATTTAAAAGAATGAAAGGATGAACACCGTATACACCAAAGTTATAAGCGCCAGAACGTTTTCCAGGTGTTTCTCTCACGTCTATATAGCGTTTATCTTTAAAGCTTTTTAATGTTTCGATATATTCTTCACCTAAAGGAGCTAGTGACGCGATCATTATGTCAAACGCTTCGTCGTATGGAATGTCTTGCTTTACACCTTTTACTAAATCAACACTCAAGTCGTATTGTCTTAGTTCATCTACATTTAATTTTTCTTTTCTAAGTTCATTATATGTATGTAATGATTGAATGTTTTTTTTCGTCGTATCGATTAAATTTTCATATACTTCTTTCGGAACCATATCGCCAAATAATGATTTTTCTAAAGCTGATGGATATTTTCTTAGCTTTGAAACAGTAACATTATTTTTAATAGCAGCAGATAGAGTAGAAGCGATAGAGTTTTTTAACTGAACATATGGTTTGTAATAAGCTTTATAAGCTTCTTTACGTTTCTCACGATTCTCATCTTCTATTAACTTTGCATACATTCCACGCGTTAAATTTACTTTTTTTCCATCATCAGTAGTCACGTCGCCAAATAGTATATCTGCATTATTTAACATGCCAAATGTATGCTGCGGGGAGGAAAGTGCTTCACCCATTTGTGATAAAATCTCTTCTTGGTCCTTATTCAATACGTGTTTTTTATAACGGTATAGTTCAAATAAGTCTTCTTTATAATATTGTAAGCCTTCTGCTTCTTCTATGTAAGCATGTAATGTGTTTTCATCTACGCTAAGTAAGAATGGGGAAAAGAAAGATTTAGCTGCACTTACTTTCACGTGTAATTGTGATACTTTATCGACAAGGGATTGAGCGTCAGTATCGCGTGTATCAAGATCAGATTGTAATCGTGCATAAGCGAACATTAAAGATATTATGCTAGAAATTTCTTCACTCTTTGTTAAATAAGCTAATAAACTATTGCCATCGTGAATATTTCCATTAAACTTGTGTAATTCATTCGTTAATACTTCAATTTTATGAAAATCGCTTTCCCAATCTTCAATTGTATGGTAAATATCCGTTAAATCCCATTTTTCTTTATCAGCTACTTGTAGTCGATCTTTAAGTTCAGTCATAATCATTTCCTTTCTAAATATGTAGTTATATTCCTATATAACTATGAAATACAACAAATTGCAAAAAATCCCTGCTGAAAATTGAAAAGCCTTGCTGTAAATAGCAAGGCTTAAACAGTTATAGTGTAATTCCGAACTTCGAATGTAAAAGATTTGTATATTGCTCGTCTGTAACTTCTTCTTTAGATTTTTTACCGTCTTTTGTTATTGTAAGACTATCTTTTGTTAAAGAAGCGTGTCCGTCATGTGTAAGTTTTACAATAAGAGGTACTTTGTTAAATGGTGAGCCCTCATGTTCAACGATGATTTTTTGTGCTGCATTCACTTTCGTTTCATCCACTTCTTCTATATAAAATGCATAGCCTAACGTCCAATCATCAGCAGAAGATTGATCCAGAAACTCATTGTTTTTACGCATTTCTAAAATGTAATTTCCTTTTTCAGTTGTTTCTTTGCGAATACGATAATCTCCTGTTACTGAGTGAATGACTGCACCTGAGAAAGGAACAGGTGCAAGAGGTAAGTATGATCCGAATCCCACTTCAATTAAATACAGTTCATGATGATGTTTTAAAACAGTTGCGATATGTCCGGAATCGACAGCCCATATAGAGTTTGCAGCATTATAAACTGTCCCTGAAATTAAATAAACATCCAATCCAAAGTCTTTAAGAAAGTAATACATAGTAGGATTTAGTTCATAACAAAGACCGCCACGGTTGTTTACTAAAATTTTTTCTTTTAAATTCTCTTTTAATATTTCTTTAAAGTTATTTTCGAGAATATTTAAGTTTTCAAATGGAACAGTTTGGGCCATTCCATACATAATTTGAGATAAATCTTCAAATGATATGGTTTCTTTTTCTTCTATATGTAAACGTGCGAAAAATTGTTTTTGAAAGTCTGTCATAGAAATCCCTCCGTCATACTTTTATAGATAAATTGTATACAATTTTGAATCCGATGTGAATTTTAAACTATGTGGGGTACTTGTGGAATAGTTGAATTCATATTTTGAAAAATAATGTGAGAGATTAAAAGATTGTTACTTTACTAACTGTAGAACGAATATTATAATAACTTTAATGAATTATGCAAACGTTTTCTTGAAGGGGATGGTGTAAATATGTTGAAAAGGATTACGGTAGTCTGTTTATTGTTTATTTTGCTTTTTCCTAATATATATGAGGGAAATAAGGCAGAAGCAGCAACAGTGAACAATGGAACATTAATGCAGTATTTTGAGTGGTACGCTCCAAATGATGGGGATCATTGGAATCGTTTGCGTTCTGATGCTGAAAGTTTAGCTCATAAAGGAATCACATCTGTATGGATACCACCTGCATATAAAGGGACTTCGCAAAATGATGTAGGGTATGGGGCCTATGATTTATATGATTTGGGGGAGTTCAATCAAAAAGGAACGGTGCGGACGAAATATGGGACAAAAGCACAGTTGAAATCTGCAATTGACGCTTTACATAAGCAAAACATCGACGTATACGGTGATGTAGTTATGAATCATAAAGGTGGGGCTGATTATACTGAAACCGTAACTGCTGTTGAGGTAGACCGTAACAATCGAAATATTGAAGTATCAGGTGATTATCAAATTAGTGCATGGACGGGGTTTAATTTTCCAGGGCGCGGAGATGCTTATTCTAATTTCAAATGGAAATGGTATCATTTTGACGGAACGGATTGGGATGAAGGAAGGAAATTAAATCGAATTTATAAATTTAGGGGTATAGGTAAAGCGTGGGATTGGGAAGTGTCTAGCGAAAATGGAAATTATGATTATTTGATGTATGCAGATCTTGATTTTGATCATCCAGATGTTGCGAATGAGATGAAAAATTGGGGAACATGGTATGCGAATGAATTAAATTTAGATGGCTTTCGTTTGGACGCTGTTAAACATATTGATCATGAATATTTACGCGATTGGGTAAAGCATGCCAGACAGCAAACAGGGAAAGAAATGTTTACAGTAGCTGAATATTGGCAAAATGATGTTCAGGCTTTAAACAATTATTTAGCGAAAGTCAATTATAATCAATCTGTGTTTGATGCACCGCTTCATTACAATTTTCATTATGCTTCAACAGGAAATGGGAATTATGATATGAGAAATATTTTAAATGGAACAGTAATGAAAAATCACCCTGCACTCGCAGTTACTCTCGTTGAGAATCATGATTCTCAGCCTGGGCAGTCATTGGAATCTGTAGTAAGTCCGTGGTTTAAGCCGCTGGCATATGCATTTATTTTAACTCGTGCAGAGGGCTATCCTTCAGTTTTCTATGGTGATTACTATGGGACAAGCGGAAATAGTAGTTATGAAATTCCAGCGTTAAAAGATAAAATTGATCCAATTTTGACGGCACGAAAAAACTTTGCATATGGTACGCAGCGTGATTATTTAGACCATCCAGATGTGATTGGCTGGACAAGAGAAGGCGATGGTGTACATGCTAATTCTGGTTTAGCGACATTACTCTCGGACGGACCAGGAGGATCAAAGTGGATGGATGTTGGAAAGAATAACGCTGGGGAAGTATGGTACGATATGACGGGTAATCAAACAAATACTGTAACAATTAATAAGGATGGATGGGGGCAGTTCCATGTAAGTGGAGGCTCAGTTTCCATATATGTTCAACATTAAATTGGTGATGAAAAAGAAGAGGTAGACTGAAATATAAGTTTCCTCTTCTTTTTACATTGTTATCATGCTTGAATCTTTATTTTGATAAACGAATTAGTTGACCTTTAAAACAACAAGAGATGCGTTGGAATAAATAATGTCACCTATGGCTTCTCTTATTCGTACTCGAAGGACATCTCCTTGGTTTAAAGGTAATAGATCAGTTCTAGCGGATGTAGTTCTTACCCCAGAACCACCACCAACTCGTGTTTCAATGGCGAATTGAATGGAATCATTTATTGTAAGGTTTAATATACTAGACGAAATAGCTTGTATCACAAATACAATTGAAAAGGATACAGAGTACACACCAGTGGTATCAATTGTAATGGAGTTGTCTACTGGGGTTAGAGTAGTTCCACTAACAGGTCCTGGAATTGTCAAATTAACATTTGTATTAACTACTGCTGAAAAACCGATACCTACTTCAGAAGTTATTGTTCCAAATACCGGGAGAATTCCTAAACCGGTTGCTCCAGTGGGACCGGTTATTCCGATTCCTGTAGCGCCGGTAGGTCCAGTTATTCCGATTCCAGTAAGTCCTGTAACACCAGTAGGTCCGGTAGGGAATGTAAATGGTGGAATGGGTGGTAGTGTGGGGCCAATTAAATTTGGTTCAAGAGCAGGTCCATGTAAAATAATATTTTCTTTGCTCATATAGTAACCTCCTATGATTGCTTGTCATAATTATTAAATGTATTAGGATAAGTAAATGACATTCGCAATAGCGGAGGCGCGTATTTAATTTTTATACAACGAAATTAAAGTTGCTACTTTAAAATTGAATACAATCAATGTACATGTCGCAATATTGAGGTGTATAGTTACGTATTACTTAAGTATGACACCTTTACTTCTAAAACAACATGTAGTATGATGATTTCAATAAATTAGATTTCAATGAACATAAAATATAAATTAATGAGAGGTGCTTTTTGTGAGTGCGGTAGGTACTAAATAGGAAAAATTTAATGAAATAAATCGGATAAGACCAGGGGATTTTTATGTATATCATACCCCTAATTTTGTCATGCATTTATTTCGAAACCTATGAAGATACCTACAATACTTTATAAAGCGTGTAATAAGGGGATTGCCATCTGTTTTTATGGCTTATTTTCTCATATGTTATTACACATGCCTTGTAAATGTAAAAGCTGCGGTATCCCCGCAGCTTTTTTGTATATGTTTATAATGTGTAAACATGATAATTGAATAATGTAGAACTCATTGGAATCTAATGAGTAGGTATCTTCATTGATGATAAAAACCAATCATAGTGAGGAGAAACAAAATGAATACGATGACTTTTGAAAAGTTACAATATAACGAATTAATGGAAATAGTGAAATCTTATTGTGTAAGTGGATTAGGTAAGGAATTATTAAATAAATTAGAGCCGAGTACGAGTATAAAAGTAGTGAGAAATCGCTTAAATGAAACGACAGAAGCACGAGCTATAGTAGATGCAGAAGGGCATGTGCCTTTCTTCGGAATTTCTAATATCGCTAGTACAATTCAAAAATTAGAAAAAGGGATGATTTTAGATCCAGCAGAGTTAGTGAGTGTTTCAGACTTTTTACGTGGATGTAGAAAGATTAAAAAATTTATGTTAGATAAAGAATTTTTTGCGCCAATATTAGCTTCCTATGCAAATTCAATGACTGAATTTAAAAGTATTGAAGAGGAAATTAACTTTTCAATTAAAGGAAATAGCATTGATGCAGCGGCTAGTAAAGAGTTAAAACGAATTCGAAATAACATTGATTCTGTAGATGGAAAAATAAAAGAACGTTTAACGAAGTTTTTAAATAGTAGTGCAAATAAGAAGTATATTCAGGAATTCTTTATTAGTAAAAAGGATGATCGCTATACGATTCCGATTAAATCTACCTACAAAAATCAAGTTGCGGGAAGTATTGTTGAAGCATCTGCAAAAGGTTCTACTGTATTTATAGAACCGCATACGGTTACAAAGCTAAATGCGGAACTCGCGAGTTTGAAAGCAGAAGAAGCGATGGAAGAGTATCAAATTTTAGCGACGTTATCAGGCATGGTGCTAGAAAATATTTATCATATAAAAATAAATATGGAACTGATTAGTCAATATGACATGGTATTTGCGAAAGCGAAGTTTAGTAAAAGTATCGATGGAATAGAACCGAAGTTAAACGATCATGGTCACATTCATTTAGTGAATTGTAAGCATCCGCTTTTAACAGGGCAAGTTGTACCGTTAAATTTTGAAATCGGTCAAGAGTACCGTAGTTTAATTATTACAGGACCGAATGCGGGCGGGAAAACGATTGTGTTAAAAACAATTGGATTACTAACATTAGCGACAATGTCTGGCTTGCATATCGCTGGAGATAAAGAAACGGAAATTGCTATTTTCGAAAATGTGTTTGTAGATATAGGTGATAATCAAAGTATTGAAAATGCATTAAGTACATTTTCATCTCATATGAAAAATCTGTCTGAAATTATGAGGATATCAAATAATAATACGTTACTACTATTTGACGAAATAGGAAGCGGCACAGAACCAAATGAAGGTGCGGCGCTTGCGATATCTATTTTAGAAGAATTTTATCTAACGGGATGTATTACAATTGCGAGTACGCATTACGGAGAAATTAAACGATTTTCAGAAATGCACGGTGATTTTATGAACGCAGCAATGCAATTTAATAGTGAGACATTGGAGCCTCTTTATAAATTAGTGATCGGTAAATCTGGTGAAAGTAATGCACTTTGGATTGCAAATAAAATGAATGTAAAAGAACATGTACTGCAAAGAGCGAAAGAGTATATGGGAAATAAAGAATACGCTCTAGAAAAAGTGAATGAAAGTAAAATTAGAAAACCGAAATTCGTACAAGAAAAAAGAGAAAATGACTATGAATATAAAATCGGTGACCGTGTGAATTTATTGGATCATGATGATTTTGGTATCATCTATAAGGAAAAAGATAATTTCTATAATGTTGTTGTATATTATAACGGTGAATTTATTGAAGTGAATATAAAACGTATGAACTTAGAAGTAGCAGCGAAGGAATTATACCCAGAAGGATACGATTTAAACACACTATTTGTCGATTATAAAGAAAGAAAAATGCAACATGATATAGAGCGCGGATCGAAAAAAGCACTTCGTAAAATTGAAAAAGAAATAAGAAAGAATAGAGGATAATATAGAATGGTAACGATTAGAGAAGAACAACAAAATGATTATAGTAAGACTGAAGAAGTTGTAAAACAAGCATTTTTAAATGAAGAATTTAGTGATAAAAAAGAACATGAACTTGTAAAACGTATTAGAGAATGTGACGCATTTGTTCCAGCGTTATCAATCGTTGCGGTAGATGAGGAAATAGTTGGTCATATTATGTTATCAAAAATTACAATAGAACAAGACGGAACTTCTGTAGAATCATTAGCACTTGCACCAGTATCAGTTGCTAGGGGTCATCAGAAAAAAGGAATCGGCGGAAAACTAATCGCTTCTGCTTTAGAAAAGGCGGAAGAACTTGGATACGGATCAGTTGTTGTGTTAGGGCATCCAGAGTACTATCCGAAATTTGGTTTTAAGAAAGCAAGTGAGTGGAATATAAAAGCACCATTTGAAGTGCCAGATGAAGTATTTATGGTGATGGAGCTAAGAGAGAACACTCTTCAAGGTGTAGAAGGAATTGTACAATATTCGAGTGCTTTTACTGAGTAGGGGTATCGGTTAAGAAATATAATCATAAAAGATGCTATCTTTTTGTAGGAATATACAGAAAGGTAGCGTTTTTTATTAAGCGAATCTATTTACATATATTTTGCTCAATGAATAATTGAGATGATAAAATTGATATAGAAATGTAAAGGGAGAGAATAGAATGAAGAATCGAGAAACAAATAGCAATGAGAATGTAGTTACGTTATATGTTACAAGACATGGTAAAACAATATTAAATACGAACCATCGTGCGCAAGGTTGGGCAGACTCTCCGTTAGTAGAAAGAGGTGTTGAAGTTGCCTCAAATTTAGGGACAGGATTAAAAGATGTTCATTTTATGAATGTGTATAGTAGTGATAGCGGCCGAGCGATTGAAACTGCTAATTTAGTATTAAAATATAGTGAGCAATCAAAGTTAAAACTTGAGCAAAGGAAAGATTTACGAGAATTAAATTTCGGTATTTTTGAAGGTGAAAAACTTGAGAATATGTGGGATGTGGTTGGAAAAGCTGCAGGCGTTGCATCACCAGAAGAACTCATGAAGTTTTCTATTCAAGAAGTGATTAATCTTATTAGAGCAGCAGACCCTACGAAACAGGCGGAAGATTGGGAATTATTTTCTACTCGTATAAAAGCAGAGATTGATAAAATTAGTGAAGAAGCTGTTAGAAATGGTGGCGGTAACGTTTTAGTTGTCGTTCATGGGCTTTTGATTACTGCCTTAATAGAAATGTTAGACAGTAGCAAAACAAAACTTGGAGTGGAAAATGCAAGTGTAACGAAAGTTTTATATAAAGATGGGGAATACATCGTCGAGTCGGTTGGAGATATGAGTTATGTTGAAAAAGGAAGAGAAAGTGTGGAAATATAATCCTATCTCAAATAGATATAAGAAAAGGAAGTTAGTAAAATCTAGCTTCCTTTTTAAATTGGAACGATTATGGGATTAATAAAATCTTCCCTGTGCTTTTACGGCTCTCTAATAATTCATGTGCACGTGCACCATCTTGTAAAGAGAATGTAGTGGGACTCGCAATGTTTAATTTTCCAGTAGCGATCCAATCAAATAATTGAGTAGAGCGATTTTTACGTTCTTCATACGTAGTAAGCACGTTCCAAAGGTCTCCGCCAGTTAAAGTTTTTGAAGTATCCATAAGCATACGTGGATCTACAGGCGCAGGATTACCACCAGCCATTCCGTAAAATACGACAGTACCACCAATTTTAGTAGCGCTAAAGCTTTCATCTAATGTAGAACCTACTGATTCATACACAACATTTACTCCAGTACCATTAGTCACTTCAAGTACTTTCGTATACCATGCTTCAGTATATAAAAATACGTGATCAGCACCAGTTAATGTGGCTACTTTTGCTTTTTCGTTTGACGACGTGAGGCCGATTACTTTTCCGCCTTGTAGTTTAATCATTTGAGTAAGAAGTTGACCGACGCCACCAGCTGCAGCGTGTACTAGAGCTATATCATCGTGTTTTAGTTGATAGCTATCTTGCGTTAAATAATGTGCAGTTAATCCTTGTAATAAGACAGAAGCGGCTGTTTCAAAAGAAATAGAATCTGGTAGTGGGATTACTTTTTCTGATGGGACGGCAACTAGTTCTGCATTTGAGAATGGAACGTCAGCAAATGCAATGCGGTCTCCAGGGGTGATAGTGGTAACGTTAGTTCCTACTTCTTCAACAATTCCAGCTCCTTCATAACCTAATATGTAAGGCGGATTGCCAGCGAGATGATAATCGCCGCGGCGTCTATAAATATCAGCGAAGTTTAATCCGATTGCTTTCGTACGGACAAGAATTTCATTTGGATTTATGATTGGATCATGTATTTCTTTATATTGTAGTACATCTGGATTTCCAAACTGTTCGAAACAAAGTGCTTTCATATGGAATACCTCCATTTTATTGTTTGTCGATGCTCTTTATCATACAATATAAATATCAATAGACAAAGAGGATTATTTCGATGGAATCAATCGGAAATACCGATTGAAAAGAGGGATGATAAATGGAGATAAAACAATTAATTACATTTAAAGTAGCGGCAGATACTTTGAACTTTACACAAACTGCGAAGAAATTAAACTTTGCTCAATCGAGCGTGACAGCGCAAATTAAAACGTTAGAGGATGAGCTCGGTACACCACTATTTGAGAGATTAGGGAAACGTCTTTTCTTAACTGAAGCAGGAAGAAAGTTTCAACTATATGCGGACAAGATAATCGCACTTAGTAACGAAGCGAAGACGGCTGTGAAAGATGATGAGGAAATAGCAGGTACGTTAATAATAGGTGCACAAGAAAGTCAATGTACATACAGACTGCCTTCTATATTAAAGCGGTTTAAAGCGCAATTTCCCCAAATAAAACTTATATTTAAACCCGCACATTCCAATAAAGATGCGAAGGAACAATTGATGGAGGGAAAAGTAGATCTTGCATTTATTTTGGACGAATGTAAAACAGAAAATGTTCTGCATGTGGAGCCACTTATGAAAGAAGAATTAAAAGTAGTAGCTCCTCCTACGCATCGTTTACTTGAACAGGCTTCTGTTTCTATAAAAGATTTAGAGATTGAAACACTTTTACTAACAGAATTAGGCTGCTCATATAGGACTTTATTTGAAGAGCTATTTCGTGCTGAAGATGTATATCCAGCAAATAAAATTGAGTTTGTTAGTGTTGAAGCAATTAAACAATGTGTTATTGCAGATTTAGGTATAGCCGTTTTACCAGCGATAGTAGTAGAAAAAGATATACGGGAAGGGATGTTAAAGGAGTTAATGTTAAAAGAAACAATACCTCCGATTTATACACAAATTGCTTGGCATAAAGATAAATGGATGACAGCACCACTGCAACAATTTATTGATGTAACGAGGGAGTTTTTTGCAAGGGATTAAGTGGAGAAATATTTGTTTTAAATGAGAGGGAAAATGGCACCTTTGTATAGAGAGAACCGATGCTTGAATGAAACAAGTGTCGGTTCTTTTATGTTTTAAATAAAGAATGCTATAAAATGTGTATTTCTCAACTTTTTTCTTACAAGGATAAGTAAAATTCTTCATATATTCCAATAATCATAAGGGAATTTACAACGTGTATTCGTTTCTGTAAGATGCCTCTAGGAAGCATGAAAGGAGGGCTTACATAGCAGTATAGGTTGTCTTTAGTATACGTACTTATTTTGAGGGGGAATTTAAAATGTTTAAAAAGTTAATGAAAGTATGCGTGTTAAGTGCGGCAAGTATAGGTGTATTATTTAGTTTCCAAGGAAGTACATTTGCAGCTACTGATTTAAGTAGTTATTATGACGGGAAAAATCCAGCAACAACGAAAGTATACGGGGGAAGTACGACGTGTGATGCAGATGGATTTAATGCAAAGTCTACAGCGGTGTACGAAGGTAGTAAAAAAGTAGGGACAGTGTATTTACGTTACAGTAATAAATGTCACGCAGCATGGGCTAAGTTTGTGTTAGATCAACCAGCACCAGCTGTTTCGGGAGGAGTGTACGCGTACGCTGTTGTAAATAAATACAAAAATGGTGTATTCCAAAAATCAGTTACTTCTAATCAGGGGAACGGCACAATAAAAACAGGTCAAACGAGCACTTATACAGGAATGGTATTTGATTTAACTGCTGATTTCGGATACACAGCAGATGCTGAAGCAGTTACGTTTAATAACGGTTACGGGAAAACAGCACGTTATTAATAAAGGAGTGAAATTATATGAAACTTTTAAAAAAGACGAGTGCATGTTTATTGCTATCTTTACTCGTTGTAACTAGTATGTTTAGCACGACTAATAGCGATAAAGCATATGCAGAAGACCATTCATATGATGGGAAAAGCCCTTATTATAATAGCTGTGATCAATCTGCAGTAACGAAAGAGAAGAAATGGATAGATTCAAATTCTTATGTAGAATTAAAATTTAGCACCACTTGTAAGACGGCTTGGGCAAAAGTTACTGTAACTCGTCCAGCAGTTTATAATAATGAAGCTGATGCAAGGATTGTTAGAAAAACAGATGGAAAGGCATACACTTGCGGAAGTGCTGGAGGAAATGGTGTTGTAAATAAAGGGCAAACATCATGCTATACGCCAATGGTATATGATTTAGATCCAAGAAAGGCGCAAGCGCAAGGGAAACATGCAATTCCGAATAGTGATGCTTATAATTATGCGGAGACTATTTGGTATTGATGAGGATATGGAGATTGTAAGGTAGAATATTTTAAGAGCATGTTTTGGAAAATAAATAAAACATGCTCGATCTTTTTTGTAGTTTAGAACAATCGAATTAACTAAGGTCTGTATCAGGGGGAGTGTACCCAAGGTGACGAGCCATTGATACAATTTGTCCTTTATGATGAAACTCATGTGTTTCCGTATGAGTTAAAAGCCATAGCGGAGTTGTGCTCCAAGGTTCTTTTTGCCATTTCACTTCATTTGCTATATTTTCGAGCCAACGGTCATTGTATTCATCTAAAAAACGTATTACAACCGCATCTGCTAACTTAAACCTAGCACGAACTTTCTCGATATCTGCACGCTCAATTTCATAATCACTAGCAAATGAAAAATCTGCTCGTTTTTGCTTGAATGCGAATGATCCAAGCCAGTATCGATAGCAATCGGCTACATGAATATGTGTCTTTATAATGCTACCGCTCCCGAAATTCGGAACAGTGCTATGTAATTTTTCTAGTGGGATTTCTTCCAAAAACGAAAATAGAGTTTCTCTTGTAGAGCTAATAAGATTATATTGTTGTTTTAAAATATGTAACATGCAAGTACACTCCTCTTTTATTTACTAAACTATTTGTGTAGTAAGTAATTCTATATTTACGAGGAGTGAACCTTTTTATTATTTTTACTAAGCATATTAGATGTATTTCTTATTTGTTTCTGATAGATTAAACAAGGTGAAACTTTAATAAGTTGAACATTCTTAGTTCATAACAAATTGTACATCAAGAAGGGGAACGATAAAATGAATAGACTAGTGGGTTTAAAACAATTTGAAATAACGCGTGGGGCATTACTTAAATTTATGGAAACGTTAGATGATAAAACTGCAGATACGCAGCCAGAGGGCTTTAACAATACAATTCGTTGGCACATCGGTCACGTGTTAACAGCAGCAGAAACATTCATGTTTGGAAGAGAGTTTAAACAATTACCAACGGAATATCCAGGTATGTTTGGATATGGATCAAGACCATCTAAATGGAAAACAGAAGGGCCATCGTTAGAAGTGTTAATGGCTCAATTAAAAGAACAAGCAAAACGTATTAACGAAATGCCAGCAGAAGCATTTGAAAATAAACTGCCAGAGCCATTCCTAGGATTGGAAACAGTAGGGGAGCTTTACGGTATGATGCTTTATCATGAAGCGGATCATATTGGGCAAATGAAGGCGATGGAACGTATTATTAAAGCTCTTTAGTTTTGAGTAAAGTTCACTTGCATATAAAAAACAAAATTACAGATGTATTGTTAAATAATATAAAGACAAAAAAAGATAGATAATTTATTATCTATCTTTTTTTGTTGTTGAACTTCTTGAAGGACTATGAACGCTTACCATCGTGATGCTGATGAAGGGGGAATAATTATTATTTCTTTGTTTTACATAATAGAAAAATATTGAAGATGATACAGAAGAAAGTATAAAGTTACAAAATCTGTATGAAATAGAGTGTTCCTAAATATGGAATATACGTATAATAATAGAGAAGAACTAGAAATAGGGGTGAATACTATGATTACATTAGAACAAAAGTTGGAGCAATATAAACATACATATGTACAGTTAAAGGGAGAACTAAAATGGAAAACGAGTGATTCTCGAACAGGAATAATGATTGCTGCTATGTATGCAGGTAGTGATAAATTGTTTGATCTCGGACGTTTTTTAGAAATTAGTAGTTATATTAAGAATCAGGTAGGGATGTTTTCATACTTAAAGTCTTATCATCGTTTTGTAGTGGCCGCAACATTAGATATTCACTTTACAGATTACAAGAAAGCTTTTCGGAAGTTTTTAGATTTATATGAACAATTGGTCACTGGTGGCTTTAGCCGGAGTATATTTACTTATCTCGCAGCAGCTGTGCTTTTAACAGAAGAAAATGAACAGTATGGCACACACATTCAGCGTTCGATGCAAGTATATAAACGCATGAAAAAGGATCACCTCTTTCTTACAAGTACAAATGATTATCCGCTCGCGGTTTTATTAGCAGGACAATCAGAGAATGTAGAAACACTTATGGACCGAGTGGAACGTCTTTATCAGAAACTAGCGACAGCTGGCTTGCGTAAAGGGAATGATCTTCAATTTTTGAGTCATATTCTCTCACTAAAGAAGGATGTCAGGGAAGAAATATTAGTTGCAGAATGCACAAATATATGGAATTTGTTAAAGCAAGAAAAGGTAAAAGTAAAACAGATGCATTACCCAGCTATCGGGCTACTAGCGTTACTAGAGGACGGAGAAAAAGAGATTCATTCTATTCGAGCATTTATTGAAAAATTGCAGGGGGATAAATTATTCCGTTGGCATACAGATACAAATATTCTTATTGCTATTCAACTGTTCGTAAGTCAGAAAGGTGAGGAAAGTAAAGCTACCAACACAGGTTTACAAACAATGATAGAAGTCCTCATACAAGCACAACAGGCAGCCATGATGGCAACGATTGCCGCTTCATCTGCAGCAACATCTTCTGTTAGTAGTAGTTCATGATGTGCAACTGCTTATACTCTTGTAAATTATAACTCCTTTGATAAGGACGGTTTAAAAAATATTACTAAAAAAAGCCCATCACTCTCTAATGATTGATGGGCTAATTGTTTTTACATAATCAGCATTATCTTTTCGATTCCTTCAAATGTTTGAGTTGCGTAACAATCATAATGCTAATAACAACGAGTAAAAACCATGAGCTAATTTTGCTTAAGTGAACGAGATTCCAAGCTTCCCGTTGATTTGGATATTGCCATGCTCCGAAAAATGTTGCGATGTTCTCTGCAATCCAAATAAAGAAACCGATAAGGAAAAAGGAGAGAACGAGTGGCATTTTATATGTAATGCCTCGTAAGGAAAATTCCACAAATGTGCGAAAGAAAACAATGAATAAAATTAAAGTTAATACCCATCTAAAGTCATATAGAAAATGATGTGTAAAAAAATTAAAGTAAATCATTGCTCCTAGAGGTATTGCAAAAATAGCTTTCGGCCAATGATGCATTTGTAAATGCAATCTTCTCCACGCTTGGCATATGTAACTTGCAACACTTGCATACATAAAACCACTGTAAAGCGGAACTCCCAAAATCTTCGAATACGCCTCTTCGGGGTAACTCCATGAACCGAAATGTACTTTATATATTTCTAGCAAAAGGCCGATGAGGTGGAAGAAAGTAATTACTTTTAGTTCGTCTTTCGTTTCAAGACCCGTCTTATACATCACCCACTGCATAAGAAGACATACGATGAGTATGAAATCATAGCGATATAACCCTGGGATAGAAATGATTTTTGATAGGGCTAGTGTTAAAAAAATAAAGACTGGGAACAAACAGGATAACGCTTGTTCATAAGTAAAATGTAGTAGTTGTTTTACATAAAACATTGTTTCACCTTCAATATATTTATTTAAAAAATCAAAATAATAATTCAGTATACTATAAATTTTAAAATATAACATCGCAATACTTTGCATGTATTTGTAAGTTTTAGAAGGGAATTGTAATAAGTATTTTAATGTTGTAACAAAGTAAAAAAATAGTTTGCTATTTAAAAAAGGTGGGGATATAATATCTAAATGAAAATGATAATTATTATCAATAATTATTATAAATAAAAAATAATTATAAAAAACAACTGAATATAAAGGATGAAATGAAACATGTTACATAAGTCTACTGTACATGCTGGCAATAATCGCTGGATACATATTAAGTTCATTTCTTTCATGAGCTTAACAATTTTATGCTTAATGGGGTCTATATTTTTAGCTGTTGCATTCGGTGCAAAGGATATTCATTTGCAAACGGTGTGGGCAGCGGTTTTTGATTACAATCCGAAATTAACGCAGCATCAAATTATTTATGAGCTAAGACTTCCAAGGGTGATTGGAGCGGCAGTTGTAGGTGCTGCTTTTGCAGTCGCTGGGGCTGTGATGCAAGGGGTAACACGAAATCCTTTAGCTGATGCAGGTGTGCTCGGAATAAATGCGGGTGCGATGTTTGTAGTAGCACTTAGTTTTGCTTTTTTCCCGCATATGCCGTATTCCTACTTAATGATTGTTTCCTTTATTGGAGCAGTTTTAAGTACCGTACTCATTTTTATTATCGGATCGGCAACATCAGGAGGGTTAACACCGATGAGGTTAACGATTGCTGGAGCAGTTATGGCAGCGCTTTTACACTCATTAAGTTCAGGTATTGCAATTTATTATGATTTAAGCCAAGATTTAGCGTTTTGGTTTGCCGGTGGTGTTGCGGGGGTTAAGTGGGAACACTTGAAACTTTTAGTGCCTATTATTCTCATAACGGTTGTTTTTGCGACAGTGCTAGGGCGATCTATTTCACTCATATCAATGGGGGATGATGTTGCTACGAATTTAGGTGTGAAAACGAACCGAACGAGAATACTTGGGATGATTATAGTAGTTATTCTTGCGGGTGTCTCTGTTTCAGCTGTTGGTTCTATTGGATTTTTAGGACTAGTCATCCCACATATTGCTAGAAAATTAGTTGGTGTTAATTATCGCCTTATTATTCCTATGTCAGCATTATTAGGAGCTATGTTATTGGTGTTAGCTGATTTAGGAGCAAGAACAGTAAATCCTCCTAAAGAACTTGCGATAGGGATTATGGTAGCTCTTGTTGGAGTTCCGTTCTTCCTCTATATAGCACGTAAAGTTGGGAGGGAGTTATAAGTGAAGGGTCTTTTTAACACGGATAAAAAGAGAGCTATTACTGTAACTACAATTTTCGGTTGTATGGGTATCGCTGTAATTTTAATTAGTTTAAATACAGGTACGCTGAGTATCGCACCGCTCAAAGTAATTCAAACGCTTTTTGGTTATGGTGATTTTGAGAGTGCGACAGTGCTGTACGATTATCGTATGCCAAGAATAATTATTACAATGTTAGCAGGAATTGGCCTTGGGGTTTCCGGTGCGATTTTGCAAGGGCTATCTCGTAATGCACTCGCAGATCCCGGTATTCTCGGATTACATTCGGGTGCATCTTTCGGGCTTATTGTATTCGTTACGCTCTTTCATTCTATTAATGAGAGTGCATCGATTTTAATACCGTTATTTACATTTGGCGGAGGAGTGTTAGCTGCATTTCTTATTGTTTTGCTTGCGAGTGATCGGTCAAAAGGTTTACTTCCCATTAGACTTATTCTGGTTGGTATTGCAGTTTCAGCTGGTTTTAGTGCACTTTCATTATTTTTCTCGCTCAAGTTAAATGATGAGACGTATACATTCGCTTCTAGATGGTTAGTTGGTAACGTGTGGGGAAGAGATTGGATTCATGTCCTAGCATTATTACCTTGGATTTTGATACTAACTCCGTACGCATGGCTGAAATCTAAAACGTTAAATGCACTGTCCCTAGGTGATAGTGTAGCAGCAGGACTTGGTGTTTCTGTTCAAAAAGAACGATTACTACTTTTAGCTACGGCGGTCGGATTATCTTGTGCAAGTGTATCGATGGCAGGAGGGATTGGTTTTATCGGTCTAGTTTCTCCGCATATCGCAAGAAAGTTAGTAGGTACTACATATCAACATTTCCTTCCGTTAGCTGGCATTATTGGAATGATTATTTTAGTACTCGCAGATACGATAGGTCGTTCTGTATTCGAGCCAAACTCTATTCCAGCTGGTGTAGTAGTAGCGGCTTTAGGAGCGCCGTATTTTCTTTATTTACTTACAAAAACAAAATAAATACTTCAAAGAGGAGAACATATGAAAAAGAAACTTTCCATTTTATTTAGCATTATGTGTATTTTAGTATTAGCAGCATGTGGTCAATCGAAACCTAATGAAGAGGCAACTAAAAAAACGGAAAAAAGTAATGACCCAAAAATTGCTTCAATGTCTATTCACTTAACAAATGATTTACTTGCATTAGGAATTACACCAGTAGGTTCTGTTATTGGTGGAGATTTAAAAGATTTCTTACCACACGCAAAAGAGCAGTTGAAAGATACGAAGAAACTTGGCGTTGCAACAGATCCAAACATGGAAGCGTTACTTCAATTAAAGCCAACTGAAATTTATGTTGATGAAAAATATGCTGGCAAAGATTTAGCGAAATACGAAAAAATTGCAACAACACATTCTTTCAATTTAGATGAAGGTACGTGGAGAGATCATTTAAAAGAAGTAGGTAAACTTGTAAACCGTGAGAAAGAAGCGGAAAAGTATATTCAAGATTACGAAGAGCAGACAAAACGAGTGAAAAGTTTAATAGATAAAGAGTTAGGTAATAATGAAAAAGTAATGGCAATTCGCGTTACTGCAAAAGAATTACGTGTATTTAGTACGAAAAGACCGATGGGACCAATTTTATTCCAAGACTTAGGATTACAACCTGCAAATGGTGTGGAAAAAATTGATGGAAACCGTCCTTTCGAAGTCATTTCACAAGAAGTATTACCTGACTTTGATGCAGATGCGATTTTCGTTGTTGTAAACAGAGACGATAAAGCAAAAGCAGCATTTAAACAACTTCAAGAAACACCAATTTGGAAAGACTTAAAAGCTGTAAAAGATAAGCACGTATACATTATTAATGACCAACCATGGCTTGACTATTCTGCTTTAGGAAATAAAATGGCGATGGATGAAGCGGAGAAAATGTTTACGAAATAATACAGTTTTGCTATTAGGAAAGGCCCTCTAAATTTGGAGGGTCTTTTTATTGTTAGAATAAATAAAAAATTATACAATGAAGTTAATTTAATGAAGAGGAGATGTGCCGATGTCAGCGCTTATTGTAAGTATCCCGTTTATACAACAGTTCAAAGGACAAGGGGATAAATAGGCTAGAATAATTGTCCCCGCTATTTAATAAAGGGGGAGTTTGAAATGACGATGAATCTTTTTCAAAATAAAACTATTAAATTATCAGCTATTAGAGAAGCAGATGCTGAAGTAATGGCTATGTGGCAAGAGGATAGTGAATATTTAAGAAATGTAGATACAGACTTAGCATTCCCGCAATCGTTACATGAAATAGCGAGTGATGGGCTATTAAAGGGACGGAGATCCAATAGTGTTTCTTTCATGTTAAGAACAGTTCAAGATGATCGTTTAATTGGTTTTGTTGCAATTCACGGCATAGAGTGGAATAACAGAACAGGTTTATTAGCAATTGGTATAGGAGATGCAAATGATAGAGGAAAAGGATACGGGAGAGAAGCATTGCATCTTATATTAAAGTATGCTTTCTATGAAATGAATTTACACCGCATTGGCCTCGATGTTATTTCTTATAATAAAGCTGCCATTGCATTGTATAAAAAGATGGGTTTTCAGATGGAAGGGTGTATGAGAGAAGCAGTACAGCGAGATGGAAAGTGTTTTGATCGTATGATTATGGGGATATTGCGGGATGAATGGATAGAGCTGCAGAACTAGCAAAAACATACAGAATAATTGTGTAGTGCAGGAAGAAAAGTTGTAATATTCAAGTAATAACGAGCGAAGGAGTGTACTAATGGAAGGTTTATCTTCATTAAGAGAGTGTTTATACCAGCTAGAGGAACGATTACTTAAACCAGAGGTTCGCACATCTCAAAAGGAGCTTAAAAAGATACTTGCCGCTGATTTTTTTGAGTTTGGAAGTTCTGGTAAAGTTTTATATAAAAATGAGGATATCGATAAAAATGGAATTGGTGTGGTAAAAATGACTTTGAGTGATTTTGAAGTACATCCATTATCCAAAGATGTAGCATTAACTACTTATCGAATATTCAATGAAATAAATAATCAACACTCGTTACGTAGTTCGATATGGAAATTTAGAGAAGGAAGATGGCAAATGTATTTTCATCAAGGTACACCTGCTAAATTTTAGTGAAGCTTTTTGTATGAAAAAGAAACTATAAAGAATAGAATTGTTGAATACATTAGTCTTATAAATAAAGGACTAATGAAAGTTGTCTTTCTAAAATATCTAAATTTGTTCTTAAAAGGGTCTTGTTAATAAAAGTACATTCCATATTATATATGTAGTATGCAGGAGATATAATGGTAATTGGCGAAATTTTACAGTGAACTGATTGAATTTATCCCGCATTAACGGGCAGTAAAATTCCCACCTCAAAATTCAGGTGGAGCAAAGAAGTTAGGTGGGAGTCGGACTGCCCGTAAACGCCCGATTGGTTCAACTAATAATCAGTGGGGGATGAACAAAACCCCCACTGATTAAAGTTTCACTTTATAAGGAGTTATGCAAAATGAACTTAGAAAAAAGTAAGCCAGTAAACGAAGAGGTCGCTGAATTAAAAGAACTAATTAAAGAACTACACGGAAGTGTACATCAACTTCAAAGTGAAGTGCAGCAACTAAGGCACGAAAGACCAGTTGTTGAAGTGAGAAAAGGTGTTCAATTATCACCAACAATCATCGGACAAATTGGTGGTATGATTTTAGGTGGATTAGCAATTATAGGTATATTTTGGTGATGAAAAAAGGTTTGCAGCATAGTGCTGCAAACCTTTTGTATTTGACGATATAATTTCATGTAATACACCTTTTACATTAAATAACGTAAATAAATGTAAGCATGTGATAACAATAGCGCAATGATTGTTAATGGGAAACCGATTTTTAAGAAGTCCATATAAGAGAATCCGTGTCCTTCACGTTTTGCAATACCAGCAACGACTACGTTTGCTGATGCTCCAATTAATGTTCCGTTTCCTCCTAAGCAAGCTCCAAGAGATAACGCCCACCATAGTACTTCGATTTGCGGGGAATCGACAGATAGTCCGAGTCCTGTAGCTAAATCTTGAATAAGCGGGATCATCGTTGCGACAAATGGAATGTTGTCGATTGTCGCAGATGCGATGCCGGATACCCATAAGATAAGTATAGCAGCGAAACCGATGTCGCCATTTGTTACGTTAAGTACTTGTTGTGCAAGGGAAGAAATGAGTCCGATGTCAATTAACCCGCCAACGAGAACGAATAGTCCGGCGAAGAAGAAAATGGTTACCCATTCAACGTGAGCAAATATATCTTCTATCTCATGTTCTTTCACGCCGATTAACATAAGAAGTGTAGCACCTGTCATCGCAATTACTGCAGCATCTACATGAATAATAGAATGAAGTACGAAGCCTAAAATAGTTAGTCCTAAAATCGTAATCGATTTTAAAAGGAGAATTTGATCTTTAATATAATCTTTTTCATTTAATTCCATTAATATTTTAATTTGCTCAGTTGTTGTTTTTAGTTTGTTACGATACATGAAGTAAATAATGCCAAGTGTCACGATAGAAATAATAATTACGATTGGAGCTAAGTTAAGTAAAAAGGCATTAAAGTCTAAATGCTTATTTGCTGATCCAATCATAATGTTAGGTGGATCACCAATTAGTGTTGCTGTTCCACCTATATTTGAAAATAATACTTCTGAAATCAAATAAGGAACAGGGTTTACTTTTAAAATACGTGTAATGGATAGTGTAACAGGAACGATTAATAAAACGGTTGTTACGTTGTCCAAAAATGCAGAACCGACAGCGGTTAATAGGGATAGTAATAATAAAATGCGGATTGGTTTTCCGCCAGCTGCTTTTGCTGCTTTAATGGCTACAAATTCAAATACACCTGATTGACTCGTAATATGTACGAGAATCATCATACCAATTAAAAGGGTGATCGTTTCCCATTGAATATGTGATGTGAAAACAGTATGTAAATCTACAATTCCAAAAATAATCATAATAGCAGCGCCGAATAGTGCAATTACAGCACGATTCAATTTCTCAGAAATAATAAAACCGTATGTGACTAAAAATACGGCAATTGCAAAATAATATTGCCAATTTGCTACTTCATGTACTGATTGTTCCAATCGTGTCACCTTCTTTAAAGTATGTATTCAATTGTAAATATGCATCCCTCTGCATAATTTATATTGTAGCAAATTCAAAAAAGAAAGAAAACTATTTCACAAAGTGAAGGAAAAAATGTGTTTTTTACATATCATATAAAAAATATAAAAAACACAGTGCAAATTATTAGGAAAAGTGAGCGTTGTCCTCTAATATAGAGATAGCAATTTACATTATTTTTGCGTAAAATGGTTTAAAGAGGTGAATTCCGATGGAAATAGTAAAAGATAGTTCTCTTATTCAAAATGAAATTGAACGTTTTGTAAATAAAGATGTATATATTCATTTAGAAACGACGAACGGAGCGTATGCGTCACACTTTAATGAAAAGATGATGACAGTTGGAGCATTCATTCGAAATGCAATCATTCGATTTGAACGCGGGAAGATTACGGGAACAAACCCATACCGAGTTGGTCTAAAGATGGATCATGGCTGGGTATATGCAGAAGGTATTACGCACTGGGAAGTAGACGATAAAGAGCGTTTATTACTTGCAGGGCATGATAATCAGGGCCGCTTAGCGGTTGCACTTGAGTTAAGCTTAACGCCATTTAAGTAAGAAGGAGGGAAACTTATGGAGAGACATGTACTTGTTGTATTTCCGCATCCAGATGATGAAGCATTTGCTGCGGGAGGAACAATTCGCTTATTAACAGATCAAGGAGTACCTGTAACGTATGCGTGCGGTACTCTAGGACAAATGGGACGTAATATGGGGAAAAATGTATTCGCTAACCGTGAAACGATTCCAAATATCCGCGAAAAAGAATTGAAAGATGCATGTGAAGCAATGGGAATTCAAGATTTAAGAATGCTTGGTTTCCATGATAAAACGTTAGAATTTGAAGATGTTGATTTCGTTGCAGATAAAATTGAAGCGATCATTCAAGAAGTAAATCCATCTCGAATTATTACATTTTATCCAGAGCACGGCGTACATCCAGATCATGATGCATTTGGTCGCGCTGTAGTTCGCGCCGTATCACGTATGTCAAAAGAAGAACGTCCAGTCATTCATGCGGTTGCAATTACGAGAAATCGCGAAGCAGTACTCGGTGAACCGGATGTTGTAAATAATATTAGTGAAGTATTTGAACATAAATTAGCTGCGCTAGGCGCGCACCGTTCACAAACAGAAGCGATGCTTGAAGAAACGCATGCAAAAATAAAAAATAAAGATGCAGCAACATTAAAATGGCTACAACTTGAACAATTTTGGACTTATAAATGGGAGTAGGCTAGAAGGATATCTTCTAGTATCTCTTACATATAAAAAGCGCCGTCACTTGTGATGGCGCTTTTTTGTGCTATTGTTTCGTACTAGCCAAATACATGAGCATGTGGAATTTTTCGTCTCTTACATGATAATCGAAATAAGGTCCTGGATCTGTACAGTAACCGATATTTTCACTTTGCGTGATTTGAAATTCGTGGCCTGATAAATTTTCTTCTAAGTATTTTGGATATAAAATATGTTCGTGAGAATTTGGATATAAGGCTGAAATATTTTTCAAGGATTTGGCCGAACTATCATAATATGAGTATCCGCCGACAATTGTTGAACTGTTATGTAAATAGTTTTTTAGAACGTGAATTGGGAACTGCGGATTGAGCAGTGAAAAATCAGTTACTGAAAAACTATCCACAAAAACATCGATGCTAAGCGGTTTCAATGGCAGATTTAAATCGGAATTCAAAATATAAAGGACGCGCGGCTTCGGATTCATACGTTCAATTCTGTTTCTAACCTTCTTGAGCATCGCAAGCGAATAGCCACTGAATACATAGGACGCGCTTGTTTCAAGAACATCGATATATTTGGGTAGTGACACAAAAGCGTCAACGTTTGTTTCCACAATTAATTTGTTTTTCAAATCTATATTTTGTAGAACTTTTTGAAACTGAAAATTAATTTTTTCAAATAAGTTAATCATTTTGGGATTGATCTCTTTAATCGTTTCTTTATCGTAAAAATAAGATGGATAAGGAGACGTCTCGTACAAATTCGCGGTAATGATAATACCCTCTTCGATAGCTGCCTCGTATCCACAGGTACAAGTTAAACGCCCCGTGTGAATGTAAACTTTTTTAATCGTTACATCTTCCATTTCAAGTGGAATGCGGCACTTCGGACAATAGAGCAAATTTACAAAGTCAAGCGGGATTCCTGTAATATTCTCTTCTTTGGATGAAGGTGAGCTAGTTTGAGCTGCTTTTTCAATCAATTGGATAGCTTTTGATATGTCTTCTTTTTTCTTGGTTAGCTCGTCCTTTTTATCAATGAGCAAGTTGTTGTAGTAGTCGATATCCTCATGGTCTGAGAAGTTTGTGACACGCCGATATGATAAAATTCGTTGGATTTCTATCAATGAAAAATGAAATTTTTTCAGCTCAGTAATAAAAGCCATGTCGTCGAAACACAATTGGTTCATTTGATACTGGGTGTTTTTTTTGTCTGGTATTAATAATCCTAGTTCAATGTAATAACGAACGGTATCAGTCGTAACATGAAAAAGCTTCGCAAATGTACCAATTTTCATAGATGTCCCCCCAATGAAAAAAGTGGAGTTACTCCATTTTTTTCGCAAAATGACTTCAAAAAACTCTCAAATGGCTATTGACTTGGAGGAAACTCCAAGTCATATTATTAATTCAATAAGTGTGAATATTGTGAATATTTTTGACTGTATTGTAACATACATGTCACGAAAGGAGAAGGATTAGCTATGGATAAGATGGATCATATGGATACTCTCTCACTATGGACAGCGACTGCAAACAGCTATGACAAAGGAAAACCTCTTGAAGGAAATGAAGAGGCGGATGTTGTCATTATTGGCGCAGGTTTCACAGGTCTTTCTTCTGCATATCATTTGCAAAAGTTAGGGAAGAGTGTCATTGTCCTTGAGCAGGAAACAATCGGATATGGCGCAAGCGGTCGCAACGGTGGGATGGTATTGCCGGGCTATAAGTCAACGATGCAGGAGCTTGCCAAGAAGTATGGTGCCGAAGAGGCGAGGCAGCTTAACGATCTTTCTCTGCTTAGTGTTGAATTAGTTAAAAACATTATCGACGAGCATCAAATCAACTGTAATTTTAGAAAGACAGGTCACATTGTGGCAGCTTACAAAGCCAAGCATTTTGAAGGATTGAAACTTGAAAGTGAATACTTAAACAAAAATTTTGGATATGAATGTAGCGTGCTTAATCGAAGTCAGTTGCATCAAGAAATTGATTCCCCGCAATATTATGGTTGCTTAGTCGACGACTCGAGCTACTCGTTCCAACCACTGAACTATGCAATTGGTTTGGGAGAAGCAGCTAAATCGATCGGCGCAAAAATCTTTGAGCATTCGAAAGCACTATCTATTGAGTACGGCCGAAATAGTGTGAAAGTTGTAACAGAAAAAGGTGCTGTTACTGCGAAAGACATTATTGTGGCTACAGATGGTTACTCTGGAAAAATCATGACGGAACTGAATAAAGGCGTACTGCCAATTTCAGCACGTATTATTGCTACTGAACAGCTTCCAGAATCACTGGTGAATGCCATCATTCCTAAAAATCGCATGGTTTTTGATACAAGCAGTTTCCTTTACTATTTCAGGCGCACACCAGATAGTCGGATCATATTTGGCGGTGGCGATATTCGTCCAAACTTAGGTGATGCTGTTTATCAAAATGTTTACGATGCTATGGTTAAAATAATGCCAAAACTAGAAGGAAGCAAGATTGATTACAGGTGGGGTGGATTTATCGGGGTTACAATTGATACGTTCCCGGTTATCGGTAGATCCAAAGAAGGCGCATATTTCGCAACGGGTTATACGGGCCATGGTGCGTCTCTCTCGACATTGTTTGGTAAGTTATTGGCACAATGGATCGTTACGGGGAGTGCAGGTGGATACCGATTTGAAAAGGAACGCCTCAAATCATTTCCATTCTATAATCAGAAAACGATGCTGGTCAATATAGCACATATTGGTTTCAAACTGGTAGATATTATCGCGTAAAGGAGAGGTGTTTATGGAAATTAACATGTTCATTGACGGGAAATGGGTAGAAGCATTATCAGGTGCTAGAAGAAACATTATCAATCCTGCAACCGGAGAGGTTATCGCAACGTCTGCTCATGGATCAGCAGATGATGCGAAGATAGCAATTAAGGCGGCTCGTAACGCGTTTGACAGCGGAATCTGGTCGGATTTATCGGCTGATGAAAGAGCTGACTATCTATATAAGATTGCAGACCGTCTTGAAGAGAAGACAGCTGAAATTGCCCGTTTGGAAACTGCAAATAACGGTAAGGTTATTCGTGCAACAACCTATGTAGATATTCCTGTATCGATTCAATGTTTCCGCTATTATGCTGACTTGATCAAAGGTATGAAGAAGGAATCTTACACTCGTGCTGATTCTTCGGAAACAATTATTATCCATGAACCGATTGGTGTTTGTGGACTTATTGTACCTTGGAACTTCCCACTTATGCTAGCTGTTTGGCAAATTGCTCCTGCACTTGCCGCAGGAAATACAATTGTAATTAAGCCTGCCGACGTCACTCCTGTAAGCTTATTCAAATTATTTGAAATCATCGAAGAGGTTGGACTTCCCGACGGAGTAGCAAACCTAGTATTAGGACCTGGCTCAAAGGTTGGAAATGAGCTTGCAGAGAGTCACGATGTTGACAAAGTTGCCTTTACCGGTGGAACAAAAACAGGTCAAAGTATTATGCGCGCAGCTGCGGGCAATATGAAAAAAGTCACACTTGAATTAGGCGGGAAATCTCCACTTATGGTGTTTGACGATGTGGATTTTGAAACGGCAGTCGATAATGCGATGTTTGGTATTTTCCACAACGCTGGGCAAGTTTGTTCAGCTGCATCCCGTTTGCTTGTACAAGAGACCATTTACGATAAGTTTGTTGAAAGATTGGCCGAGCGTGCGAATAAAATTGTAGTTGGAAACGGAGAAAGCGAGAATATCGAAATGGGAGCTCTCACAACCGAGTCTCATATGAATGACGTTTTACATTATATAAAGAGCGGAATTGAAGAAGGTGCAAAATTAGTTTGTGGTGGTAAACGTTTAACAGAAAATGGGCTTGATCGAGGGTTTTTCATCGCACCAACAATCTTTGCTGATGTAAATGCGGATATGTGTATTGTTAAGGAAGAGATTTTTGGGCCAGTCCTTGTTGTACAGAAATTTAAAGATGAGGAAGATGCCATCAAAAAAGCGAATGATTCCATTTATGGATTAGCTGGTGCTGTATTTACTGAAGATATGGACCGAGCAAAACGTGTTATTAGTAAATTGCGTGCGGGAATTACTTGGATTAATAGTTATCATCTTGCTTATGTTGAAGGTCCTTGGGGCGGATATAAGCAAAGTGGAATCGGTAGGGCTTTAGGTGTTGCCGGACTGGAGCATTTTATGGAAACAAAGCAAATCAATATCCACCAGCATGCCAAGCCTGTAGGTTGGTATGTGAATTAATTGAGCTTAACTTGCTATATAAATTATTTGTAAGGGGATATGCTCATGAAAATAGTGGACAACCGTCCGTCATCGAACATAGAGAAGCCAGAAGGAATGAATAAGTCGGTGGATGATTCAGTGCTCGGAACCAAAAGTATTCCGTTACTATATTTACGGTTTGCTTTGGCAGGAATTATGGCTAATGTAATTCTAGGAGTTGTATCGGTTATCGATGGCTATTTCGTTAGTGGCTTTCAGGAGCTGGAAATCGAAGGGATAGGAATTGGATTTACCGTTATGGTTATTACCCGTATGATCGGTGTTCTTTTGGGGGTGGGAGCCGGAGCGGTCATTTCACTTCGACTGGGAAAAGGAAAGCTAGAAGAAGCTAGAAGTATTATGGGACAAACTTTATGGTTTACTCTTTTCCTTTCCTCTTTGTTAGCTATACTTGGATTGGCCTTTGAAACTGATATTATGATTCTATTCGGAGCAAGTGATGAAGCGCTTCCGTATGCGGTGCAATATAGCCGACTACTATGGATTTCGTTGCCATTAACGATATTGGCCGTTGTATTAAGTATTTTAGCCAATATCGATGAAAAACCTATATTATCAATGAACAGTTGGTTAGTCGCAGCGGTTGTTGCTGGGACTATGGAATGGATTATGGTAGTGAAGTATGACATGGGGATGATGGGTTCTTCATGGGCTAATACGATTTCGCAATCGATTCCTGTTCTCTTAATCTTTTATTTCTGGTTTGGTAAAACGAAACTTAAGCCAAAAATGAAAGATGTGATGATTAATCTCAAGAAGATTGGTGAAGTAGTTTGGACGGGTTTTGCATCTTTCTCTAGTCAGTTCATGATGTTTATTGCAATTATTTTCACCAACAATTTACTGCAAAGCTATGGAGGTGGTCTGCACGTTGCAGCTTTCACGATTCAAAATGGTTACATTACAAATCTCCTCGCTTTAGCGGCGCTCGGTGGGATGACAGGGCTTCAACCGATTATTAGTTATAATTACGGTGCAGGCAACCTTGATCGTGTGAAACAAGCAATTAAGATGGGACTCATTTTTACAGTTTCCTTCTTTGTGATCGTGACAGCCATACTAGTCATTTTTGCAGATCCAATTGTGTCATTTTTTTCCGGCGGTAATCCTGAATTACAAAAACTGGGCATTTGGACGACGGTTGTATTCAATAGTTTGTTTACACTTAGTGCAGTTAGCTTGCTTGTCTCTGGTTATTTTGAATCACAGGAGAGAAACTGGTCCGCAACGTTTATTAGTGTAAGCAAAATATTATTGTTCATGTTACCATTTTTATTTATTTTCCCGAAATTCTGGGGTGTAGAAGGTGTATGGTACGCTGCTCCTGCTGCAGAAATTCCAGGTGTTCTCATTGCCATATACTTTATGAGAAAAGAGTTCAAACGTTTAAAGGTTACCAATGTTAAAATAGTAGATTTATAGGAACGTATTCCGTCAAAATTACAAATAAGAGAGAGGGTTATCATCATGTTTTTTGCGAAAAAAATTACAGCAGAAGAAGCAGAGCAACTAGGTGCCAACACATGGGAACCATGGGTAGGCGAACCGAATAAAGGAACGTGGCATGTAGAAGAACAGGAAGTTTTCTATGTGACAGACGGTGAAGTATTTATTACTGTTGATGGAAAAAAATATCATATTACAAAGGACTGGATCGTTTCCTTGGATAAGGACCTTGTTTGTGAATGGGATTGTCCAGTGTTTTTGAAAAAGAATTATAAGATGAACCATGAGATTCATTTGAAATAATGTGAACTGAGGAATGGGAAAATGCTAATCAGATGACGGCTTTTGCATATGCAACGGATAAGAAATTCAGATTAGTAATGTTGAAGAAATGTAGTGGAGTTTATGCAAATACGTTTACATACCGTCTTGTGAATGCGCTTTCTTTTTGAGTGTCACAAATACATAGGACGGTTATCTTAAATTAGGAGGTTTCACCATGGCAGTAACGAAAGATGTACAAACGTTGAAAAATTACATTGGTGGACAATGGATAGAATCTACAAGTAAACAAGTGGAAGATGTACCAAATCCAGCAACAGGAGAGATTATTGCTCGTGTGCCGCTTTCTACTAAAGAAGATTTGGATAGAGCTGTAGCAACTGCGAAAGAAGCATTCCAAATATGGAAAAGGGTTGCTGTACCTCGGCGTGCTCGTATTCTATTTCGCTATCAACAGCTTTTGATTGAAAACTGGGAAGAGTTAGCTAAACTCGTTATCTTGGAAAATGGAAAAAGTTATAAAGAAGCTTACGGTGAAGTACAGCGAGGGATTGAATGTGTTGAATTTGCCGCAGGTGCACCTACTTTAATGATGGGAGAGCAACTTCCTGATATTGCGACTGGTGTTGAATCAGGGATGTATCGTTACCCGATCGGAGTAATCGCAGGAATAACGCCATTTAACTTTCCGATGATGGTGCCATGCTGGATGTTCCCACTCGCGATTGCATGCGGAAATACGTTTGTATTAAAACCATCTGAAAGAACACCATTGCTGGCGAATCGCATAGCTGAACTGTTTAAAGAAGCAGGTCTTCCAGATGGAGTACTAAATGTTGTACATGGTGCACATGACGTCGTGAATGGCATTCTTGACAATGAGGATGTGAAGGCTGTATCTTTCGTTGGTTCTCAACCTGTCGCTGAGTATATATATAAAACAGCAGCAGCTAACGGCAAACGTGTACAAGCTCTTGCAGGTGCAAAAAATCATTCGATCGTATTAAAAGATGCGGATCTTAGTTCTGCAGTGAAAGAAATTACAAGTGCTGCCTTCGGTTCAGCTGGTGAAAGATGCATGGCGGCGGCTGTTGTTGTTGTGGAAGAAGACGTTGCAGATGAACTTGTTAATAGACTGCTTCAAGAGGCGAATGCTATTACGATTGGTAATGGGCTGGAAGAAGGTGTGTTCCTTGGTCCCGTTATTCGTGACGGACATAAAGAGCGTACACTCGGATACATTCAATCTGGTATAGAGCAGGGAGCGACACTTATTCGTGACGGACGTGAAGATGATGCAGCAAACGGTAACGGTTATTTTGTTGGCCCAACAATTTTTGACAATGTGACACAGGAAATGAAAATCTGGCAAGATGAAATCTTCGCACCGGTTCTTTCTGTTGTACGTGTAAAAGACTTGGTGGAAGCGATTCATGTTGCTAATGCATCACCGTTCGCAAATGGTGCATGCCTATACACCGATAGCGCGAAAGCAATTCGTGAATTCCGTGAAGAAATTGATGCAGGTATGCTTGGGGTCAATCTTGGGGTTCCTGCTCCAATGGCATTCTTCCCATTCTCAGGTTATAAGAAATCCTTCTATGGTGATCTCCATGCAAATGGAAAAGATGGCGTAGAATTCTATACTCGCAAGAAAATGCTTACGGCTCGTTATTGAAAGATTGATGTGAAACCATAAAAGAATAGAATGGAGTTGGTGATTGTGCAAGCGACAGAACAAACACAAAGTTTGAAACAAGCAGATGAGAAGTACCTTTGGCATGCAATGAAAGGAGCATCCCCTAATCCAACGAATTTAATTATTACAAAAGCAGAAGGAGCATGGGTGACGGATATTGATGGAAACCGTTATTTAGACGGCATGTCCGGTCTTTGGTGCGTGAATGTTGGCTATGGCCGAAAAGAGCTTGCAAGAGCGGCTTTTGAACAACTGGAAGAAATGCCATATTTCCCTCTGACACAAAGTCATGTTCCTGCTATTAAATTAGCAGAGAAATTGAATGAATGGCTTGATGATGAATATGTCATTTTCTTTTCTAACAGTGGATCGGAAGCAAATGAAACGGCGTTTAAAATTGCTCGTCAATACCATCAACAAAAAGGTGATCATGCACGTTATAAGTTTATTTCACGCTATCGTGCTTATCACGGTAACTCAATGGGGGCTCTTGCAGCAACAGGTCAAGCTCAGCGAAAGTATAAATATGAACCGCTTGGGCAAGGGTTCTTGCATGTAGCACCGCCTGATACGTATCGCAATCCAGATGATGTTCGTACACTGGCAAGTGCTGATGAAATCGATCGTGTCATGACATGGGAGTTAAGTCAAACAGTAGCCGGCGTGATTATGGAGCCGATTATTACCGGGGGCGGAATTTTAATGCCTCCTGATGGATATATGGAAAAAGTAAAAGAAATTTGCGAGAAGCACGATGCGTTGCTCATTTGTGATGAAGTTATATGTGGATTTGGCCGGACAGGGAAACCGTTTGGATTTATGAATTATGGTGTTAAACCAGATATTATTACAATGGCAAAAGGTATTACAAGTGCATATCTTCCTTTGTCAGCAACAGCAGTTAGACGAGAAGTTTATGAGGCATTCGTAGGCAGTGATGATTATGATCGCTTCCGCCATGTAAATACGTTCGGAGGAAATCCTACAGCTTGCGCCTTAGCTTTGAAGAATTTAGAAATTATGGAGAATGAGAAACTCATTGAACGTTCCAAAGAATTGGGTGAACGACTGTTATATGAATTAGAAGACGTAAAAGAACATCCAAACGTAGGAGATGTTCGCGGAAAAGGTCTTCTTTTAGGTATTGAACTAGTGGAAGATAAGCAAACGAAAGAACCGGCTTCCATTGAAAAGATGAACAAAGTCATCAATGCTTGTAAAGAAAAAGGTCTAATTATTGGTAAAAATGGTGACACTGTTGCAGGTTACAATAATATTTTGCAACTTGCACCTCCATTAAGCATTACAGAGGAAGACTTTACTTTTATCGTTAAAACAATAAAAGAATGTTTATCCCGCATTAACGGGCAGTAAGACTCCCACCTCAAAATGCGGCTGGAGCAAAGAAGTTAGGTGGGAGATTAACTGCCCGTAAAAGCCCGATTGGTTCAACTAATAATCAGTGGGGGATGAACAAAAACCCCCCACTGATTAAAGTTTCACTTTAGCTCAACTTTAATTAATTATTGATAAATCTTGTTAAAAAGCGGAAGAGCCTATTGAGAGATACAACTTTAAATACTGAATGAATTATTCGAAAAGAGTAATTCCGAAAGGGTTGAGTTTATGAAAGCTGATGTTGTCTTGATAAATGGAGAAGTTATTACAGTAGACCAAAAGAATACAGTGGCCGAGGCTGTAGCAATAAAAGATAATCGTATCGTAGTTGTTGGTTCGAATCAGGAGGTTAAGAGTTTTATAGGAGAAAAAACGGATGTAATTGACCTGCAAGGAAAAACGCTTCTTCCTGGATTCATTGATTCCCATCTTCATCTCATTTCTTATGGGCAAAATCAGTTGGCTATCAGTTGTAAAGCTGAACATATTGATTCTATCGAGGCTTTGTTAGATGATCTGAAAAAGAAGGCATTAGAAACGCCAAAAGGTGAATGGATACGTGCTTGGGGATTTAATGAAACCGCTGTGAAGGAAAAGCGTTATCCAACAATTACTGAGCTGGATGAAGTTTCAGTTGAACATCCTATTATGATAACCCGTACTTGTCACCATATAAGCGTAGTGAACAGCAAAGCATTAGAAATTGCGCGAATTAACGAGAACACACCGAACACGAGTGGGGGAGTTATTGAAAAGGATCAGGCAGGAAAGCTTACAGGAAGGTTAATTGAAGCAGCAAATATGAGGATGAGTGAGGTTGCAAGTTATAAAGAAAGTGAAATGATGAAGGCAGTAAAAATTGCATCAGATCATTTCGTTGCAGCAGGCATAACAAGTATACATGACGCAGGTGGAGATGGACCTGAGAGTTTTCGTTTACTACAACAAGCTGTGAAGAGTAGGGATATTTGTGTCAGAATATATGCAATGATATGTCAAATAAATAACTCCCATGAATTTGTTAATAAAATGGTCGAAGCTGGTGTGGTAACTGGTACCGGAGATGAGAGATTTAAAGTTGGACCAGCTAAATTGTTTACAGATGGAAGCAGCACTGGGCCTACAATTGCAACCCGTGAACCGTACTCTAGTGACTCTAACAATAATGGCATTCTTTATTATAGTGAGGAAGAAATCTATCAAGTTTTAGGTGAAGCACATAAAAAAGGCTATCAAATCACTGTACATGCACAAGGTGATAAAGCTATTGAAATGTATTTAAATTGTGTAGAAAGGGCGCTAGAGGAATCACCAAGAAAAAATCATCGTCATCGGATTGAGCACGCGGGAATTTCTTCACCAGATTTACAAGAGAGAATGAAAAACCTCGAGATAGTTCCAATTCCGAATCCTCCATTTCCATATGAATTTGGAGAGATATATGCACGGCACTATGGTGAGCGTGTTAACCACATGTACGCTGCTCGTGATTTTATTGATCGTGGCATCATTGCAGCAGGTAGTTCGGACGCGCCAGTTACTGACTATAATCCTTTATTAGGAATTCATGTTGCTGTTAATAGAAAAAGTAAGTCTGGGATGGAGATTGGTGCGAATCAATCTATAAGCGTAATGGAAGCTATTAAACTATACACATGGAATGGCGCTTATGCGAGTTTTGAAGAAGAGATAAAAGGAAGTATAGAGGTCGGTAAGTTAGCGGATTTAGTTATATTAAATGACAGCATTTTAAATGTCAATCCAGACCAAATTAAAGATTTAAAAGTAGAAACAACTATTATTGATGGAGAAATTATCTATCAAGAAAAACAATCAGTGAAAATTTAGCAATAAAAAAACGCCCCTTCAATTGTTTAGTTGCGCTTTTTAAATCGCATTAATTTTCCGAGAGAATTGAAAGGACATTCGTGTACTAACAAAGATTCAGATCATGAACACTAGAAAACAAACACAACTTATCATATAATTGTAAGACTGTAATTTAAAATCAATGTTAATATTACCCTCCTATATGTATTAACATGCGTAATTGAGGTGTTTTCTTTGTTGTTTTATGATCGAATTTCTATAATGGCCCCTCCTGTTCCGTAGCTAAGGAAAGTCTATTCATTTCTGAGATTTTCAAAGTTATAGGAGGGTGTTAAAAATGAAAAAAGTCTCAGTACCATCCCTTTTGTTAATGATAATTCTTGTGGCATTTCCGCAAATTAGTGAAACGATTTACACACCGTCTTTACCTGACATTTCAAAGGCGTTGCACGTAAGTAATAATGAGGTGCAGTTAACACTTAGTGTTTATTTTGCTGGATTTGCTTTAGGTGTATTTTTTATTGGATGGTTATCAGATATAATTGGTCGTCGCCCAGCAATGTTATTTGGAATTGTAGTATATGGCGCTGGAAGTTTCTTATGCTATATTGCCAATTCTATTGAATTTTTATTGTTTAGTCGTTTTATTCAAGCATTTGGAGCAAGTGCTGGTTCAGTTGTGACACAAACGATTCTTCGTGAAAGTGTAGAGGGGCATAAACGTCATGTTATGTTCGCTCAAATTTCGGCAGTCATTGCTTTTACACCAGCGATAGGTCCGCTAATTGGAGGCTTTCTGGATCAAATGTTTGGATTTAAAATGGTATTTTTAAGTTTAGTAGTTATGAGTGTCGGGATTTTTCTGTATACTTTTGTTTCTCTTCCGGAAACAAAAACGGACTCAGTAACGAATAAAATAAATGTCTTTTCAGTGTTAAAAAGATTAATTACAAATCCGAAAGTAGTAACATACGGTCTATTAATTGGAGGAGCGAATGGTGTTTTATTTAGCTACTACGCAGAAGCGCCGTTTATCTTTATTGAATACTTTCAGCTATCACCTAGTATGTACGGATTTCTAGGAATTGTAGTTGCGTCTGCTTCTATTATTGGAGCGAAAGTTTCAAAACGGTTACTGCCTATTTATAAACCGGAGAAAATCATATATATAGGTTGTATTGTAATGACAGTGGGAGCAGTCATTTTATCTGTTATTACGTTTGTTGGATCAAATCCAAACGTAATATATATGATTGGATTTTTAGTAGCGATGTTTATATTGCTATTAGGAATTGGGGTAGCGTTACCGAATTGTCTTAGCTTAGCGTTAGTAAATTTTCAAGATGTCATTGGTACTGCGGGAGCATTGTTTAGCTTAGGGTACTATGTAGTAGTAACGATGACAATTTGGGGAATGAGTCAGCTTCATACAGGTTCGTTAATAGTGATGCCACTTTATTTTCTCATTATTGTAGTCATAATGACAGTGTTCACCAAGTTGTTTATTTTTAATAAGCAGGTTAAAAAAATAGTTTAATTATGTAGTAGAAAAAGAGTCTCATTAAAAAATGAGGCTCTTTTGTATTTGTTAAAATATAACAATAATGTATAGTATGTAAATGCGGGAAGGGAATTTTCTGAAATGAGAATGAAATAATTAAGTCCGAAAGAATGTATCGGGAATACTAGGTTAGGGAATTTTACTAATATATTAAATATCTCGATCGATATGTAAACAGATGGTTCGAAAAACGTGGAAATAAGATTGTTAAATAATAGTAGAAACAGAAATGGAATTTATTTAAATGGTGGACGAATGTATTACAAACAATAAAAATTAAAAGTGAATGTGATGTGAAGTCGTGGAGAATAATTTTTCGTCGGTTATTTATACTGTAATAATATTCATACTAGAATCATATTGAATAGATGTATTTTATTGTTAATTTAGTAAAAATTTAATCAGATTATGTATAATGATTTATTGAAAAAATAATTGAATTTTTCAGATAAATGAATTAATATGAAGGAAGCAATTTTAAGTTTTATAGAAAATAGGAAGATGAGAGGTTTTGAGGATATTATAAGAGGCAAGAAACGATTTTAGGATAGCTTTAAAGCTAGTGTAAAATGACGTTTGCTTCATCATTTTCAAGCCAAACAGGAATTAGGGGAAAGCATCTTGTTTTAAATGTGGCTATGAATCATCTAAGAGGGGGAAATGAAGTGGCAAACAAAGAATTGAAACGAGGTTTAGAAGCACGTCATATTCAAATGATTGCTTTAGGTGGAACAATTGGTGTTGGTTTGTTTATGGGGTCAGCCAGCACGATTAAATGGACAGGTCCGTCAGTAATGCTTGCATATGCAATCGCAGGTGTTTTCATCTTCTTCATTATGCGTGCCATGGGAGAAATGTTGTATATGGAGCCAAGCACAGGTTCATTTGCGACATTTGGTCACAAGTATATTCATCCGTTAGCTGGTTATATGACAGCGTGGAGTAACTGGTTCCAGTGGGTTATCGTTGGGATGTCAGAGATTATCGCAGTTGGAGCGTATATGAAATATTGGTTCCCGGATTTACCAGCTTGGATACCAGGTATTATCGCGATGGTTATTCTTGGTGCGGCTAACTTAATTTCGGTTAAGTCGTTTGGTGAATTTGAATTTTGGTTTGCAATGATTAAAATCGTTACGATTTTATTAATGATTATTGCCGGATTCGGTCTCATTTTCTTCGGAATTGGGAACGGAGGAGAAGCAATCGGTATATCTAATCTTTGGGCAAACGGCGGTTTCTTCACAGGTGGTTTTTCAGGATTCTTCTTTGCGCTATCACTTGTAGTTGGGGCATATCAAGGTGTGGAATTAATCGGGATTACTGCTGGTGAAGCGAAAGATCCGAAGAAGACACTTACTAGAGCAATTCAAAGTACAATTTGGCGTATTCTAATTTTCTATATTGGTGCTATTTTCGTTATTGTAACTGTTTATCCTTGGGATCAATTAAGTTCAATTGGTAGTCCGTTCGTAGCAACTTTTGCGAAGGTTGGTATTACGGCAGCTGCAGGACTTATTAACTTCGTTGTTATTACAGCGGCGATGTCTGGTTGTAACAGTGGTATTTATAGTGCTGGACGTATGCTTTATACACTAGGTGTAAATGGACAAGCACCGAAATACTTTACGAAGATTTCTAATAATGGTGTACCTTTATTCGGTACAGTTGGTGTAATTATCGGTTTAGCGGTTGGTGTTGTTTTAAGTTATATCGCGCCAAAAAACTTATTCGTATATGTATATAGTGCGAGTGTACTTCCTGGTATGGTGCCATGGTTTGTCATTTTAATTAGTCAAATTCGTTTTAGAAAAGAAAAGGGAGCAGAGATGAAAGATCATCCATTCAAAATGCCATTTGCTCCTGTAACAAACTATTTAACAATTGCCTTTTTAATGATGGTATTAATCGGAATGTGGTTTAACGATGATACTCGTATTTCACTAATTGTAGGTATTGTTTTCTTAGCTATCGTAACAATTAGTTTCTATGCTTTCGGAATAGGAAAGCGAGCTCCGTTAGACGTTCAAAATGATCAAGAGATTTCAAGTAAATAAAGATAGTAAAAAAGTCCGATTTCTTATTTAGAAATCGGACTTTTGTTATTAAAATTTCTCTAATACAATCTTCCCAATTGTACGTCCACTTTCAAGCAATGCATGTGCTTTTTTAAGGTTTTCTGCATTGATTGGTGTTAACGTATCGTTTAAAGTTGTTTGAAGAATACCTTCATCTAATAGCTCGCTTACTTTATTTAATAGTTCGTGCTGCGTACTCATATCACCAGTTTCATACATCGCTTTTGTAAACATAAATTCCCAAACGAATGTAGCACTTTTACTTTTTAAAATCCCCATCTCAAGAGGGTGTTCATTTTCTACGATAGAGCAAATTTTCCCTTGTGGTTTAATGATGTCACCCATCGCGTGCCAATGTTGATCAGTATTGTTTAAGCAGAAGATATAATCTACATCTTTTAGCCCAAATTCTAATATTTGATCTTTTAAAGGTTGGTGATGATTAACTATATAATCGGCACCGAATTTTTCAACCCAGTGTATGGTTTCGTTGCGGGATGCGGTTGCGATTACGTTTAGTCCAGCCCATTTAGCTAACTGAATAGCAATCGAGCCAACACCACCAGCTCCGCCGATAATTAAAATGTTTTTAAATGAATTTTCATCTTTCTTATTATAATCAATCCCTAAACGTTCAAACAAACCTTCCCATGCTGTGATGGCTGTTAAAGGAAGTGCTGCAGATTCAGCATCACTTAGCGTTTTTGGTTTCTTACCAACAATTCTTTCATCAACTAGATGGTATTCACTATATGTACCTTGCCTTGTAATGCTTCCAGCGTAAAACACTTCATCGCCTTCTTTAAATAACGTACAACCTTCGCCAGTTTGTAAAACTACACCACTAGCATCCCAGCCAAGTATTTTCGCTACATCTTCTTTTTTATCTTTCGGAGATCGAACTTTTGTATCAACTGGATTAACGGAAATTGCGTTAATTTTAACAAGTATATCCCTTCCTGTGGCAACAGGTCTTTCAACTTCAATATCAATTAAACTGTTTTCTTCTTCAATAGGTAAGTATTCATGTAAACCAATTGCTTTCATTTTTATTCCCTCCATTAAAGTAAGAGTCTTTTCTCTTTTATTATAGGGGGGAAAGATTGGTATGTAAAAAAGTATACTTTAATTATTTTTGTGAACTTGGGGATTATTTTAAATATTAAGTATATATGGTATATTTTTGATAGAAAACATTGCGAGGTGAATAGCTAATGACAATGCAGTTAAGAAGAAATGACTATTTTATAGTAACGGCAATTATTATCATGTACCTTTTCATCGGTCACTTATTGAATATTGATATTTTAAAACTTATGACTATTCATAAAGATGGTTTCAGCGTTAGTTTCTTAGGGATTGCTATATGTTACATCTCGATAGTTTTAGCACGTTTTACTATTCGGAAATTGAAAAAATAGGAAGTAAAGATGGAATGACAGTCTAGAAGGAGTTTGTTTCTAAAAAGCAGAACTTTTTACTGTGTTACTTTATCTCAAACTAAATGTAAAGGTGGATACATAATGACAGTAAAAAAGCTTTATTTCGTCCCAGCTGGTCGTTGTATGTTAGATCATTCTTCTGTTAATAGTACGCTCACACCGGGGAATTTATTAAACTTACCAGTATGGTGTTATTTATTGGAGACAGAAGAAGGGCCAATTATAGTAGATACAGGTATGCCAGAAAGTGCGGTTAATAATGAAAATTTATTTGACGGTACATTTGTTGAAGGGCAGATTTTACCGAAAATGACTGAAGAAGATAGAATCGTAAATATTTTAAAGCGTGCAGGGTATGAGCCAGAAGACCTTCTGTATATTATTAGTTCTCACTTACATTTTGATCATGCAGGAGGAAATGGTGCTTTTACAAATACACCGATTATTGTGCAGCGTGCTGAATATGAGGCGGCACAACATAGTGAAGAATATATGAAAGAATGTATATTGCCGTATTTAAACTACAAAATCATTGAAGGGGATTATGAAGTCGTACCAGGAGTTCAATTATTGTATACACCAGGACATACTCCGGGGCATCAGTCACTATTAATTGAGACAGAAAAATCCGGTCCTGTGTTATTAACAATTGATGCATCTTATACGAAAGAAAATTTTGAAGATGAAGTGCCGTTCGCTGGATTTGATTCGGAATTAGCTTTATCTTCAATTAAACGTTTAAAAGAAATTGTGATGAAAGAGAACCCGATTGTTTTCTTTGGACATGATATAGAACAGGAAAAGAGCTGTAAAGTGTTCCCTGAATATATATAAATAGAAAAAGTCATGGGCCTATTAGCTCATGACTTTTTCCATTAAATAACCTTTTTAAATAAGTTATATACTTTTTTCGAATTACCTTCATTTAATTGATAATAAGTAAGATCTACGTCATCAGGAGTGTTTTGATGGGCAATCATAATTTCACTACTGTTGTTATCTACTATCCAAATTAAATATTGTTTATAAGTCCCATCTTGGAAAGTAATCCACATGTTACAATCTACTAAATCAGAACCTTCTTCATCTAGCGTTAAATCGCCTTTTTTTGCTGTCTCCATACTGTTAATGAATGTTTTTAATTCATCTGTTTTTGTAAGGAAGATAGATTTTTTTGTCTTAAGCGACTCTACATGTATATCTTTTATTTCCTGTTTTCCTAAAAAAACAGGAGGTGCATTTGGGTCTCTTTGAGTTGAAATAATAGTAGCTTTCTTCTTTGGTTTACTTGCTGTATAGAAATCTTGAATAGATTTTCCAGAGTTTAAAAACCATACGATTCCAAAAATAATGAATGCGCTACCTAGCAGTAAAATGATTTTTTTAATAGAATATTCTCCTCTCTATTATTTCGTGTGAAGAGCTTTTCTATTAATATATGATAGGTAAGTGTAAAGTATTATAGCTGAACGTGGTTATTTTGCACAGTTTTAAAAGGGCGATCAATGAGTAAATTGTAAGTAAGCCCAATTAATACGAAAATCCCACCGACAATTTTGCCAATTGAGAGTTCGTTTGACAGGAAGAAATCAATGACAGTCCCGGTAAACAATTGTCCGATAAAGATGAGTAACGTTAAATAAAATGCTGGTATTTTAGGAGTAATATAGTTTGATAATGAGATGACGATAACGCCTACTAACCCGCCTAAGTATACAGCGACAGGAATGGACTGCAACGTATGACTAGAAATATACAATGAATCTGAACTGAAAATTAAAAATAACATAGAGAAAAATAATCCAGTAATATAATTGAAAAATGTACCTTCCCAATTTCCAATTTCCTTTGCTAAATTCGCGTTAATAATTCTAGCAATAACGATAGAAACACCAGCTAAAATAGCGATACAAATATATAACATTTTCTTACCCCCATTAATAAATTGTCATGATTATAATTCCAGAAGAGATGAATAATAATCCAATTAGTTTTTTCTGTTCAAACTTTGAAACCTTCATTCCTAATAAACCGAAATGGTCAATAACAATTGAAGCAATGGATTGACCGAGTAAGCTTAATGCGATCGTAATAGAGGCACCAAGGACAGAGAAACTTATATTATTAAAAAGAACAGTGAATACTCCGATCGCTCCAGCGCTATATAAAAAAAGTGGAATACTTTTATCGAAACGAATTTTATTTTTGTTTATGATTAAAACGAAAATAACTGCAATTAAACCGACAAGGTGAATGACAACGCTTGCTGTATACTTGCCAATTAACTCAGATAAAATCCCGTTCAATGGAAGCATAACGGCAATGAGCACACCAATAAAGACAGAAAGAAAGTTATACAATGTAATAGCCCCTTTATATTTCATATTTGTAATGACTGTATCATGCTGAAATTGTGTATTACTATGACATATGTCATAGTGGAAGAAGAAAATTTAAATTACAATGGGGATAGTTGTAAAGGCGGGGGAACTATGAAGAAAGTATGTAATTCTATTAAATTAGCAGAGTATATGAAACAAAATAATATTGACTCATTTTTTAGTAATGATATGAAGCCATATATGGAACTTTTATTTTTTAAAAAGAATGAGTTTATTTGTAGAGAAAATGAAGAGATAGATTATTTATATTTTTTTGTTGAAGGAAAAGCGAAAGCGTTTAACACATTAAGTAACGGGAAATCGGTATTATTATGTTTTTATGATAGTTTGCAGTTACTAGGAGATGTGGAGTTAATTCATTCTCAAAAGACTGCTTCAAACGTACAAGTAATGGCTGATTCGTATTGTATTGGTTTACCTTTAGGGAAAGTGAGAAACCAATTATTTCATGATGCGAAATTTTTACGATGTATTTGCGGATCGTTAGCGCATAAATTAAATCGTCTTTCAAAAAATAGTACAATTAATTTACTATATCCACTTGAAAATAGACTTGCGAGTTACATGTTAGCAGCAGGGGAACGAGCGGTTCAGCACGGAAATCGAATTGTGTTTAGTGGGAATTTAACAGAGACAGCTGAATTGTTAGGAACGAGTTATCGGCATCTATTACGCACATTAAATGTTTTTTGTGATAAAGAGATTATAAAGAAAAATAATGGATGCTTTGAAGTGATGAATGTGGATGTTTTGAGGGAATTGGCGGCGGATGTATATAAATAGGAGGGAATTATAAATGATCACACCTATATTTAGAGTTTTTGATGTTGAAAAGGCTCATTTGTTTTACATTAACTTTTTAGGGTTTAAGCTGGATTGGGAACATCGGTATGAGGACAATATGCCATTGTATATGCAAATTTCGTTACATAATGCTGTAATACATTTATCTGAACATCATGGGGATGCTTCACCAGGTGGTGCGATTCGGGTCAAAATAGATGATGTAAAGGGTTATCATTCTGTATTATTAAGTAAAGAGTATGCCTATTCAAAACCTAGTATAGAGAAAACACCATGGGATACAATCGAATTAACAGTAATAGATCCATTTTCAAATAGAATTACATTATATGAGGAAAAAGCGTAGAAATTGAAGTGTTTAATAAAAAAGTTTTCATAGATTGAATAGTGTAGTTAAGGATTAAATGATTGGAAAGAAGAGTAGTTCGTAAAGTAGTGAACTGCTCTTTTTAATTCTGTTAAACAGTTTGAATTATTGAGAAATAAATCATATATTTAAGGAGGAGGACAAAAGATGCTAGATGCAATTATCGTTGGAGCTGGTCAAGCTGGATTAACAATGGGATACTACTTGAAGCAGGCTGGGTATAGTTTCTTACTACTTGAGGCAGGAAAGCGAATTGGTGATTCATGGAGAAACCGATATGATTCTTTGCAGCTCTTCACACCAAGGGAATTTAGTAGTTTACCAGGTATGATATTAAAAGGAGAAGGGAATGGATTTCCATATAAAGATGAAATTGCAACATATTTAGAAGAATATACAAGGTTTTTTCAATTACCAGTACAAGTGCAAACTGAAGTTTTAAAGATAAGAAAAAAGAAAGAAATATATGAAATACACACTCCTAAAGAAATTTTACAATCGAAAAAAGTTATTATTGCAACAGGTGGTTTTCAGCAACCATACATTCCCTCATTTTCAAAACATCTTTCCTCACATATTTTTCAAATACATTCATCACAATATAAATCACCATCGCAAGTTCCAAAGGGAACAGTACTAGTAGTAGGCGGCGGGAATTCAGGAATGCAAATAGCAGTAGAGCTTGCAAAAACTCATGAAGTTACGATGTCTATCAGTCATTCTTTAACGTTTTTACCGTTACATCTATTTAGAAAAAGCATTTTTAATTGGCTAGAAAAAATAGGTTTATTGTATGCCGAGACAAATACAAAGAGAGGAAAGTGGTTTCAGAAGCGAAAGGATCCTATTTTTGGTTTTGAAGGTAAGGAACTCATTCATAATGGAGCAATAAAACTACAGGAAAAAGTGGTAAGTGCATCAGAAAATAACATTATGTTTCAGAATGGTAATACATATAGTGCAGAAAGTGTTATATGGTCAACGGGTTTTGTCCAAGGTTATAAATGGATTGAAATAGAAAAGGCAGTAAATGAGAATGGATTTCCTAATCATATAAAGGGGATTAGTCCGGTAAGAGGATTGTATTATATCGGATTGCCGTGGCAATCTCAAAGGGGTTCTGCGCTTATTTGTGGCGTAGGAAGAGACGCAGCTTATTTGCTTTCTGAAATCAAAAAAATAGATCAGTAGCAACAGCTACTGATCATCCATATGTACATGAATTAGGAGAGGTCAAACACTTATTAGCTTTATTATAATAGATTTTCATAGAATAAAAAACTGAAAATTCGTATTTTTATGTTGAGAAAGTTTTTTGTATCGAAATATATAAAAGAATGGGGATTTTTATTAACAGGAAATATGATATTTATATTTTCATAAATTATGATATAGTTTATAAAGAATAGATTTCCTAAAACTGTTATTTTTTACATAACGATCGCGTTTTGGATTAAGGAAGGAGGAAGTGGTTGTGAAGTTTGATGATCAACGCCTATTAGGAGTAAGATTAGGGTCGGTGCTCGTAACAGAAGAAAATCAATATTTAGTAATTAAGAAGAAAGATCATTATGCACTATTAAACATACATAATTTAGAATGCACACATGTTGAAGTGCAGTTAGAACATATTGAAGAACTGCTGCATGAAGATTTCCAAGAAAGTATAACGGAAATTATCGCACCAGAACATATAAAAATTGTTGCGAAAAATGTTATATAAAGAAAGAGGCTGGGAGAATCAGCTTCTTTCTTTATATCTGTTTCGTTCATTATATGGATAACATTTTTAAAACCTCACCAATAATCCCTTCTTTTTGATGAACACCTAAATCCGAGTTCGTCATAATAACAGCGCCATTACTTCGGTATGGATTACATACCATCATACATTGAAATCCAACACCCCATCCAAGTGAGTGAATTTGTAAGTCTTCATTAGAATACTCTAGAAAAATACCTAACCCAGTCCATTTTGAGCAGCCTTGAGGAGAAATCATATCTTGTACTGTTTTTTGAGAAAGTTCTAGTTTGCCATTTCCCTGTAAGGAATGAATGATTTCAATAATTAAAGTTGATAAGTCAGTTGGTGTTGTCCAAATGCCTGAAGCAGCTGCGAATGGATAAAATGGATATTTCTCATTTGTTACAGTTCCATCTTTATTATGTCCGCAAGCAAAAGCGTCGGTTTTATCTATGCACTTGGGAGGGAATAGTATACTATTTTTCATTTGTAATGGCTGAAAAATAAATTCTTCTAGTAAAAGGTTGAACGATTTTTCAGTAATATCTTCAAGTAGTTGTTCGATAATGCAAAAGTTTGCGTCAGAGTAGTGAAATTCACTTTCTGGTTCATAATTCATTTCTATAGGTACTGGGCAATATAATGTTTTACCAGCAAGGAGTTCAGAAATTTTAGGTATGCCTTTCTCTAGCTTATAATGTTCAAAACTATTAGGAGGATCAATGATTCCAGATTGATGACTTAATAAGTTTCGCAACGTGATTTTTTTCTGTGAAGTAAATAGATTGGTAGGGATGTTCCAAGATGTGAGTCTATCATTTACGTCTTCGTCTAAATGTACGATTTCTTGGTCTGATAATGTTAGTACGAGCATTGAGGTGATGAATTTGCTAATAGAACAAGAATTGAATATGGAATTCGTATTGACAGTTCTAGTTGTTCCAGATTCAAGTGTTCCGAAGGCAGTAGTTTCATCAAGTCTACCGTCACGTATAACGGCAAGGCTTAATCCTGCAACGGAATATTGGTTCATTTTCTCATATATATTGTTACTTTTTAAGTTCATAGTGACTTCCTTTCCTTCGAAAAAACAGAATATTAATTTTATTATACAGTAGCAAATAGAGAGAAGGAGAGAAAAAGAAAACACTTCATCGATTATCGATGAAGTGTTTTCTTATTTTAAGTTAATTCGAAGTAAATGCTTTAAAAAATTTATCTCGGTACATGTACATAAGCCATGAGGTTGTTATTAAGGAAATAATGATTTCTTTATTTTTAATTTGTGCATTGAAAACAAGCCAACCAACTATATCAAATGATAAATGTAGCACGATTGAAAGAACTATAAATTGCAATAACGTATTCAAAAATCTTTTCATAAAGTGTCCCCCTAAAATAATAGGTTTTATCAATAATGTTGTATATTACTATTATACATTAAATGTTTTTAATGGTAAAATTTACATAAGTCACTTAAATAAAACAATGCTAGTGAGGAGGAACAGTCTTGGAATTTTGGATTGTCATACCGATAGCGGCCTTTGGATTTATGTATCTCGCTGAAAAATTAAATAAAATCGAAAAGAAAACGGATGCGCGTTTAAAGAGGATGGAAGATAGATTACAATTAATTTCGAAAGAAATGGGAATTGTAGATAGAGAACCTGAAATTAATAAAGAATTACGCCAGCTTGTGGAAGAAGGAAAAACAGTTACAGCAATTAAGAGAGTAAGAGAGGCTTTTGGATTTTCATTGTTAGAAGCGAAGCAATATGTTGATAAGTTATAAAAAAGATCATCCAATTGGATGGTCTTTTTTTACTGAACCATACGTGTATTTACATAAGCAGCGATTATAACGTGGCCAATAATAATGATGGGAAATATAATTTTAACATTAGGAGTAATGAAGACACTACCAATTGTGGCAATAACACCAGCAGTTAAATTATAAAGACCAACTATTTTTGATAACTTCACTTTATCTGACACACGGCGTTCATTGAATCCTGATAAGAGCCAAGTGTACTGTTTTACCCCGATGAAATAAGCTAGTGCAAATGAAATGATTGCTAGTATGAATAATGATGGGGAAGCGAAGAGAGTCATTGAAAACACCTCCGTTAATGGGCTATAAATAAATTATAGTATGAATGTTATAATTTAACAAAATACAATTTTGATTTTAATTGTAATAGAAAAACGGAGTATTTGTGATGAAGGGAGATTAAGTATGAATATTGTGGAATTCCAGAGATATGTATCAAATTTCAGTAAAGAAAAAGGATTTCAAGATACAACAATTGAAGAGCGTACGATGTATGCGATGGCGGAATTAGGTGAATTAGCGGAAGTTATATTAAAGCGTGATAAAATACAGGATTCGAAAAGAGAGATTGGTTTAGAAATGTTTGATGTAATTTGGAATGTATGTGATTTAGCAAACAAGTTAGAAATTGATTTAGAGAAGGCGTTTGAAGAAAAAATGATGATTAATAAAAAACGTGAATGGTAAAAGGAAAGTTAAGTTAAAAAGCGCACAAAATTTTGTGCGCTTTTTATTAATGGTATGAAAAATATGTAAGAAAAGATGGAACAAACTGTTAAGGCGAATTGTCTAATATAGGTAATAACTATTTAGTTTGAAAGAAAGGATTGATAAAAATGAAAAAGAATACATTATTAAAAGTAGGATTATGTGTTAGTTTACTAGGAGTAATTCAATTTGTTAGTACAATTTCTTCTGTACAAGCAGAACAAAAGATAGAGCAAAAAGTAATTAAGAATGAGACAGGAACGATTTCACTTTCTCAGTTAAACAAAAATGTATGGGTTCATACGGAGTTAGGTTATTTTAACGGAGAAGCAGTTCCTTCGAGTGGTCTAGTTCTTACTACTTCTAAAGGGTTAGTACTTGTCGATTCTTCTTGGGATGATAAGTTAACGAAGGAACTAATAGAGATGGTAGAAAAGAAATTTCAGAAGCGCGTAACGGATGTCATTATTACACATGCGCACGCTGATCGAATTGGCGGAATTAAAACGTTGAAAGAAAGAGGCATTAAAGCGCATAGTACAGCATTAACTGCGGAACTAGCAAAGAAAAATGGATATGAGGAGCCGCTTGGAGACTTACAAACGATTACGAATATGAAGTTTGGAAATATGAAAGTAGAAACGTTCTATCCAGGTAAAGGACATACAGAAGATAATATTGTCGTATGGTTACCGCAATACAAAATTTTAGCTGGAGGCTGTTTAGTGAAATCTACGGAAGCAAAAGGTTTAGGGAATGTTGCTGATGCGTACGTAAATGAATGGTCCATATCAATTGAGAATGTGTTGAACCGATATGGCAATATGAACTTAGTAGTGCCTGGTCATGGAGAAGTAGGGGACAGAGAATTACTTTTACATACATTGGATTTGTTGAAATAAGAAACTGTGGGAAGAAAAAAGAGAGGAGAAACAATTTTCTCCTCTCTTTTTTCTAACTATATTTAAATGCGAAGCTATCGATTACGCCTGAATACGTTACTGAGATTTTAATTCCAAGTATACAAATACCAGTACCGTCATAATTGCTATAATAACGTAAGTAACATCAAGCATTATAAGTGTCTTTAAAGTTTCAGTCATCCTAATTCACCCCTGTTATAAAAATATAACATGATCTCTTATCAATTAAATAAGAGATCATAAAGATAAAAATGCATATGAAATTTCTTAAATAGTTTCTATATTAATATATCATAAATTAATGTAAACAATGTTAAAGTAGTGTAAATGTATTGTAAATAAAGAGATTTCCATAAGATCTTTAATCAAAAAATTGCTAGTTCTACAAAATGAAAAAACGCTCTTCTTTCTGTTGAATGATAGAAAAAATAGCGTTTTTGTATGCCTATTAGTTGCTAATAGTTCTCTAAATCAATTATTTAGCTATTTGAAAGCATCAACAAAGGTGGCCATTTTTTAGCGTCAATAAAATATTATGTCGACAATATGAACTGTCACAAATTTTCATATATTATTGTGATTGACATCACATCCCTTTTTCTCAATGGGTATTATGCTTAGTTTGTAAGGAATAATTGGGAGAGGGTGGGATGATAATGTTTTGTTATCAATGTGAACAAACACCAACAGGCGGATGTAAAGTGATGGGTGTTTGCGGTAAAAATGAAACAATTGCAAGTTTACAAGATACGATTGTGTTTGGGTTAAAAGGAATTGCGGCTTATCGTACGCATGCTGCTCAGCTAGGGTATACTGATGCATTTGTAGATGCTACAACGCAAGAAGCGTTATATATGACATTAACAAATTCTAACTTTAATGAACAAGAACATATTGATATGGCTATGAAAGTAGGGAAATCAGCTTTACGAGTAATGGAGTTGTTGGATGAGGCACATACGAATCATTTTGGTGTTCCAGAGCCTGTTCAAATTACACAAAATCATGTAGAAGGTAAGGCAATTGTAGTTACTGGTCATAATTTATTTGCATTAGAGGAATTATTAAAACAAACTGAAGGAAAAGAAATTAATATTTATACGCATTCTGAAATGCTACCAGCACACGGATATCCGCAGCTGAAAAAATATAAACATTTAAAAGGAAACATTGGTAAGGCGTGGTATGATCAAAGACGCCTTTTCGAAAAATTTACAGGTGCCATTTTAGCTACGACGAACTGTGTTATGCCAATTAAAGGATCATACTCTGATCGCTTCTTTTCATATGATATTGCAGGTCTAGAAGGTGTACGGAAAATTGAAAATGATGATTTTGCACCATTGATTCAAAAAGCGCTAGAACTTCCAGAAGTACATATGGAGTCGGATGAACAGTTAGTAACAGGGTTTCATCATAATACAGTATTATCATTAGCCCCAGAAATTATTGAGGCAGTAAAGGAAGGGAAAATAAAGCGTTTCTTTGTCATTGCAGGTTGTGATGCCCCAGGAAAAGGCGGGGAATATTATCGTGAATTAGCAACGTCACTTCCGCCAGAAACGGTTATTTTAACAACTTCTTGTGGGAAATTCCGCTTTAATGATGTAAGTTATGGTGTTGTTCCCGGTACGGAGATCCCGCGCTACATTGACTTAGGACAATGTAATAATTCAATTTCTACAGTGAAAATAGCCGCCGCTTTAGCAGATGCTTTTCAATGTGAAGTGAATGAATTGCCAGTGAGTATTGTCCTATCTTGGTTTGAACAAAAAGCGGTTGCCATTTTACTTGGGCTATTTAGTCTTGGTATTCAAGATATCCGCATTGGTCCAAAGGCACCTGAATTTATTTCGCCTGGTGTGCTTGATGTATTACAAGAGACATTCGGTTTAAAACTAATTACAACCGCAGCAGAAGACATAAATATGATGTTATCGTAACAAAAAGGATGTCCTATATGTAGAGTTGACTTTATAAAGAATTTGTATGTATTCGCAAGCTCATGTATTAGATGCACAGGTGCATTAGTAGAAGAACAAAAAAATGATCCGTCTTTTTAATAAGGAGAGCTAGCCACATTCATTAACTTCGGAATATTATAACGCCCCAAAACAAAAATGTGGAATTTTTGTTTTGGGATATTTCCTTTTCTTAGCTGGATAGGTATGTGGTGAGATTTCTTAAGAAGAAAATAGGCAGTATCCAATAGATAATAGCGGATTTAAGAAAAAATTTAAAAATCGAATTGACATTCTATCTACACAGTCATACAATGTAGTGGTAATGAGTAATACTTAATAGTATAGTTTTTAAAAATATATTCAGTATCCAATAGGCAAAAGCGGATTTAAGAAAAAATTTAAAAATCGAGTTGACATTCCATCTACTTAGTCATACAATGTACTTGTAATAAGTAATACTGAATAGTTTGGTTTTTCAAAAGCTATTCAGTAAAAATTAGCCTTAGTACTCTGTGATACTGAATATAAGTCAGACAGAATAGGGGGTAAAGGAGGATCAGAACATGGAAAATTTAACTGAAATGCTGAAGGGTTCGCTGGAAGGTTGTGTGCTGGAAATCATTAGCCGCCGTGAAACCTATGGCTATGAGATTACCCGCCACCTGAATGATCTTGGGTTTACTGAAGTCGTGGAAGGAACGGTCTATACCATCCTTGTGCGATTAGAGAAGAAAAAACTTGTGAATATTGAAAAGAAACCGTCAGACATGGGGCCGCCTCGCAAGTTTTATTCACTAAATGAGGATGGCCGTCAGGAGCTTGAATTGTTTTGGAGAAAATGGGATTTTGTATCATCAAAAATTAACGTCTTGAAGTCAAACTAGCCTCATAAGATAAACTGTTCGGCCGATATTTTGGGAGTTTCTTGTTCTGCTTTATAAAAAAGGAGGAAAAATAATATGATGGAAATGTTCAAAAAATTAATTGGTGATAAAAGAGAGTACAAAATGATGATGGCACGAGTTGGGGCTCTGCCAGAGGACTACCAGTTTGTGTTTAAGAAAATCCAAAACTACATGTGGAATTTCTCGGCGGGCAATGGGATGGATATGCTACACATACAGTATGAATTAATCGATTTGTTTGAAGCCGGTGCGGCGGAAGGCAGACAAGTGCTTGAAATCACTGGGGAGGACGTGGCATCCTTTGCTGACGAACTAGTGGCAAACGCTAAAACTTATGTTTCCAAGTATCGTGAAGATTTGAATGAAAGTATCATGAAGCAATTGAGAAAAAAATAAGTGCAACAGGTAATACCGACTGATTAGCTGGTTACAAATGTGAATTGCCGCCATCGCTATTCAGTTATATTTTTAAATCAGTACTAAGTAATACAGATTATCAGTAATACTAAATAGAGGAGTGTAGGCAGTCTAGCTTTACAAAACATCTTTAAGGAGGAAAAAAGTATGACCAATACAGCGATTTCTGTAAAAGGATTAAAAAAATCCTTTAAAGATAAGGAAGTGTTAAAAGGGGTAGATTTTGAAGTGCAGCGTGGCGAAATTTTCGCACTGCTGGGCTCAAATGGAGCAGGCAAGACGACGACGGTCAATATCCTCTCGACGCTGATGAAGCAAGATGGTGGTGAAGTAGGTATTTGCGGTTTTGACGTTCAGCGTCAATCGGATCATGTTCGTCAAAGTATCAGTTTGACAGGGCAGTTCGCAGCTTTAGACGGTATGCTCACGGGAAGAGAAAACTTGATAATGATTGCCAAGTTGCGTGGAGTTTCTAGTCCCGCTCAAGTCGCTGACAATTTGCTTGCAAGATTCAGCCTGACTGATGCAGCCAACCAGAGGGCAGACCAGTATTCGGGAGGGATGAAGCGCCGGCTTGATATCGCCATGAGCTTGCTCGGGACGCCAGCAGTCATTTTTCTCGACGAACCGACGACAGGGCTTGACCCTGAAGCACGGATTGAAGTATGGGATACTATCAAGGAACTTGCTGGCGGTGGCACGACTATCTTGCTCACGACTCAGTACTTGGAGGAAGCAGAACAATTGGCGGACCGTATCGCTATCTTGCATGGCGGAAAAATTATTACGACTGGTACTCTTACTGAACTTAAAGAAATGTTCCCACCAGCAAAAGTGGAGTATATCGAGAAACAGCCGACATTGGAAGAAATTTTCCTTGCGATCATCGGCAAAAAGGAGGAGATGTAAATGAAGAGCAAAACAGGGGTATTATTAGGGCGTTTAATGCGTAACATCATGCGCAGTCCAGATACGATTATTACGGTAGCAATTACACCGATTATGATGATGCTGTTGTTTGTCTACGTATTTGGCGGCGCCATAAAGACAGGAACGGACAACTACGTCAATTATTTATTGCCGGGGATCTTGTTGATGGCTATCGCATCCGGTGTCGCTTACACATCCGTGCGGTTGTTTACGGATGTAAAGAGTGGGCTAATGGCACGGTTCATTACTATGCCTATCAAGCGTTCGTCGGTATTATGGGCTCACGTATTAACCTCACTTGTTGCTAATGTGCTTACTATCGTGGTGGTTATCCTTGTTGCGCTCTTAATGGGCTTCCGTTCCAGCGCTAATATTCTGGATTGGCTTGCGGTAGCTGGAATACTCGGGATGTTTACACTGGCGCTGACATGGCTCGCTATCATTCCCGGGTTGACAGCGAAGTCTATGGAAGGGGCGACAGCCTACTCGTACCCGCTAATTTTTCTGCCCTTTATTAGTTCGGCCTTTGTTCCTACCGAAACTATGCCAAAAATTGTTCGTGCGTTCGCTGAGAACCAGCCTGTGACTTCAATTGTGAATGCGATTCGTGCCCTCTTATATGAAGGGACTGTTGGTAACGATATTTGGATTGCACTTGCTTGGTGCGTTGGCATTATGGTTATCGCTTACTTCTTCGCCGGTAAAGCATTTAAACGTCAGTTAGGGTAACACCACCAGTTCGGTGCACTATGGCAACTAAATCTTCTGGAATAACATATATGGGAAAATGGATTTAAATCACATTAATCATAGTTATTGCTATAATTGTTAGTATTCTTACTGGTTACGCAGTTGGTACGTAAGTAGGTTCAGACGTTGAGAAAAATCAGCCTGAGAGAGTTAAAGGGGAAGAGATAATATTTTGACCTCAATTCTAATTACCATATAATAAATGCAATTTTTATACATGAAAAGCCCACCTATTTTCGTAGGTGGGCCATATCTTTATTACACAATACGAAAGTAGACTCTCTTTTTCTAAATATGAAATTATGCATATTTAGAAAAAACTACACTTAATAAATATTACATATAGTAAATGGAAACTTATGGTGTTATTCTTTTAAAAGGTGTAACATGTCAAACGTTATAGAAGGTGCGCTGGTACTAAGTTAGAGAAGTTCTTTTTTTCTGAAAAATGAATATTAATTCGATATTAGTTATAATTATTCGATTAGATGATTTTATGTTTTCTTAATTTATTCCTTTATATCTACAGTGATTATTTATTATAACAGTTTTTACGTCTAAAATAAGATGTTTCAGCAAAGGGGAATATAACTATCTTTATAATGAGTTCCCAATATAATTAACGTGTTAACAAAAATGATATCTGTATTATTTTCCCCTTTTTGCTAACTAATACAGCTTCAAACAATGGACACAATTGCTACATAGCAATTGTAATTTATTATCTATTCATAATTCTGTTTATTCTGTCTTTCTAAAAATAAAAAAATATTAGACTCGTAAATATAAACGTTATAATGAGGGCGTCGAGAGGTAACCGATTACCTACGGAGAAAATATCAAACATTTTTAAATTGGACAGACTGAAACGATTAATTGCAGAAAGGTGTGTGACCAGAAGGGGAATTTCTTCAAAATAGTTTAGTAGTAGCGGACATCGTATTAGCTGGTGTAAACAATATCATCAATGCTGACGAAGTATAGGGTTGGAGGATAAATGCCTCGCACATTAAGAGAGACAGCTTTAGGTGGAATCGTTTACAATATGGTGCATCAAGTAAGCGGTTCATTTTTTAAGAATGATCTATATTCTTAAGCCTAAAAAGAGACGTAAGAATAGGATACAAGGGGGATTTATTATATGAATGGGAATACTGCAAAAAAAATAGAATTTCAAGCTGAAAATACTGCAGTGAAAAATGAGAAATATCTAGATCCTAAAAAGTGGCATAAACAAGATACTACCTGGGCATTGAGCCTTTTTGGAACAGCAATTGGAGCAGGGGTGCTCTTTTTACCTATTAATGCAGGTTCAGGTGGTTTATTATCATTACTACTAATTACATTGCTTGCATATCCAGTTATGTATTACTCACATAGGGCACTTGCTAAAATGATTTACACTTCTAATTCTGCTGATGAGGGGATTACAGGCACAATAAGAGAGTATTTCGGAAATAAGGCAAGTATCATTTTTAACATCGTATATTTCGGCTCAATTTATACAATCGTATTGATGTATTCGGTTGCGCTTACAAATACCGCAAGTAGTTTTATCGTGCATCAATTACACATGCCGGAGCCTCCAAGGGCCATTTTATCTCTTGTATTAGTGCTCGGCCTTATTGCTATACTAAATTTTGGTCAAGATATTACTGTGAAAATCATGAGTATGCTCGTATATCCTTTCATAGCTTCTCTACTTTTCATCGCAATATCTTTAATTCCACAGTGGAATACGTCAATGCTTAGCTTTTCAAGTGTTTCTACTGCTTCAACAGGAACAGGATATTTTGGAACGATATTAATGATTCTACCAATCATCGTATTCTCATTTAATCATTCACCTATGATTTCATCATTTGTTGTGAAACAGAAGGCTACGTATGGAATAGAAGCTACTGATGCTAAATGTGCACAAATACAAAAAGTTTGTTATATCATGACATTCGTTGTAGTTATGTTCTTCGTTTGGAGTAGTGCACTGAGTTTGACTCCAGAGGATTTAAAAATGGCAAAAGAGCAAAACTTATCAATCCTTTCATATCTTGCTAATGAGCTTAATTCGCCTGTAATCACGATTGCAGCTCCTATCATTGCTTTTGTGGCTATTACAAAGTCTTTCCTTGGCCATTATATAGGAGCATATGAAGTAATGCGTGACATGATTATTAAGTCCGGTAAAACACGTGGAAAAGTTATTGAAGAAAAGACAATTAAGACAATGATCCTTACTTTTGTTGTATTAACATGCTGGTTTGTCGCTTATACAAATCCAAGTATTCTTGGAATTATTGATTCTCTGAGCGGTCCATTAGTTGCTGCTATCTTATGTCTATTACCGATGTATGCGATTAGTAAAGTACCAGTACTAGCTAAATACAAAGGGAAAATGAGCAATGTATTTGTTATTATTGTAGGTGTACTTACTGTTTTAGCAAGTATTAAGTCATTATTCTAATTCGCTATTGTTAGTTCAAGTGCTAAAATAGTGGGATTTGAAAAAAAGAATGAAAGAGATTATGGATAAGATAAATCCACATTAGAATATTAAACAAGTAATTTAATGAGGGTTAAAATCTAATATAAAAAGACATGAACAAAGACTAGTTCATGTCTTTTTTTGTGTTGGCGTTATTTCTAGAAGAGCGTTTAAGGCAGCGGTAGTAAATAAAATGTTTTCTCTATTTGTTTGAAAATAGGGGTAACTGGCATCTAGTCAAACTCAATATTATTTTGGGTTTAACCGTTCACTGCTTATGGATAGTATAAACATAATCTCTCTTTTAAACCTTCTAAAAATTCTTCAGGCACTTCCCTAATTTTGATATCCTTACCTAGGAAAAGTAGCCAATTTGTTATTTCTGTTAATTCATCGAGATTGTTAACATTGATAAAAGTCTTTAGAATGGCTGTGGATTGGTAAGGATTTGTATAGGAAATAGAAATTTTTAAAGGATGATATTTTTTGAACTGGGCAATCGCTTTTGGACCGAGTTCAAGTACAAGGTTGATTGCTTCGTCTTTCTTACTGAGTTTTTCTAAAATCTTTTTCTTACTTAATCTCTTTTTTGTTGTATAGGGTTCGACATTGATGAGATGATCGACAGGAAACATCTTTTTCTTTTCTTCTTTTACGTCAAAGCCTTCAATTATCCAATGGCTTTTTTCTTGATAAAGGTGTAGTAGATAAATTGGATAAGACTTGATTTCCTCCTCTTCTTTTACAGTAATCAATAAATGGCTATCCAAAAGAAGGATTTGGATGAGTTTTTCTAACATAGGGTGTGGGAGGTCAGAAAGCTCAAGTAAGTCGGGATTGTGGGGATTAGTCCCTTCAAAAAGTAAGAGTTGATTTAAAAGAACAAGGTCATCTTGCTGGATTTCTGAGATGAGTCCTAGTAGTTTTTCGGCTAAAGACTGACGACTCTTTAGATAGGGAAGTTGTTGATTTCTTGTGGCCATAAAGGCAATAAAAAGAGCTTTGACCTCATTATCAGTAAAGCGAACAACGGGCAGGATAGAGTTATGCATGACAAAATAGCCACCATCCCTTCCAACTTCAGCGACGAGCGGCATCCCCATGGCTTCAATCTCTCTAATGTCTCTAATAGCTGTCGATCGTGAGATGTTAAATTCTCGTATGATTTCAGAAATTGTAAAGTGGGAGCGGTTGTTGATGTACCGCATGATGGTATTAATCCGTTCAACTTTTTTCATGTTGGTCTCCTAAACAGTATCATTTTTTGACATGATTTAAGGTTATTATAAACTCATCAAGAGAAAAGATAAATTACTTGATTAATTTAAAAGTGAGGAAGGTTTTGAATATGAAAAATTATACTTTAGAAGAAAAAGATAGCTTTATCGTGTTAGGTATTGGAACTGAAATTAAGAGTGAATACACAGATTTTGCTGGAATAAATAAAGAAAAGGAAGACTTTTGGTCAGCTGTTAAAGAAGATGGAAGGCTGGACACTTTAAAAGCTTTAGCCACAAATGATTACATTTTTTCTGTGAGTGAAGCGGTGAATAACAAGATGATGTATTATGCTGGTGTCATGACAGAGGCAACGATACAAGAAGAATCTAGAGTTATCCAGTTTCCTAAGGGAGAATATTTAGTAGTTAAAGGGGAAGGAAAGACCGCTGAGGAGCTAAGTAATAAGCTTACTGGCATTGCCTTTGGTCAAGTCTTACCAGAAGTAAATGATTTTGCCTATGTTGGTGGACCAAATACAACGGTTGAGATGGGACAGCGAAACGGTTTAGTATTTGGTGAAATGTGGATTCCAGTTGTTAGGAAGTAAAGAGATTAAAGGAGGGGTGGAATGGTCCTGTATTGTTGATTTTAAAAATGTAACTATAGCTGGCTTTGAGTCTTCGCCTGTAGCAGAAGCGCTTGCTGGTTTGCATGCCCATGAAGCCCGTTACTTTATGAACAAATACAAGCATGAATTTACGGTTGTACCAGCTAGTGAAAGCGAGGAGACTCTTGATTATGTGAACCGCATTTTGAAAGAAGAGCGCAATATTGAGTTTGCGGCCAAACCTTTAGAAACAGCGTGTTTTCAAGTGGAAAATATTAAATTTTCCTATGTCTTTTATGAGAATGGTCTTGCAGTCAACGTCATGTATACGTTGGATAACCCGAAGAAGCGGGCTGTAGGATTTAAGCTTTCTGAGGAAATGGAGATACCAAAGGAGTTAGAAGAGAAGTTTAAATTTGCTAGGCAAAAGTCTAAACTTGCTGGAACAATTCGAGGTTCGTTTTTTGTAATAAAAGGAGAATATAGTGTAAGTTGAAGAATCAGTCATTTGTTATATTGAGTTATTTTTTTAAAAGGCGCTATTAAGGCTAACAATCTTGAATTGGTAGCCTTTTTTTACATAAGTAAATAATATTTACAGTCTGCTACACACTACGTTCTTATAAAATGAAACAAAGGGAAATTACTGTAAGGGGGTGGTGAGGTGAGAAAAAAAAGGCTACTTGAGTTATTCTTAGTAACTTTTGCTTTACTATTTCTTCATGTAAGCACATTTACCAATGAAAAATTGAACGATAAATTTGGTAACTTTACCTTCTTTGTTGTATTTTTCATGTTTTATATCAACGTTGCATTTGTAGAACGGTATTTTGATGATATACAAAAGTGGATTCGAAATATTACATTTCTTTTTGCCTTGTTAGTAGTAATTTTATTATCACTATGGATAGGTTATTTTTAAAGCCTTGTGATCACGAAAGTCCCCCAGTGATTAAAGTTTCACTTTATCTCATTTCCCGTTCCATTACGCAGGGACGTATGGCTGGAGTCATTTCTCTTTTGGGTATCATGCTTGCAGTAGAAGCAATAAAAAAAGATAACAACAATTAAAGGTGTACATGATTAAACTTAGTTATAAAAAAATAATAAATATTACAAGAAAACCATCAATTTGATTAATCTTTTTTCAAATTGATGGTTTTTATTTTATAAATAAATTGTTTATCTATTTATAAAAAATATTTTTTTGACCCCCATAAAATTTTTTATTCCTTCGAATATATATAAGTAGAAGAAAGAAAATGGAAGAAAAAGAAGCAATGAAAGTAAAAGTACATAGTGGAAACAACATTGAAGTATTAGTAAATTTACTAGATTAAGTGGGGAAATCGAAAGAAAAGGCTGAAATTACCAACAATATATAGAAGAGTTATTCAAAGATTGTAGCTAAAATAGACAAAGAGCAAGAAAAATAAGCGGACGATATTGCGAAAGAAAATAAGAGAGTAGATTAAAATGCAGACTTAACTCTAGCACGAACAGAAAAGAACAATTATCAAGAAAACGCTAAAAAAAGTCGGCCTCGAAAAATATGAGCAACAGCAAGAAGACAAGTCCAAATAAAAGTACTAAGAAAATGTGCTTGAATGGTCACTTATTTAGTGACCATTTTGCTATTTAAAACAGAAGGAGGCAGGGAGATTACTAGTGTTGAGTTTAGTAATGAAGATCTTAAAAAAAACGAAAATAGAAGATATCGTATTTAACATACAAAACAACGCAGAAGATAAGGAAGCTTTTATCGTACAGTATCAACCTTTTATTAGAAAATCAATATCGTCTGTCTGCCGCCGATATATTACGGAACAGGATGATGAATATAGTATTGGATTGTTTGCGTTTAACGAAGCAATTGAACAGTATTCATATAAAAAAGGAAAATCTTTTCTAGCGTTTGCTGATCTTCTTATAAAAAGAGATGTAATTGACTATATACGCAAGGAGTCTAAACATAACCTTGTCTTTTTAAAAGAAGATAAGCAAGAGGAAATGTTAGAAATGCAAGTGTCGCTTACGGAGTATATGAAAGAGATGGAAAATAGTAACCGTAAGGAGGAAATTCTTCATTTTCAAAGTGTACTAGCTGAGTTTAAAATCACATTTTCAGAGCTTGCTAAAGAATCTCCTAAGCATCGTGATACGCGTGAGCACTTAATAGAAATTGTAAAGATTATTATAAAAGACGAGAAAATGATGGAAGAGCTGTTCCGAAAGAAAAAGTTACCCCTTAAACATATTGAACCACGTGTTAGGGTAAGTCGTAAAACGTTGGAGCGACATAGAAAATACATTATTGCGATGTGTATTATCTTTGCAAACAACTATACATATATTCTTGATTATATAAGAGGGGAGAAGCATGATGAATAAGGGAATTGTGATGGATATAAAAAAACATAGCGTAGTTGTTTTAACTCCAAATGGAGAGTTTATTACGTTTAAAAGAAAAGTAGACTCTTACATGATTGGAGAGGAAATCTCGTTTAACGAACAAGAGCAAAGAGCACCGCGTTTTTCAATCCCTTCTTTCTTAAAGCCTGCATCATTACTTGTTACTTGTTTTCTATGTGTGTTGCTGTTTTTCTACAACCAACCGGAAGAAAAAGTATTTGCTTATGTCTCGGTGGATATAAATCCAAGTTTAGAGGTGAGCGTAACAAAGGATCTTCGTGTTATAGATTTGCGAGCTTGTAATGATGATGGAAGGCGTATTTTAAAAGAAATGAAACGATGGGAAAATAAACACTTGCAAGACGTAATACGTACTATTATAAAGCAGAGTCAAGAGGATAAGTACTTAACGAATGATAAGCAAGTTATGCTAACGGCTGTTACAAAGGAAAAGTCGCTAGAACCACAGTTGGAAAAGGCTATGCAAGAATTAAAGAAAGAGTATGAGACAAAACATGTTTCAGTCGTATATCAAAGCAGTACGATACAAATGCGTGAGAATGCCATGAAAGCAGGAGTTGGCACAGGTGTTTATATAAAGCAAGAGAATGATAAGCAGAAATCGCTTACTCCACCTGCACTGCCGTCTAATCAAGAGGAGCGCGATGAGGAGATACATTCACAACCAAAGTCATCTCCTGATGTATCATCGGATTCGTCTCCTGTAAAAGAAGAAAGATACGAGAAGCAAGAGTATATAGAACAAAAGCAATCCAAGGAACAGCAACCGAAGCAAATAAAAGAAAATAATGGACACGAAAATAACGGTAGAGGGTCTCAGCAAGAAAACAATGGACATCAGCAAGAGAATAAAGGTAGAGGACCTCAGCAAGGAAAAAATGGACATCAGCAAGAGAATAACGGTAGGGGATCTCAGCAAGGAAAAAATGGACACCAGCAAGAGAATAACGGTAGAGGATCTCAGCAAGGAAGTAATGGACATCAGCAAGAGAACAACGGTAGAGGGCCTCAGCAAGGAAAAAATGGACATCAACAAGAGAACAATGGTAGAGGGCCTCAGCAAGGAAGTAATGGACATCAGCAAGAGAACAACGGTAGAGGGCCTCAGCAAGGAAAAAATGGGCATCAGCAAGAGAACAATGGTAGAGAGTCTCAAGGGAATAATGGACACCAGCAAGGAAATATAAACGAAAATAACGGGCTGAAAAATGAGGACAAAAACATTTCTGCTACACAACATCAAGGGAATGGAAAGAAGAATCTATAGAATATGGGAATTCGTTTTATGTTAATAAATCCCTCTAGTTTCAAACTGAAGGGATTTTTAATATTTAAATTTTTTAAATGACGGACATAAAATCATATATATTGTCGAATTATATATATGGATATCATTAATATTTATATAAAAGGGGAGAAAGAAATATGAAAGAAAACAAAGAAATGTATGAAGAGGTTACTGAAGTATTAAAGGTATTGGCGCATCCTGTCCGTTTATCCTTAGTAGAAATAATGATTACAAAAGGCCCTACTAATGTAACGACAATGTATGAAAAATTACAAATGCCTCAAAGTACAATTAGTCAACATTTATCTAAACTAAGAGCGGTTAAAATCATTACAGGTACTCGGAAAGGATTAGAAATTTATTATGAAGTAACGGACAATCGTACAAAAGCGATATTATTAAGTTTGTTTTAAATGCTGACTTTCTTGAATTCAACAGCAAGATGAGGATAAGAAAGCAATTCTGTGGCTATAATTTTTTAAGACTTCTACATATGAATTATATTTGTAAATATATGTAATTTTCTTATTAACATTAGTCGTATGCAGTGTTGTTTTTAATTTGTCTAATCCATTTCTGTGTTTGGGATTTGCCGCATCACTATCAAGCCAAGGTTTTAACGTACCACAAAAATGAAGATTTTCTTCTTAGGGGTCTTTTTGTTAGCTTGATAGTGATATGACGTTCCCACTAGTATGTAAGCTCATAAGGGATATCTAGATTGCTAAATATAAACGTAGAGCATTTAACAAAGTTGGTAGGGTTATTTTAGTCATTTAATCTTTTGATCTGATGATCTTTTCCCCATTCAAATAGTTCATCCATAATTTGCATTAAAGATTTTCCATGTTCGCTTATTGTATACTCAACCTTTGGTGGTACTTCTTGATATACAGTACGATGGATAATCCCATCAGCCTCAAGTTGCCGAAGTTGTTGTGTGAGAACTTTTTGTGTAATGTTTGGAATTTCTCGTTTTATTTCATTTGTTCGCATTTTTCCATCCGCCAAAACACATAAAATATGAACTTTCCATTTTCCGCCGATTACTTCGAGTGTCGTTGCGATTGGGCAATCATCATTTTGATTCATATAACACCTCCACAGGTACTTTAAGGTTCCTATAGTACCTGAAAGTACGTACTTTTCAATTATATGTAACTCATTCATACTAATACTAAAGCGTTTGAATTATTTATAAGGGGGAAGAAAATATATGAAAACACTTGTAATTGTAGCACATCCTGATATTGAGAAGTCTCGAATTAATAAAAGATGGGTAGAAGAACTTGAGAAATATCCAGATGAAATAACGGTGCATGAATTATATAAAGTGGCACCGAATTGGGAGTTTAATATTGAAGAAGAACAAAAGCTGTTAGTAGAGCACGACCGATATATATTTCAATTTCCACTCTACTGGTATAGCTCACCACCATTATTAAAAAAATGGTTCGATGATGTATTAACATATGGATTTGCCTACGGATCAAAAGGGGATAAAGTGAAGGGGAAAGAATTTGGTGTAGCTATTTCTATAGGTGGGTTAGAAAAAGACTATAAAAATAGCGGAATTACAATGGATGAATTAACGAAACCATTCCATGCTACAAGCTTATATACAGGAATGGAATTTATACCATCATTTTATTTATATGGAGCAGAATATGAAATCAGTGATGAAGAGATTAATAAAAGTGCACCTGAGTATGTGCAATATGTTATGAATAAGAAGTATTCTAGTATATAAGGAAAAATAGCCATTTACTTGATAAGTAGATGGCTATTTTTTATTTATTTTATATTCACTAAGTGTAATCTTTAGTAAATTAATAGTTAATCTGGTAAAATAAAAACCTAACATATATAAAGGGGAGTTTTACTTGAGAACGATGCGACAATTATTACCAAAAAGAGCAATGCAATCACCAAATTTGGAAGCGCTTGTTGGGGGAGAGAAAAGGTATTCGTTTCAACAATATAATGAACGAGTAAATCAGCTTGCACATTACTTGTTACATAGTGGTGTACAAAAAGGGGATCGCATAGGGATCTTATGCAAAAATAATCATCCGTTTCCAAGCGTTATGATGGCAAGTTTAAAAATTGGAGCGGTATTTATTCCGCTTAATCATCAGCTTACTGCTTATGAATTAGAATCGATTGTAAAAGAAGCGAAATTAAAAGTATTAGTTATTGATGATGAATTTAGTGAAGTTATATTAAAGATTGATGTAGTTAAAGAAATTCCTAATGTAATTAAAACAACAAAAGAAGGTTTCGATTCTTTTGAATTAAAACTAAAAGAACAATTAATAACAGAACCGAACGTGGCAGTTCATGAAGACGATGATGCTATTTTCTTATTTACTTCTGGAACGACTGGACAGGCAAAAGCATGTGTGATTGGTCATAAAAACTTACATCATTATTTTACCGAGATTGCAGGTCAAAGAGAAATTCCAGCAGGTGAACGCTTTTTATCAGCACATCCATTGTTTCATATGAGTGGCGTGCTTTCTATTTTAAATTGTATTTATCATGGCGTTACGATGGTCTTCTTAGCTGATTCGAATCCTACTCTTATTTGGGATAAGATTGAAGAAGAGAAAATTACTACGATGCTTGCATTCCCAGCTGTTTATAGTTATATGTTTGATGAATTAGATAATAAAGAGCGCAATATTTCGACCTTTAAAGTAGCACAAAGTGGTGGTACAAAAGTGCCAGAAACACTCATTCAAAAATATATGGAAAAAGGAATATATATGGTGCAAGGTTATGGTAGTACAGAAGGTTGGGTAGTAACTTCTTGGCATCCAAATATGGGAAAAGAAAAAATGTCTTCTGTAGGGAAAACACTTAAGCATGTTGAGTTAAAAATTGTTCATCCAGAAACAGGTGATGAACTAACAACAAATGAAGTTGGAGAGATTCACGTAAGAAGTCCGTACATGTTTAAAGGATATTGGAATAATGAAATGGCGACAAAGAAGGTACTAAAAGATAATTGGTTTAACATGGGTGATGCTGGCATGATAGATGACGATGGATTCCTACATATTATGGGAAGATATAAAGACGTTATCGTACGCGGTGGTGACAACGTATATCCAGATCAAGTAGAAGATGTTATTCATGAAATAAACGGTGTTTTAGAAGTTGCAGTAGTTGGAGTTCCAAATGATTTTTGGGGAGAGATTCCAACAGCTTACATTGTAAAAGACATTCAAACATTATTAACAGAAGAAGGAATTATTCAGCATTGTAAAGAAAAACTAGCAAATTATAAAATACCAGAAGTTGTATTTATGGATGACTTACCGAAAAACGCTTTAGGGAAAGTGTTGAAGAGGAAATTAAGGGAAGTTGTTCTTGTAAAATAAAAAAGTTATCAAACGATGAAAAATCCAGTTATGTACAAATCATAACTGGATTTTTGTTTATAAAAAAACATAATAATTTACTAGAATTTGTATTTTGTGTAAGATAATAAAGAATATTCAATCAATAATTAAAGGAAGAGATATAAATGAAGCTGCCACTATTACAAGTAGAGACAGAGAGACTTATTATCCGTCCATTTCAAAAAGAGGATTATGAAAGTTGGCTAGATGGATTCAATAAGAGGTTACCATCTCAATATAAATACGATGATGGCTATCATGACATGTCGTCTTCAACAAAAGAATGGTTCACGGAATGGATAAGAGGATTTGATGAGGCGGCACGACGGGATGAAATGTACGTTCTAGGTATTTTTCAGAAAGAAGATGGCGCTAATATTGGTAAGCTAGAACTTATAAAAATTTTACGTATGGACTATCAATGGGCGATGATGGGCTACTCTATTCATAATCAATATTGGAAAAATGGATACGGAGTAGAAAGTGTAATAGCTGCGCTGCCGTTATTTTTTAATAGCCTTCAATTTCATAGAATTGAATTACATATACATATCGATAATGAGCCATCCGTTCGTCTTGCAGAAAGAGCTGGTTTTTCATTTGAATGTACGAGAGAGGCATTTTCTATGGGGAATGGTAAGTGGGCAGATTTTCTTATTTATTATAAAAATAATGAAACGAACAAATAAGGGGATGAAAAATGAAGACTATAAACGTATTTCATTACGACGCATTTACGAATAAACCAAATATGGGAAATCCAGCAGGTGTTGTAATAGAGGCGGATGGATTAACGGAAGAGGACATGCAGCGTATTGCTGAAAAAGTTGGATTTAACGAAACATCTTTCGTTCTTTCTTCAGAAGTAGCAGATATAAGAATGCGCTATTTTACACCAGGGTTTGAAATGGATTTATGTGGTCATGGGACAGTTGGCACTATATATGCCTTGCGTGAAAGAGGTTTATTAGAAGAAAAAACAAACCTTACGATTGAAACGAAGGCAGGGATTTTACCGATACAAATAGGTGCAAATGAAAATAGAGAAACCTTTATTAAAATGAGGCAGGCAGCACCTCAGTTTAAAGATTTTGCAGGTTCAAAAGAAGAATTAGCTCATAGTATCGGGTTAGAAGTAACTGATTTAGATGCAAGTGTACCAATTGTATATGGAAGTACGGGGAACTGGACTGTAATTATACCGATTAAAAATCTAGATGCATGTGAAAGAATGAAACCTAAAAATGAGGCGTTTCCATCGGTATTAAAAGAAATACCTAAGGCTTCTATCCATCCAGTTTGTCTAGAAACTTATGATGAACAGGTGCAAATGCACGGTCGTCATTTTTCATCACCTTATTCTGGAACGATTGAAGATCCAGTGACAGGAACAGCTTCAGGTGTAATGGGAGCGTATTATGCGACGTATTTGGAGAAAGATTTTGACCATGAACTGGAGTTAATCGTTGAGCAAGGACAGGAAATAAATAAAGATGGTCGTGTAACGGTTTATGTAACGAAAGATGTAGAAAATGAGAAGTTACAAATAGATATTGCGGGAACAGCGGTGTATGTGAAGGAGTTTGAAGTTTTAATTTAAAAGAGAAAAGCCGGTCGTATAGCCGGCTTCCTTATCTGTTCAACACTTCAATATACGAAGCATCCCCAGCTGTTCTAATAGTAGAGCGGAAATTGTTATGTTCTAACGTTTCAGCAACTTGTTTTAATTGCTGTGCATCATCATGATGGATGAGTAAACTATCTGCGCCACTTTCTTCTATATGAATATGTTCAACATTTCCGATCGCTTCATGTATAGCCTTTAAAAATTCAGGTTTCATATTGTCCTCCTATATGTATGTAACGTCGTTAAATAGTATTTCCTTATTTTTGAAATATAAAAGTAGAAGAAAGGATAAATGAAAATGAATATAACGCAGTTTAAAGAACATATTACATCTCTTTTTGAAGAGCATCTTAATAAATACGGTGATGACGAGTATGGCTTCACTCACATTAGTAAAGAGGAATTTCACAAAATAGGTTACACGACAAATTTGACGCTAGAAACAATTGAAGAAGCATATCAAAATGGGGTTGATATGATACTTACACATCATGCGCCGTGGAGTTTTTTATTCGGTATGGAAGAGGCTTGTATTGGGAAATTAAAAGAATATGAAATGAATCATTTTTGGATTCATTTACCGTTAGATTTTGTAAAGTTTGGCACGTGTACGTCGTTGTTTAATGAAATTGAGATACATACAATACTGGAATATTCCACGTATGAGGAAGAAGAGCTACCGGGAATAGGAGAATATAAAGAAGCGATTCCCTTTTCAAACTTAGTTGAAAAACTTGAAGAGAGAATGGAAGAGAAAGTGAAGAGCTGGAAAAATCATGACAGACCAGTGAAACGGATTGCGATTTTAACGGGTGCAGGGAACAATACAAACCTTATTGAGCGTGCACTAGAAAAAGGTTGTGATACGTACATAACAGGAGAAAAAACATTATATACGGTGCAACATGCAAAATTTAAAAGGATAAATTTAATTGTAGGTAGTCACACATTTACAGAAGTGTTTGGTGTAGAAAGTTTGGCTCGTAAGTTAAAAGAAAGAGATAATTCAATAGAAATTACTAGATTAAATGAAGATCATTTGGAGTGAGGGAAATGGTAACTATATACGCAAATTATGGGGAATCAAAAGTGAGATTAACGTGGAAAAAAGATTGTATATTGCCAGAATACGAAAGAATCACGAGTGTTCACGGTTTTTGTTTTCAAAATAATAAGGTTTTACTAATAGACCATGAGCAGCGTGGTTGGGACTTTCCTGGTGGGCATATAGAAGAAGGGGAACTACCAGAAGAATGTTTTAAAAGAGAAGCGTGGGAAGAAGGTTATGTAAAAGGAGAATGTACTTTATTTGGTTATATTATCGTTGACCATAGTGATAATCCAAATTGGAATGAAAATAGTCCGTATCCAAAAGTAGGGTATCAGCCGTTCTACCGGATGGAGATTAATGAGGTGCATAAGTTTGACGGTGAGTATGAATCCGATAAAAGGATGTTTGTTAGAGTAGAAGAGAGTGCAGCGTATCATTATAAATGGAATGGATTATATGATGAAATCTTGAAGGAAGCCGTTTTGATAAAATGAAAATTAATTTCTGTTATATTAAGATATTGGAAGGGATTTTTCATTGATTTGTCAAATAATAGTAAAGTTGTCTCTTAAATTGAAGGAATCTTCAGATATAAGGGTGAGTGAATGGACATTTCAGTAATCGCTGAACAACTAGTTAATGAGAAGGTTATTTCGCATTATCCAAATAGCATGAAAGTGTTGAGTGGAGGAACGATAAGTACTGTATATTTGTTGGATGGAAGATATGTTGTGAAGTCGAATGAATCGGAAGTAATACGTGAAGAAGCGAATTTTCTTTCTTTTTATGAGGGGAATACTTTATTTTCGAAGCTGTTGTATATGGAGCCTTTAAATAGATATATTGTGTATTCTTTCCTTGAAGGGAGTACTTCGTGCGAACATGGATATAAACGGATTATGCTTAGTACACTTGTAAAAGAAGTTATCAATAAGTATGAAATAGTTCCAGAGGCAGATAGCTGGGGATGGAAAGGAAGTCCGGTTCAAACTTGGACTGAATTTTTAATGACAGATGTGATGGAAGCGCATGAAAATGTAAAACTGTACATAAGTGATGAAGAGTATAGACGTGTTCTTAAGTTAGTAAGTAGTCCGAGTAGGGGTCTGGGATAGATAAGCCATTTTTATTACATGGTGATTGCGGATTCCATAACTTTATATTTCAAGAAAATAAGTTATATGGCGTGATAGATCCTTTACCAGTGTTAGGGGATCCTCTATATGATTTAATTTATGCGTTCTGTTCAACTCTGGAAGATTTAACAAAAGAAGTGATTGGTTATGCGATAAAACCATGTATATTTCATAAAAAAGAACGAGGTTTATATGAGGAAATAGTCATAGGTTTATATTTGCGTATAGATACGTGTATAAGACACCACCCAAAAGATTTAGAAGATTACTTAGTAGCTTGGCGTTATTGGATGAATGAGATTATGTTCGATAGCGAAAATAAGACGACATTATAGCACTTATATTTTGGGGGAGATATAGAAATGAACATTTCAGAAGCAAAAAGAGATTTAGCACAAAAAACGAAGAAGGGATTTCCTGTTATAATAGCTGGTCTTTTATTTTGGATTGTAGCGAGCATAACTGGTGTTTTTCTTTCAGAAAAGCAAGTTGTGTGGGTATATTTAATTGGTATGGGCTGTGTGTTTCCTTTCGGCTTAATGATAGCTGCTATATTAAAAATTGACATGTTTGCGAAAGGAAATCCGCTAGGGACTTTAGCTGGAGTAATTGGTGGGATAAATGTATTGAATATTCCGTTTGTATTACTTGCATATTTTCAATTTCCGGAGTGGTTACCTTTTGTAGTAGCGATGTTAATAGGTGTTCATTTTTTACCATATGTATGGATTTATGAAAGTAAAAGTTATGGTTTTTTATCAGTAGGAACTGTATTAGTAACGTCAGTGTGTGGGATTCTTTTTGCAGAAAAAGGATTTATTGTAATTCCTATGGCGGTTACAGTTGTCTACTTTGTTACTCTTATAAGCTTATCACTTGAAAATAAAAAAGCAGAAAACGATCAACAAATATCGGCTTAATAAAAAATTAAAGGGATAGGGGAATAATTATGAACAAATTCGTTTGTACAACGTGTGGAGTTCAGTATGCAGCGAGTGTGGAAGAACTGGTAAGTTGTATTATTTGTGATGAGGAGAGACAATATATTAATCCGAAAGGGCAGTCATGGACAACTTTAGAAAACTTACAAACGAGTGATACGCATAAAAATGAAATTATAGAAGAAGAAAATGGGCTTTATAGTATTACGACAAAACCAGAATTTGCGATCGGTCAAACGGCATTTGTAGTAAAAACAGAGTCATATCGTTTACTATGGGATTGTATTACTTATTTAGATGAAACGACAATTGAGAAGATAAAAGAGTGGGGCGGATTAGATGCGATTGCACTATCCCATCCGCATTATTATTCAACGCAAGTAGAATGGGCAGAAACATTTGATGTACCAATTTATATACATGAAGACGATAAAGAGTGGGTGATGCGTCCAAGTAGTCGTATTATTTATTGGTCTGGTGAGTCTTTACAATTATCGGATGGAATTACTGTTCATCGTCTCGGAGGACATTTTAGTGGTGGTTCTGTATTACACTGGGAAGAAGGAAATGATGGGAAAGGTATTTTATTAACAGGTGATATTATTCAAGTTGTAGCGGATCAGCAGTGGGTGAGCTTCATGTATAGCTATCCGAACTTAATTCCATTACCCGTGAGAAAGGTTGAGGAAATGGCGAATCGAGTGAGGCCGTTACATTTTAATCGTCTATATAATGCTTTTCACCGAGTAGTAAAAGAAAATGCAAATGAGGCAGTTGAACGTTCTGCGGAAAGATATGTGAAAGCGATAGAAGGAAAGTTGTTTCATACGTAAAAGGAGTGCTAGATTAATGAAAACGTTAGTATGCTTTGGTGATAGTATTACAGCTGATGAAACATTTTTTGATGGAACGCCGAGATTAACGCCAAGGTTACAAGTGTTGTTTCCGACTTGGAAAGTGGTTAATGCGGGTGTTCCCGGTGATAATACGTTCGATGCGTTAAATAGGATTGAAGATGATGTATTATCACATAAACCAGACTTTGTAACAGTTTTTCTTGGTACGAATGATTCGGTGTTAATTGATCCAGTGCCGTTACAATCGTACAAAGAAAACTTAGAGAAGATTGTAAGCGCGATTTCATCAGAAAAAGTATTACTTATTAGTCCTGCACCAGTTGATGAAGCAAGGCAACATAATAGAACGAATGAAGTACTCGGCCAATATGCAGACGTGGTTGAGGCAGTGGCGAAAGAAACGGGTAGTCATTTTCTAAATTTGTATGCTGAAATGATTCAAGAAAAGGATTATAAGAGATTTGTAGAAGACGATGAAAAAGACGGTTTACACTTCGGACCACAAGGTTATGAATATTTAGCGAAGTTAATTTGTGAAAAGTTAAAAGGGATTTTGTAGGAAGCAAAGCGTGGGCGCTTTGCTTTTTTTTTGTATTCACCATAAGTAAAATATAGTATCTTTTCGCAAGAGCATTGTAGCACTGCAAAAATGCAACCAACTTAATATATTTTAATTAATCACAGAAGTAGACGATTCCTGTACTAAATGTTTAGTACCTATAGCACTTTAAAGAACATACATTTTTAAAGTGTTAAATATAATTCATAATAGCACCATTAAGAAGCAAACAAGAGTTACGGTACTATAGAGTCTGGTAATTCTAAAAAGTGCCAATGTGGTATAAGACAATTAGGGAGGTTAAAGATATGAGTACTTCAAATTTGAGTGAAATAAGTAAACAAATATTAATAGAGGAGGAAACACTTCAATTTTCCTCTTTTACAAATGAAGATGCCTTGCAATTAGGTTTATTTATCGTTGAAACAGCAAAGCGAGAGGGGAAATTGATTGCTGTTGATATAGCAAAAAATGGTGTGCAATTATTTCATTTTAAGATGACAGGGACAACTGAGGAAAATACGAAATGGATTGAGCGTAAAAAACGGGTCGTTTCCCTGCATAATCATAGCTCGTATTATATGCAGATAGAAAGTGAAATAAGCGGAGTTCCATATCATGAAAAATACCGTTTAGATGGCTCGGAATATGCTGCGTTTGGTGGATGCTTTCCTATCCAAATAAAAAACGTAGGAGTTATTGGGATGATAACAGTCTCAGGATTACCACCAGAAGTAGATCATGAATTGGTTATAAGAGCAGTTAAAAATCATTTAAATCAATAATAGAAGTGATTTTAAAGGTTAAATAAAAAGGCAAAAATGAACATATTCATGTTCGTTTTTGCCTTTTTATTATTTCTTTTTCGGCCTACGTACTAACTCTCCGCCGCAATTTGGGCAAACATTTTGTCTTTCCTCTGTACATGGTGCACAAAATGTACATTCATACACGCATATGTATGCTTCAGAATCAGGCTGAAGGGAATGGTCGCAAATTTGACAGTTTGTTTTCATTTCTAATGCCATCGTAATCCCCCCTTGTTATTTGAAAGTTCTTAATTTAATTATAATTAATATTGTAGTAAAAGTCTTTTTTAATTGAAAAGAAATAAAAGGATTATGTTGTTGTTTGAAATGAAATATAACCGTTTATTTTAAATTTGATAATTCACTATAGTTGGATTATTATGGAATAGTTGAAAGGGAGCAGGGGGTATATATTTTGACTAATAATATCGATTATTTTCATGTAGAAGAGGATGTAAATCACAATAGTTTAAAAGCAGATTGTGAAAAATGTTTTGGTTTATGCTGTGTAGCATTACCGTTCGCAGCGTCAGTAGATTTTGCGGTGAATAAAGATGGTGGTAAACCTTGTACAAATTTACAATCAGATTATAAATGTAGTATACATAGAGATCTTAGAGGAAAAGGGTATAAAGGTTGTACCGTATTTGAATGTTTCGGTGCTGGACAAAAGATTTCTCAAGTTACGTTTAAAGGAATTGATTGGCGGAAAGATGCCGAGCATGCGAGAGAAATGTATGATGCTTTTCCGGTTATGCATCAGCTTCATGAAATGCTTTGGTATTTGAATGAGGCTATTCTATTAAAGGCGACGCAGACAATTCATAAAGAGCTGAAGGAAGTAATTGAAGAGACTGAGCGTCTTTCTAATTTAAGTCCAGATGAGTTAATGGAAGTAAATGTGCCATTACACCGTGCAGAAGTGAACATTCTCCTTTTAGAGACGAGTGAATTAGTATGGAAGGAAATGAATGTTGCACGTAAAAAACGAATCAGTCACCGCGGAGCAGACCTTATGGGAGCTAACCTTAAAAAGAAAGATTTACAAGGAGCAAATTTAAGAGGGGCATATTTAATTGCAGCTAACCTAAATAGTGCAAACTTACGAGGAGCGGATCTCATCGGAGCAGATTTGCGAGATGCAGACATTCGCGGGACAGATTTTACAAATAGTATTTTTCTTACGCAAGTTCAAATTAACGCGGCGAAAGGGGACAAACATACGAAATTACCGAAAGTGTTGTCTCGTCCAGCTCATTGGACTGCGTAAAGAGTATGGAGTGAAATAGTTTGGATATTTATACGAACAGGCAGAGACTAAGTCTCTGCCTGTTTTTTATACTATTTTTGCTTTTCAAAAGTAGTAATTATAACACTGCATATAATAAGGATACCACCAATGAAAAAGTTACTGCTTAATGTCTCATTTAATAGGAGCCAGCCAAGTATTGAACCGACGATAGGTTGGAAGAAGAAAAATAATGAACCGATGCTAGCATCCATTAATTCTAATCCTTTATTCCAAAGAAAAAATGCACCTGCGGTTGAGACGATTCCTAAATAGAGCACGCCTAATAATACGTACATGTTTATATGTTCAATAGGACTTGATTGGAATTCCCATATCATAAAAGGTGTAATGAAAAAGAGTGAAAAGAATATTGCGTACGTTGTAATAATTAAAGATGAAAATCGAGCGGAAGCGATTTTCACATAAATGGACAGTAAAGCCCACGTAATAGCAGCTCCAACTAAAATGATTGTACCGATAAAATGGGAGCCAATTTCAATATCCCATCCGATAACGATAATGACACCGATTGTCGCTATTATAGTTGATAAAAGTCTACGAGCAGTTAGTTTCTCTTTTAAAATGAGCGCTGCAAATATAACCATAAATGCAGGTGTAGCTGATGTCACTAAGGAGCCTGTATGAGCATCGGATAATTTTGTTCCGATAAATTGACATGTAATCGAAATGAAATACCCGATGAATCCAATCCAAGCGAATAATAGCCAATCTTTTTTGTGTATGGTTACTTTTTTCTTTTGCTTTTTTTCAGTTGTTTTCAAAATCACATATAAAACAACAAAAGCGATAATAAATCGTAGCCAAACGAGTGTAAGTGGCGGGATAAAGTCGAGTACGTATTTACTAACGACGTACATACCGCCCCAAATACTTGCTGTTAGTGATAAACATATAGCTCCTAAAATTGTTTGTTTCATTTGAATGACCTCCGTCTATTTTTAGGGTTATGATTTATTCCCTAAGACGAGGCGTGGCGCACTTGTTATATGAATGCCCGTCTTAGATTATAGACGGCCTACAGGTTGATCGTTTTCGAATGAAGTGTTGTAGTACATGAGTACAGTCTCCTTTCTTCTTTCATAATGACATTATAACTTAATTTTCTGATTATTGCAGAGTGTTATGAAATTGTGTATAACAAACCGTCACGTTTGACTGTACAGTTTATGTATTGTATGATAGTAGTAATATAATCAAGGGGGGGAAGATCGTTGGGAAGGTGTATCGAATCGGACAGTTGGCTCTCATGGCTCACGTGTCGAAACGAACGATTGATTATTATACGAATCTAGGTATCTTAAAAGCGGAGCGATCTCAATCTAATTATCGCTATTACGACGAAACAGCATTTGAGACATTACAATTTATTGAGAAGTGCAAAGAAATGCATATGCCGCTTTGTGAGATTAAAGAGAAAATCGAGGAGAAGAAGAAGCTGCTCGGTATCAATGAACACGTTTCGAAACAAGTGAATGAAGTGACAGACCATATTCATCGATTGGAAGCAGAGTTAACGGAGTTAAAGCCGCTTTTAGATGAATTGACTGATTCACAACGTGAAAAAATATCGAAATCTTTATCTGGTCAAACGACAGCTTTAATACAGACACTTGCTCTATTATTATAGAATAAGTGAAATCCGACCTCTTTAATTTTTGTATCGGGCTATGTTTTCTAACGAACAAATAAGAAAACATTATAGTATACAGGAGGTGGACACCTTAGTTTTTTAACTAAGGGGATTCATTGGAAATATTTAATTTAGTCATGGTTGCGATTTTAATCGCATTTACTGGATTTTTCGTAGCAGCAGAGTTTGCGATTGTAAAAGTACGTTCAAGTCGTATTGATCAGCTTGTTGCGGAAGGGAAACGCGGTGCTTTAGCAGCGAAAAAGGTAACAACAAATTTAGATGAATATTTATCTGCTTGTCAATTAGGTATTACAGTTACAGCTATGGGATTAGGTTGGTTAGGTGAACCGACAATCGAAAAGTTATTACACCCGTTATTTGAGAAATGGAACATAAATCCTTCTATCTCATCAGTATTAACTTTTGGTCTTGCTTTTATGCTAATGACATATTTACACGTTGTAGTAGGGGAATTAGCTCCGAAAACGCTGGCAATTCAAAAGGCTGAAAAAGTAACGTTGTTATTGGCAACTCCGTTAATGATGTTCTATAAAATCATGTATCCATTTATTTGGGTATTGAACGGTTCAGCTCGTGTTATAACTGGTTTATTCGGTTTGAAACCAGCTTCTGAACATGAAGTAGCTCATACAGAAGAAGAATTACGTCTTATTCTTTCAGATAGCTATGAAAGTGGCGAAATTAATCAAGCTGAATACAAGTATGTAAATAATATCTTTGAATTTGATAATCGCATTGCGAAAGAAATCATGGTACCGCGTACGGAAATCGTTGGTTTCTATCTTGAAGATTCAGTAGAAGAACACATGAAAGTAATCCAAAATGAACGATATACACGTTATCCAATTTTTGGGGAAGATAAAGATGATATTATCGGTATGGTCAATGTAAAAGATTTCTTTATTCGATATATGAACAACGATCAAGAAGATTTATCATCGATTCGCACGTATATGCGTCCGATTATTGAAGTTATGGAAACAACTCCAATTCATGATTTATTACTGCAAATGCAGAAGAAGCGAATTCCAATGGCTGTTTTATATGATGAGTACGGAGGAACAGCTGGAATTGTAACGCTGGAAGATATATTGGAGGAAATCGTCGGCGAAATTCGTGATGAATATGATGAAGATGAAGCACCGCCAATTCAACATGTGAACGATTATCATAAAATTGTTGATGGAAAAGTGCTTATATCAGAAGTAAAAGATTTGTTTGGATTACACATTGAAGAAGACGATGTGGATACAATCGGTGGATGGATTATGATGCAAAATCATGAAATAGAAGAAGGACAATACGTTGAAGCAGAAGGTTATGAATTTAAAGTGTTAGAAAAAGATGCTTATCAAATTAAACGTGTTGAAATTCAAAAAATGGATTACGAACAAGAACAAGAGAAAGCAGCAACTGTGTAAGTTGCTGCTTTTCTTCTAAAGTATAAAAAATGAGGAATTAGGAGCGGATATTTTGATTCAAGTAGCCTTACGTGTATATCGATTACAATTGTATGCGATCTTTAGTGGTTTACTACTTATGTGGACGATTACTCCGTTTGGAAAACAAGTGACAGGGTTCGGTATTGGATTAGCTGTAAGTGCATACTGTCTTTGGTTATTAGCTCGTAGAGTGGAGAAACTAGGAAGAAGTATCGTATTGAAAGAAAAGGCTCCTGGATTAGGGGTTTTAAACCGATTTGCAGCTGCAATTTTAGGGGCTATCATTATGTATGAAATTGAGCATGAAATGGAAATGTGGGCATTTGGTACAGGTATTTTAGGTGGTCACTTTTTAATGATTGCGAATTTAGCTTATGCAAATATGCAGTTAGTGAAAGAAGAAGAGAAGCAAAGAGAAAAGGCTTCTAAAAACATAGAACTATGATAAAAGGGGCCTAATGGGGTTCCTTTTTTATTTAAGCGAGTGAATGACAGGAATCAAATTAACGACAAATATAATACGCTTCTTTTTTCGGTTTTTCAATAGTACGAAAAATAATTTTAAAAAATTTAAAAACCCATCGATTTCTAAAGCTTATGTATGTTATCATGACAAAAGACTTTTTGAAAGAGGTGGATACCAATGTTACAAGCGTTACTAATTTTTGTGCTTCAAATTATATATGTTCCAGTACTAACAATCCGAACGATTTTGCTTGTAAAGAATCAAACAAGATCCGCTGCTGGTGTAGGATTGTTAGAAGGAGCTATTTACATTGTCAGTTTAGGGATTGTGTTTCAAGATTTATCAAATTGGATGAACATCGTTGCCTATGTCATCGGCTTTAGTGCGGGACTATTATTAGGCGGTTATATAGAGAATAAATTAGCAATTGGATATATTACGTATCAAGTTAGTTTACTAGACCGTTGTAATGAATTAGTAGATGAATTACGTCACTGTGGATTTGGCGTTACAGTATTTGAAGGTGAAGGAATTAATTCTATACGTTATCGCTTAGATATCGTTGCAAAGCGCTCTAGAGAGAAAGAACTTTTAGAAATTATTAATGAAATTGCACCGAAAGCGTTTATGTCTTCGTATGAAATCCGTTCGTTTAAAGGCGGATATTTAACGAAGGCGATGAAGAAGAGAGCGTTGTTGAAGAAGAAGAAAGATGATCATGCATCGTAAGAAAAAAGGGAGTAGCTGAGAAGCTACTCTTTTTTTGTTAGCGAATATCATCAATCTAAAAGGAAAATGAGGCCATCACGTATAAAAAGTACTGGTGGAAGAGAACGAAGGGGGAATGCAAAGTATGGAACAAACAAAAATGTTACAAGTGAATAAAAAGTGTTGGGACGTAGTAGCACCTCATTTTTTTCAAATAGATTGTTTACCTAAATATGGACCGTATACGGCATCAGAAGATGAAATTCATTTGTTTGATTTAATTGAGAATAAAACGGTTCTAGATATCGGATGTGGTAGTGGACATTCTTTGGAATATATGGCGGAGCTTGGTGCGAAAGAGTTGTGGGGGCTCGATCTTTCAGAGACACAAATTGAAACAGCAAATGAAACGCTAAAAGATTGGAATCCAAAGTTAATATGTGGTGCGATGGAAGAGGAGCTAAATATTCCAGAAGAACATTTTGATATTGTATACTCCATCTATGCATTAGGATGGACTTCTAATTTAAGAAAAACATTGGAACTTATATATTCATATGTAAAACCAGGAGGAAGCTTTATTTTTAGCTGGGAGCATCCGGTATATTCAAATTTAATGTATGGAACAGAGGAGATTGTTTTAAGTTCGTCTTATCATGAGGAAACTCCTATTACGTTTGAAACATTTAAAGGGGAAGAAGTACAAGCGACATTATATAAGAGAAAAATGAGTACATATATAAATGAGTTAAATAGAGCTGGATTTATAATTGAGAGAATAGAAGAGCCTGAACCAGCTTGTATATTTGATGGAGAAGTAGCAGAGCCGTCTACGAAGTACTATTCTTTATATAAGGCTAGAATGGTGCCGACTACTTTTATTATTAAGGCGAGAAAATGAAAAATACAGCGTACACCGAAAAAGTGTACGCTGTATTTTGTTAAAGGTCAGTACTTATCTTTTTGGCTGGAAAATATGCTGAAAGAAGTATTTGTGATGTAAGTTATCTACAACCTTATTTGCTTGATATGTGCGATGTTGTTCGAGTCGAAGTCTTTGCTCCATCATTTTTATTGCGTGATCAGATAAACGTAACATAATACATCTCTCCTTTTCTATAAATATAGGTCTCTAAAATGATATCGATTCCACATTTTATAGTTAAGGAGGCATACTGTGTAACATAGGCAAAAAGCACCTTCCTCTCCCATTACGCTTACGAGGTTAGCTGTCGGACTCGGGAAGTGAGAGTTTCCCTACTTAAAAAAGATTCGCCCCAAGTAGCATTGCTACAAAAATGGTTCCCCCGCTCCAAAATTTGGATTCAGCAAAAGGTTTTATAAAGTAAAAAATAACATAAAGAGATAACTAAGTCAAATTATTTTGTGTTTTCTGATTTTTTAAGTTGTGTAAGAACCATACCATCAGGAAGTGTTGTATCTGCTACTTCAATGAATCCATGTTTTTTATATAATGCAATAGCAGGGGTATTCGCTTTACCTGTTTGTACAATGTATGTCATTGAAGAAGGAAACATGTTAAATATATAAAGTAGCAATTTCGTTGCGATTCCTTGTTTGAAAAAATCGGGCGATACAACTAATCTGTGGATATCGATTAGCTGTTCTTCTTGCATAAAAGAAATAAAGCCGACGAGTTTATTTTCAGAAAAATATCCATAGAATGTTTCGTCACAATTTCGAATATCGTTTACAGTATCATATAAACGAGGGATTGCAGTACTGTTTAAAAAAGCTGCTTCAATTTTATAAGCTGGAATTTGAACTTTTAAAATAGATGTTGCTACTTCATAGGAAGTGGGAAGTAATATATGAATCATAGATTATAACTCCTCCTTTGAATATGATATATTAATATAATTGGTTTATGGGTAAGTTTGACAATGTTTTTCTTTTTTGCATATAATAAATGTATCTCCATACATATATTATTCGTAGGTATATTTTTATAGTAGAATATGGTCAGCGTTGATAAATACGTAATCTTATATAAGAGTTTAGCTACTCTTGTATTTGATCATACAAACTATAATAGAAATGGAGGACTAAAGATGGGATGGATTATCACATTAATAGTTGGTGCTATTATAGGTATAATTGCTAGTTCTATAACGGGTAAAAATTTTCCAGCTGGTATGTTTGGAAATATAATTGCTGGTTTACTAGGAGCTTGGTTAGGTAGTAGATTATTTGGATCTTTTGGGCCATCATTTGGTGGGATTCATGTCGTGCCAGCATTATTAGGGGCAATTGTGTTAATTCTTATTGTATCATTTGTAGTAAAAGCTGCAAGGAAATAAAGGCTATTACTAATTATTTCATAAAGCCCTTTTTAGGGCTTTTCCTAATTAGAGAGGTGGTACACTTGGAGAAAGTAAATATAAGAAAAAGAGATAAGTTGAAAAAGTTTTTTAAAGAACAAAATTATTTAGCTGTACTACTTGGATTCGCGTTGCTGTTTGTAAATATATTATTACTTACAAAAATATCATTCGTCTTTACACCGTTCGTCGTATTTTTAAAAACAATCTTTTTCCCAGTATTATTAGCAGGAGTACTATTTTATATATTGCATCCATTTGTTTCTCTTTTAGAAAGAAAAGGTGTGTCGAGAATTGTGTCAATTGCCTCGATATATATAATTGTTCTTGGATTATTTGTTTTTCTTGCGGTCACGGTTATTCCAATTATTAAAGATCAAGTAAATGCTTTAATAGATAACTTGCCATATTTCGGACATGAAATCGAAAGGGCAGCACGTAAATTTGGAGAAAGTAATGTAATTGGTAGAATGCAGGAAAGTTTAAATATTGATGTTGCTAATATCGTAAAAGATTCTACAATGAATTTTACAAAATCATTATCATCAGTAACAGGAAATGTAACTGGATTTTTAAGTACACTTACTGAAGTTGTTTTAACATTTGTAATGGTTCCATTTATATTGTTCTATCTTTTAAAAGATGGTGAGCAATTACCGAATCATTTTTTAAAGTTTATATCTGAGCAAAGACAACCAGCTGCGAAGAGAATACTAGATGATATGCATTATGCGATTAGTTCGTATATTAGGGGACAGATTATCGTTAGTTTATTTATCGGTATTATGCTATTCATTGGTTATCTAATAATCGGCATTAAATACGCTGTATTACTTGCTATTTTGGCGATGATTGTAAACGTTGTTCCATATGTAGGACCAATTATCGCTATAACGCCAGCGTTAATTATCGCTTTTATTGATTCGCCAGCAATGATTTTAAAAGTAATTATTGTCATGATGGTTGTACAATTAGCAGAGGGGAAATTTATTTCACCACAAGTAATGGGGAAAAAGCTAGACATTCATCCAATTACTATCATTTTTATTATTTTAACTGCCGGAAATTTATTTGGAATTATGGGGGTTATTTTAGCAATTCCAGGATATGCGATATTAAAAGTGTTAGTTACGCATAGTTATAGATTTGTTAAGTTGAATACGTAAAGAAGAGCTAAAACAGATAAAACTGTTTTAGCTCTTCTTTATTAATAATTGATTTGCATATTGGTATGCCCATTAATCAGCTTCTAATATAGCGTCTAGAGAAGGGTTTTTTACTTTATGATGGGCATCAATTGTTTTTTTATATCGAAAAATGTAATTTCATTTGCTGCATTTAATAAGAAGTATGTTTAGGTTTTTGGTATATAGATATTAAAATGTATTTTCAAAGTTTGATAGCAATGTAGCGGTATCCCTATTAAAAATCAAGGTTATAGATAACTGGTATATCCATTCTAGGGAAACCGCCCATACCTGTTCCAGGGAAACCACCCATACCCATTCCAGGGAAACCACCCATACCTGTTCCAGGGAAACCGCCCATACCCATTCCAGGGAAACCACCCATACCTGTTCCAGGGAAACCGCCCATACCCATTCCAGGGAAACCACCCATACCTGTTCCAGGGAAACCGCCCATACCCATTCCAGGGAAACCACCCATACCTGTTCCAGGGAAACCGCCCATACCCATTCCAGGGAAACCGCCCATACCCATTCCAGGGAAACCACCCATACCTGTTCCAGGAAAACCACCCATACCCATTCCAGGGAAACCGCCCATACCTGTTCCAGGGAAACCGCCCATACCTGTTCCAGGGAAACCGCCCATACCCATTCCAGGGAAACCACCCATACCTGTTCCAGGGAAGCCACCCATACCCATTCCAGGAAAACCTATAATACGGTGAGAATCTAATGTCATGTTTCCACCTACTTTTTATAAATATTTCATACTCTTTTACATGCTATGCTTAAAGAAAATAAAGGAGCTTATTCTCATTTGAAATTAGGCAGACTAACTACTGATAAGTGGGGTTATGTGAACTTCATATGTATAGGATATAGATAAAAGGACTTTCAATCTTCGAATAAGAATTTAATAATTTATACAATGAATTGATAAACTGGGCAATCTGTTCATGTTAGAGTTTGTTATCATCAATCCTTTTAAACAAAAGATATAGTATTATCATTTCGAGAAGATTCTTTTATCTCCAGTTTTGGTAGCGATAAGGACTTTGGGGGAGGAGGAATCTATTACTCTTGTTTAGTTTATAGTAAACAAATTAGTCTCATGCGTAGGCTTTTAATTCAACAATAGGTAGATTGCTTTCTTTTAGTTTGTAATCAAATATTATATCGTCCATGCGAAAATTCGCCTCAACTTCAAGAGAAATGAAAGTACCCCCGATTTCTACTTGATTTCCGTTTTCAGTCTCAAAAGTGAGCGCACCGTCAAATGTTTCTATATACTCATCGCAGGTGTATAAATATATAGCAATAGGTGTGAAATGTATAATTACCCCTAAAGTATCATCGTTAGTCTGAATATTTCTCTTAAACTTATCGATTTTTTTAGTAAACCAACCCATAACTTCACCCCGTTTTTGTATTGTAAAGAAATTCTGTATATATTGATTATATATGGTAGGGAATAAATTGGTAATGGGTATTGTTAAAATTCCAAATATAAAAAACGGAAAATTCAGTTTTATGAGAAGGGAAAATGTGATAAACTGTAAAAAATAACGAAAAAGCAATGAAAGAGAAGAGTACATATTCAAAACTTTTCAGAGAGCTGATATGTGGTGGGAATCAGTAAGGGATGAATGTGGAATGGACTCTGGAGCTTCTCGCTGAAGTGAGTAGGCGAAGACGGTTACTTCACGTTAAGAAGTTGAAGTGAGCTATAATGATAGCTAATTAAGGTGGTACCGCGGGAGTCTCTCGTCCTTTTTGTAGGATGAGGGGCTCTTTTTATTTTTATTTTGAGGAAGGAGGAGTTAGTGTGAGTGAAAAAATAATGTTAACAGGAATTAAGCCGACAGGTTATCCGCATTTAGGAAATTATATTGGCGCAATTAAACCTGCATTACAAATGTCAAAGAATAATGAAGGAAAAGCATTGTATTTTATAGCTGACTATCATGCATTAAATGCTGTGCATGATCCAGAGAAGTTTAGTAGTTATACGAAAGAGGTAGCAGCTACGTGGTTATCACTAGGACTTGGAGAAGATGTTATTTTTTATCGACAAACAGAAGTACCAGAGATTCTAGAATTAGCTTGGATATTAGCTTGCCTAACTCCGAAAGGACTTATGAACCGTGCTCATGCGTATAAGGCGAAGGTAGAGCAAAATAAAGAAGCGGGTTTAGAGGTAGATACAGGAGTTAATATGGGATTATATACGTATCCGATTTTAATGGCGGCTGATATATTACTATTTCAAGCTACTCATGTACCAGTCGGGAAAGACCAAATTCAGCATATTGAAATTGCGCGTGATATTGCGACGTATTTTAATCATACATTTGGCATGACATTTACGCTTCCAGAGTATGTCATACAAGAAGAAGGAGCAATATTACCTGGTCTTGACGGAAGAAAGATGAGTAAAAGTTATGGGAATGTTATCCCATTATTTGCAGAGCAAGAAAAACTACGAAAGTTAATATTTAAAATAAAAACAGATTCTTCACTTCCAAATGAACCGAAAAAACTAGAAACGTTATTTACAATATATAAAGAATTTGCGAAAGAAGATGAAATTCAGTCGATGCGTGAAAAGTATGAGACTGGAATCGGATGGGGTGATGTAAAAAAAGAATTATTCCGAGTTGTTGACCGTGAATTAGCAAGTCCTCGGGAAAAATACACAACGTATATGAATGAGCCTCATTTGTTATATGAAGCGTTAGAAAGAGGTGCTGAGAGGGCACGGACTATCGCGAAGGTAAATTTAGCGGAAATTAAAAAACGGATTGGATTTGAGAGGGAACGTTAAGCGTTCCCTTGTTTTTTCTATGTGAATCTTAATTATTTATTCGTTGTATCTGCATGTAAAATGAGGGATTCGCATTTTCTTATTGAATTTATTAATTGCATATGTTAAAAAGTATGCTAATATAGGGTTACTTATTAAATATGTTTAATAAGTATAATTAAAGTGACTTATTAAAGGTGTTTAATAAGTGGGATTCATTCTATAACGAAGGAGATGATTGTATGAGAACAGAGAAAGAAAAGATGTTGGCAGGAGAAATGTATATTGCGGATGATGAAGAATTAGTGGCTGATAGGGCGGAGGCAAAACGTTTAACACGCCTTTATAACGAGGCGATGGAGACTGGTGATGAAAGCCGCTTTACTTTGTTAAATCAGCTTTTAGGTTCTTCAGCTGACGGGAAAGCCCAAATTAATCCTGATTTTCGTTGTGATTACGGCTACAATATCCATATTGGAAAGAGTTTTTTCGCAAATTTTAATTGTGTTATTTTAGACGTTTGTGAAGTTCGAATCGGTGATAATTGTATGTTTGCACCTGGTGTCCATATTTATACTGCCACTCATCCTTTGCATCCGGTAGAGCGGAATTCTGGCAAAGAATATGGGAAACCTGTAAAGATTGGTAACAATGTTTGGGTTGGCGGGGGAGCCATTATTAACCCTGGTATTTCAATTGGAAACAATGCTGTAATTGCTTCAGGGGCAGTTGTGACAAAAGATGTACCTAATAATGTAGTTGTTGGTGGTAACCCAGCCAAAGTTATTAAAACGATAGACTTATAGAAATCGTTTTTCACCAGTGCATGAATAAACTGGTGTCGTATCGTATAGACAATGTGAAAGGTGTTTCATATGAAGAAAGAAAGTACGGACAATTGTACAAAGACATTACTTGCCTCTCGAAACGCTCTATTTCTCTTATTTGCTTTGCCAGGAGCCGCGTTTGCTACATGGATTTCTAGAACAGCAGCGGCTCGAGATATTTTAGCAGTTTCAAATGCAGAAATGGACTGGATTTTGTTCGGTTTATCTGTCGGTTCAATAATTGGTTATACAGCGTTTTTAGTCGGACCACCATTTTTAGGTATACTAGGGGAATCATTCGGAATACGCAATGCCTTGCTAGCTGTTTTATTATTTGTTCTCTTATCTGGAATTATATCGTCTGTTACGAGAGAGAATAAATCGATCTAAACAAGGAGTGCATCGGGCGGAAATATATCATCTCTATTGCTTTAGAAAATGATGTATGATATATTGTCAACGCAACTTATTAAAAGTGTTTAATAAGTATGTTGATTAAGGTGGTGAGCGATTTGAGTGAACAATTTGTTACTCAAAAATCGATTAAAGAGACGATCCTTCGCGGCATTCGTACAGCTCTTCTAGAGCGAGGTAGTGCAACGAAAGTTGAACTTAGTAATACATTAGAAATCAGTTTTCCAACGATAAGTAAATTTATAGAAAATATGAAACAAGACGGTGAAGTCACTTTAGTCGGTCTAGATGATTCAAGTGGTGGAAGAAGAGCGAAACGATATGCTTATAATCCGGAATATATGTTAGGTTTAGCGATATTTTTAGAAAAAAATGAAACAAACTATACAATTTTTAACTGTTTAGGGGAAGTAAAAGAACAAGGAAGTACTTCAAGTGTATTAATTGATACTGGCGTAGACCTATTATCTAAACATATTGAAGGTCTTATAGCTACATTCCCAAAAATAAGCTCTATATCAATTGGTGTGCCCGGTTCGGTAGATAATGGTCGTATTTTTTATATACCTGGTTATGAAAAGTTCCAAAATTTTAATTTGAAAAGTCATTTAGAGGATCTGTTCTCTATACCTGTAGTAATAGAAAACGATATGAATGCCGCAGTGCTTGGTTATTATAAAAACACTGGAAACCATGACAATTCCTCTCTTGTATATTTGTATTCAGGTCAAAATGGTCCAGGTGCGGGTATTATGATAAATGGGGATGTAGTGCGAGGAAGTACATTTTTCTCAGGAGAGATATCTTTTGTTCCGCAGTATGATAATAAAAATTTCTTACAAGCTTTGAGAAGTGGAGATGAAGTGAGAGATTCGAATAATCCAGAGGAATATAATATAGATGCTATTACCCGATTGATTTCTACATTTATAGCTATTATTAATCCACATGCGTTTATTTTCTGTGATGATGAAGTGAATCAATTTGTAATAGATCAAATTGTAAAAAGTTGTCCGCAGTACATTCCGGCGGAACATATTCCGAAAATAACAGTGAGCGATTGGAAAGAAGATTATTTATATGGATTAAAAAGCCTTGGACTTGATCTTATGATTACAAGAACAAGCAAAGAAAATTAAATATCAAATTGTTGATTGTATAACATAAAAGAAAAGGTGTCGATTATGAAAATTGAACATGTAGCAATTTGGGTGAATGATTTAGAAGTTATGCGTGATTTCTATAAACAGTACTTTGGTGGTGAAGAAAATAGCTTATATCACAATCCGAAAAAGCAGTTTGAATCCTATTTCATAACTTTTGAAGGTGGTGCGCGTCTAGAACTTATGAGACAGGTAGGGATAGACGATGCAATAAAAAAACAAACAGTAGGATATGCGCATATGGCTTTTTCTGTAGGTAGCAAAGAAAAAGTGGACCAATTAACGGATAGGTTAAGAGAAGCTGGATACCCTCTGTTAAACGGTCCACGCACTACAGGAGATGGTTATTATGAGAGTGTAGTAAGTGATCCTGAAGGAAATCAGATTGAGATAACAATCTAACATTTTATTTACTAATAACTAATAAAAATATAAAACTTTGTTGTTCCCCAAAATGTTTACGAGAAAGCTATTATTTCTTCAGAAAGGGGGACATAACATTGATTGAGTCAATTTTTATTTTCTGTATATATCCATTGCTTATTTGTATTTTTTCAATAGCTGTGACATATAAAGTAGGTACATTTTACGTGATGCCAATTGTAACATTTCTTATTGTTCTTATGTTAAATATTACATTGTACGATCCATCATTTTTCTTTTGGGTGGGCATGTATACTATTTTTTCATTCATTATTTCTTATATAACTATTTTATTTGTAAAGGGATATAAAGCTGTAGAAAGAGAACGTTAAATCATCTAATTATTTTTTGGGGAAATAGGGATTTACGGTGAACGATAACAACCTCATTTCACGTTGTAATGACGAGAAATGAGGCTGTTGTATTTCTATATAAAATATAAGGAACTTATTATGTAATGTTTTTTAATTGGAGTGCTGAAACTCCCTAATAATTCGCTCAATGACTGGATGAAGAGTAATAGGCAACCTATCAAGCGGAAAGAAGCGTAATTCTTTTGACTCAGCTTGATCACATATAAGCTCACCGTGGAATTCTCGGCAAATATAAACAACGAGTACACCGTGTACTTGATCGCCGTTTGGATAGATTTGAAAAAAATCTGGTCCTGAGTATGTACGGAACAGTTCTGGATTTTTGATGATAAGCCCAGTTTCTTCAAATACTTCTCGTTTTAAAGCATCTTCTAACGTTTCGTTATATTCTAAGGCGCCACCAATAATACCCCAGCGGTTAAAGTCTGTCCGGAGCTGCAGTAATACTTCATTTTTCTCATTTAATATAATGGTGTGTGAGCCTATTAATATAAGTGGATGATTTCCTACTAGATTTCTTACGTCTTCAATATAACCCATAATTTTTCTCCTTGTATTTAATAATAGTTTGGAAGTTCTTTTAACATTTTTTCTGTTTTACGTGCTGTATAGGCTAAGTTATGATCATCTTTTGTTCTAAAGAATAATGTGCGTAAAAAGGTTTTAATGTTGGCACATAAAATACAATACTCATTAAGCGAAAGGCGTTTTCTAATTTGAGGAAGCCTTTTTATTTTTTTATAAATAATTGAAATTAACTCATCTTGCGGGAAGTCATGATACAGCATGGATATTAATGGCGTAACAATACGCTCATCTTCGTTATTATGAAAAATATCAGATGGAATGAAGATTTTATTTAATAAACAATGAATGAGCTCTTCATACCATTTAAAAGTCGTATGTGAATTATGAACAATTTCAGTAAAAGCATCAGATACGTGGGCGATAGAATGAGCCCATCCTTTATTTTCAATATATCCTCGAAAGTCCATTTCTAAGTTTGTATATGTAATGAGTTTATTTTTTATCTCCTCGATATCCTCTTCTGTAAAAAAGTAGTGAGAGTTCGCGAATTGGAGTATTAACGCAATTAAAGAAACAGTGTAAGAACGTGTGAAAACCCCATCTGTATGTGGGGAGTAAATGTCACAATATAAATATTCATCACTTAAACAAGTTTGCAACAGTAATTTCAGTTGATCGTCCATAAGGAATTCATGATGAATGAAATGCGCAAAACATTTATATACAAGTTGGTAACGAACGTAACTATCAGTCGTTCCGATAAACTGTAGCATATTCAAAGTTAACTCATTTATATCTATATGTTGCAGTTGCGTATAGTCATTTTGTTGTATAAGCTCTAACTGTTGTTGCAATGCTGTAATATCCAATGGAGAACCTCCTCCGCACTTTAAAGATGCGATCTTTTCTAGTATTCTATATATTCAAGGACAATCCTGCTCATGCAAGGAGAACCATTAGAAATTCGAGTATGACATAGATGAGGGAAGAATATGACGACAATAGAACAGTTAAAAAAACATTTTAAAATAAGAAGAAGTGCTTCTTCTATCATGATAAAAGAAAATAATGCAGAGGTTTTTACAGAAGAGCAATTAGAAGAGATAATGAAATATTGCGTTGCTGAGGCTGAAAAAGAGGGATTAGAAAACTTACATTTTGAGATTTCTTCAAAAAGTCCAAATTATGATCTGTATAAAAAATGTTTTGAAATGTATTCATTTGAATATGTTACTGAAAACATGATTGTGTTTAAGGATATATATGAAGTGGAAGATGTAGAAAGTGAAATTGATTTTAAGCTTATTGAAGAAGTAGGAGAAGATACTTTTTATTCTCTTTGGATCGAAATGACGGAAGAAAAAGTCACTTACGATCAATTTGTAAATATGATGGAACAAGAAATTGGTGAGCAATGGAAAGAACATTGTTTAACAGCGGTTGCAAATGAAGAGCTGATAGGAACTGTAATCCCATATATTGAAAGAAGTACGTTAGAAGAAGGGAAACTTATGTATTTCGCAATGGTTCCAAATATGCGAAATAAAGGGTACGAAGCAGCATTCTTTACAGGTGCAATGTTTGTCTTAAAGGAAATAGGAGCTACTTATTATATTGGTGAGGCAAATGTACAAAATGAGTGGATGAAGGATGTTTTTGAAAAGAATGGATGTCAGCTGCTGAGTTGTAGTGAGCGATATGTGAAAAGGGTTTAGGAGGATGAATGACGTACTCTCTCGAACTCATTTAGCGGGAATCCATGTACAAATTTTGAACAAGTAAAAGAACTTTTTACATGTTTGTAAGATAAAAAGAAAAATCGAAACGACAAAGTAAGCTTTCCTATAATACAATAGAGAAGGATTAGACTATACAAAGAAAGCGTTGGTGAAAGTATGAAGCAACAAAGAAATTGGTTACAAGCAACTGTAGAACGAAATGAAGATAACATGTTACATATAGAGTGGGAAAATAATATAGAAGAAGTTCGCATTTATTGGAGTACTTCACCAGATCATATTGAAGAAAATGGAGAATTACTTGTAACAGTAAATGGGGAATCATCATGCACTATTGAAAACCCGAGTGAAAATGAACGCCCATATTTTAAACTAGTAGGAAGTAATGGACAAGCCGTAACAGTAGCTGAGCGTAGATTGCCACTACAAGGAGCGTTTAACTTCCGTGATATGGGAGGGTATGAAACGACAGAAGGCCGTAAAGTAAAATGGGGTAAATTGTATCGTTCTGAAGAATTAGCAGGATTAACAGAATGGGATATCGAGTATTTACAGAAGTCGGGCTTAAAGTTAATTTGTGATTACCGTACAGATTTTGAAGTAAAGCATAAGCCGAATCCAAGCATTACAGGTGCTCGTCAAGTGTGTTTACCAGTTATGCAAGACTTAGCGAAAGATTTAAATATAAATGAGTTTTTCCAAGTTGGTGACCTTTCTATGTTAGGGAAACCAGGCGAGTATCTTGTGAAAATGAATCAAGATTTCGTAAGTGGTAATGAAGCATTCGTGAGCTTCTTAAACCTAGCGCAAAACCCGGAAAACTTACCGTTAGTAAACCACTGTACAGCTGGAAAAGACCGTACAGGATTTGGATCAGCGTTATTATTACTTTTACTAGGTGTACCGGAAAAAACAGTAATGGAAGACTACTTATTAAGTAACGGTTTCCGTGAAAAGTTAAATGGAAAAATGATGGCCTTTTTAGGTGCAAAACTACAAAACGATGAAAGTAGAGCAATATTAGGTGCAATGTTTGAAGCACGCGCTGAATATTTACAAGCTGCGATTGATGAAGTTAAAAAGCAGTACGGATCAGTTGAAGCGTATGCTGAAAAAGCTCTAGGCTTTACGAAAGAGTCGTTAGAGGAAATGAAAGAGTTATTGCTAGAAGATAAATAAGAAGATGGGAGGCTGATTAGATTAGCCTCCTTTTCTTATTGTTGCTATAATTAAGCTATGAGAAAATAGGAATTGAGGAGAACATCATGAAATACAAAGTAATACTATTTGACGTAGACGATACATTATTAGATTTCCCTGAAACGGAAAGAAACGCATTGCATAACGCGTTTGTACAATTTGGCATGCCTACAGGGTATAATGATTATCTTGCAAGTTATAAAGAGATTAGTAATGGATTATGGAGAGATTTAGAGAATAAAATGATTACGCTAAGTGAATTAGCGGTAGATCGATTTAGACAATTATTTGCTCTTCATAATATAGAAGTAGACGCGCAGCAATTTAGTGACGTATACCTTGAAAACTTAGGGAAAGAAGTACATCTTATAGAAGGTGCAGTGCAATTATGTGAGGGTCTTCAAGATTGCAAGTTAGGTATAATTACGAATGGATACACTAAGGTACAACAATCGAGAATTGGAAACTCGCCTTTATGTAACTTCTTTGAGCATATTGTTATTTCTGAAGAAGTGGGTCATCAGAAACCAGCACGTGAGATTTTTGATTATGCATTTGAAAAGCTTGGGATTACGGATAAATCAAGCGTACTCATGGTTGGAGATTCCTTAACTTCTGATATGAAAGGCGGAGAAGATTACGGTATTGATACGTGTTGGTATAACCCGAGTTTGAAAGAAAATACGACAGGCGTTAAGCCGACTTATGAAGTGGAGAGTCTGCTTCGTATTATGGAAATTGTAGAAGGAAAAGTAGTTTCCTTCTCATAAGATTTCCACATTGTCGATTGGTGCCGGTAAATCGATATATTGAAAAAATCGCTGATATAATTTGAGTTATGGTCGATATATTAGGGAAATCGCTGATATAATTTGAGTTATGGTCGATATATTAGGGAAATCGCTGATATAATTTGAGTTATGGTCGATATATTAGGGAAATCGCTGATATATCTTGAGTTGTGGTCGATATATTGAGAGTATATTGTTTTGAGGGAGTTCGCGAAGAAAAAATAGCGCTACTATACTAATGTCATTCACGTGTTATAAGGCGTTAATTAAATATGTGTATATACATAGTTTCTCAGAGTGATGCGATGTTAGGTATGAGCTGTGTAACAACTAGAGGTGAGTGAAGGATGTTAACGTTTTTATTTGAGTTAGACAAGGCTATTCCGCAGAAGGATGAGCCACGGTATGTTGCTTATGCAAATGGCTTTATCGAAGGGGATTTAACGATTTGTGTGGGTGACAGAGTACTTTTTCAGAAGTCATGCATGAAGGTCGCAGAGCTCGGCATTTATTTAGGACAGTGGATGGAACAAGTTCAACACGGGCAGAACGTACATATGAATTATGAAACGGCTGACCGTGATGAGGTAATTCTCGGATTCTTCTATGAAGAGGACGATCAGTGGAGAGTTTCTTCCAGTTGGCAACAATTTGAACTTCAGGAGTGTGTATCTACTACAACATTAGTAGAGAGCGCTCAACGCTATTTGTATGAGCTAAATAAGGAACTGCGCGTGATAGAATATCCTGTGACGTTTGATCAGTACTTAAGAGGAGAGCGAATTATGCAGCTTTCTTACAAACGACTGTGTGAAAGTAAAGCGGACATGACGCCGATAGAGATTTACAATGGAAGCAAACAAGTAGGCGGAGTACGGGGTTATTATAAAAATACGTTGATGAAAGTGCTAGACTTCATTCCGAAAGTTGGTAGTAATATCAATTACGAAATAAAGGATAGTAAGGACAATATTCGCGTCATTGCAAAGGATATAAGTAGGCGGCGTCAAAGAAAGATTTTAGTAACGTACATCGATAATGATGAAGTAGAGCATGAAATAATTGTATGTGACGGAAAGCTATTGGATGCAAATTTCTTATTTACCTTTACATTTAAGAGAGAAGAATATGTTGTTCACAAAACTTCACTTGGGCTTGGAAAGTTATTAAGAAAAGGTTATGTAATCGCAGATTGGAATATTCGTTTTGAGGAAGATATGTATCACATTGAGATGAATGTATATGATGATAATCATATACAAGATCAATACTTACTATTAGGCGTATTCCATGCAGTTTTGTATGGGTGATAAAGTGAAACTTTAATCAGTGGGAGTCTTACTGCCTGCAAATAGCGAGATAAATGAGAAGTACCGGTATTCTTCATGGGAAGAATGCCGGTATTTTTTATGTGATTCTGGTGATTTTGTGTCCTTAATTAATCCTCAAAAATAAAAACCTCATCAATCGTACTATGAAGTGCCCTCGCTATATCATGAGCAAGTTGTAAGGAAGGATTATATTTTCCTTTTTCGAGGTGGCTAATCGTTTCACGACGTACACCAACCTTTTTCGCTAAATCTTCCTGCGTCATATGCACTCTGGCACGGTATTCTTTTATCTTCGTTACGAACGCCATGGTGCATCTTCCATTTCATCAACTGGTTTATCGTAAAAGAACATAGAGAAACCAAACGTAAGAATGAGTGTGCTGAAAATAATAGCAATATCAATTTCTTGTAAGGTCGGGTTTGGAAATAGCATTTCAATAAACATAATGATGGCGGTAGTAAGTAAAGTAACGATAAAAGCATTACGGCAAGATTTATTGACGATTTGTTCGAAAAGCTCATCGTGATGAACTTTTCTATATGTCGTGAAAAAGGAGAAGAAACAGAACATAGTAAACAAGCCTTTTTCATAAAAAAATCCGAGAAACCCAAAGAAACCGAGAAATCCTAAATATTTAATCCAAGTCGTTTTCACGATAGATTCTCCTTTAGATGTTATAAATAAATCACTATATGTTATAAATATATCACATATGGAAATTCATAGTAATAATAGTTTTGCGATTTATTTCATAATAATAGTAAAAAAGGTTAAATATTCTGTAAAATAAAAAGGGAAATATCGTAAAATGGTTGTAAGGAGGGGGAGGAAGAAATGTTAACTGGGATAATGATTGTTATAGTACTTGTAGTTATTACTGTAATTGGAACGGTGTTAATTGGGCGAAATGGTGATGCGAATTATAGTAAAGCGACAAAAGGAAATATTAAACGACTTACGATGATTTATATTATACTAGCCGTTGTTTTAATTATTGGATTAGGGGTGTACATTTATTTTAAAGGTTAAATAAACTGAAAAATGTAAAAATCTTAAAATAGAAGTATGCTATAATATCAATATAGTTATTTGGTAATTAAGGAAAGGATTGGATGTAATGATTGAAATTGTGAATGTGTCAAAAAGTTATAATGGATCTAACTACGCAGTAAAAGATTTAAGTTTATCTGTACCTAGCGGAGAAATCTTTGGGTTTTTAGGACCGAATGGTGCAGGTAAATCAACGACAATTAAGATGATTACTGGTATTCATGGGGTGGACAAAGGGACCATTACAATCAATGGTAAAGATATTATGAAAAATCCGATGGAAGCGAAGAAAACATTTGGCTATGTTCCAGATAGCCCGGATATGTTTTTACGATTAAAAGGGATCGAATATTTAAACTTTATGGCTGATATGTATGAAGTACCAAAGGAAGTAAGACAAGAACGAATAGAGTCTTTAGCGAAGAAATTTGATCTTTATAATGCTTTATCAGATCAAATTCAAAGTTATTCACACGGTATGAGACAAAAGATTGTTATTATCGGTGTGCTTTTACACGAACCGGATGTGTGGATTTTAGATGAGCCATTAACGGGGCTTGATCCGAAATCTGCCTATATTTTAAAAGAAATGATGAGAGAACATGCAGATAAAGGGAAGATTGTATTTTTCTCTACACACGTATTAGAAGTGGCGGAAAAAATATGTGACCGCGTCGCTATTATTAATAAGGGGAATTTGCAGTTTAAAGGAAATTTAAATGAAATGAGAGATCATTTTAAATCCAATGAATCACTTGAAAAAATGTTCTTGGAGATGACGGGCAATGAGTAAAATTTGGACGTTAACAAAGGTATTATTGAAATTAAATTATGCGGATTTTATAACAGATAAGAAGAAGCGATGGGCGTATTTATTTTCATTTGCAGCCATTTTATTTGTAGGATTTTTAATATTCGGTTCGATGACTCATGGAGTATATGAAGGAATGATACACCTCGGACAGAATCCAGGAATTGTTATTGCGATGGGATTAGCAGTTGCTAGTATATGGGTATTTTTGATGAGTATTATGAACATTTTAACAGTGTTTTACTATAGTAATGATGTTGAAATGTTACTACCGTTACCGTTAAAACCAGCGCAAATTATTTCTGCAAAGTTCTTTACAGTGTTAATTACACAATACGTAATGAGCTCGTTTATTTTATTGCCTATCTTTATTACTTACGGTTTAAAGAGTGGTGCTTTCATTACATATTACATTTATATGATTGTCATTTACTTATTCTTCCCGATCATTCCGCTAGTTTTAGCTTCGTTAATTATGACAATTATTATGAGGTATACGAATATAGCGAAAAATAAAGATCGAGGAAATATATTCATTGGAATTGTAAGTATACTATTTATCGTAGGAATTAATGTATTTATGCAATGGAGAAATAAAAGTGCAGTATCTGGAGCTGGAGATTCGGTTGCGAATTATCTTGCAAATAATGAATCCTCACTTTTCATACAAATGACAAATTATTTTCCAACTACATATTTTGGAGCGATGGGATTAGTAGAAAGTGCATCGTGGAAAGGCCTATTATACGTTCTTATTTACATGCTTATTTCTATCGCGTTTTTCGGGCTGTTTTATTACATTGCAGGGCGTACGTATTTGAAAGGGGTTATTGGGCTTTCAACGAGTACAGCAAAGAAAGAGGTAATGTCAGCAGAAGGTTTACAGAAATCAACGGTACAAAGTTCTCATTTAAAAGCATATGTGAAAAAAGAATTTAAAACGTTATTCCGCACGCCACAATTTTTCTTAAATTGTATTGTGCAAACTTTCGTTATGCCAATTATGCTGTTCTTTGTTTTATTTGTACAAGATGGAAATTTAAAATGGATTACGGAATATATTGATAATCCAGAATCAGCAGGTTTCGCAATTGGTGTTGGCCTTTGTGCATCCTTATTCTTAATGGGGAGTAACGTCATTGCAACGACGTCATTTTCACGAGATGGAAGCTCATGGTTTGTGAATCGTTATTTACCAGTAAAGGCTTCGGACATCTTTTTTGCGAAAGCAATAACTGCTTGGTTAATTAATGTGGTCATTTTAGCAGTATTCGGTATTACGATGGCAGTTGTAGCAGGTATTTCTCCAGTCTTTATGATACTTTGGTTCTTGCTAAGTGCGAACGGGTTATTGTTAATTAATTTAATTGGTACGCGCTGGGATGCACAAACTGCAGATATACATTGGGATACAGAACAAAAATTATTTAAGAGCCGATACACAACTTTGTGGAATTTTTTAGCTAATATTTTAATAGCTTTAATTATTGTAGCGGGAGTAAGTGTATTATACTTCTTCCTTCAAGTAGGACTATGGATTATGTTTATTGTTTTATTTGTAATGTTTACGATTGTAAATTATATCTTTATTAAAATTTTAAAATTAGGTGCAGAGCGTATATTGTCAAATATTCAATAAGAAGGTAGATCCTCTGTATTCGTGCAGAGGATCTACGTATAGATGGAGGAGAAAAGGTGAAGAAAATAGCAATTGTAACAGGGGCAACTCGTCTGAATGGAATTGGTGCAGCTGTATGCAAGGTGCTTGCTCAAAAGGGGATAGACGTCTTTTTCACGTACTGGCCTCGGTATGATAAAGCAATGCCGTGGGGAATGAATGATCAAGAACCCTTTTTGTTGAAAAAGGAAATTGAAAGTTACGGCGTTCGATGTGAAATGGCAGAAATCAACTTATCGCAGTCTTATTCGCCTAATCGTGTATTGTATATGGTATCAGAACGTTTAGGTGAGCCATCTATTCTTATTAATAATGCGGCGTATTCTACTCATACGAAAATTGAAGAGTTAGATGTAGAACAGTTAGATAAACATTATACGGTCAATGTTCGTGCTCCTATGTTATTAAGTTCATTATTTATGAAACATTTTTCACTTAAAATGAGTGGAAGTATTATCAATCTTACTTCTGGGCAGTCATTGGGACCAATGCCAGATGAACTGGCATATGCAGCAACAAAGGGAGCAATAGAAGCATTTACAAAGTCAGTTGCACCAGTTGCTATGGAGAAGGGGATTACAGTCAATGCTGTTGATCCAGGACCGACGAATACAGGATGGATTACAGAGGAATTACAGCATCATTTAGTATGGAAATTCCCGCAAGGTAGAGTCGGAGAATCGGTGGATGCTGCACGTTTAATTGCTTTTTTAGTAAGTGAAGAGGCGAAGTGGGTTACTGGGCAAGTCATTCATTCAAACGGTGGTTATTCATAAAAATATTATGTTAACAGGTGTTGAGAAACAAAAAAATTAGGAATTATTTTGTTTTTTTGTTTAAATAAAATGTCAAGAAAGATAAAAAATTGATAGGAGAGTATGTTGTCATTTGTAGATTGTAAATCTTCAAGTGACAATATACTCTTTTTCTTTTGCTACAGAGGAGAAAAATAAAGTAGAAGAAACTCGAATATTAAAATAAATTTATCGTTTTTTGTACGTATTATTATGAAGATTACTGTCGGAAAGATGGTGATTCGTATGAAAAGGGATTTTTTAAGGGGAAATCGAATCGTAAAGGGGAGGATAAATTATATAAACATAGGGGGATTTATATGAAAATGAAAAAGGTCGCTATCGCATCAGTAGCAATTGGTACAATGCTTACAATGGCAGCTTGTAGTACCTTCACAGATAAAGATGAAGCTAAGAAGGATCAAGCAACTACACAGAATGAAGAGCAATCAAAAACGACAAGTGCAGATGAAGCGTCAAAAACAACGAAAGATACTGAAAAAGACACAAATACTTCTTCAAACGAAAAAACAGATAAGGATGCAAAAAATACAAAGGAATCGTCAGGAACAGAAAGTAACGGCAAAACGTCAACTCAAAACGAGAATGTGAAAACAAAAGAAAAAGAGACGACAGGAAAAACAAATGATCAAACTACTAGCGGGAAAACAACAGATCAAAGCACAAGTACAAATAATAACGGAAAAACAACGAAAGATCCGAAGAAAAGTGTTGCTGTGAAAACAAGTGTAAAAGAAGTTGTTGCGTTAGTTGACAGCTTAGACAAGCAATTAGCTGCAAATCCTAAATTAGAAACAGTAAATAAACTTGGAAAACAAATTAATGAGAAGTGGGATGTAATTGAAAAAGATATAGAGGCATCACATCCAACTGAATACAAAACAATTGAACAAAGTTTGTATCCATTAATTATAAGAGCGGAAAAAGAAAAGATAGATGTTAATAAAATGAAGTCATTAACGACGAAAACGAAAAAAGATTTAAATCAGTTATTAACGAAACTTTCTTAGTTTCAAAAGCCTACTCGTGTGAGTAGGCCTTTTTAGTTTGTTGTACATTCTCGTTGGTTGTTAAGAAATAAAGAATTCATTTGGAAGGAACATCACAATGATAAAAAAGAATGCTAGCTATTAAAGATATTCTTTGATAGGAAGTCATATAAAACACTCTCTTGCATTTATATTTGCAATTTAGTAGTTTTTAAAGTTCATTGTTTTCTACAAAAATTTCATTTTGTAGTGAACTGAGAAACTAAAGTAAAGCAAGTATAATAAGAACTTTGATGAATTAGGGGGATATAAAGATGTTCGAAGATATATACGTGAAATTTCCACCAGTTGGTGAAGAGCATATTGAATTTCAATTCTTTTTAGAGGTAGAGGGAAAAGAATTTTATGAGTTTTATAAAAAAGAATACTTATCTGAGTATTTTCCTGAATATCAGGATACATACGAGGATTATTTAGAAAAGTTTTTATTACCGCATTTAAAAGAATTTAAGGAAATACGCTTGGGTCATGACTTATGGAATGGTGAAGGTGTGTGGATCGGTGTTGATTATAAGAATCAGAGTGGTGTTGCCAAAAGTTGATTTCCACTTTTATAAAGGTGCACTCTCTTATCGAAACTGGAATAAAAGAGCAGCTAGCAAAAGCTAACTGCTCAAATCTGTAATATCATTCCAAAAGTACTATTTATTCTTTTTCGTCTATTGCTCTTGCTGCAATTTTGACTTTAGAAAATGCACCACTGTTATTTTTAAATACAATCTGGTATCTACCATCAGGAAGCCAATCAGACCACTCAATGCTAAATTCATTAATAGTTTGTTGTCCAGGCTTTAACTTTCCGTTTGATAACCATCCACCTTTAGAATTGTATAAATCATAACTGAAAGTTTCATCACCAATATTTTTTATGAAAACTCTTAGATCCTTTCCGCCCTCATGATAAAACTTGAAAATTCCTGAACCATAAAAAGCATATTCTTCATTAGCTTCTAAAGCATATTGAATTGGCGGAAGTTGCGTTTTGTTAGACTCAGTAATTTTAGGACTTACATTTGTTTCTTCAGTTGCCGCGAATGTTGAAGTTTGACCTAAGCCGATAAGAGAAACAGCAATTACAGGGATAACTAAGAATTTTTTCAAGATAAACACTCCTTATGTTTTTTTAATTGAGAACTAATATCAAATAAATAATAACCAATTAAGATGAATAAATTAATAAATAAATGTTATGTTTTATAAAAGTAATCAATAATTTACAGATAACCAAACATATTGACAAAAGGTAATATAGAATTTTTGCATAGAAACTTAATAAAATAATCCTTTTACTCAAAAAAAGATTGCCTGTATACTAAGAGGCAATCTTTTTTGAGTTGTTTGTAATGGTTAAGTACAGGTTTTAAATATTATTTAGTGTTATTTCTACTCTCCAAAACCTGCTCCATATTATTAGTCGCCCATTCCATCATTAAAAGGATAATTGGACGTAATGACTCGCCAAGTTCAGTTAACGAATATTCTACTTTAGGGGGCACTTCACGATATACCTCCCGATGTACGATGCCATCTGCTTCAAGTTCTCTAAGTTGAAGTGTTAACATTCTCTGGGTGATATTAGGTTTTAATCTTTTTAATTCATTAAATCGTTTTTTACCATCTAACAAATGATAAAGAATAACCCCTTTCCATTTCCCACCAATAACCTCGACGATAGCTTCTACGGGACAAGAATATTTATTTAAAAATGGATAATTTATATCATCTTCTTTTGAACTAATCATAAAAATACTCTCCCTTAACAATAGTATCTTTTTTGATACTATAGCACATAAATGTGCGTACTTGTAATGTTGATACTTAAAAAATATAATTTAGTTGAATAATAAATTAATGAAAAGAGGATTTTTTATGACTAACACAAAACAAAAAATTATGGAAGCTTTTAACTTTAGACATGCGTGTAAAGAGTTTGACCCTATGAAGAAAATTTCAGAAGATGATTTTGAGTTTATTTTAGAAACAGGAAGATTATCTCCTTCTTCTTTTGGATATGAGCCTTGGAAATTTATTGTGGTACAAAATAAAGAATTGAGAGAAAAACTATTACCATATTCATGGGGAGCAGGTGGGCAGCTTTCAACAGCAAGTCATTTTGTCATTGTTCTTTCAAGAAACATCAAAGATATGCACTATGATGCAGAGTATATTCAGCACATGATGAAAGATATTATTGGATTGCCTGAAGAAGCTCAACAGATGAGATATGAATTCTTCAAAAAATTCCAAGAATCGGATTTTAAATTGTTAGACTCCGAACGTGCTGTATTTGATTGGTCATCAAAGCAATCTTATATTGCTTTAGCTAATATGATGACTAGTGCAGCTCAAATCGGTATTGATTCTTGTCCAATGGAAGGGTTCGATAAAGAAAAAGTAGATTCTTTACTTCGTCAAGAAGGAATTTTAAAAGATGATAATCTTGAGGTATCAGTTATGGTTGCATTCGGATACCGTAAAGGAGAACCAAAATTTAATAAAACAAGACAAACTATGGATACTATTGTTGAATGGATTTAATAAGATAAATTTGTATCCGTATAACGAAAAAAAACGCTATCCTTTCTATAGAAAGGATAGCGTTTTTTTATGTCTCTTTTTAAATTTAACGAGTTACAATTATTTGCACAGGAAATTCAATGTTTTTTGTCCCATATCGCTAAAGATATTGGGTTTGTACAGCGAATGAGCATGTAGCAGGTCCTTTGGATTCTTTTTTATTTTAGCGAGAATACTTAGTGAATAGTTGAATTGCTTTTTCAGGTACATAGAATTTCCCGTTGCTTTCTACAACAACACTTCCTAATTCATAATCTTTTCCACCGATATAGATAATGTTTTTATTAACAAACAATTTTGCCGATGTATTATTGCGTTTTACTACAAGCACCGGGTTTCGTGCATCTTTTTTGTCAATCGTTACAGTTGCACCAATTTGTTTAAAGGCTGTTTCAGCATCTAAGAATAATTTCTTAGTTATTTCTCCTAATTGAAAGCCCATTGCTTTGGCCATTATTTTCGCAATGTCTGTATTTTGGACTAAACCGTATGGCTTTTGAGGACCGTAAGAGTATAAGAATACATCTTCACCCGTATGACCACCAGTTGTAAAACCGATGTTCGCACGGTTGGCCAATAATTTAGTAAGGATTGGACCTACATCAGTTTTCTTTTGTGCGGCTTTTAACTTTTCTCTTTCATCATTAGTTAGGTTGTCTAAACCGTAAAGAGCAGCTACTTCTTTTATATTAGATAAATCATCTTTTAGTTTATTTGTAGCACCTTCAAGTGTCATTTTTGCCTTTTTCAGTGGGCCTATGTAAGCTGATACTGGTGTAGTATCATAGCTTTTTGTGGTATTGCTGTTGCCAATGGAAATACCGCTATTACCATGATCTGCTAAAGCAATGACCATAGTGTTACCATCTTTCTTCGCAAATTCTAATGCTTCGGTAACCGCATCATCAAACGCCAATACATCGCTAATCATCCCGATTGGATCATTTGCATGTGCTGCCCAATCTGCCTTACTGCCTTCTACGAATAAGAAGAAACCATCTTTATTTTTTGATAATGTTTGAATTGCTTTTCTCGTCATCTGGGAAAGAGTTGGCTGCTCAGGATTGGTTATTCTACGATCCATATCGAACGCAAGGGCAGTATTAGAGAAAGAACCCCAGATTTTATTTGCTTTGGAGTTTAATAACGCATATTTTGTTTCGACAAAGTCGTACCCTTTGTCTTGAATTACTTTTACTAAATCTTCGTTGTCTTTACGAGTTCCATTGCTTGTTGTAGGCTGAAGTGCTGCCTTTCCACCACCTAATACAACTTCTATATTTTGATAAATTTGCTGTTCACCAAGTACTTCGAAATTTTTACGGTTAGCATGGTGGGCAGAGAAACTAGCCGGAGTAGCATGTTGAATTTCTGATGTAGCAATGATTCCTGTCGCGCGGCCGGAACGTTCTGCGCCTTCTAAGACGTTGGCAACTGGACGAAACTTGCATTCTTCTTTCACTGGTTCTAAGCCAGGTGAATTCACAACAGAAGGTAATACGCCCACGTAGCCTGAATTAGATTTATTTCCAGTCGCTAAAGCTGTGGCTGCCGGTGCAGAGTCCGTAATAGCGGATTCTGCCGAATACGTACGAACACCTCCGGATACAATTTGATCTAGTGCAAGAGGTGAACCTTTGTACCACCGGGCTAATGTTGTAGCAGAAGAGCTTGTCCCATCTATAACCATGAAAATTACATTTTTAGGTTGCTTTCCTACTTTTTTCACCTCAGCTTTTACCTCGTTATCGTTCATTATGCTTCCTGCTGCTAATGAACCTAGTGCTACCGTTCCCGCTAATGTTAGTCCCATTATTTTTTTTCGAAGAGTAGTCATTGTGGTTCCTCCATAGGTCGTTTTAGATATCCCAATCTAACGTTCGTATGTAAACAAGATTTATTATTAGTAGTACCCTATTGCAACGAAACTAACAATAACTATGGGGTCAAAAAGTTAAATTTAAGCTACTTACTCAGCAATCGCTTCTCCTCATATAAAACCTTTGTGCACCCTTAGTTGTACGGTATTTCTTATAAAAAGAATCTTCTTTTTATTTTAGGGGAAACATTTAAAAAAGGACGGTGGGAAAATGACAATTGATCGAGTTTGTACAATTGGGCCGGCAAGTAATAATGAAGAAACATTAGCGCAGTTAATAAACAATGGTATGAAAATTGTTAGGTTGAATTTATCACATGGCACGCATGAAAGTCATAAAGACATCATTCGTTTAGTGAAATCGTTAGACGATTCTATTAAAATTCTAGGGGATGTACAAGGTCCTAAAATAAGATTGGGTGAAATGAAAGAGGAACAAATTACACTTGAAGCAGGGGAGTTATTTATTTTACATACCCATCCAGTACAAGGGGATAAAGAAGAAGCAAGTGTTGATTATGTAGGGATCGCGAATGACGTGAAAGTTGGAAGTAGAATTCTTATTAATGATGGAGAAGTTGAGTTAATCGTTGAAAAGATAAGTACGGAAAAAATAGAAACGAGAATAAAAACAGGTGGAAATATTGCCTCTCATAAAGGGGTAAACTTACCAGGTGCAATTGTTAGTTTACCAGCTATTACAGAGAAAGATAAAAAAGATATTCAGTTTCTTTTAGAAGAGAATGTTGATTTTATTGCTTGTTCCTTTGTGCGAAAACCTAGTCATATAAAGGAAATACGAGATTTTATACAAGAGCATAAAGAAAATTCACCTAATTTAATTGCAAAAATAGAAACGATGGAAGCTATCGAGAATTTTCAAGACATATGCAAAGAAGCGGATGGAATTATGATCGCAAGGGGAGATTTAGGTGTGGAATTGCCGTATCAATTTATTCCACTGTTACAAAAAATGATGATTCGTGAGTGCAATCGAACGAATACATATGTAATTACAGCGACACAAATGCTTCAATCTATGGTAGATCACTCTATTCCTACAAGAGCAGAGGTGACTGATGTATTTCAGGCTGTATTGGACGGAACGAATGCTGTTATGCTTTCTGCTGAAAGTGCGTCAGGGGATCATCCAATCGAAAGTGTGAAAACATTACGTCTCGTTTCCGAATTCGCGGAGCATGTGAAAAAAGATGGGACTTTTGCGATGAAAGATGTACTGGAATTGCTGCATAAGTCACTTTAGTTTATATAGAAAAATTTATATCTCGTCCTAAAAACGTATGGAAATGAACCAGGATAGGAGGTGCCATTTTAGTATTTACTTACAGATTGAAAGGTGGCATATCTGCTTCCTATATGAAAGAATCATTATGGAACATGGAGGTCTTTCGAAAAGCAAAAGGAGGATTTTAAATTAGTTAATCCAATTATCTAATTTAAAATATGTTCATTCCTATTCATAAATGATATCCTTATAGTTGAATACTTTTGCTGAATCAGCAAGAATTTGTTGTTCTTTCTGTATGAATTCAACTTTTTTATGGAAAGATATGTTAGTAAGTGTGTAATTTGAACGTTTTATTTTTTAGAGTATGATAGGAGGAGAATGAATATGGAAGCAATTGAAGTAGGCGAAATTTTTAGTCTTACCGATGAGAATAATGAAGAACAGGAAGTTGAAGTGCTTGGAGCGATGGATGTCGAAGGAGCAGAATACATTGCGGTTGCCTTTGTAGCAGACATTCAAACAGAAACTGAGGAAGACATTGATATCTTCTTTTTAAAAGTAGAAGAAGATAATGAATTCTCATACATAGAGAATGACGAGGAATTTGAAAAAGTATCTGCGGCGTTCGAGAAGATTATGGACGAGCAAGAACAAGAATAATAATAAAAAGAGTTAGAAAAAAGAGGGAGATGCATATCTGCCCTCTTTTTTTGTATATGGTTGAAAATCACATTTATAGCAATCGATAATTCTATTATGTAAACTGAATGACTCTTTATTTATGCACTAGAAAAACCACCCAAATGAGGGTGGCGCTTATTATATATAGTTATTAAATGTGTTATTTTCTAAGGAAGAGAGGGGAATCTTCACTTCACTACCTTCTTTCATATTTCGCAGTACTACTGTTTCTGTAACAATTTCCTCTTCGCCAATTATAAGCACATACGGGATATTTTCTTTATTTGCATAGTTTAGGGCACGTTTCAATTTACGTCCAGCTAGTTCAATTTCGACTTTTAAGGAAGTAGTAGAGCGCAATTGCTGGGCGATCTGTAAACATTGTAATTCTGTCCCGAGTGGAATGATAAAAAGATCCGCTGTAGATGATGTGGTTTCTTTCTGTGATAGAGCGGTATAAATAACATCTAAACCGAATGAAATACCGACTGTTGGATAATTCATATTATCACCACGGAAGGCTCCGATAATATTATCGTAACGACCGCCGCTACCGATGCTAGATGTGATCGTGCCATCTTTTAGAAAGATTTCATACACAGTGCCTGTATACATTGTGAGTCCTCTTGCTAAAAACGGATTGAATATCGTATTTTCATTTATTCCGAGAGCGAGTAAGTATCGCTGTAATTGTTGCAATTCGTTTACTCCATCGGTAACAAGTGTATTATTGAAAGTTTCTTTAAAGTCGGCAATAGTAAGCTTTAGGCAAGATAAAACGGTATTACATATTGTATCGGTCATTTCTACAGAAATTCCACGCTCCAATACATCTTTTCGTACACCATCAATCCCAATCTTTTCGATTTTGTCTAATGATAAAATTACGTCACTCGTTAATTCGGTAGGGATGTTAATAGACTGGAGAATACCATTTAATAATTTTCGATTATTATATTGAATCGTTACTTCTAAGTTTAACGTTCGGAACAGTTCAAATGCCATGCTCATGAGTTCAGCTTCGGCCATGACTGATTCTACACCGACTATATCAACGTCGCATTGTATAAACTCACGAAATCTTCCTTGTTTAATCGGACCATCTCGAAATACTTTCCCGATTTCATAACGTTTAAAAGGGAGGCGAATATTCGGATTCATCGCCACGACTTTTGCGAATGGGATTGTTAAATCGTAACGTAAGGCAAGATCGCGTTTTCCTTGATCCTTAAGTGTATATATTTCTTTTAAAATTTCATCGCCACCACCGTACTTGTAAGACATAAGCTCATACATATTTAACGTTGGTGTCTCTAACGGTTTACAGCCATAACGTTCAAACGTATCCTCACAAGCTCTTTTAATTTTATTTCGTAGTACTTGTTCCTCTGGTAAATAGTCTTTTGTCCCTTTTACATTTTTCATTTCCATCATAATCACTCCTCTTTTAAATTAAAAAAAGCTATGCAGGTATAAAAATACCCACATAGCTTTATGAACGCTTCATGGGTCAACAGGAAAAGCCCTGTACCCACGAAGAAAAATTTTTCTTCGGATACACGGCGTTACGTATGATGATGAAGTTGGAAAGAAGTATTAAAATTTGGCATTACAAATCTCTCCTTAACATAAGTTTTTCCAAATTATATCAGATGATTTTTGAATTATCAATATTTTTAGTTTTGAAATATACGTGAAGTTAGGTAGGAGGAATGGAAAAGGGTGTATAATATAATAAAACTTAATAATATGAAATAACCTTTTAAGGAGACCGCTATGAAAAAAGATAAAACTAATGCGATGCGAATATTAGATAAAGAAAAAATTGAATATTCGATGATGTCATATGATCCGGACGATGGGAAAATTGATGGCGTATCAGTGGCCGAGAAAATTGGCCGAGAAGTGAGGGAAGTATATAAAACGTTAATCGCTCAAGGGAATAGTAAAAATTATCACGTTTTTATCATTCCAGTAGATGAGGAACTAAATTTAAAAGCTGCCGCAAAAGCAGTAAGTGAAAAGAAAATTGAAATGATTCCAGTAAAAGATATTACGAAAGTGTCAGGATATATTCGCGGCGGTTGTTCACCAGTAGGAATGAAGAAGTTACTTTCTACATGTATTGATGAAAGCGCCCAATTGCTTGATACGATGATAGTAAGTGGCGGAAAAATCGGTATACAAGTTGAGTTGAAAGTGGATGACTTGGCGAAAGTGACGAGAGCGCAGTTTGGTGAGATAACGAAGTTCTAGTTTTATTAAATTCAGATAATAATTTATAGGATAGTTAGTCCATTATGAGGGCTGATTATCCTTATTTATTTACATAATGAATGAAATAAATAAGGATTGAATATTTAGTTTAATCAGAATGAATACAACATCTAAAGAAATATGATAAAAGGTTGGTGGTCCTCCATGCCCATCAACCTTTTATTATGAAGTAACACCAGAACGTATTATATTATTGTTTTTTATTAACAGACATAAAAAAGATTTATTTTTATTGATAATTAACAAACACTATTATAAAATGTTAGCATATATATAAACAAAATTAATATTTGTTTGATTCTATCGAAGAGATAGGAAGGGTTAATAATAATAAAATAATGGGTATATCACCTACAAAGAGCCGCGAAAAGAATGGGGACAGTACGGAAAAGATGCTTTCGTAAAAAAACAAAAAATAAAAACTATTTGTTCTTGAAGAAAAGTGACTAGAAAAGTTACAACCATATGGAGAATAAGGTTATACGAAAAAAAGTCTTAAAAGGGGGACGAAATTATGGAACAAAGAAAGTTTTCAGTAACACCTCAAGATCGAATGAATTATATATTAGGTCTTTATTCTGCAGATCAACAAATTAATGCAGTTCTTTATTTTCCTGTAGGTATATCAAAGGAAATACTTGAACAATCAGTAAGGATAACGTTACAATTGCAGCCCGTTTTGAACAGCCGGTTTGTAGAAAATGATATTCCTTACTGGGAGGAACATTCATCTGCCACTAACTCACCTATTTGCCTTTTTACAGAAGGAAATGATCAAGAATTTGAAATAATGGCAATAGATTTTATTAAGGAACCTGGTGATCGTATTCAGGGGCCTATGGTTCAAACAAAATTATTACGAGGCACTACAACAGACATGTTAGTTGTGAAATTATCTCATCTATGTTCAGATGGTGCAGGGGTCAAGGAATATATTAATTTGCTTGGAGCAATTTACACTCAACTTTCCTTGGGACAATCTAAGAATCAAATTATAAAGGAGTTTGGTGAGGGAAATGAGAGTTTTCGAGATCAATCACATGTATTCAAATATGCTGGAATATCGGACATAAAAAGTGCGTATCGTCCTAACCAAGAACAACAGGCATCGTTATGGTCTTTTCCATCTCAACCCAACAAAAATAAATCCCCCCAAATGTCCGTACGGCGGTTGAGCCATGAGCAATCTCTACGTCTAACCCAATGGACAAAAGCACAACAGGCTACCTTGAATGATGTAATCATGACTGCATACTTCCGAGCTTTATCACATTTCACTGTGTATGCAGAACCTCGCACCGCAGAAAGAATGATCGGTTTAACAATTGATTTACGTCGATATCTGCCTAATTATACAACTGGTGCTATTTGTAACTTATCTGGCATAGAAATGCCAGTGATTAAAATGGAGGATGATGAATCATTTAATCAGACTCTCCTTCGAATTAAACAATCAATGGATAAAATAAAGTCTCAAAATCCAGGTCTTTCTTCAGCAGCAGGAATGGAGTTACTGGCAGGTATGAAGCTATCTGTGGTGAAGGAAATGTATAGTCAGCAATACGAACAGGCTTTACAGATGGGGATGGCATTGCCATTACTGACAAATTTCGGGGTGATCGCTGATGAACCTATTCAGTTTGGCGAAGTTCAAGCTGAGGACGGGTATATGACATCACCCATTATGTATGCGCCATTCTTTTCAATGGGTGCAAGCATTTATAATGGAAGGCTTACATTTACGATTGGTTATCATACACCGGATACATCAAAAGAAAAGGTAGACAAATTTTTAGAAAGTGTTGTTAATCAACTACCATAAATAAAAGAGAATATAGCGCAAAAATTTCTAGCAGGATTGTATTTTAAGGACTCGTCCCATGTACGGCTAGTCTCTTTTATAAACTATACATTTACCAGACAGGCCTTACTCCTGATAAAAATTTATCTTCGCTTACTTCATAAAATATTTTTGTTAGATCTACTCTGATAATTTGCATTTGTTCAGCACCTATCTTTATGTTTCATATTTATGGAAAATCGTAGTGAAAAACAATTTGCACCGCGAGAAAAACAAGATATATCGACATAAAAGTACTAAAAAAGAGCTGATTTAAACTAAACTTTGAATCAGCTCTTTTTATTATTTTTTGAAATGTTTCATACCTATTATTCATAATAGGTGTACCCTCCATGCCAATCAACCTAGGTTTTTAATATATCCTCAAAACGAAAATTTTATATCGCTACAGTTATTTATGAGAATTCAGCTCGTTTTTTTCGTTTTTGGGAAGAGCATATTTCTTAAGTTGATGGGTATTTGGCGATACCCCTATAAAATCTATGACCTAAATATAAGCTCATTGGAGCTTCTTTTTATTTTGGACGGATGTTTCCTAACGGTTGTTGTGGGCTAATATAGTTTAGTATATATATATTTTTTTTTAATAAAATTCATTATAAAATGGTTTTTTTTATTGAATACCCTTTTAAAAGCGAACATTCTTTGAGTGTTAAAGGGTAATGTTCATATTTTTATTGCGTATTCACTAATAGTTTGTTATATTACCAATATAATAATTTTAAATATCATCACTCGTATATACTCGGTAATATGGTCCGAGCGTTTCTACCTAGTTCCCAATGAAAGAACTGGACTACGGGTTAAAGTATTCGGTCGTTCTGTGTAATGAGCGCTACCGATCTATAATTTAGCATTCTCCTTACCTTTTGCTGAATTCACTTTGACTACCGTAGTTCTAGAAAGTAGAGATTCTTCTACAATTTCTAGAACTTTTTTCTTTGGACCAAAACCTCGAGTATATAAAACAACAAGAGAAAGAGGAGAGATTATTTATGAAGAACAATATGTTGAAAAAATGTGCGGCTCTAGCAACTACTATTACATTGTCATTCTCAATACTTGCGGGGTGTAATGCGAGTCCAAAACAAGCTGTTGAGGCAAAAAGCGATCAAAAACCTATCTTAATTCAAGGTCCAATGCCGATAGAAGCTGAAAAATTTGCAAAAAGGTTAAAAAATGTGAAAGAAGAAAAGTCTGGAACTTTCGTATTTTATAAAGGAACTGTCGATAATTATCCTGTAATCGTAGCGAAAACAGGTAAAGGAATGGAAAATACAGCAGCCGCTACAGCAGTGGCTATTGAAAAATATAAGCCTATAGCGATTATTAACCAAGGAACTTCAGGTGGACACGATCCAAACTTAAACGTATTTGATATTGTTTTAGGAAAAAAAGTGGCAAACATAGGTTCATTAAAAACAACAAATATGGATGAGAACCAAGGAATTGAGCCGACAAAATGGATATCTATGGACTTAATGGCCTCTGAAGGGAGTGCGGGAGAAGATCCAAATGCTGAGAAAGTCCGATACTACGAGGGAGATAAGGATTTACTTGCAGCGGCGAATGCGGTAAAAGATAAATACACAAAAGGTAAAGTGGTGGAAGGTACGATTGGTTCAGCAGACGTTTGGAATAATGAAGTTGATAGAATTAAGTGGTTCCATACAAAATACGGTACGTCTGTAGAAGAAATGGAAGGTGCTGCAGCAGCACAAATCGCAAAAGCTTATGACGTACCATTCTTAGGGATTCGAGTATTATCTAACAATAAAACAAACGGCGGAAAATACAACCCAAATACAGCAGCGGCCAATCAAGAATATGTATATGAAGTAGTTAAAAAGTATATAGATTCGATGCCAAATAAATAAGTAAATAAAGGTAGTTCTATTCTCAACATAAACATTAAGTAACTACAAAATTTTTCGAGACAGATAGATCTATATTAGGATTAGTAGTTGGAAAAGAAAAGCTTGTTTCTTATTTGAAAAAGATAAGAAACAAGCTTTTTTATGTAATTTTTTTTATGAACTATTCAATAAATATGTATAATTGCATAAAAAAATTGAAGTTTATAAGTTATCATTAAACTACTTTTTACTGTAAGAGAATATTTTAATAGTCTTTACTAGAGAAGAATATTCTTTGTGAAAATAAAAATTGTTTATGTAATTGAAGAAACTGAAATTTAGGAGAACAGTATGAAAAAGAAACTATGTACATAGGCTTTTTTGATTAATGAATTCAAATTATATTTTAAAGGGGAAATGGGTATATGAAGTTCCGAAACACAAAACTTGCTATGGTTACACTATCTTCATTTTTTATTTTAGGTTCTGCATCTCTATCATTCACAGATATCATACATGGTGAAGTAGTTTCTGCATCTCCACAAGTAGATACGTTTTCAGCACAAGAGATTACTGTAAAAAACTATGACGATACATATTATAATAACGCTATAGGAAAAACGGGTTTAGAATTAAAGAAGGAACTTCATAATGTTATTGATAATCATACAAAGATATCATACAGTGCGGTTTGGGAAGCGCTAAGAGATACTGATGAAGATCCAAATAATAAAAATAATGTGTTGCTCTTATATACTGGGCGTTCGCAAGGGAAATTTACGAATGGTTCAGGAGTTGATAACTGGAACCGAGAGCATGTTTGGGCAAAATCTCACGGTGATTTTGGAACGGCTGCAGGACCTGGAACAGATCTACATCATTTAAGAGCGACGGATGTATCTGTAAATAGTTCACGTGGAAATCTGGATTTTGATAATGGTGGTATGAATCATTCGGAAGCGACAGAATGTAAATATGATAGTGATTCTTGGGAACCTCGTGATAGTGTAAAAGGGGATATCGCTAGAATGCTGTTTTACATGGCTGTTCGTTACGAAGGAGACAACGGTGAAATAGATTTAGAACTAAATGAAAAGGTGAATAACAACAAAGATCCATACATGGGGAAACTATCTGTTTTATTAAAATGGAATGAACAAGACCCTGTCGATGATTTAGAGCGAAAGCGTAATGAAGTGATTTTTACAAAATATCAACATAATCGCAATCCTTTTATTGATCATCCTGAATGGGTAAATAAAATTTGGGACTAAGATTTTTAAAGAATTTTTAGTGACATTATACTTTGACAGAAGGGATTGATCATTATGATCAATCCCTTCTTATATCTATGCTAGAATAAATGGTTTTCATAGGAGTGGAATAGATTATAATAAAGCTTTTTACTTAAAGCAATAGTTTCAAGTGGTAAGCTTTATTTTCCTTCATTTGTATATGACTTTCACCGCACATACAAATTATTGCAACATTAGACAGGGAAACGAAAAAAATCCAAGAATATGTAATATAAAAAGAAAAGAGGGAAAGAGATGTGGAAAACTACGGATCTATGTGATGAATTTGAAAAGGAATTACAAATATGTCGCCAGTCTTTTCAATCTTATGGAAAGAAAGAACAATTCTATGGGAAAATCGCAACGGTAAAAGTGAAGGATGATAATGTACTAGTAAAAGAGGGATTACAAACACTGCCGGAAGGTACAGTATTAGTTGTTGATGGCGGAGCTTCTAAAAATTGTGCGTTACTCGGTGATAATTTGGCAGCTATTGCAGAAGAAAGAAACTTAGCAGGGATTATTGTAAATGGGTATGTTCGTGATGCTAGTGAATTAAAAAATATTAATATTGGTATTGTAGCGTTAGGGACAATGCCAAATAGAAGTGTAAAAGAAGGAAAAGGAGAAAGAAATATTCCGGTGCAATTTGGTGAAGTTAAATGGAAGCCGAATGAATATGTTTATGTAGATGAAGATGGGATTATTGTTAGTGATAAAAGCTTATATAGTGAGGGATGACTTCTATTAATGGAAGCTTATTAAACTATTATTCTTAGAAAATAAATCTGATAAAGCATGGACAAAATTCTTTGTCAATAGTAAAATAATACAGAAAATCAAAATTTGCAGAATGTATAGGTTTATCGTTTTACGATAAAGTGAAACTTTAATCAGTGGGGATTTTGTTCATCCCCACTCATTATTAGCCTTCACCAATCGGGCATTTACGGGCAGCCCGACCCCGACCTAACTTCTTTGCTTTCGCTGAATTTGAGGTGGGGGTCTTACTGCTCGGCGAATAGCGGGATAACTTGAAAAGGGAGTAAATTTTGCCTAGAAAAGTGAATGTTATCACAATGGTGCGTTCATAATCGAAATTATTTTTCCTATACAAATATAGCCGCGAATAATGCGGGTAGGAGGTGTTGTGCATTTTGTTCGACACTTACAAAAAGAGAGTGTCAATCACACGCCCTTAAAGGGTCTTTTTTTGTGTAAATGTTAGTAAAGGGAGGGAATTTTGGAATGGCAATGTTAAAGAAATGGCTGCTTACATCATTAATGGCAGTGGCACTTGTATTTGTTTCTTTTGCGAATACAGTACATATTACGTTTGCTGAAGGAAAGACAGCGAAACTTGCAATTATTGGTGAATCACAAAAAGGAATTATGTTATGTCCGAAAGAAGTTTCCATTGAAGATGGAGAAACAGCTTTTAGTTTGCTACAAAAAGTTATGGGTGACAAAGTAGCATCTGAAAGTATGTCATTTGGAACGTATATAAAGGGCATCGATGGATTAATGGCCGGAGCAACGAGCGGTTGGTTGTATGATGTAAATGACAAATCTGCAGAAGTTGGGGCGGATAGTTATAAATTAGAGTCTGGGGATGTTGTTGCATTTCGTTACGTCGCAGACTGGAGCAATATGAGTCAAGAAACGTTGCAACAAACGTTGGATAAATTTGGCACTTGTAAAACTGTAGAAGAGCCAAAGACAGAGGAACCGAAAACAGAAAAACCAGATGGTAAAACAGAGGAACCAAAACCAGAAGAACCAGATGGTAAAACAGAAGAACCAAAACTAGAAGATAAAACAACAGAACAACCAAAGCAAGAGAAAGTCGAAATTTCAGCTACACAATTAAACGAAGCGATTTCTAAAACGTCAGAAAAGATGTTACAAGATGGAATTGGTAGTGATTGGGTTGCGATTGGACTTGCTCGTTCAGGTGTAAATGTTCCACTTGAAACGAAAATAAACTATGTTCAGCCAGTAGCTGAAAAGGTTAAGAAGCGTTTAAATCGTTTTTCAGCAACAGATTTAGCTAGAACGATTATTATGATGAATGCAATGAATGTAGATCCTACAAAGGTAGAGGGACAAAATTTAGTACAAAATTTATTTGAATCAGATAAAGTGAATTCTGTTACAGGATACGCATTTACATTACTTGCATTAGATACAAAGAAATATGAGGTTCCGGCCGAAGCGAAATGGAATCGAGCTAATTTAGTACAAGCACTTTTAAACTCGCAGCATACAGACGGTGGCTGGACGTATGATAGTTCAAGTAGTAAAGAAAGTGCTAGTAGCGTTGATGTAACAAGTATGGTATTAGCAGCATTAGCTCCTTATCAAGATCAAGCAGATGTAAAGCCATCTATCCAAAAAGCTGTTGATTATTTATACAAGCAGCAGCTAGGTAATGGTGGTTTTGCCGCTGATGGACAAGAGAATTCTAATAGTACTGCACAAGCGATTATTGGACTATCGCTAGTTAAAGATGTAGATCACGATCGTCTTAATAAAGCGGTACAAAATTTAATGTCATACCAGCTTCCAAATGGTGAGTTCAAATGGTTACCGAGTGATCAAAAAGGTAGCGGAATGGCTACAGAGCAAGCATTTTTAGCGTTACTTCAGTTTAAAGATTTTGGGAAATCGATTTATGATTGGTCAAATGTAGTAGAGAATGAAATCGATACGAAACCAATTGTAGAGCCAGAGACAACTGTAGAAGAAAAAGAAGTTGTAGAACAGCCAAAACAACAAGAAGAGTTACAAAAACAACCAAAAGATGAAAATCTAAAAGTTGTTGTAGATAACGAACGAGTTAATAAAGAAACAAACAAGAATAAGAATCAATTACCACAAACAGGAGCATCTTCTCATAGTGCAGCAACAGAAGTAGGTATGGGTGTATTATGTATTGCTTCTGCATATGTATTATGGAGACGTAAAGCAGCTTAACAAAAATTAGGAGCAATCATTTGCTCCTAATTTTATTATAAAAGTGAGAGCCAATAATGAGTGGGGATGAACAAAATCTCCACTCATTAAAGTTTCACTTTAATATGAAAGGTGAGGACAGCATGAGTAAGATGAAATGGTTCATTTCTTTAATTCTTTCATTGGGATTATTAGCCGGATGTGAAGAAACGGCTGTAAAGCCTGAGAAGAAGGCAGAACCGAAGCAAGAAGAGCAAAAAGAAGTAGCGAAACAGGAAGAACAAAAAGATATACCGAAACAGGAAGAGAAACAAGCTGAACCGGAGCAGAAACCACAAGAAGAGCAGAAAGATAAACAAGAACAAAAAGTAGAAGAGAAACAAAAAGAAGAAAAAGCGCAGGCACAACCGGAAGTAAAAAAAGAAGAGCAACCAAAGGAACAGCCTGCTGCAAATAAACAACCAGAACAACAAAAAGTACAAGAAGAGAAACCTCAGCAACCGAAAGCACCAGAAGTAAAAGAAGAAGCAAAGGTTGTTAATCAGCCGAAAGAAACACCAAAGCAGGAGCAAAAGGAAGATCCGAATAAAGAGGAGAAAACGGTACCGACTCCGGCAGTAACAACTCCTGAACCACCAAAACCAGATCCAGTACCAGTACCGAAACCGCAACCGAAACAAGTTACTATCTCCGTAAAAGGAAATGAAGGATACTTATTAGGTGCGAAAAAGGTTGATGTACAAGAAGGCGACACTGTTTATAGTGTGCTAACGGGCACAGGATTAGAGATTGATGCAATGGGCTCTAAAGGTGATATTTATGTAAAAGGTATTAATAATTTATATGAAAAAGATGTTACTGCTACTAGTGGATGGAAATATCGTGTGAACGGTGCTTTTCCAAACTATAGTGCTGGTGTAGTAAAAGTAAAACCAGGAGATACAATCGAGTGGGTGTTTGTATTAAAATAGGAAAGGATCTTCGGTAAAGGACTATGAAAATAAGCTTTTCTTCTTTACATCCTTTTGTGAATTTTTTCTATTATATTGGGGTGATGATACTATGTATGATGTGTCTTCATCCTCTTTTTTTAATTGGAGCGATTGTACTAATAGTAATCTTAAATATAGTACAAGGGAATGGCGAGAAAATAAGAAAGATGCTGCCTAGTACTTTTATATTCTTTTTGATGGTAATTTTATTCAATTCTTTGTTAACGCATAGAGGAGCGACTACTTTATTTTATTTAGGAGATAGCCGGATTAAGCTTGAGGCTTGTATGTATGGACTTGTAATGGGTTTATTATTAGTTGCGATTATGTTTACGTTTGCTTCTTATAACGATATTATTTCGAGTCATAAATTTTTATATTTATTTTCAAGGATTTCACCGAAAGTAGCATTGTTAACGATGATTACAGTGAGGTTTGTTCCTTTGTTTATTAGGCGGTTAAAGAAAATTACACTCGTCCAAAAAACGAAAGGTGTACAATTAGATTCAGGTTCACTCATTGAGCGTATAAGAAATGGAATGCAATTACTGCAAGTGTTATTAGTTTGTTCGTTAGAAGATGCACTACAAACAGCAGATTCTATGCAAGCTCGTGGGTTTGGTGTAACGAAGCGTACGACTTATATTCGGTATAGAATGGAAAGACGCGATTGGTACACGCTAAGTTATTTAAGTATTCTATTTATAGCCTCATTCATATTTAGTTATTACGGCGGAGGGAAATTGATCATCTATCCGAAAGTGGAATCAATACTATTCCAGCAACACGATGGAATTATGTTTTTCCTATTTATGATGTTTGTTAGTTTACCAATTATGATGGAAGGAAGGGAGTGGATATGGTGGCGCATGCAGAAATAAAAAATTTATCATTTATATATGCTGATGAAAATGAATACGCGTTACAGCATATTTCTCTTTCTGTTCAAAAAGGAGAATTTATAGTACTTGCTGGTGGCTCCGGCTCTGGGAAGACAACTTTATTGAAACATTTTAAAAAGGAGTTACTTCCAATTGGCACGCGTTCGGGGCATATATATTATGATGGTGCTTTATTAGAAGATGTACCAGATTTATTATCTGCACAAGAAATTGGTATGGTATTTCAAAATCCAGAAAATCAGCTCGTAATGGATACAGTTATTCAAGAATTAGCATTCTCTTTAGAAAATATCGGGCTACCATCACATATTATTCAAAAAAGAATAGCGGAACTCATTAGCTTTTTAGGATTTCAAGATTTGTTACATCAATCTGTTCATACTTTATCTGGTGGTCAAAAACAACTAGTAAATTTAGCAGCAGTATTAGTCATGCAGCCGAAGCTACTATTACTGGATGAACCGACAGCGCAGCTAGATCCGATTGCTGCAAAAGAGTTTTTAGGATTGTTAAAACGTATTAATGAAGAACTCGGAATTACGATAGTTTTAAGTGAACATCGTTTAGATGAAGTTATACCGCTCGCAACACGCGTTGTTTGTATGGATAATGGCAGAATCGTTTATGATGGTACTTCTAAAAGTGTGATAGCGAACATGTGGGAAGTAGAAAAGTTCCATCCATTCATTCCCCAAATTCCAAGATTGTTTTTAGAGTGGAATGTAGAAGATATTCCGTTTACAGTACGAGAAGCGCAAATGAAAATGAATGATTTTTCAGCGATATCATATAGGAATGAGCAAGTAGAACAATGTGAAAAGCAAGAAGTAATTTTAAGTGCAGAACATATATCTTTTCAATATGAAAAAAATAGTCCACTTATTTTACGAGATTTAACAGTGAACATCGAAAAAGGAAAATGGACAGCTCTAGTTGGGAAAAACGGAACTGGGAAGTCTACACTGTTAACGATTTTAGCAGGATTGCAAAAAGCTAGAAGAGGTAAGGTAAAGTGGAATGGAAAAGTGATACATAAAATTGATTCGAAAGAACGATTTAAAAGTATAGGGTATGTATCACAGCATCCGTATTATCATTTTACATTTGATACAGTATGGGAAGAGGTTTATGAGCGTGCTCGTGAATTATATGGCGAAGAGGGAAAAGGAATAGCAGAAGAAATGTTGGAAAAGTTCTGGTTAGATTCGCTTAAAGATCGCCATCCGCATGATTGTAGCGGCGGGGAGCAACAACTACTTGCATTATGTACAACGTTATTATCAAAGCCGACTTTATTATTACTGGATGAGCCGACAAAGGGACTAGATCCATGGAAAAAGGAAAGAGTAGGAGAGCTGTTTAAACAATTGCAAAAAGAAGGTGCAACAATTGTAATGACAACGCACGATATTGAGTTTGCAGCGAAATACGTTGATCAATGTATGATGTTATTTGACGGGAAAGTCATTATGAATGATGCACCGAAAGAGTTCTTTAGTGGTAACTTCTTTTATACAACATCTATTAACCGATTCATCCGTAGAGAGTTGCCATTTGCATTAACGTGGGAGGATGTGTACGAAGCGTGTCCAAACGATATGTTGCGTTTATAATATTTATTTTTGTCGTTGTAATATGTACACTACTCTTTACGACTCTTATTATGGACGGGTATTACATGGTAAGTAGTTTGTTTTTATTAGCTGTCATTATGTTACCTTTCTACTTCCGTTTTGAAAGGAGGGCGTTTGTTTCACGTGAAATTGTTATCGTTGCTGTGTTAGCGGCTATTGCAGCGGTTAGCAGGGTACCATTTTCGATATTACCGAGTGTACAACCGACTTCTTTTGTTATTATCGTTTCTGCAATTGTTTTTGGAAGTGAAACTGGCTTTATGATTGGGGCAACGGCGGCCATTGTATCTAATATTTTTTTAGGACAAGGTCCGTGGACTCCGTGGCAAATGTTCTCTTGGGGCATGATCGGTTTTATAGCAGGATTACTCCGAAATACATTTTTGATGAAAAAACTATGGGGACGACTCATATATGGATTTGCCGTTGGATTTCTATTTGGCTGGATTATGAATTTCTGGGGTCTTCTTGGTTTTATACAGGAAGCAACGTGGGAAACAGTTATTGCTTACTATGTCGCAAGTTTTTACTTTGATCTGAGTCACGCGATATCGAATGTTATTTTCCTTCTGTTATTTAGCACGTCATGGATTACGATCCTCACAAGATTTAAAAAGAAATACGGTATATTAGATGAGCATAACGTGACATAGAAAAGCATACTCATATAAGGTAGGGTCGCGACTTACATATTCGTTTGCCTCTTTCATGCTTCTTACATATTGTAAGAAGCATTTTTTATTGTCAAAAAATAGATTCAATATATATCCGTTATTATATGAAATTATTTGTATAATAGTAGGTGAGAACTATTTTCAAGAGGGAGGTGTATAGTTAATGAAGTTAGTTATTCCGAAGCAACATGGAGCATGGGCGATGCTTGTCATACCATTTCTATTAAGTGTATTACTTGGTAAACCTACTTTTTATCATATCCCATTGTTTTTAGCCTGGTTCTTTATCTATCTAGCTACTTATCCATTTCTCATGTACATAAGGCAAAGACGAAAAAAAGAATTTCTACACGCTGCCATTGTTTATTTTATCATTGCATTTGTATTTGGGATGATTTCTTTATTATATGAATGGCGAATTCTTTTATTCGCAGTATTAATGATTCCATTGTTTATTATAAATATGTATTACGCTCGTCAAAAAAATGAACGAGCATTACTAAATGACATTTGCGCGATTATAGTGTTTTGTATAGGTGGTTTAATCAGTTATTATTTCTCAATGAAATTCATAGATAAAACAGCATTATTCATTGCGCTTATTTCATTTCTATATTTTTTAGGAAGTACGTTTTATGTGAAAACGATGATTCGTGAAAAAAATAATCCGAAGTATCGTTTTATATCTTGGGGATATCATATTGTATTAACGGTAATTGTATTTGCTATAAATCCATGGTGTTCACTCATATTTGTACCAAGTGTAATTCGGGCCATTATGTTGTATGGCAAAAAGATTTCTATATTAAAAGTAGGGATTCTAGAAATTGTTAATTCTGTATATTTTTTAATCATAACGGCAATAATGATGAAGTATGCCATTTGAAAAAACTTCCCATCTTTTGATGGGAAGTTTTCATTCTTGTTCTAAGATGTGAACGGTATAATCACATCTTTGTAATGCTTGCTCTACAGCGTAAAGGGATTGTTCAATACGTGCACGATTAAAATCTTCTTCAACAGTTTGTAATGCATCTTCTAAACAATGTTTCGCTTCTTGTAATGAATGAAAAGAATCTTGTACGTATCCACGAGCATTCTTTTGCAACGTAGTAGCCTCCTTTTGTACATCTTTTTGTAGTATGAACAATAAAGAAGAAAATATAATTTATTATATTTATTTGACAATTATAATCAAATTACGTATAGTTAAATTTAAAGTGAATATTTTCTTATCCAGAGAGGTGGAGGGACTGGCCCGATGAAACCCAGCAACCGCGATGCAGGTGCTAATTCCAGCAGAACATATTTGTTCTGGGAGATAAGACGAAGATATACGTAACTTCTTCTTATCGGAGAGGTTTTTTTGTTGCAAAAAAACCGATTACGAAAACATATAATAAGAAGAAAGGGGTTGCGAAGTACTGTGACACTCGAAAAATACGTAAAACTGCGTAGTACAGTTTATGAATATATGATAGAGCAAGATAAGCCAATATCATTGTTAGATATTCAAGAACATATCGTTTCGCATCATGAAGGAAAATTCACTAAAAAAATGTTACATCAATTTTATTTATCAAGATTATTAGATGAACTCAAACTGGATGGGAAAATTACTTTAGCTGATGATGAATATCGCTATGCTGAAAAAGGGGTATTTTATAAAGCGGGAAAAGGGAGCTGAGCTCTCTTTTTTTTGAAGTATGTAGCGTAAAAGACTGCTAAAGCAGCCTGATACAAGGGAATGGTGTTGAGTGTGTAGTGTCAAAGATTGAATGTGCCTGAAAGAGGCACTTCATATCGGCTGCAAATGAAAAGAGACACCTTCGCCGAATAGGTGTCAGTCGTTTTGCCATGTAGACTCGCTACTTGACAGTAATTAGAATAACATGCAGGGTTTTTGAAGTCAAAAGGGAATTAAAGGAAGGGGTGTTGTTATGTACGCTTACTTATTAAAAGATATAACGAAATGGATTCCAAAGTACATTATGGATAAAGGTTATGAATATTATGAAGAGGGACATGTAGAAGATGTTGAAATACAAGACAAGAAAGTATTTGCTTTCGTTACTGGAAATGCAGGGAACTATGAAGTGATTATTGACCTTACTGATTTTACAAAAAGTAGCTGCGAGTGTCCGTATGAAAATTATTGTAAGCATATGGCTGCAGTTGTGTATGATATTCAAGGTGCTGGTGAGAGTACAGTTAAAGAACAACTGAAAGGTTTAGAAAAAGAAGAGTTACTAACAGTGCTAAATCGTTTGTTACAAAGTTCGAAAAATGTCCAAATCGTAGAGAAGATGTTAAAGAAAGGGAAGATTTAACTGTAGAGGGGAGTTGCTTTGTAGTGAACGTACTAATTATATACGCTCACCCTAGTCCTTCAAGCTTTAACGCAGCAATATTAAAGCATGTGCAAAAAGGACTTGGGGAAACAAATCATTCTGTTACGTTACTTGATTTATATAAAGAACAATTTGATCCAGTGCTTGTATTTAATGAAGAGAAAAAAAGACGGGATTTACTAAATGAAGAAGAGACGAAGCGATATAGAGAATTAGTGCAGGAGGCGGATATTCTTCTTTTCATATATCCAATATGGTGGTGGGGCATGCCTGCTATTTTAAAAGGATTTATTGATCGTATTTTTGTAGCGGGATTTGCTTATAAATATGAAGGAGCTTTACCAACAGGGTTATTGAAGGGTAAGAAGGCATGGGTTATTAATACGTTAGACTCACCGTTATGGTATGTGGCCCTATTATATCGATCAGCAGATTGGATTATGATGAAACGAGGGGTTTTACGTTTTTGCGGCATTCGCGATATAAAACGGTCAGTTTTTCAATCTGTGAAAACGAGTAAACTAGAGAAGCGTGAAAAATGGCTATTACAAATAGAAGAAAAGGCTCGTACATTATGAATGAAATCGATCGTATTATAAAGTGTTGCAATTGTGATGACGAACTTTTTCGTACGTATATTAATTGTTTAGTCCAATTGAAGAAGTGTAGTGAAACGTTTCAACAAATTCAAATACAATTAAGAAATGATTATTTAATAAGAGGGATTTGTGAAAGAGAAGTTGATGAGGTAGTACGGGGAAGTAAAGAATATGAAACGTATTGTCTTCCTAAAGCGTTACAGTGGAATTTCTTGGGGAAAAATCCACATCTGATTGAAAAAGTATGTGAGGATTTTTTTGCATTTGCGGCATTAAATCTTACGGAGATAGAGTGGAAGACGATTATAAATTGCATGGGAAATAAATGAATTATTATGTAAAAAAGCTAGTATAAAACTAGCTTTTCGTTTAAATAAATAAGAAACACAGACTAATGATAAATCCTGCATAAAGTAAATTAACAACACAAAATCCCATAATATCACGAGCGCCTAAACCAGCTATTGCTAATGCCGGTAATGCCCAGAAAGGTTGAATTAAATTTGTCCAAGCATCGCCCCATGCAATTGCCATCGCTGTTTTCGCAGCAGGTACACCAAGTTCAGCGCCAGCTGGAATCATAATTGGTGCTTGTACAGCCCATTGTCCGCCTCCAGATGGAACGAAAATATTAACAATTCCAGCACTTAAAAATGTAAAGAGCGGGAATGTGGTTTCATTTGAAATGCTAATAAAGAAAGTAGAAATAGCTCCTCCAAGCGAAAGCCCTTCACTATTTACTCCAATCATCATCCCCATAATTCCTGCGTAGAACGGAAACTGAAGTAAAATACCTGAAGCACTCTTTGTTGAGTCAGAGAAAGCACGAATATATTGAATAGGAGTACGGTGAAAAATTAGTCCGGCAATTAATAACATAAAAATAACGATATCAAGTGTAAGGTTAAAGCCTTTCGTACTAAAATAGTTGAAAATATAAATAAGACCTAATAATCCAATGCAAAGTGTAATAATCATACTATTTTCCATTTTTTCAGCGAATGTTTTTTGCTCTACTTCTTGAGCTGCAGCTTCTTCACGGAACACACTTGGATCTACTGTAATCGTATGTTTTTCATCGGGATGCATTGCTTTATTAATGAGAGGCATCGTAATTAAAAAGATAATGACTGGAACGAGAGCGTATGGTGAGAATAACGTTTCTGTTATTGGAATCGCTTCTTTAATACTTCCAGCTGTCGTTTTAATTAACGTTTCACCGCCTGTTGCTAACGTAAGAGGGATAGAAGCAGAAAGGCCTGCATGCCAAATGAGAAATCCGGAGTAAGAAGAAGCAATTGCTAACCTATAATCTAATCCTTCTAACTGTCTTGCCACTTCTTTTGCGTATAAAACAGATACAACAATACCGAAGCCCCAGTTTATGTATGCTCCTAGTAAACTTACAATTGAAATTGCGATAATACCTTGTCCATTTGTTTTCGGTAGTTTCGCTGCTTTCGTTAATCCTTTTTTAATAAGAGGAGCGTTTGCTAATGCAGATCCTGTCACGAGTACAAGAGCCATTTGCATAGAAAAAGCAAGAAGGCCCCAAATGCCATTGCCCCAATGCGTAATCATTTCTACCGGTGTTTGGTGTGTTGCAAACATGCCGAAGAAGATAACGAAAACAGTTAATAAACATGATAAAATAAACGGTTCTGGTAAGAAACGCTGCACAAGGGCAACACATCCATTTGTAAATGAACGAAACAAAATAGATCAACCTCCTTATGTTATGTATGTTTATTACAATATTCGAGGTTGTTTGAGTAACACCCTTTAATATAATGAAAATTCAAATTTATAAGATTATTTTCGTAATGTATAGATAGATTGATATTTTATGTCGAAATGTTATTTCATTTTGAAATGAAATATTTCAAAGAGGGGTAGTACCTATGCGAATCAACTTAAGCAAAGCAAATAGCCCAAAACGTTAAAATTATAGTTTGTGTATATAAATCGAAATAGTGTAAAAATATGTATTTTTGTTTATGTCTCTGTTAATGAGATTTGACGAAAACAGAAATTGAAAAGAATGCTCTATATACAAGGGAAAGAGGTGGTCATAGACGAATATGTTCATCAAATGACAGTTTATCCCGCTATTTGCGGGCAGTAAAACTCCCACCTCGAAATTCGGCGAATGCTAGGAAGTTAGGTGGGAGACAACTGCCCGTAAACGCCCGATTGGTGCGGGCTAATAATCAGTTGGGGATGGACAAAACCCCCACTGATTAAAGTTTCACTGTATGTAAGATCCAGATTATTGAAGAAGGATATTAGCTATTATTAACGAATTTTGAATTACAAACAAACTTTATCAAAAGTGGTGAGATAATATAGAGAATAAAACAGATTTCTTTTTGGATATGAAAATGGAAAAATGTATAGTTAGCAAGCTTCGGAGCGCTGGTTGTGTTTTCGCAGAAGATGAGACCCGGTTACTTATGTCAGAGGCACTAACTCCAGAGGACCTTATGAAAATGGTAGAAATGCGAGTCAACGGTCTACCTCTGGAATACGTTGTTGGATACACGGAGTTTTGTGGTCTACGAATAGAAGTGGATCGAGGCGTTTTTGTGCCACGTAAACGTACCGAGTTCCTTGTTCATCAAACAGAGGTCCTGTCGCGTTCTAGCGATATCATTGTTGATCTATGTTGTGGATCAGGTGCTGTGGGTGCCGCACTGGCATCAGCTTTGGGACGAGTTGAATTGTATTCTGTTGACATTGACCCCATGGCAGTACAATGCGCTAGCCGTAATGTAACGAATTTTGGCGGTCATGCTTTTGAAGGTGACTTGTATAAAGCTCTACCAGACTCACTTAAGGGCCATGTAAATATCCTAGTTGCGAACGTACCTTACGTTCCTACCGAAATAATAAAGTTTCTCCCCCGGGAGGCACGCCTATATGAACCAAATGTAACGCTTGACGGAGGTGACGATGGTCTTAACATTCTGCGAAGAGTAGCAGAAGAAGCTTTACTCTGGTTAGCTTTGGATGGACATCTTTTGATAGAGACGAGCGAAGTTCAGGCACCCCAGGCTTTTGAAATCTTTACTGCTGCTGGGCTTAGCACAAAAGTCGCTAGAAACAAGGAACTGGATGCTACTGTCATTATCGGTTCTAATTCTAGCTGTTAGAGTAAATAGACATTATTCAATGAATATAATCAATCCCTACAAGGGGGCGAATCCGTAAAAAGTGCACCTCCGATTGTTAGACTGTGTCTAATAATCGGAGGTGCACTTTTTTTATTTACCTTATTGAACTAAAGTATCTGTTAGCTTAATAGCAAATGATTAAAATCCACTATTTCTCCCAAAGTTCGATCAATCGACCTTCAGGATCTTTAATCCAAATAAACTTTCCAAATTCACTAATCTCTTCTTTCTTTTCAAGAGGTACACCAATATGTTCAAGATGCTGAATAGTCTCGTTTAGATTATGTACTTGGAAATTTAACATCACTTGTTGTTCTGTTGGAAAATAACTGTCATTCTCGGTAAAGAAAGAAAAGATAGTCTCAGTTCCTAATTCGGGTTTAATCACAGTCCCATTCCAATTTTCTATTTCAATTTTCAACACTTCACTGTACCATTTTTTTATAACATCAAGATTTTTAGTTCTCCAAAATATTCCTCCGAAACCTTTTATCATTGTATTTAACTCCTGTCTGTCTTTTAATTTTTAATGTGACTATGTATTCAATATATCAAAACAAAAGAGTAATAGTAAGTGGGAAATAGGCGGTCTGGAAAAATGAATAAAGCAATGATAAAAGACCGCACATGAGGTAAAAGCAATGTGCGGTCTTTTAAATATGGTACAGGATTACGAAGTTTCGCTAATTTTAGTCTCTGTATGAGTGTTAGTAGCAATTCTTTTCTTAACCTTAAAGTGATAGTAAGTATAGCAAAAGATAATAAATGGTACAGTACAATAGATTCCTAGTCTTTGATCTGGGATAAAGATAAGACTTAATAATATAATGCCATACAATCCAAAGCCAAGAATTGGTACAAGAGGATAAAGTGGAGTTTTGAATTTTAAGTCTTCTAATTTTCCACCTTCGGCTAAATAATGTTTACGGAAAAAGAATTGAGAAACACAAATTGACATCCAAACAATGATTGTAATGACTCCAGAAATTGAAATTAACCATAAGTAAACCGTTTCAGCAGCTACAACGCTTGTCAAAAGAGAAAAAGCAGAAATAGCGATCGTCAAGATTAAAGCGTTTAAAGGTATTCCTCGTGATGATAATTTCTTTAAAAAGGCTGGGGCCATTTCATTTTTTGATAATGACCAAAGCATTCGAGTTGCAGCGTACAGTCCTGAGTTTGCGACAGAAAGAACAGCAGTAAGAATAACAAAGTTCATAATATCAGCTGCATATGGAATACCGATATTATCAAAAACAGCAACAAATGGGCTCTTCGTTAATCCTGCTTCTTCCCAAGGAATTAAAGCTACAAGAACAAAGATTGCTAAGACGAAGAAAAACATCGTGCGCCATATTATATTTCTAATAGAACGAGGTAAAGTCTTTGCTGGATCTTCACTTTCACCTGCTGCAATTCCAACAAGTTCTGTACCTTGGAAGGAATAATTGACTGTAACCATTGTTAATAAGATAGCGGCAAGTCCATTTGGGAATAAACCACCATGATTTACGAAATTTGAAAGAAGCGGAGCGGGTTCGTTTCCTTTTAAATCAATAAAACCGAACATAGCAGCGCCGCCAAGAATAATGAAAGCGATAATGGCAGATACTTTTATACTTGAAAACCAAAATTCTGTTTCTGCATAACTACGAGCGGATAATGCGTTAATAGTGAATATTGTAACACCAAATATTAAACACCAAACCCAGACAGGAATATCTGGAAACCAGCGCTGCATTGTAATACCAGCAGTTGTAAATTCAAGACCGGTCGTATTCGCCCAGCTTAACCAATACAACCAGCCGATTGTAAACCCAGTTGCAGGGTTAATGAATTTGGTAGCATATTCCTGGAAAGATCCTGAAACAGGCATTGCTACAGCAAGCTCACCAAGACATAGCATAACAAGATACATTAATAATCCACCGGCCATAAAGGCAAGTACGGATCCACCAGGTCCAGCTTGACTTATAATAAAACCAGATCCGTTAAATAACCCCGTTCCAATCACACCACCGAGTGCAATCATGAATAAATGTCTACTTTTCATCGTGCGCTTTAATTCATTGTTTGAATTGTTTACTTGCGTCATTGTTTTCCTCACTTTCAAAATTGGTAGTATGAAAATCGATGTTTTTCCGTATTATGGAATGTATTCCGTGATGTGAAATCTTGTTATAATTTTCAGATAATTAAGAGGAAAAGTCAATATTTTTTTGTTTGCGTTTTCAAAACGTTGATGGTGTATCTTTTGTTTATTTCGAAAATTAAATAAATTAATTGATTTCAATTTGAATTTTTGTTAAATTGATAGTTAATTAGGCTAAACATACTACAAGTAAAGTTGAGGCGAGTTATGGTACAGTCCATTGATCGAGCGATAGGTATTATTAAGTTGTTGAATTCTACAAATGAAAAAGAGTATTGGGCTATTTCTGATATAGCTGATAGAACACATCTCCCGGTTAGTACAGTACATAGGTTACTGAACTCTCTAATGGAGCATGGATTAGTTACGCAAATTTCAGAAACAAAACAGTACAAGATTGGACCAATGTGGATGGAAGTAGGATTACGTCAATTGGAGAAGGTAGACTACAGATCTGTTGCAAGAGAAGTGATGAAGCGTTTGGCCTCTGAAGTTGAAGAAAGTGTTTATTTGAACATTCCAAATGGAACACATTCTATTATCATTGAAAGAATTGATAGTCCTTTAAAAATTCGGGTTATCGATAACTTAGGGGAACAGATTCCACTTTCGATTGGAGCCGCAAATAAAACGATGCTTGCCAATATGGACACGAATGAAATGGAACACATTGTAGAACATTTACTTTCTTCTTTACCAGAACAAAAGCAAATTCTTTTCGATCAAATAAAACAAATAAGAAACGAAGGATATGCTGTGAGTTATGGTGAAAAAACAGAAGGGACAGCTTCAGTAGCTGCACCTATTATAGGATTTAATCATAAAGTAGTAGGAGCATTAAGTGTTGGGTTAATTAGTCATCGAATTAATGATGATCGACTATCTTTTCTTATTAGTAAGGTAAAACAAGCAGCTCATGAAATATCAATAAAAATCGGCAGTACATCAGAATTATAATTTTGATAACTGTCGTCATTTTTTATTCATATATTGGAATTGATTTTCATAATGCGGAAAAAATAGGGGGATTTATATGTCAAAGTGGCAATCTAAAGAACAAATGGTGCAATTATTAAGCGATCTTGTTGAAATTCCTAGTATTACAGGTTCAGAAGCTGAAGTTATATTGCCAGACTTTGTTGTAGAACAATTATCTGACTTACAGTATTTCAAACAAAATCCGCATCATTTGCAAAAAAATCCGACGGGGGATGGAAGATATTTTGTTACAGCCCTAGTAAAGAAAAGTGATAGTACGAAAAATACTGTAATTCTTGTTAGTCACTTTGATGTTGTAGATGTACAAGATTATGGAATATGGAAAGAAGATGCATTTAACCCTAAAAAATTAACATCTATGTTTTATTCTCATAAAGATGAGCTACCAGATCATGTACGTGAAGATATTGAACAAGGAGATTGGCTCTTTGGTAGAGGAACAATGGATATGAAATGTGGTCTAGCTTTACAAATGGCGATGGTTGAGCAAGCTTGTGAAGGAAGATTTGATGGGAATGTTCTTTTATTGGCTGTTCCAGATGAAGAAGTAAACTCTGTAGGGATGAGAGCTGCTGTTCCAAGATTATTAGACTTAGCAAGAGAGCATGACTTAGAGTATAAAACGGTCTTAAATTCAGAGCCTATGTTTTCAAGACATCCTGGTGACCAAAATAAGTATATTTATACTGGTTCTATTGGTAAAGTGTTACCTGGTTTCCTTTGCTATGGAAAAGAGACACATGTAGGCGAACCTTTTGCAGGATTAAATGGGAGCTATATGGCTGCATTATTAACAGCTGAATTAGAGTTGAATACTGACCTTTGTGATATTGTGGATGGTGAGGCGAGTCCTCCACCAACTAACTTGCTTCAAAGAGACTTAAAGGAGGATTATTCTGTACAAATTCCTCATCGTGCTGTCACGTTATTTAATTTGTTTTTACTAGAAAAAAAGATGACAGATGTAGTTTCGTTGTTACGCCAAAAAGTAACGAAAGTAGCAGAGAAAATCGAAGAATCGTATGAGGAGCGCGCGTATCATTTTTCTAAGTATAATCCGTTCATACCGCCGAGTCTCAAAGTAAATGTATTAACGTATGAAGAGCTTATCGCTTATGCAATTGAACAACATGGAAGAGAAAAAATAAATGAAATTCAATCCGATATTATAAAAAATAGAGAAGATAAAGATGATCGTGCGGTAACTATTGATTTAGTAGACAAATTAACTATCTTATGTAAAGAAAAGGCTCCAATGATTGTACTTTTCTTTGCTCCGCCATACTATCCAGCTGTGAGTTCACGCAACAATCCTTTAATTAAAGAGGTAGTTGTAGAAATGGAAAAGTATGCCCACTATAATCATAGCATTACATTTGAAAATCAAAATTATTTTGGGGGAATTTCAGATTTGAGCTATGTGGGCTTACAGAACCCATTGGATTCAATGAGTTCTCTTGTAGACAATATGCCATTATGGGATAAAGGATATTCGATTCCACTTCAGGAATTAGAAGAGTTTGACGTTCCAGTATTAAATATGGGACCGGTAGGAAAAGATGCACATCAATGGACGGAGCGTCTGGACGTAAATTACGCATTTGAAACGTTATTAGATATGTTACCTATATGTATTGAAAAACTACTTGTTTCTAATAAAGTTACACAGTCATAGTTTCTGTGTAAGGGGGATAAAAAAAGACCGTAATAATACGGTCTTTTTTTGCTTAATAAACGGTGTGAAGCCTTAGCTTTATGAGAATGTGACGGTACCTCATTTATTAATGTTGCTTGAAAATCAGTTGTTTCACCATTCTGAACAATCGGTACATACGAAGTGCACCCAGTGCTTTCTCTATCTGCTAATCTATTTCCTCCGACAAAAAATAAACCAATCCATTTGTTAACTCCTTGAGTATATGGGAGTAAATGGTTTGGAGTTTCTGGTTTAAAACAGTCAATTTTATCTGCGAAATATTCTTCATTGAACAACTTGTATAAGTTGTATATTATTAATAAATGTAGCTTGTACACTTTTTGTAACGGTATTTGCAGAGTTTTTGTATAATATAATCATGTGAAGTTAGCATAACTTATTAATAGTATATATTTGCGTAGAATATCCATTTTAAGATTTTGAAGTACCCCCCTAAATGAAAATTTTATTTCTCTAAAGTTAGTTACTTAGTGAAGTCTGCTCATTTTTTTCGTATTAGGGAAGAATGTACTTTTTAACTTGATGGGTATGGGGTAGTATCCCTTTTAGCAAAGCCGGAGTGGAAATGATGAGTATAAATAGTTTTGTGGGATTGATAAAGGACGAATTATTAAAAGAGATAAGCATAAGAAGTGAGGATGAATTCGAGCCTGTAGTAGTTAAAGATATTCCTAGACTTTGGAAGTGTTTAGGGACAGGTAATTATGCCGCAGTATTTATGCACAAAGAATACAAAGATTGGGTAGTGAAAGTTTACGCGCGAGAAGGAGAAGGAATTGAAAAAGAGTCAGAAGTATACCGAAGAATCGGAAATCATCCTTCTTATTCGAAGCTTATATATAAAGGGGGAAATTTCATAGTATTGAAACGTTTAAAAGAAATTACCTTATACGATGCTATTCATAAGGGGATTAAAATTCCGAAGCAGGTAATCTTTGATATCAATGAAGCTATAGAGTATGCAAGGGAACAAGGATTAACTCCTTGTGATGTTCACGGGAAAAATGTGATGATGGAAAACGGAAGGGGATATGTAGTCGATGTATCTGATTTCTTAAAAACAAAAGAAGATAGTAAGTGGAGAGACTTAGAAAAGGCATATTTTACATTTTACTTGCCTTTCATTTATAAATTGCCTTTCCCTGTTAAAATACCTTATTTCATGTTAGACATTGTTAGACGTTCATATAGAAAATATAAGAAGCTTAAAAAGAAATTCAAATTGTAAAAGGACCACATACTTATCTTTAGGTTAGATAAGTGAACCACTAGTAAACAAAAGGACCGTACATTTTAGATATGTCTAATATGTACGGTCCTAATTTTATAACTTCATGAAGTAATTTATTTATAAACTGATTGTAACATTTGTATATAATACTGATATTATTACTATGAGAAGTAAATCTTCTTGTTTTAATAGAATATACTATTTTAGTACATTTCATTTTAAACATATTGATGTACTATATTTCTAAACAAATCACAATAACGGATTAGAAGGGGAATAAACTATGTACACAGACTCAATTGATTATTAAAATTTTAATCTAATTTACCTTTGCATAGATACAGGTATCAGTTAGTTTTTTACCGTCAGCTGAAAGATCTTCATTACGTAATATCCCTTCAAGCTCAAAACCTAGTTTTTCAGGGATCGTACGACTTTTAGTGTTATTAGATTCACATCGTATTTCAATCCTTCTAAATTTGAGTAACTGAAATCCAAGGTTTGCTAACTCACTTACTGCTTCTGTCATATATCCATTGCCACTAAATTGCGTGTTAATCCAGTATCCAATTTCACATTTAGAAACCTCCCAATTAATTCCGTGAAGGCTAGCAGTTCCAATAAAATCATTAGTATCCTTATGATAGATAAGATAGCGAAAGCTTTCTCTTTTCAAAAAATCTATATGGGCATTTCTCAGGATAATTTCCGTTTCTTCAACAGTAGGAATTGACTGGAATAAAAGCAACCATTGTTTTAACTCGTTAATTGAATCCTTAATAGCTTGGTATACTACATTCCCGTCACCAGCTTGAAGTGGTGCTCGAAGAATTAGTCTGTCTGTTTCTATTTGTAACGGAACATCTAATAAAATAGGATGCATATCATTTCTCCTCTCGAAAACTTTAAATTATGACAGAATGAAACTTATATAATAAAAAAACTTTCACCCCAAAGAAATAATTCTTGAGGACGAGAGTTGCAATTTCGTGGTACCACCTCAGTTTGTTGATATGTCACTATATCAACCTCTTCGGTTACATTACTATAATAAATAAATAAATTAAAAAATATCCTATCTCACTAACAGGAGATCCCGTCAAAGCATCACTATAAGTTATTATAGAACCGTGCGAAGCTCCTAGTCTTTCTTCATTAAGAACTTGATAAATAGCAAAGCTTATCTCCCATAAAGGGACCTCCCAAAAATTAGTAAACAATAAATATATATATTCAATTAATCACTTAGAAATCCCTTTTCACATATTGCAAACTAAACTGCCAGTTGGTACAAAAAATGGCTACTGAAGCAGCCTTAGGTTGTTTAACTAATGCATGCGTTAGTTGAATAAGGAATTATTATTTTTCATCTATCAGATTCCAACTTTTTTCTTTTGCATAATGGGGTAGCACCACATCGCTATCAAGCTAAGATTGCCAAGAGAGTATATGTGAGTGTGTTTCTTTGAAATTTCTACGACTCCATTAAAGATGTGCATAACAAATAAACCTATCAATTAGGTGTAAAAAAACATTATGCAACCTTGTAACTTTTTGACATCGTATAATCATACACAACACCTAAGATATCAAAGACGGTTTTCTTCTCATACCTATGGGATTTTCGTCCGTTTTTCTGTAAGAGATCAAACAGACGAAACAATATCTTTGTTAATTCTTTGGTGTCTTTTTGTAGAGATTCATAAATAAGTAGAAAATAATTTTTTATGATATAAATCGCTTTATATTCGCTTAATTCTCGTTTCTTCTTGATGAGAATTAATTGGCACATTTGAGACACAGAAGCTATTTTGAACGTAAGGGATTTGTAAGGAATAGGTAAGGAAAAAGAGATTTTCATTGTGTATGATGAAAATATAAAGAAGCATGAAAGGAGGAACAGATATAACTTATATATGAAAAACAAACTAGTTAATAAGAGTGTTTCATGGAAAAGAAATAATTTCTGAGGTTAACATACATGCAAAAAGAGGGATTTACCGTTTGTTAGGACAGAATGTAGCTTGTAAAAATAATCATTATGAAGATGATTACGAATTCAATGTTGACTTTTTATCATCGGTAGAGATGATAGCTGTGTGGTGAGTATGAAATATCAAGCAACCACCTATACAATATGAATAGAGGAGAGGAATACCTTATGAAAACACGTAGTCAAATTACATTTGCAAGTCTGGCTCTTTTAATAGCTGGAAGTTCCCTGTTATACACAACGCCAACCTCAATTGTAAAAGCGGAGCCCACTCAAAATGTATCTAGTTCGTTACAAACAAGCACTCAAAGAGATCGTAATTCCGTCAAGCAAGCAATGCGGGATACATTGCAACTTGGATACCCGGGGATACTTGCTAAAACTTCTGAGGGTGGAAAAACGTGGAGTTATGCCGCTGGGATAGCGGATCTGAGAACCAAGAAACCAATGAAAACAGATTTTCGCTTTCGCATTGGCAGCGTGACGAAGACGTTCACGGCAACGGTTGTACTTCAATTAGTCGGAGAGAACCGCTTGAATCTAGACGACTACATCGAAAAATGGTTGCCTGGTGTCATTCAAGGAAACGGATATGATGGTAACCAGATTACTATCCGGCAGATATTGAACCATACAAGTGGTATCGCTGAATACTCAAGGTCAAAAGACGCTGACTTTACGGATACAAAAAAGTCGTATACGGCTGAAGAGTTAGTGAAGATGGGGATTTCTCTGCCCCCAGACTTTGCCCCAGGAAAGGGCTGGTCTTATTCAAACACAGGATACGTATTACTGGGTATTCTTATTGAAAAAGTAACCGGAAACAGCTATGCGGAAGAGATTGAAAGTCGGATTATTGAACCGCTTGAATTGTCGAATACATTCCTACCTGGCAATTCAAGCGTTATTCCAGGCACCAAGCATGCCCGTGGATATGTCCAACCAGACGGAGTAAGTGAGCTAAAAGACGTTACTTATTATAACCCAAGTGCAGGTAGCTCAGCTGGAGATATGATTTCTACTGCTGACGACTTAAATAAATTCTTCTCTTACTTGCTCGGGGGTAAATTACTGAAAGAACAGCAACTAAAACAAATGCTTACTACAGTTCCTACAGGAAAAGAAGGAATCGATGGATATGGTCTTGGAATCTATGAAACTAAGCTTCCAAACGATGTCTCGATATGGGGACACACAGGTGGCGTTCTAGGGTTTACTACTCTTGTTGGGGGTAAACTTGGAGGCAAGCATACGTTGGTCGTCAATTGGAATAGTTTGGGTAGAACTGACAGTCCTAATCCTTTTAAAAATATTTTACTTGCTGAATTTAGCAAGTAGGCAAAAAAGAAAAACGGATAAATTTTGTCATATTTTTTATAGTTAAACAAATAAGTGATGAATTTGATTACTTATCTAAGGAGGCAATTCTCTCATGAAAAATAAACTATCTGGGGTGTTAGCCGCTACATTAGCGCTAACGATGATCCTACCAACAGGGGCGATAGCATCTTCAAGCAGTAAGACTCCGGTTGTAGCTAACCAAGAAGTTGCTAACCAAGAACTGGAGAAGATTGCGGCAGAGAAGGCTGCGCTACTCACGAAGTCCTATGGGACGACTAGCGTGCAGTATGCGCTAATTGATAATGGTAAACTTATTTTGTCGGGTCAGACAGGCAAGAACGATATGGAAGGAAAACAGCGGCTGAACAAAGATACTCTATATGGGATTGGTTCAGTCAGTAAAATGTATGCAACAGCGGCTGTAATGAAATTGGTCGATGAAGGAAAAGTCGATTTGGATGCTCCTGTCGTCCACTATGTTCCTGATTTCAAGATGAAAGACGAGCGGTACAAACGCATTACGCCACGTATGCTGTTAAACCACTCCTCCGGCTTGCAAGGTTCCACGTTAAGTAATGCATTTTTATTTAACGATAATGATACCTATGCCCATGATGTCTTGATGCGGCAATTGTCCAATCAAAGCTTGAAGGCGGATCCTGGCGCGTTCTCGGTATACTGCAACGACGGCTTTACGCTGGCCGAGATTTTGGTGGAAAGAGTCAGCGGTATGAGCTTTACCGAATTTATACATCAACGGTTTATAGAACCCTTACAGCTGAATCATACGAAAACGCCGCAGGACAAATGGGAAGACGATAAGCGGGCTGGACTCTATTTTCCGGCGTACCAAGGGCAGCTTCCCATTGAATCGGTGAATGTGATTGGTTCGGGAGGGATATCTTCCACGGCAGAAGATATGGTACGATTCTCACAATTATTTATGGGACAGGGAAAAGGGATCCTCTCTGATAAGGCAGTCAAGGCGATGGAGCAAGAGGAATATAAAAAAGGAATGTGGCCGGGGGATGGAGGTAATATTTTCAACTATGGTCTTGGCTGGGATAGTGTGAAACTATACCCATTCAGTGAATATGGGATAAAAGGCTTGGCTAAGGGCGGCGACACGTCACTGCAACATGCTATACTGGTTGTGCTTCCGGAACAGAAGATGGCAGTGGCTGTGTTGTCATCCGGCGGGCAAAGCTCTACAAATCAACTACTGGCAACTGAATTACTGCTCGCCGCGCTTAAAGAGAAGGGCACAATTAAGGACATCAAGCCAAACAAATCCTTTGGCAAGCCGGTCAAGGCCAAGATGCCTCAAGACGTGGTGAAGAAAGCGGGCTTTTACGGCAATAGCGACAGTCATTTCAAAATAGAAATTACGAAGAATGGAGAACTGTTCTTACCATCTAATCGAGAAGAAAAATATGTATATACTGCGAATGGAAGCTTTATTAATGAGAAGGGTACTTCCAAGCTCAGCTTCGTTACTGAGAAGAATGGAAGAACTTATTTGAAGGAGAGCACATATAAATCGACGCCAGGCTTAGGCCAAAATGTGATGACTCACTATTTAGCCGAGAAACTAGAAGACTACGTGCTATCGAAGAAAACCGCTGCCGCATGGGCGAAGCGGGAAGGCGTCAAGTTCTATCTCGTGAACGAGAAATTTAGTTCTATTGAATATCTCGTTCAACCGAAACTTATTACCACACAAATTACTCGCAAGGAAGGCCTGGCGGGCTATTGGGACGGCAGAAAAATTACAGGTCCGAACACCGCGGCGCATCAGCTCCAGATTCCCGTGATGAATGGCCGTGATACGACGGAAACTCATTTCTATACAGAAGGCGGCAGTGAATATATGGAGATGGCCGGATTGTTATACGTAAGTGGATCCAACGTAAAACCGCTTGATGCAGGCCAATCATCCAAAGTTACGCTACAAGCAAATGGGCATGCGAAATGGTTTACGATCCCACAAGCGACAGCAGGGAAAACGATGAGCGTGACGTTGTCATCGAAGAGTTCATTCGCGGTGTATGATGAGAAGGGAGTATGCGTCAATTTTACCGTTGTGAGCGGCAATAACAAAGTAAAACTGCCGAAAAACGGATCGGTTGTATTTGCTGGCGCGCCGAACTCGGAATTTGCAATCACGTTGAACTAGCTACAATTCAAGATGGACTTCAACTTGAAGTAGAAGATGTTGATAAGACTTATAACCGTTTAAGAGAAAATGGGATTGAATTTATTACTAAACCACACGATCGTAAAGAATGGAAATCACGTATTGCACATTTTCGAGACCCAGATAGGAATCTTATTGAAATATATAAAATGCTGTAATTGATTAGGAATTTTTCAACACAAATAACTCCGTTTCAAATTATTCGAACGGAGTTATTTGTGTTGCTACCGATTACTGATAACAACGAATTATGTTAACTGAAAATGCACCTTATACAAAACTTTTTTTCGCAGGAATTAAATTATTTTATAACGAACTACTAGAATAATTTTATACAAGAAAAAGGAGGAATTAACGTGAGAATAAAAATTGAAGAATTTGAACTTCCTCATATGGATTCAGGTCCTTATGGAATTACAAGTGGAAAAGATGGAGCCCTATGGTTTACACAACATAAAGCGAATCAAATAGGTCGAATGACTGTTGATGGTAAAGTGACTCATATTGATCTTCCTACTATCAATGCAGGTGTGCTATCTATAACTTCTACAGATCAGGGTGATATATGGTTTACTGAAAATAGGACAAATAAAATTGGAAAACTAGCAGTAACAGGTGGAATCACTGAATATACGCTACCGAACAGCGATTCTGGACCTTTTGGAATCACGCAAGGACATAATGAAGACATTTGGTTTACAGAAATGAACGGAAATAGAATAGGAAGAATCTTATCATCAGGTGACATTATTGAGTATAGTTTGCCAGTTCCTGATTCTTATCCCTCTTTTATTGTGGCTGGATCTGATCATGCTCTATGGTTTACTCAGAATCAGAGTAATCAAATAGGTCGGATTACGATAGGCGGGGAAGTGACTACATATAAGTTACCCACAAAACAGGCTGGTCCTGTGGGTATTACAAATGGACCGGATGGTGCACTTTGGTTTGTAGAAATTAACGGAAATAAAATTGGCAGAATTACTACTTCTGGAATAATAAGTGAGTTTACCATTCCTACTCCGAATGCTCGTCCACACGCAATTGTAACCGGCCCTGATTGTGCTTTATGGTTCACTGAATGGGGAAGTAATCAAATAGGTCGGATTACAATAAACGGTGAAATTACGGAATATCCTATTCCTACGAAAAATGCGGAGCCACATGGTATGGTAGTAGGACCTGACAAGGCCTTGTGGTTCGCTGAGGAATGCAATAAGTTAGGCCGGTTAAGCTTTGTATAAAAGCCTTGAAAGGTAGTGAATATCTATGGAATCAAATAAGTAGCATGGATCTAGCTTTTTCTTTTTTGATCACGGATGTTCTAATATCTTTATTCATCATGTTTTAAATGTATACTTTTGCTAGTGTTTTTGAAGAAAATAGATGAAGTGAAATAAAGTCAATGAAATCAACAAAATGAATGTAAACTAATATCTATTTATTTACTTTCAAACTATTGATTTCATTGGATTGCAAGAGATTTTTACATTCCAACTTCACAAAGTAATTTTATCTCTTTTATTTGTTCTATGTGACGCTGTTCATGCAAATATATCAGTTCTATCCATTGATCAAGAAGTAATTCTCCCAGAGCAGGATGCTTCACTGACTTTCTCGCTAATATGGATACATCTTCTACTGTACTAAGGAAACTCATCAATTTTTTTCTCGAATCGTTTAACAAATCAATCATTTGCTGAACTTCAAACGGTTCTAAGCTTGGTTCAAGAATTTCTGGAGCTATAAACTTTTTCGTTCTATCTAATAATATAGAGTGAATTTCTTGACGTTCTATTTGGGTACTATCAATCTCTTTTAATCCAAATGAAATAACTTTTATAGCTCTCTCATCTAATAAAACTAAGTGATGACAAACTTGTGCAATACTCCATTTATTCATATCTGGCTTACTATTGAACCCAGTATCACTCAATAAAGTAATTTCCTCTAATAGGTTATTTCTCGTTTCATAAAACTTGTCATTTACAAATTTATTCATAAGATTTCTCCCCTAACCTAAAAATACATACTTAGATTCCTATTCTGTATATATTCTCTATGATAAAAAGGTTTTCCTTCACTACTCTACGCTAAGGGGCAGTATCAGCTATCCTGTCACCACCCCCTATTTATCAGTTCAATATGTTGTATCTGGGAGTAAAAGTAAGACTATGACCTATTTTTACACGTATCTCGGGCTGTATCCCATGCCCATCAAGCTAAAATTTTATAGTACCCCGAGAACGAAATTTTGTACTAACTTGTAACAAAATGCTCATTTTTTCGGTTTGAGGTATTTGCATTTCTTAGCTTGATGGCGATGTGGGGCGACCCCTAAATGGATCATGTATTGTTTGTTTTGAAGAGATTTCTTGCAAAATATGTCCCTAAAGCAGTATTTCAATTTAAATGTGATACGATAGTTATATATTCGTTTTGCTAGTAAAAGGAGATGGGTGTCGATGAAAAATCATATAAAAGTAAATGGCAAAACCCTTCAAACAAAAAGAACATATTTCTAATTGGTTACGTAGAGAATATATACAGTTTGTAAAAACATATCATAGGTTAGCTCGACTGTCTTAGGACTAATTCGTTAGTGTTCAAAAGAAACGAATAACCGAGAAGCTCCCACTTAAATTAAGCTTGTAAGAGCTACTAAGTGGTGGGGAGTGCACTTACTACTACATTTGATTTAAAGACTTTTTCGTATAAACACAAAGATGACATGCCTGTGGTAGTAATAAAGAAGGGTATAAAACAGTATTTAAAAAGGACTGTTGTAAGAGATGGACAGTTATATGGCTTATATGAACCTGAATCCTGTAAAAAAAAGACACTCAATTGAGTGCCCTTTCTCGATTTAATAAATATCTTAAACGTATTGGAATTCCATCTAATATGTTTAAGGTATTCTGATTTATAGTATTTACTCGTTCACATGATTGAAATATAGATAGAGATAATTTTATGATCGTCCCAGGTAAATGGGAGATTTTAATCTAAAATCAATGCTTGATGAATTCCTGATAATGTTTTAATTTCCCCAATTAATTCTGGAACTAATGATTTCTCAGTTTCAATTATTAATATAGATAATTTCCCGGTTTCTCTTCGTGAAATTCTTACTTTATTAATATTGATTTTACATCTTGATAAGATAGCGATTACAGAGGAAATCGTGCTAAAGTGATTATTATTCATAATAAGAAGAGCAGGGTTTGTCTCGCGTAATTTTAGTTCAAAACCATTAACTTCAATGATTTTTACTCTTCCCCCTCTGAGAGAGCAAGCAATCATTTCAATTTTATCTTTACCTTTATATAAGCAAATTTTTGCTGTATGAGAATGTACTGGTTTTGCAACCTCTTCTATACAATTAATTGTAATTCCTCGTTCTTTTGCGATTGTAAGTGCATTAATAATTAGTGAATCATCTATTTTGTAACCTAAAATTCCACCAATAATTGCTACATGTGCACCAAAATGATGATTCGTCTTTTTAAATCCTCCATATAAAGAAATGTCAATTCTGTCTGGTTCATGTGAAAATAGCTTCCGGATAATGTATCCTATTTTTACAGCGTCTGTCCCAAAAGTATTGGATGTTCCAATTGTGATAGGATCGATGATATCAAATACAGATCTATAGTTCATAAAAGTTGGTTCCCCTTAACATTGTTAATGAAAGTTATAGACGATCAGATTTCTTTTTCGAAATATTATTAAATAAAACAAGAATTATTGAGATGTTTAACATATGTTCATAATAGAAGAATTAGTTAATGTACATCCCACTTGATAATTCGGGAAATTCTGTTTAAAAAGTTAAGAAAACATACATTATGTGAACTACAGTTATAAAATGCTTCCTTCAAATATGTGTAAAGTATAGATAGACTTTACTATGAATAAAGCCCACAGGAATTTTTAATTCCCTGGGCTTTCATTTTTCATGGTAATTCGGTTTCTATATGGTAAACGGAATCCTAGTGCGATTGCGGCTCCGACACAACTAAATAAACAGCCAAATAATAAGTAGAGCGTGGGTGATGATTCTCCAATTGCAACAGAAGCAACGCCTCCAATTGCAGGGAAAAGTGCAACCATATAACTACTTACTGATGCACCAATACGCTCTACTAACTTAAGGTAAAACATCCATGCACCAAAGGAAGCAAATACAGTTAAAAATGCTAAAGCTCCTAGGTAAGAAACGGATGTTGGTATTGTAAAGGTTTGTTGCTGGAAAACACAAACAGCAAGTAAAAGTATAGAAGCTACAATAAAACCAACACTATTTGAATAAACAGCATTAATACCACGTCGTGCATTTCGGGCAGAAGCGGCATCCCCAATAGCTGTAAGGACTGTTCCTAACAATGCAAGTCCTATCCCTTTTAAATCACTTGTATTAGAAAATCCAGTCGTTAGTAATGGATAAACTAATATAGAAACTCCTGCAATACCAACTATTCCACCAACTAGAATTCGGGGATGAAGACGCTCACCTAAAAATACACGAAGTGCAATCGGTGTCAAAACTGTTTTCAGCGAAAACAGTAGCGTTACTAATGCAGCAGAAATCCAAATCGTAGCATAGTATAAACACAAATAACTAATAGCTAAGTTGCATACCCCAAAAGTAATGAGAGGTAAAGCGTCTTCACGAGAAGGCTTACCGTTTGGACGTAACACGCATGCAAGAACAATAAACATGAGTGCAGCCCCCACCAAGCGATAAGTTAATGATAGTTCAAGACTTACTGGTGTACCTTGGATTTTCACTACAATAAAGTTCAAACCCCATACTATTAAGCAAAATATGTACATTAAAACTGTCATGCAAATGCTACCTCAGTAACCTGTGCAAAAGGAATATCAAAATAATTAAATACTTCTGTTAGTGCACCAGCTAGTTGCATGATTTGTTCCTCGGTATGATTTGGTGTGACGTTAACTCTGAAACGTTCCGTACCCACAGCAACAGTTGGTGAGTTAATAGGTTGTAAATAGACATGATGTTGTTCAAGTAAACGTTGAGCAGCAGCTTTACATTTTTTGGCATCACCAATCAGTACAGGAAGAATATGTGTCTCACTTGAATCCATGATAGGAATATTTGCTTGAGCCAGCGATTCTCTTAACATACTAGTCTTTTGATGTAGAGCATTTCGTTCAATGTCTGAAGATTTTAAGTGTTCAACACTAGCATGACAAGCTGCGACAATTGCTGGTGGTAATGAAGTCGTAAAAATGAAACCAGATGCAAAAGAACGTACAGCATCAATTAATAATGATGAGGCTGCAATATATCCTCCTATTACTCCAATCCCCTTTGCCATCGTTCCTTGAATAAAGTCTAAACGATCCACAAGACCTAGTTCAGCAGCTATTCCTGCACCACGTGGGCCATACATTCCGATTGCATGCACTTCATCAATAAAAGTTAAAGCATTATATTGTTCAGCAAGATCTATAATTTTTTCAATTGGTGAAATATCGCCATCCATTGAGTAAACAGATTCAAAAACAATAATTTTAGCTCGATCATGTGGTTGAGCTGCAAGCAATTCCTCCAAGTGTTCGACATCATTATGTCTGAATACCGCTCGTTCGACTTTTGTACTACGTATCCCATTAATAATTGAAGCGTGATTGCGTTCGTCAGAGAATACCATACAATTTGGAAATAAACGAAGTAAACATTGTAATGTCGCATCATTAGAACCATATCCTGTAGGGAAAACTAAAGCCGCTTCCTTACCATGCCATTCAGCAAGTGATGATTCAAGTGCAGCATAATGATAATGTGTACCACCTATGTTACGGGATCCACCTGAACCCGCACCAAATGCTCGAATAGCATCGTGCATTGCTTCAGTAACTACTGGGTGTTGTGACATTCCTAAATAGTCATTACTGCACCAAACGACAACAGGTTCTGTATCTTTCTGACCATTTAAGTGTGCCAATGGATATTGACCTCGAATTCGATTAATTGTAACAAACTCGCGATATTGTCCACTTTCTTTTAAAGATTGTAGCTTATTGCTAATAATTTCTGTATACATAGCCTTACCTCCAAGAAAATTTCACGGTCTGAACCGTTTTGTCATTATATTCTTTTTATAAAAAAAATATAAATATGTAAAAAAATTCTAAAAATTACTTTTTCATTATAGCAATAAATTACAAAAATAGTTAATGATATGTATAGTTGCATATTTTTATTTCTATCAGACTGATATTATACAAGAGGTAGCGCGACATGCCCATCAACTTAAGATTTTGAATTCCCCCCATAACGAAAATTTTCTGCATCGTTGACTGTTGATAATGAGACGTTATGTCTACCTGACATGAATTAAATATACACTATTCAGGTCCAGCGAACGGGGGCAGATTTGATTTATTGAACAAGAACTAATCTAAAAGCCGTATAATCAGGGTAATATACTGTGCTTAGGAGAGATAAAAATGGAAATAAGACAATTAAACCCAACTGATGCTGAAGAGTATCTTTCTATAAGACTTGAAGCACTCCAAGATAGCCCATATGCTTTTGCATCAAGCTATGAAGAGGAAAAAAATCAAACAGCAGAAAAGTACAAAATTAGATTTACTACACCAGTAAACACATTTACTTTTGGTGCTTTCGAAGAGTCTCAAGTTGTTGGGGTTGTTACATTAATCAGGGAGTAAATATTAAAGTTAAGCCATAGAGCAAATATTGTGGCGATGTATATTAAACCAGAAAAACGCGGAATTGGATTAGGGAAAGCTCTAATCTCTAAAGCAGTTGAAAAAGCAGATAACCTAGAAGGCATTGAGCAAATCTATTTAAGTGTTGTAACAACTAATATTCCTGCTAAAAAATTGTATGCCTCTTGTGAATTTGAGGTATTTGGAAAAGATAAAAAGGCATTGAAATTTGATAATACATATTATGACGAGGAGCATATGGTTTTATTTCTTTAAACATTTTGTTCTTGAACCAGTGCTTTAATTGAGCAAAAAACTAAGAAATTTCAACTTCTGCTTTCGATAATTATGTAAATGAGCTGTCCATATGGGCGGCTTATTTTTTTGCTTAGCGTGTTTTTCTTCAAGAATGCTAGCGGTACCCACATATTACTTAGAGTGGTAAAATAATATGTGGATGGGAGTCCAATACATATTATTAAAATTAAAGTGGTTCAAGTCGGAGGAAGGCACCTTAGGGTGTCTTTTTTTACGACAATAGATGAGCTTGATGGACGTCAATAAGGACGTTTTGCTAAGCAGGTTTCATTATATGTGAAAATGCTGCAAAACAACAAAGACATACTGTGAAATGACTTTACCGGATATAAGAAGAGAGCCAATTGGCCCTCTTTTTTACTATTCATCTTCTTATTAAAATTATTTTTTTAATGTGCGATATTAGTCTGCAATTCTTGTTACAATTAAAGACGGATTTCCATAAGAAGAAATTTCTCCTTGTGCAATATCAATAATAATACTTAGTGAATCATTTGCATTTAATCTAATTAATACTGTTTTCCCAATGGTATACGCATTCAAAACGGATGCAGGGACATCTGTGCTTATGGCTGTCGTACCTTCTAATTCACTTTCTTGAACAGGTGTAACGTCATTAATATATAACCTAAATTTTAAAACTGTATTTACAGGGGTTAAATCACGATTAAAGACTCTTGCTGTTAAATTCATATTAATTTCATATATTCCACCATTCAATACTTGGATACTATTATTTAATAGATTAAGATTTGTCCCCAAAGATGGACCTAAATCCTGGAAAACTACTTTTTGGCCTATATTTGCTGTACGAAGTGTATTGGATCTATCATACAATGCTCCATAAACTATAATACTTCCTCCTGTCACACCTGTCGGTCCTGTGGCTCCCGTTGGACCAGTGACTCCTGTAATCCCCGTCGGTCCTGTGGCTCCCGTCGGTCCAGTGACTCCTGTAATCCCCATCGGTCCTGTGGCTCCCGTCGGTCCTGTTGGTCCTGTTGGTAAAATGAATGGCGGGATAGGTGGCAATGTCGGACCAAGTAAATTCGGATCAAATGCTGATCCACTCAAAAACTCAATTTTTTCATTCATGTACACACCTCCTTACAATGCTTGTACTTATCATAATTATTAAATGCTCCATACTAGATAAATGATCTTTACAAAAGCGGAATCGCTCTTTTCTTATATTCATTCGACAAAATAGTTGTAATCCGTCAGACACAGAAACAGACATAAAAAACGCCATCCTTTCCTATGATTCTACAGAAAGAATAGCGTATTTTTTCATTTTAGGGGGCATTTCTTTTTGTTAACTTGGTAGCGATATGATGATACCCCCTGTAAGTGAGAATTAAAGCTGTGTTTATGCTTGATGTTTGAATGTAAACAATTCATTTTCAGGTACCTGCAAAACACTCTTATTAGTATTTTTAACAGAGATACTGGCAGTTCTGTTTCTTTCTAAAGAATCTTGAATACTATCAGTTATTTTATTCGCAGCTAGAACAGTCAAACTAAAGAAGGTTATCGGAACCATTGGAATCCAAGTATCAGCAGATAGAGAAGGATAATACATCCCAATTAAACCAGTCCACTCATGTGTTACAGAATCAGCCTCATCACCATAAAGAACTGTTCCACCAAAAAACAAATTTATTAAACCTAAATGAAGCAACAATGTTAGTGTTTGTACGAATTGTTGCATAAGCATTATTATAAACGTTGGAACCAGGTGAGGAAGAATGTGCTTAACAACAATGTATAATTTTCCGCCACCGAGGATCTTTGCAGCTTCAACAAACTCTTCAGTTTGCAATTTCCTTACTTCATTTGCAACATATAATGATAGAGTGGGAACACTTAAAAGAACAATCACAGCCAATTGGAATAGAAGTCTTTGGTAAAATGGAGCCGGTATCGTCCCATTTGTATAAATAAGTACTTCTGATAATATGAAATAACAAATCATAACCATTGGTACGATTGTAAAACTATCAAAAAATGCTTCAATTTTTTTAAACCCTCTTTTAACATATGCACCAAGTAAAAAACCGATTATAACGCCTAACACCATGCGTAATATGGCTACTACGATTGCAAACCCAATAGTCCATTTTGCCCCTTCAATTATCAGATTGAGTAAGTCGTACCCCGCTCTATCGGTACCAAATAAAAATTGCATTGAAGGTGGAAATGGAGGAACTTCAGGATAACCAGTTTTATCATATTGAAGGATTACCTTATGTATATTTCCGTCATTAAAAACAGTATTTCCTATACTTAGGACCATTAATATTGTTAAAAATAAACCACCTAACCAGAACCGTTTATCACGTTTTAAATAATTCCACATATTATATTTTCTCCTTCATCGCAGTAGGTACCAACCAATGGAAACATTTAAAAAATAAGAATATAGGTAAGTAAATTAATATTAATCCAACCGTGAATACCTCAACACTTTGGTATTCTTTAATAAAAACAAAGAATCCGAGAGTATTGAAAATCGATTCTATTATGTATAAGTTAGAGAGCATAAACCATATATTAGCTTTTACAAAGAACACAGTACTTAATAGAACGTTTCTTAGTACATGGTGGTTTAAAATATGAAGACGATCCATACCCTTTGAAGCAGCGAACAACACATAATCCTTTCTCAACTCATCCTCAAATCTTAGAAGTAAGAACTTAACAAACATGATAACGGTAGGTATACAAAAACAGATAATCGGTAAGAGTCGAACCTTCTGGTCTCCAATTCCTGCTACTTGTGCTGCCATAACACCAGTTTTCTGGAATATCCATACCACCAACAATTGGGAACCAACAATAAACAATATGTCAGGTAAAGATTGAAGAAATAACATGAATTCTTTAATCCTATTCTGCCATTTTTCGTTAACCCTTAAGATTATGTGTACTAGTATAAATGACACTATTAATGAAACAATCAGTGAAATTGAGAGTATAACCATCGTCTCTTTATAGTGAAAAAATATTTGTGGGAACAAATCCTTTTTAATCTTCATACCATACTGCATAGATGAAGCATGTAGTATTATCTTCTCGCAAATTTTATAAATACTACTAAAATACCCTGGAATATCTATTGAAAGCCCTTTGAATAGAATTGGTAGAGAGCCAACCGCTAGTATACCGACAAACGACAACAATAGATGAATAATTAGCTCCCAGCCTGATAGAATGATTTTCTTCGACACAGAACCACATCCTTCTTACTTAATTTTCCACTCTCAATAATAGATTTAATTTTCAGAAATGTAAACCCTTATATCGGTATAGGTAAACTTTCAACGGGGCATTTACAAAAATATGGTTTAATTCAAAATTGAATTAATCCATATTTTTGTAAACACTAAACTTATAAACTTGGAGCTCTATTATAGAATTGGCTAAAATCTAACATCATTTAGAGCATCGTTATTTTAAAGTCCTTGATAGTTTTGTATTTCCTATGATAAGGGAAGTCCGTGAAAAAACGGATGATCTTTAGCCTATTCTATTACCGTTGAGGAGTTTGAAAAGGCCGTAATGGAATTTCTTACAGGGGTACCGTCACATTGCTATCAGGTAAAAAAAATACAACTACCCACAATGAGATTTTGTGCTAACTTTTAATAAAAAGCTTATTTTTTCGTTTTGGGGGTATTTGCTTTTCTTAGCTTGATGGTGATGGGGTACCGTCAGAAAAATGCGGATTTACAACGTTAAGGAAATTTCAATATTAAGAAGCCTAATTTCTCAATTTAATGTGAAGAAATTAGGCTTTTTTCATTTAGTGATGAAATCCATTATCACATTTCGTATCATGTGGCATAGGCCCGTCCAGGGAATCCAGAAAGGCAACGGTCTGTTTGAGATTCCTCAAAAATAAATGCGCGAGATCCATGGAAAATCCATTTCGAACCACAACGCGCATAATCGTCACCGCTTCCATATCTGGAGGCAATGGATAGGCGGGTACTTGCCAGCCGAACACGCGCAATTGTCGAGATAAATCATAAAGATTCCAGTTTAATGTGTAACCATCTTTCAATCGCCAAGCGAAAACCGGAATATCCGAACCATCGGACAAAAGTTCGAACGGTTCCATCTTCTGAATCGCCTTGCTAAGAAAAAGAGCGACTTTCTGAGAAGCCCTTTGGACATCAAAGTACCCACTTTTCCCCAAACGCAGGTAATTGTAATATTGCAGGAGCACTTGTGCGCCAGGACGAGAGAAATTCAGGGCAAAAGTCGGCATGTTCCCGCCCAAATAGGAGACGCGGAAGATTAGATCCTCAGGGAGATCTTCAGCTTCCCGCCAAATTATCCAACCCAACCCAGGGTAGACTAATCCATATTTATGTCCGGATACATTGATGGACTTCACCCTCGGTAATTGAAAATCCCAGACTAAATCTGGTTGAAGAAACGGTGCTATAAATCCCCCCGAAGCCGCATCCACATGCATGGGAATGTCGAGGCCCGTCCTCTCCTGTAAATCGTCCAACGCTTTCGCGATGGCGGCAACCGGTTCGTAAAGCCCGGTATAAGTCTCACCGAGAATCGGTACCACACCAATCGTATTTTCATCCACGGCAGCGAGGACCCCCTGAGGATCCAATCGGGGATGCTCTGGGCTAACCTTCACATAGCGTGGTTCAACCTCCCAATAGTTCGCGAATTTTTCCCAAACGACTTGAACAGCAGAACTAAACACAATATTGGGCCGATCCACCGGTTTCCCTTCGCTTTTGCGTGCATTTTGCCAGCGTCTCTTTAACGCAAGCCCCCCGAGCATACATGCTTCCGACGATCCAGTCGTTGAAACGCCCATAGTCGTAAGGGGGGTGGGCGAATGCCAGAGGTTGGCTAAAATGCGGACACACCGCTCCTCAATTTCGGCTGTCTGTGGATATTCATCCTTGTCAATCATGTTCTTGTCGAATGATTTGGCATATAATTGCTCTGCGGCAGGCTCCATCCATGTGCTAACGAATGTTGCAAGATTCAAGCGGGCATTGCCATCAAGAGCAATTTCATCATGGACGATTTGATACGCTGTTTCTGGTAACATGCCTTCATCAGGTATGTGAAAGCGTGGAACGACTGATTCTCCTTCGCGGGCAAACAGAGGATTTACAGAAAATTCGTGAGGCAGCTCCATTTGCACGTGACGCGGTAGATATTGTGGATTATCCGGTATGATCTCTTTTCCTTCGTATGCATCGTTTTGAACTTCTGCTTTTCGATCCTGTGGCATACAAGTCCCCCTTAATTAATTGTTTAACAAACATATTATTTACAAAAAAGAATTTGTTAAACAAAGGGGACAATTCTAATAAAAGGTGCTGCCACCATTCGAATTAAAGGAGAAGCCATGAATGGACTTGCAAGAGCTATTTTCTTCGGAAAATAAGGTGAGCTTAGGGAACAAACCATACAGCATCAATTGCAAAGGGCCAGTGCCTTAAACATAATTATCAATGCCATCAGTATCTGGAATACTTTATATCTAACCACCATATCATACGAAGCTTTTCTGAAATGTACTTGTGTTAATTAGTATTTGTAAAAATAGCAGCTAGCAAAAGCTAACTGCTCGGTTCTCCAAGGGGGAAACAAGGAGAAAGTAACTTAATCGGTTGTCTACATTATTGACGGAATATTGAATTTTATTCAGGGGACTATGTTATATGATTGATAAAAAATTCCTTTATTAGCAGTAAAACGCCGAGGAGAGACAAGACTTCAATTGAGAACTAAAACATGCTTTTTTGAGGTTTTTTAAACTCCATTATTATGGAAGAAAATAAAAAGGTTGCAATCATCATGATAATTAAGAGACGGATTATATCAGACATTAATAGCACTCCTAATATTTAATCAGTTTCATTATATAGTTAGTTCCAATGAGACGGAATTTAAGAATTGTTTTATTGAAATTCGAACAAAAAAGGTCCTGTTGTCTCCAACAGAACCTTTTCTAAAATGGCAAAGAGTAACTCTTACCTTACTCTTCTGCTATATAATACACAAAACGCGTATAGATGTGTAGAACAAGAAATTCCAATATAATTATTCGAATAAAGTGTTTAAAAGTATCTTGTCGGGATTTAATATAAGGAATTAAATTACAAACGTTGATTTATCAATGGATATTAATGATGAACTAAGAAAGGATAGTTAATAAAAAGATATTACAATAATAAAATATGAAATATTGCATATTCAATTGAAATGGAAATTTACAAGTAGAAAGCGAGGAATAACAATGGGGCTAAGAAACCATAGAACAGAAAATAGTTTGAGTGTAAATGACATTTCCAAAATGACAGGTGTCCCACGTTCTACTATTTATGCGAAAGTGAAAGAATTAAAAGAGGGAGATTTATAATGGAGGAATACGAACAGCCTCGACAGGAATTTCGTAATATAAGTAAGCAATACTGGAAACAGACTGAAAAACCCAAAATGTTTTTCAAAAACAGATGTTCATTTGCATCATAAAATTCCATTAAAAACAGGCGGAACGAATGATTATGAAAATCTTGTTCCTCTATGCGAAGAATGTCATTGGGAATTCCATAGACACTTCGAAACAGTTAAATCACACGAGTATTTTATGAAGACACCTAAATATACAGAATTGATAGGATTATGGGAAGTATTGACTGATCCATTATCTATGAAAGAGTTCAAGGAACTTGTTTATAAAGGATTGGATTTAAAAAGAAATGTACAAAAATCATTTAATGAAGAAGAAATAGAAGCGAATAAGAAAGAATTAAAGTAGCGAATCCGCTGCTTTTTTATTTTGTCACCATTTAAGAAGGACTAGAATATATTAGGAGTAAATAAAAGCATAGGAGTGATAAATATGTTCTTCGCAAAGTTACGTGGTAGAAATGAAGTTCCACCAGTAGAAACCGATGCTAGAGGACAAGCTTTCTTTAAATTAAGCCAGGACGAGCTTAGTTTAAAATTCAAGTTAGATTTATTCGATATAGAAAATGTAGTAGTTGCCCATCTGCATCTAGGAGCCAAAGGAACGAACGGTCCTGTTGTAGCTTTTTTATTTGGGCCTATAACAAATCCGGTTTCAATAGAGTGTGCAACTTTTACAGGAATGATCACTCAAGAGGATTTGGTTGGACCGTTGGCTGGTCAAACATTAGATGCTCTTGTAAATGAAATCATCTCTGGAAACATTTATATTAATGTTCATACAGTACAACATCCTAATGGCGAAATTCGTGGCCAATTGTATCATTGCTAATTAAGTATAGTAGTGAAAAAGTTTAGTGTAAGACATAAATCATCCGTTGAGGGGGCTTTTATTTGGAAGAGGGTGACTGAAAAAATACAGATAGCCAATATAATCTTAATTACTTTTAAAATTCATTTTCATTGTTTTGAAAGTAATCAAATTTAATTAAAAAACAATATGAAGTTACAATTAATTAGAAGTAGCGAATCCGCTGCTTTTTTATTTTGCATAGAAAAAAGGAAACCGCAAAGGATCCCTTTTATATTAAGCTGCTTTATAATTTTTATTTTTAATCCTATTTCTAGTATCCATAAATGCGGCGAATGTCGCTATAGCACCACCTAAATCATAAACTTGGAATTTGTGGACAAAAGCAAGTCCTACAATGAAATTGTAGCTGTATATAAAGCATGTAATACCGAACAGCCATAACATGAACTTCAAATCTTTTAAGCTCAATCTATAATTCTTAATTTTTTTCCACATATGTATCAACTCCTATTGTTCTGAGGTTCTATAGTTTTTCTTGTTGATCTCTCGCATGTTTACGATAAAGAATAGAAAGAAGATAACAGCTGCGATGCCATTAACCCAGTAGTACGTATGTCCCATTGTGAATCCATTATAGAAGGAATAGGCATTCCAAATTATAAGGATTATTGAGCAGATAGTAGAGGTCATTAATGAGCCAAAACTTCTCATGCTTTTCACCTCGATTCATAGTTTTAGAATTTTTATATAATTATACATTTAAATAAAAAGATTTACAAAAGGAATTACCATAAGGAGGAGTTATGACTAGTTACTTCCTACGTATACGCTCTAACGGGGCAAACGGTTGGGAATGCTGGATATTAATACGTTAAGTCAGGTGGATTCGGTACTAACTCCTTAGATGAAGCTATTCAAGCTATGGCAGAACGAGGAATAAAAGGTAGCGTTAATGTTGATCTACTTTCTGGACTATGTTATATCCGAATCGATGTTCTACTTAATGCAGAGTTAGATAAGATTACTTGGTGGATGGATACTAGACCAGGTGGTAAATGGTGGTATGAATATATCAAAGTTAGATAATAGTTGAAGCCGTCCTTAATCGGGCGTCTTCAACTATTATCTAAATGCTTCCTTAGCTTTCTCTATTGAGTTCTTTTCCTCTTTTGTATTTGTAAATTTGATAACTATAACAGACAATCAAAAACATAAACAAACAGCCTTTATCTTGCTAACTCTCACAAGAACCTACACTTTTTCCCTATCTTAACTTAACCTAGAATACAAGATTCTTTCATTTTTATTCCCGGATATATTTGAAACACTGTATGTTTTTTATCTTAAATCAATTATATCTATAAATTTCAGAAAAATTCTGTTATAAGATGCATCAGTGCAAGCTATTAAATTCTTTATTGGATTTATGTCAGTTACAGTCACATATCTAGTAAGCAAATGACCATCTCTATAATAAGTAATCAATATCTTCTCTTCAGAAAGAAATGAACATAATAACTTATTTTCAATAATTTCTTGTTCGTCTTGGGTTAATGTAGGGCGCTCCACTTTTATTTGTTTTTTAACAATCTTACCAATACCGATGAATTTCTTCGGTATCGAAGCGAATGGAGTCCGCTTAACCATTCCTATTTCTTTTGGCATATGTGTATAGTTCATCCTGTATATCTCCCTAATTGCTATTAATAACTGTATCATTATATCAATTTTTGGAGATGTTAGGATTATTTATGTAATTATAAAATAAATATTTTGAGGTTTTTGGCTCCTTATAAAATCAACCCAATTTAACTAAGCATGATTTATATATATAATAGGAAAAATTTTATAAGAGTCAGTTTATTTTTTCTCAATACCCCACTCAACCAGTAAATATTTATGCCAGATTAAATCTCTACGTTTTCATTGACAAAAAGCTGACTATACTTAGTCAGCTTTTTGTATACTATAATCTAGTATTTATCAGTCCCAAAGACATGTTCTTTGCCTTTAAGTTGAGACTGAAAATCTTACCAATGTTTTCTTTTGCAATGACAACAAATAAAGAAACATTTACAACGACACTTATTTCTCTTAAACTTCCAATCATCATCACAATGGTGCTTTTCTTTAGATTTCCACCAATCATCATCACAATGGTGCTTTTCTTTAGATTTCCACCAATCATCATCACAATGGTGTTTTTCTTTAGATTTCCACCAATCATCATCACAATGGTGCTTTTCTTTAGATTTCCACCAATCATCATCACAATGGTGTTTTTTCTTAGAACTCCAGCAATCATTATTCCAGGACATTCTTTTATACCTCCCTTCAATTACGGTTCATATTATTCTATGTTTTAGTAAAAAAAATGCTTGTTTATTAACCTATCATCATACTTTTATATGATAGAGTGCTTTCTACTAGATAATGTAGTGAACATAAACGGTGAATGGAAAAGATACAGTGAAATGGTCAATAAAGGAGAAGCACCATTTTCCAAATGAGATGATTTAGTGTTTATTGGGACGGCTAAACAAGGTACAACTGAAGGGAAACAATTTACGAAAGAAGAAATGATGAAATTTGCAGTATATATGCGAGAAAAGAGAGAGAAATCATCATTACATTAATGAAAAGGAGTGTACGAATTGGGATATTTCAACCCTGAATTGATGAGAAATGATCTAGACCAGGAAGAAGCAATACAAATTATAAAAAACTATATAAAGAGATTAGCAGAAACACATGAAGATAAAGAGTATGCAGCTGAAGTTATTGAACGTATTTACAATGAGGATACTACTTGTGAGGATATTGACTTTATTTTAAATTGTAAAAAGCTATCATAGGGGTACCATATCAAAAAAGAGATTTCTATTGTAAAAAGACAATAAAGCTATTAAATTTTAAAACCTAAAACAAGCATAACCCCGTTCTAAATTTAGGACGGGGTTAAAATATAGTTGTTTAATTTTCGATATAAGATACTTAACTGTACTCAAAAATATAACAATAAAGTCGTTTGAAAATCTAAGGTTTCTTCAACAATAGCGCCCGATTGTTGAAGAAGATTCATTCTATCCCCTTAAGTCCCCAATATTTTTTAGGGAAAATAATTACTTCGTCTATATGGTGACCCCTCTTAGTAAGATAGGTGAATGTCTCATGAGATATAAAAAATTCAAAAAATCGTAATCAGATTTTCATGAGTGAATTTTTTATATTGTATTTGTTACTTGGAGTTATTGAGCCTGTCACTATAAAAATAAAGAGCGCTTTTTAAGGCGCCCTATGACCAAGACTCATATCGAAAAGCCTACCATGATTAATGTATGTGCAGTTTTTTAATAATATCCTTATTTGAACGTAAAAAGCCCTAGAGGGGACTAGGGTCTTTTACATAATAAATCTTTCTGTTTTTAAAAGGACTTACTGAAGATAACACATGAATGTTTCATAAATGTATCAAAAAAATGAACGAAATCTTTATTTCATAACAAGCGAAAAAGAGCACACTAATAAGTATGCTCCTTGAAAGGTAGATTGCTATGCTTGGAAGGTCTCCATACAATAACATATGCTTGTCTAGTTTAAGTGTGAAAGGCTTTTAACCAAAAAGCTATTTAAATAAAAGAAACCCCGTTTGTCTGCGGGGATTCTAAGGATAATCGTCAAGTAATGACGTACTCGACTAATTAACGATATCATGAATTTTTTGGTAAAAATAGTGGTAAATGTGTCCAAATGAATGGGGCATCATTTTGAACAAAAACACTATTTGATTTCAAATGAAAAACAGCTAGCAAAAGCTAACTGCTCAGTCTTGAAGGAAGTCTCGATTAGTAAGGTTACACACAAGAGATTTCCGGCTGTTTAACAGCCTATCCATAGTATTGACGGAATGTTAAGTTTTATTCAAGGGAGATTATATTTTACAAATTAGATTATGATAGTCGATATTCTCCATATTGACCAGAAAAGAACCAAAAATTCGATTGAAATTCCAAGTGTTCTTTTCCTAGTTTTTTGAAATTCTTTTATTAAATAGCCAACAGCACTAATTGCTATAAGAATGAAAAGAATAAGTTCTAGTGTAACTGGCATTTGATCTACTCCTAATCTATTAATTTAATTTAGTATATAACGATTATAAGATATTTCTTATGGTTAGTGGTGAAAAATTAAACAAAACCATCTCTTTACGAAAAAAGGTCCTGTTGTTTCCAACAGAACCTCTCCTAAAATGGCAAAGAGTAACTCTTACCTTACTCTTTGTTCATATACTACAGGAGTTTTAATAAAAATCCAAGGCTCCTTATATTGAGAAATAAAGAAGAATCATTCTAAAGAATCTTATCTTTGTTATAAATATAAGAGCAATTAGCAAAAACTAACTGCTCCTCTCCAAGGGGGAACAAGGAGAAAAATCTATATAGAAAATATATATAATGCTTCTATATTATTAATGTTTTTATCTACTTTTAGTTTTTATCTGTATTTGCGAAAAATAAAAAGACAAAGAAAGCTCACTGGTTTCGAACTTACAATGTTTATAATAATACAAGTTGGTTACATTCTTTGGGGAATCTATATTATTTATATAAATTTTGCATGATGTGTACTTAGAAATAATATGTTTAAAAATGAAGGGGTATCATCCGATATATATTTTGGATGATACTTTTTTGTTTTATGAACAAAAAGGCTATTGAAAAAGGGTCTGATATGAATATCAAACCCTTTTCAATATATGTAATTATTTCACTGCCTCTTTTAATTCTTTTCCAGCCTTAAAAGCAGGTGCTTTTGAAGCAGCGATTTGCATTTCTTCACCTGTTTGTGGGTTACGTCCTGTACGTGCAGATCTTTCACGTACTTCAAATGTACCAAATCCAAGAATCTGTACTTTCTCTTCATTTGCTAGCGCAGTTGTTATTGTATCTAATACAGCTTGTATTGCTGCAGATGCATCTTTTTGTGTAAGTTCTGCTTTTTCTGCTACTACTTTTGTTAATTCTGTCTTATTCATTTCCTGCACCTCTTTATATGTAATTAGCTGACTATTATAACGTGCTTATAATCTTGATGCAATTAATAATATGGATAGAAAAAGCCCTAGAAAGTGCTAGGGAACAATTCCTGTGTGATAGTAGCGGTACCCCATGCCCAACAAGCTAAAATTTTATAGTACCCCCAGAATGAAATTTTGTACTAACTTGTAACAAAATGCTCATTTTTTCGTTTTGAGGTATTTGCATTTCTTAGCTTGATGGTGATGGGGTACCGCCAACATTTTGGAAAAAACCCACGCTAAGAGCATGCAAGATTTTATACAGTTTTTCGGCTAATCCAATAACAAACAAGAACCCTAAAACCGCACCAGGATAGGAATATATAAAAAAATGCATAGATCCATAGAACAAAAAAGGAGGTTCCCTTATGAGAGTAGGAATTCGCCTTATCTTTGCTACCGATAATAAGACGTTATGTTCACTTTACATGAATACATTATACAAAGGGATTTCACTACTTATAAAAGAATTTAATACTTGATAAGCAATTTAAGGAGGAAAAACATGAAGGTTCAATTTCACCATGTTGCAAGAGGCGTACTTATAAAAGACGGGAAATTGTTAGTAGCACACTATAAAGGACATCATTGTTTTTGCCAGGAGGACATATTGAATTAGGAGAATCAGTACAACATGTACTTATACGGGCGTGGGAGGAAGAGATAGGAACTCTTTGTTCTATTGAAAAGTTCCTTGGTGTAATTGAAAATCAATGGAAAGATGAGAATACATAACATTACGAAATTAATCATGTCTTTAAAGTTAATAGTAATACATTAGAAGTTGAAACAAATCCTACATCCAAAGAATCTCATCTAGAATTCTACTGGATTGTATCAGACAAAGAAAATTTAAGAAGACATAAAGTTATGCCAGATACTGCCGTACAAACACTAATGAAAAAAGTACAAGAAAAAAATATAGAATTGTACTGGGTTAGTACACTTTAATCTCCTATTTCGGGAGTTATGTGAAGTAGTGTAAGGGGTGTTTTTATGTTAGATATTATTTTATCTATTTTAGCTGGAACGTTGGGTATGTATATATTTCTAAGGATTTTTAAAATAGATTATCCTTGGTTTTCTTTAGTAATATATAGTTTTTGGTTAATCACAGAACAAATCATTGCTTATACATTGGATATTGACCTATTTAAAATTTCTATTTTACAAGATAATGGTGGTTCCAAATATTATTTTTCCAGTACAGCTATTTGTCGTCATGGGGAGTACATCTTCATTGGTTAAGGTTTCATTACAGGCACATGAAGGAAGGCAAACAAACAAACAGATCAGGACAGGAGAAGATGACAGTGATACAACAAGAGGAAAAGAAAAAGCTGAGTGGAATGAAAATAAAGAAAGTGCGAAACATCTTACTTAAAATCATAGGAGCAATCGTTCTAGCCATTGTACTTTTTTTAGGTATTGTTTATATCGCAAATGTGATGAGTAGTCATTCGGAGCAAAAACGAATAGTGCCCTACGGGCAGCACGTATCTGTAGACGGGAAAAACATGAATGTGTTAATTCAAGGCGAGGGCGAGGAAACAATCGTGCTCCTGCCTGGTTATGGAACAGCTACTCCAGGGCTTGATTTTAAGCTTCTTATCGATGAATTATCTCCATTTTACAAAGTTGTTGCGGTAGAGCCTTTCGGTTATGGATTAAGTGATGAAACTGTAAAAGAGCGAACCACGGAGAATATGGTAAGTGAAGTTCATGAAGCTTTACAGCAGCTTAATATTAACAGATACATGCTCATGGGCCACTCCATTACAGGCATTTATGGAATTGATTATGTGAACAAATATCCAAACGAGGTGACTGCATTTGTCGGAATCGATAGCAGTGTTGCAACACAACCGGGTATGGATATCAATTTCCCATTAAAAACGTTTGCATATCTCAAAAAATCAGGTCTCTTAAGATTGACTATGAAAATCAGTGCTGACCCCTATGCTGGACTGGCATTTGATGAAAAAACCGTAGAGCAAATGAAAATGATTTCGAATAAAAACATGTATAATGACACAACCTTGAATGAGATGAACCATATTTCGTCTAATTTTAAAGGGGCTCAAGGTTTAAACTTCCCTAAATATCTTCCACTTCTTCTCTTTGTACAAGCGAATAATGAAGGTGTAGCAGGATGGATACCTCTGCATGAAGGGCAGATCAAAGACTCGGTACATGGAAAAGTAGTAACCATGGATGGATCACATTATTTACACCATACCAAATTCAAAGAAATCGCTGAAAACGTTAGACTATTTATGAAAGAAGTAAAGTAAGTGTTCAGAGAAAGATTCATCCGTAATTTTATGCATTTGTCTACAGTCTGCAAGACCATCATTTCGATGGTCTTTTTTATGTCAAACAGTTGTATATTTCCAAACCAAGATTATACTTTCGCCTGAAAGACATTGGGTTTCATTTGCATATTAACTAACGAGGCAGGTGTGCGGCGGTTCTGGTGCAAAGATTGCATGTATTTGAAAGAGGTATATAGATTCCTAATGAAATCTATTCTTATGCAGCCATTCCGAATAGTTGATGAATAAACTTTATTTCATTTTGGACAGACTTGTCTCGTAAAATAAGTTGGCCTTTTTTAATGATATGCATGGCTTCTATTCCAGAAAGAATGGATGTAGCTGTGGAGAAAGATTTAAGACCTAGCATAGAACGGATTCGCTTCTTTATAAAGCGATGATCTTGTTCTACAATGTTATTAAGGTATTTCACCTGCCTTATTTGGATGCCCACAGGCATCTTTTTCTCTTTCTTCAACTCTTCAATCGCTATAGGATAGGCCTGGTTTTTGTCCACTGTAATCACACGGGGCTTTGAAACATGAAAAGACTGCAAAGCTTTCTTGAAAAAAAGCTTTGCAGCCCTATGATCTCTTGTTTTGCTTAAATGAAAATCAATTGTATTTCCTTTTGAATCAACAGCACGATATAAGTACATCCATTGACCTTTGACTTTCACATACGTCTCATCGACTCGCCAAGAATCATTGGTTGACTTAAGATGACGTCGTACGCGCTTATCTAATTCGGGACCATATTGATGAACCCACCGCATGATAGCTGTATGAGCAAGGGATAGCCCGCGTTCTTCCATCATTTCGACTAAATCACGAAAACTGAGGTTGTACCGTAGGTACCATCTCACGGTTAATAAAATAATATCCGGTTGATAATGTTTCCACTTAAATAGATTTTGCTTTTCCATACCAATCACATCCTTTTTTAGAGTACTAGTATCAGTATGTCCAAGTTTAGGAGGTTACTTACAAGCGTTTTGGAGTGTTTGCACCAGAGCCAAAAAAAGTTCCTTTTTTCTGAAAATGTATATAAATGCAAAAAGTATCATGAATATCCGAAAAAGATTTTATATTTCATTAATTTATTCCTTTTCATCTACATTAATCATTTATTGCAACAGCTTTCACGTCTAAAATAAGATGTTTCAACAAAGGAAAGTATAAGTATCTTTATAATGATTTTCCAATATAATCAATGTGTTAATAAAAGGAACTCTGTGTTATTTTTGCTTTTCTACTAACTAATACAGCTTCAAACAATGGACACAATTGCTACATGCCAAGTGTAATTTATTATCCATTCAAGATTCTGTTTATTCAATCTTTCTAAAAATAAAAAAATATTAAACTCATAAATATACAAGTTATAATGAGGGCGTCGAGAGATAATCTATTACCTCTAGAGAAAATATCAAACCTAGTTCTGGTGCGAAAATTCTAAAGACCTTGCAAGTAACCTTCTAAAATTGGACATACTGATACGATTACTCTAAGAAAGGTGTGTGGTCAGAAGGGAAATTTATTAACACGAAAAATGAAAGCGTTATCAACTTGATTTTATTTTGAATTGGTCATTCTAATAACTTAGATTCAACTGCAATTAAAAATAATAAATTATGGGGGTGCTTATATGAACATGAATGTAGCATCTATTAAAGAAAAAAAGGTTGTTAAATACAAAAGTTGTTTTGATGTGATTGGGCCGGTAATGATAGGTCCTTCAAGTTCACATACTGCAGGTGCTTTGGCTATTGGGACAGTTGCCAATAAATTATTTCAAGGTCTTCCAAAAAAAGTCGTGGTAAGGTATTATGAATCATTTGCTGAAACCCATAAAGGACACGGAACTGATTTTGCAATTATTGCTGGGATATTAGGATTTGCTGCCGATGACAGCAAAGTGCCAGATGCTATTAAAATAGCAGAATCTAAAGGAATTGACATTACCTTTATTGAAAAAGCGGGTGATAGTCCTGCTGGTCATCCAAATACGGCAGATGTATATTTAGAGGATGAAAGCCGAAGTATTAGAACGATGGGTATTTCGGTCGGCGGTGGATTAATTGAAGTCAAACATGTTGAAATTGACGGATTTAGCTTAGATCTGCAGGGGCCATTGCCAGTTATTATTGCGATTTCCGAAAGAGCTGACTTTGAATTTGTCTTACGCAGGATCTTTAAACAATATGATGTGGAAATTAACAATTTTCATAGTTTAGAAGAAAACAGAAAATATTTATATGCATTCGCTTTGGATTCGCTATTGCCTGGTTATGTTCAGAAGGAATTAGGAAATTTAAGCAATATAGCTAATATCATTATTCTTTAGTTACTTTAAGGGGTGAAAAAATATGTATATGACCATAAAAGAAATTGTGGATGCAGCTAATAAAAGCCAAAAGCCAATTTATGAATTAGCAATCGAACAGGAAATCGAACAAACTAAAACTTCTTATGAAGAAGCTTGGAGTAAAATGGAAAGAAATTTAACGACTATGGAAAATGCCATAAATAAAAGTATCGAGGGCGACGGGGTATTTTCTCCGACCGGTTTAACCGGAGGTGATGCTGTTAAAATTAAAAACTATCGAGAAAATAGGAAAACTCTTTCTGGAGATTTGATGGTGTTAGGGATTCAAAGTGCTATCGGTGTTAATGAAGTAAATGCTGCATTAGGGGCTATTTGTGCAACCCCAACAGCAGGTGCGAGTGGGACGATCCCGGGAGTCCTATATAGTATTACAGATACGTTGCAGTTAACTCATGAAGATATGATCCATTTTCTATTCACTTCAGCGTTATTTGGAACGATAGTCGCAAATAACGCTTGTATTTCAGGAGCGTACGGAGGATGTCAAGCTGAAGTAGGCAGTGCCTCAGCAATGGCGGCTGCAGCAGCGGTAGAAGCTGCCGGAGGAACGCCACAGCAATCTTCTGAAGCTTTCTCAACCGCATTACAAAATTTACTTGGTCTAGTTTGTGATCCAGTCGCTGGTTTGGTAGAAATTCCTTGTGTAAAGAGAAACGCCATTGGAACGGCAAATGCTTTGGCAGCAGCGGACATCGCATTAGCCGGCGTAAACAATATCATCAATGCAGACGAAGTTATTGAAGCGATGTATAGAGTTGGAAGACAGATGCCTCGCGAATTAAGAGAGACAGGTTTAGGCGGAATTGCGGCCACACCTACAGGGATTGCCATTAAAAATAAAATCTTTGGGGAGAAACAATCAAATTAATAAACAGTTATCGGAAATATTGTGAAATAGTTAACAATCCTATTCTCTATTGTTCTCCAAAGGATGTCTGTATATTGAGAGCCATTATCACTAAAATATACTACTATATAATTAAAGTGTTTTGTACGAGCTAACAAACCCATCAGGTAGATGACTAGCGAATTTTTCGATTTTGATCAACTTAGAAGAAGGACACACGATGTGGTGCACTTTGTAAGCAATTCATTTTTCAAGAACGGTCTATATTCCTAATGCCTTAAAAAGAGACGGAAGAATAGGACACAAGGAGGAATTATTATATGAATGGGAATACTGCAAAAAAAATAGAATTTCAGGCTGAAAATACTGCAGTAAAAAATGAGAAATATCCAGACCCTACAAAGTGGCATAAACAGGATACTACCTGGGCATTGAGCCTTTTTGGAACAGCAATTGGAGCAGGAGTACTCTTTTTACCGATTAATGCAGGTTCAGGGGGGGTATTATCATTACTACTAATTACATTACTTGCATATCCAGTTATGTATTACTCACATAGGGCGCTTGCTAAAATGATATACGCTTCAAATTCTGCTGATGAGGGGATTACAGGTACAATAAGAGAGTATTTCGGAAATAAGGCAAGTATCATTTTTAACATCGTATATTTCGTCTCAATTTATACTATCGTGCTGATGTATTCGGTTGCACTTACAAATACTGCAAGTAGTTTTATCGTGCATCAATTGCACATGCCGGAGCCTCCAAGGGCCATTTTATCGCTTGTATTAGTACTCGGTCTTATCGCTATACTAAATTTTGGTCAAGATATCACTGTAAAGATAATGAGCATGCTAGTATATCCTTTCATAGCTTCTCTACTTTTTATCTCAATATCTTTGATTCCACAGTGGAATACTTCAATGCTTAGTTTTTCAAGTGTTACTACTGCTTCAACAGGAACAGGATATTTGGGAACGATATGGATGATACTACCAATCGTAGTATTCTCGTTTAATCATTCTCCTATGATTTCGTCATTTGTTATGAAACAGAGAGCTACGTATGGAATAGAAGCTACTGATGCCAAATGTGCTCAAATACAAAAAGTTTGTTATATCATGACATTCGCTGTTGTTATGTTCTTTGTTTGGAGCAGTACCTTGAGTTTGACTCCAAATGATCTTATGATGGCAAAAGAACAGAATTTGTCAATCCTATCATATCTTGCTAATGAGCTTAATTCGCCTGTAATCACTATTGCAGCTCCAATCATTGCTTTTGTGGCTATTACAAAGTCTTTCCTTGGCCATTATATAGGAGCATATGAAGTAATGCGTGACATGATTATTAAGTCCGGTAAAACACGCGGGAAAGATATAGGAGAAAAAACAGTTAAGACAATGATTCTTACTTTTGTCGTATTAACATGCTGGTATGTTGCTTATGCAAATCCAAGTATTCTTGGAATCATTGATGCCCTTAGCGGTCCATTAGTTGCTGCGATCTTATGTTTATTACCAATGTATGCAATTCGTAAAGTGCCTGTACTAGCTAAATATAGAGGGAAAATGAGCAATGTATTTGTCATTATTATAGGTATCCTTACTGTCCTAGCAAGTATTAAGTCATTATTCTAATTCACTATTGTTAGTTCTGATGCAAAAATAGTGAGATATGAAAAAAGAACGAAAAATTCCTAGCGGAACTGAATTTTATATTGTTGAACCAAAGAGATCATGGTTTTGGACAAACTTTTCATCTTGGAGAGTTTGTCCTTTTTTGATTATATGCATAACTTCTATTCTTGCAATCACCTTTTTAGCTGTTTGCAATGATTTTAATCCAAGCATATTAGGGTGTCGTCCCATGTCCATCAAGCTAATAATTTGAAGTATTCCTTAAGGTTCTGATGAGATGTGGATTCAGTGTTAAAGGTGAAGACAACGGTTTTTCCAATGCACGTAGATATGATTTAGAAGAATTTGTTCTCACCCTAAGCTATGCAATTAGTATGAGGAGAGCTTCTTCTGTTTTAGAGGGCTATTCTACAATGTAAGTGCCGCATGACTTCTGCATAACGATCTTCCATTATCGGGCGCATTTCTTAAAAAAGAATTGCATCTTTATTAAGAATCGAAAACCATGAGTGATTTCAATAGTAGCTGTCTCCATGGGAGGAAAGACCTCGATAACAATGTGTGAAACGAAGACATCAATGTTGTAGTCAGTATATTTAGGTAAAAACAAGTCTAAAGTTCCCTTTTTTCTAGGAATCTCGAGCATTCAACCTACTGATAAAGGGAAACCTAAGGGCATACTAAGATTATATTTAAAATGGGAGGTTATAAATTTGAGTACAATAGAGAATGCATTATCTATCTTCGCCTTAGGCGGCTTGAATGAAATCGGAAAAAATATGTATGCAATTGAATATTCAAACGATATTGTGATTATCGACTGTGGCAATAAGTTTCCAGATGAAAGTTTATTAGGAATTGATTTGATTATCCCTGATATAGCTTATTTAGTAGAAAATAAAGATAAAGTCAGGGCTTTAATTGTCACACATGGACATGAAGATCATATCGGGGGGATCCCGTTCTTCTTAAAAAAATTGAATGTACCAGTTTATGCCACACGCTTCACACTAGGATTAATTGAAATCAAATTAAAAGAACATAAACTCCTAAGAGAAAGTGAACTTATTGAAATCAACTCAAACTCAAACTTGACAATTGGAGAAATAAGGGTAAGTTTTTTCAAAGTGACCCATAGTATTCCTGATTGCTTGGGAATAGTCTTTCACACACCAGAGGGGAATATTGTACATACAGGGGACTTCAAGTTCGATTTAACCCCTGCGAATAATGAGAATTCGGATATTCATAAAATGGCTGCAATCGGCAAAGAAGGGGTCTTGCTTCTATTATCTGAGAGTACCAATGCAGAGCGTCCTGGTTTGACCCCATCGGAACAGATAGTAGGTGAACATGTGGAAGCAACTTTCATGAAAGCCGAACGCAAAGTTATTCTTTCTACCTTTGCTTCAAATATTAGTCGCGTTCAACAAGTCGTGAATGCAGCACAAAAAACAAATCGAAAAATTGCGTTACTTGGACGAAGTATGGTTAATGTCATATCGGTCGCTATGGAACGTGGTTATTTAACAGTTCCAGATGGAATGTTAATTGCCCCACATGAAATCAATGAAATGGCTCCTGAAAGGGTGGCCATTTTATGCACGGGGAGTCAAGGAGAACCATTGGCTGCTCTTGCTCGCCTGTCCACAGGAAACTTTCGCGGTGTCGACATTTTACCTGAAGATACGGTTATCTTTGCAGCAGGTCCAATACCCGGGAATGAACGAAATATCACGAGTATCGTAGACAACTTATTTGCCCTTGGAGCCAAGGTGATTTATGGATCAGGAAGTACATCCGGAATGCATGTTTCTGGCCATGGTTATCAAGAAGATTTAAAACTAATGCTTACATTAATGAAACCAAAATATTTTATTCCCATTCACGGTGAATTTAGAATGCTGCACCATCACCGTTTGTTAGGGGAATCTGTTGGAGTAGAGCAAGGAAACACGTTTATCATCAATAATGGGGATGTCGTCGATATTGAACATACCATTGCCCGTCAGACCCGGAAAATACCGGTGGGGAATACCTACATAGACGGGGGGGATGTCGATAATATTGGGGAAATTGTGTTACGAGACCGCAAACAACTTTCAGAAGATGGGATGCTCATGATTATTTTAACTATGAGCAAAGCGGAAGGAACGTTGATTTCTGACCCCGATACCATTTCTCGTGGATTTGTGGATAGAGATTTCTCGGAACTCCGAAGAGACGTTAATCGACTTACTATAAAAACTGTTAACGAGCTACAAGAAGCAAATAGAAACTCATGGAATGTAATGAAAAAACAAATAAAAAAATCAATACGACAATATGTATATACACATACTAAGAAAAAACCAATGATTGTACCTATACTTATTGAAATTTAATAGGGGAAAGTTTAAAAAAAAATGTAAAAAACAAATTAGATTAATAAGAAAATACAGCAACAAAAAAGGAGGACACCCTCACAAGTGTCTTCCTTCATGTTACTGAAGTCCTTTCATAAAGCCTTGAATTTTTGTTGATAGCATAAATAAGGCCATACTTACTAAGATAGATACAGCTCCAATAACTCCAAAGTAAATTATTTCTGTAGAAGGATCGTATAATTTCACAACCTGTGCATTTATGGTTTGTGCAGATGCAGTAGATAAAAACCATAAACTTATTGTTTGTGCTGAAAAAAAGCAGCCGGAGCTAATTTTGTTGTTATTGATAACCCAGCAGGCGATAAACAAACTTCACCAATTACTATTAGTAAAAAACTAAGAACTAACCAGATAGGACTCACTAGAGAGTCTGTACCACTCATACAGGCAGGTAAAATCATAATTAAAAATGATAATCCAGCAAACAGTAGTCCAATAGCGAATTTTTTAGTTGTTGAAGGTTGGTTTGTATTAAGTTTTACCCAAATCCATGCAAACATTGGGGCAAGTATCACTATAAATATAGGACTTAATGATTGGAACCATGTGGAATGTATCTTAAATCCAGCAAATTGTAATTGGGTCCGTTGATCCGCATATGTTGCTAAAATAATTGCACCTTGTTCTTGTATAGCCCAAAATATTGTGGCTGCAACAAATAGTGGAATATAAGCAAGAAGACGAGAACGTTCGACTTTAGTAGTCTTTGGGCTACGATACATATAAATGAAGTAACAAGTAGGAATAATAATTCCTAAGATACTAATTAAAAAAGTAAAACGGTTAATAGTTAATAACCCAGTGGGTATAGTAATAGCACATAAAATTATAATTACGGTTATACTTATGCTGAAGTGTTTAACAGTTTTTTTCTTTTGATATCTGTTAAAGGATTTGGTATTTGGGTACCAGCTAAACCAAGTGTCTTTTTTTTCGTGAAAACAAATAATGTTAAACCTATTATCATACCAATTGCTGCGACTCCAAAACCAAGATGAAAATTATATTCCTGTCCTAATGTACCAACAACCAAAGGAGCCAGAAGAGCACCTAATTTAATGCCCATATAGAAAAGACTAAACCCAGAGTCTCGACGCGTATCTGATACACTGTATAAATTCCCAACAATGCTGGAGATATTTGGTTTTAATAAACCTGTTCCGAGTATTAAAAACACCATAGAAATAAATAGAGTAATAATACTCCCTGGTAATGCTAGAATAAGGTGACCAATCATAATTAAAACTCCACCCACAAATATGGAAAGAAGACGACAATAGAGAGCTATCTAGAAGAGTAACAAAATATTTAATTGAGAAAATCTTAGAGTGGAATGAAGAAGATATTAAACAAAAATGGAATACGCCTTTAATTGTAAAATATCGATTACTTGGTGTACTCAAACATAGTTATGATAATAGTCCCTATAAAATGATTGAATACGTATATCCTAATAGATTTAAAGAATGGGAACTTGGTATGACACCTTTAAATTTTTGGACTAAAGAAAAAGCTCTTGAAGTATTAAAATGGACTATTGAAGAAAAAGAAAAGCTAAGCGAAGAACAATTACTAAAGGTATACGGAAAAAAATGGTTAAAAGAAAATAAACTCAGTGCGCCATTAGTTAAGTACTGGAAGGGTAGCCCTTATGCAATGATAAACTCTTTATACCCTAATAAATTTAAAGAGTGGGAATTTATTATGACTCCTAATAAGTTTTGGACCAAAGATAGGGCATTGGCAGTACTAAGATGGGCTATTCAAGAGAAAGAAAAATTAACTCCTACCCAATTACTACAAGTTTACAGCGTAAAATGGCTAACTAATCATAAACTGATCTCTCCATGTCAGATATTATGGGAAAGCAGTCCGTACTCCATGCTAAATGATTTATATCCTGGTTAATATAAAGAATGGGAATTAAAATTTACACCTACTGGCTTTTGGACTGAAAAAAAAGCATTAGAGGCACTGAAATGGACTATTGAAGAAAAGGAAAAACTGACAGAGGATCAATTGCCATCTATCTATACACAAAGGTGGTTAATAAAACATAAATTATGGACACCATTAAGAAGATATTGGAATGGTAGTCCATACGGGATGTTAAATGCTTTATATCCGAATCGCTATTCAAAAAATATGTTAAAAGGTTATAAAAATAAATAATAGTTTTAAAGGTTCTGTCGCAAATTTTTCTAAAGTAAGCTAAACTCTGTAAAAAACAAACAAAGAGCATACAAATGGGATATTTTAAAGGAAAACAATTCAAATTGGACTAATAAAACAAAGACGTTAATTAAATCAACGATGTTCAGTCTAAAACATTTTTCTAATTGAACAACAATCCCCTTAGGTATTAATCAAAAAGAAACCTATACCAATTAGGTTTCTTTTTTCTATGGATACTAATTAGGGATACCGCCACATCACCATCAAGTTAAGAAATTTATTGTTATCCCAACGAAAAAAAGATTTAAACTCTTATAAGTAGCTAATTGTAACGAAAGAAAATTTCGTTTAGGGGGGGGAACTTCAAAATATTAGCTTGATGGGCTTGGGGTAGCACCAACAAAACACAAATTTCGTACGCTACGACAACGTAACGATTTTATGCTGCACGTAAAAAACTGATTAGTGAGAGCTTATAATCTGCGGGGGATGGGCACCCCCGCGAATTTAAGTTTCACATTATAAAAAAGTAAGGGTCGGTACTGCTTGTTATTTGACTATTACTTTTCCAACCATTCCTTTCAAGTAGTGGAACCGACATATTAGTTCATATGTACCGGGAGTTTCAGGTTTTACGGTAATTGTTTTTTCTTTTCTTGACGGGACCTCGGCGTCAATTCCGAGTTTTTTTACCGTAAAGGTGTGATCTCTATTTCCTTGGTTTTTCAATAGTAACGTTGTCGTTTTCCCAGCCGGAACAGTGATGACATTCGGATTAAAGTAATCATCATTCAATTCAACCTCAATAGGCTGTCTCACAACGTCGGATTCGGCAAATATATTGAGTGATCCTAGAGCTGTCATAACTATAATCATCGCAAGTGGAATGATCAATCCAGTTAATTTCTTTTTCACAGACATTCACAATCCCTCCTTTCCTAAGCACTAGTGTTTTCAAATTTATAAAATATTATCACTATGAATAGGATTTGTGTAAAGTGAAACTTTAATCAGTGGGGGGGCATCCCACACTGATTATCAGCCCGCACCAATCGGGCGTTTACGGGCAGTTGATCTCCCACCTAACTTCTTTGCTCCACCTGAATTTTGAGGTGGGAGTTTTACTGCCAGTTAATGCGGGGTAAATAAAAAAAGCCTCCACTACCGTGGAAGCTTCTCCAAATGATGTGCAATATCAACATACATATTTGAGTAAGTCGAATGTATTTCATTACTAGGCGCAGCGTTAGAAGAGAAGTGGACGATAACCATATTTGCTTTCGGATCGATGTAAAGAGTTTGTCCGTAACTGCCTAACACTTCGAAAGCGCCTTGTTCATTATGCGGAATCCACCATTGATTATGATAAGAAATTGAAGCGCCGCTGCCAATTGCGAGTTCGCCTTCTTGTATATTTTTTACACTTTCTGTAATAGAAGAAGGGACGATTTGTTTTCCATTATATTGACCATTATTTAAAAGTAATTGCCCGAATCTCGCCATATCTCTAGCAGTTGCATTTAAACCGGCGCTTGCTTGTTCTACTTTTGTTTCATCTGTAACATAATAAGCGTCTTCTTCCATACCAATTTGAGACCAAATTTGCTCGCTTACATTTTCAGCTAATGATTTGTCAGTGATTGTTCGGATAATCCAGGCGAGTGTTTCAGTTGAGCCGTTATTGTAAGAAAAAGCGGAGCCAGGTGGTGCAGTTTCTTCTGCTTCTAGTAACATATCATAAATTTTCATAGGCCCCTCGTAATTTTTACCTCGGGGTAAAATATTACTAGCTAAATATAGTTGAGCATCTTGATTTTCTAGTCCTAGTTGCATATATCCGTGAGTAGGGTATTCAGCGGAAACTTGCATGTCCAGTAATTGCTGAAGTGTAGCTTTACCAAACGGTGTATTTTTTAATTCTTTTATGTAAGTGTTAGCTGTTTTCTCTACATTAATAAGATTTTCTTCAGCGAGAGATTGTATGATTGCACCAGTAAACACCTTTGCTAACGATGCCATTCCATGAGGATTACTCTCGTTATATCCATTGAAATATCGTTCATAAACAAGTTGACCATTATGTACAACGACAAAAGCGTCTGTTTTGTTTTCGTCTAAAAGCTTTTTTAGAGGAATTGTATTTCCAAATCTACGCTCCACAGCAAAATCGTCTAAGTTTTGTAACGCGGTAGGGAAGGCAGCAACTTGGTCAGGGTTGTTTTTTACTTCATTTATTAAAGTGAATTCTTTCATATGTGTATACGACCAGCGTAAGTAAGGATCGTCTAACCAGTTTTCTTTTGTGACATTAGCTTTAGTGGGGGTCGTTTTATTATGTTTAAAAAAAGTAAACCCAAGCCCTGTAACTACGAATAGTAATACTAGTAACAGTAATAGCAGGGGAGATTTCTTTACATTCATGTAGGTACCTCCTTTAGTTTCTATTATAAGTATACGCTCGTCTTAAAAGAAATACAAAATAAGGAAAGTAAACGGGTAAGTTTACTTTCCTTATGAACGTTAAGCAGATATTTGTCCATCTGTACTTTGCTTTTTGAATTTTTGTTTTCGTCCGTGTAATCCATAATAAAGTAGTAAAGTGAACGCAACTATAATAGCTGCGATAAAATACATATTATGATAACTTGATTTGGCAGCGACTATACCTAAAATGAAAGAACCAAAGCCAATGCCACTATCAAAGAACGAGTAGTAAGTAGCTGTCGCAGAACCACGTCGATGGTTTGGAGCGGCAGAAATTGCAATCGTTTGGAAACTTGGAATTAATGTTCCGTATCCTAAACCGATTAACATACCTGCGCCAAGGAACCAAAATGAAGTTTGCGCTTGGCTTAAAATGAACATCCCAATTGTGAAGATAATAATAGCGGGATAAATAAGTACATTTTCACCGAAGCGATCAAATATTTTCCCTGTAAATGGACGAGAAATGACCACAACAAGTGCGTATAAAATAAAGAAGTAACTAGCAACTTCTCCTAAACCAAGCTCTTTCGCATAAATAGGAATAAAGGATAAAATACCACTATAAGAAAAGGCTAAAACAAATCCTGTTAGAGCGATTGGAATAGAAGATGGTTCAATTAAGTCTTTCCATTTCATTTTTTCTCGTGCTTGTTTACTTACTGGTTTTTCATGAGGAATATTCACTACTAATCCTAATAAAAATGCGAGTAATGAAAATACCGAACAAACGATAAATAATGCAGTAAATGAAAAATGAGAAATAATTGTTAAACCTAAAAAAGGACCAATTACCATCGGTAGACTCATAAATACGCCGTAATAAGCAAGTGCTTCACCGCGTCTATGAGCTGGTGCTACATCAGTTACAATTGTTCCAGTTGCTGTCGTTGCCATTCCGAATCCAATACCATGTAAGAAGCGAAGGGCAAGTAATAAAAATAAACTTTGCGTACCGAAATACATAACAGTAGCGGCTAAAAATAGTGAAAGTGAAATAAATAATATTTTCTTTCTTCCTAAATCATCGAGCCATTTTCCTGTGAATGGTCTACATAAAACAGATGAAATAAGAAAAACAGTTGCAACTAAACCAATTTCCTCAGGTTTTCCTTTTAGGCTGTCTATAACATAGACAGGCAGAGTAGTCATAAGCATGTAAAATGTTAAAAAGAGAAACAGACTACTAAAACAAGTTCCGAGGAAATCCTTCGTCCAAAGTTTTTCACTTTGCATCGTCATCCCTCCATATTAATGATCTAAATTTTTGATGATTTGTTGTAACAATTGAAAAGCTTCATGTAAGTCTTCTTCTTTAATACCTTCTAGCGTCTTTTCTTCAAAGGCATCAACTTCTTCTTGCCATACTGGAATCATTTTTATTGCTGTTTCCGATAAGGAAATGAGCTTCTCACGGCGATCTTTTCCTTCAGTACGAATAATCCAGCCCATCGTTTCCATACGTGTTAACGTACGAGTCATCGTTGGTGATTCAACATTTAAATATTGACATAATTCTGTTTGGGTACAAGATCCAGTTTGATTAATGCGGAAAATAACAGCCCATTGCGCACTAAATAATCCCGTTGGAGATACACGTTCATTAAATTTCTTCGTAAACTTACGAGAAGTTTGACTAACAATGTGGAAAAAATGTTGTTTTTCGTCCATATATTTTGATCCTTTCAAATTAGTTACCTAGCTAACTATATACCTTTTTATTTTAATTGTCTAGTAATAGACATGTTGTTTTATGTGGAAATTTCGTATAGATTTTATATTGAGAACATACATTCTACGTGGTATTCTTTAATTAAGTAAAGAATTTTCTTTCTATTAAAAGAATGGGGGAACTTGTAATGATTAAGCCTGCAACAATGGAGTTTGTTTCACTATCGAACGGAGAAACAATTGCATATCAAGAAGTTGGAAGGCAAAATGAAGAAATGCTCGTACTCATTCATGGGAATATGACATCGTCACAACACTTTGATTTAGTTATTGAGAAACTGCAAAATCAATATCATATTTACGCAATTGATTTAAGAGGATTTGGACAATCAACGTATAATAAGCCGATAGATTCTTTACAAGACTTTGCAGAAGATGTGAAACTTTTTATAGATGAATTAAAACTAAAGAAATTTTCATTAGTGGGATGGTCAATGGGCGGCGGTGTTGCGATGGAGTTTACAGCGAGCCACCCAACTTTTGTAGAAAAGCTAATATTAGTAGAATCGGTAGGGATGAAAGGATACCCGATATTTAAAAAAGATATTAACGGGCAACCAATCGTATCGAGTTTATTAAAAACGAAAGAAGAAATTGCGCAAGACCCAGTGCAAATTGCACCAGTACTAGATGCAATAAAAAATATGAATAAAGTATATTATCGTACAGTATGGAATCTATTAATATACACACATAATCAACCTAAACCGGATCGTTATGAAAAGTATTTAGATGATATGTTAACGCAGCGCAATTTCGTTGATGTGAATTATTCATTAGTTACATTTAATATTTCAGATGAACATAATGGTGTTGTACGAGGAAATGGACACATTCATCGTATTCAAGCCCCAACACTCGTCATACAAGGTGACCGCGATTATGTTGTACCACAAGTAGTTGGCGAAGAATTAGCGAAACATTTGCCAAATGCGGAGTTGAAGGTGTTAGAAGATTGCGGGCATTCACCGTTTATTGATTGTTTAGATGTATTTATTGGGCATGTAGAGGATTGGTTAGACAATAAATAATTCCCGAAATATAAACCTTGCATATACTATAGCATTTGTATGTATAAGGGGAGACAGTCAATGCATAATCCATTTTTAATATATCATTCTCCGTATAATGATCACCAATATGTAAAATTTATTATTGATCCGATGTATATGCAAGTTTCACCAGCTGTAGTTCCTTTACAAATGCAGCAACCAATGGTCCATACACATCCGATTTTATTTGGGCCTTCATTTTATGAAAATCCATATTTTAAACATTTTCATTACTATGTGAAAGCACAAGTTTGGGAAGGATAAGAAGCTGAAAGGTTCATTCTTTTAGCTTCTTTTTTTATTATGAATAATTCGCACACGCTTTTACAGATACAGTTTATAATGAAAAGTGGAAAGCGGGAGAAAGAGAGGGAAAAGGATGTCAATGCGTTTTACTTTTTGGATTATGGTTGGGATTGTGGCAATTTCAGGTTTGTCACAAGGTATGCTCTTACCTGCCATCGCAATGATTTTTGAACAAGAAGGGGTTAGTTCAAGTATTAACGGTATTCATGCGACGGCATTATACATCGGGATATTATTTATTTCACCGTTTCTTGAAAAACCGATGCAAAAGTTTGGAATGAAACCAATTATCGTAATTGGTGGGTTTCTCGTTATTATTTCATTATTCTTTTTTACACAAACATTTTCATTCTGGGTATGGTTTATTCTTAGGTTTCTAGTTGGTGTTGGAGATCATATGCTCCATGTCGGAACGCAAACGTGGATTACGACAACGTCAGACCCTAGTAAAATAGGTAGACAAGTATCGATATACGGTGTATTCTTCGGAATTGGTTTCGCAGTTGGCCCGTATTTAGCAAGCACTGTTCAGTACGGTCTTTCAACACCATTTATCGTATCTACTATACTTTGTTTAATTGGCTGGCTTTTACTACTACCAACGAAAAATGCATTTCCAGCACAAGATGAGGCGAAAACTGAAAGTGAATCATCCTTTTCTCGTTATAAACAAGTCGTTGGATTAGCTTGGATTGCACTTATTGGTCCGCTTGCATACGGTGTACTTGAAGCGATGTTAAATAGTAATTTGCCAGTATACGCACTGCGCAAAGGATGGTCTGTATCGGAAGTTTCATTCTTATTACCCGCATTCGCAGTTGGCGGTATTATTACACAAATTCCGCTCGGTATGTTAAGTGATAAATACGGAAGAGATCGTATTTTAACGTGGATGTTCAGTATAAGCACTGGTATTTTCTTACTTGCAGCAGTATTTGATCAATATTACTGGATTGTCTTTACCTGTATGCTTATAGCAGGTATGGTCATTGGCTCGTGCTTCTCATTAGGACTTGGATTTATGACAGATTTATTACCGAGACACTTACTACCAGCAGGTAATATATTATCCGGAATCGCCTTTAGTATAGGAAGTATTATGGGCCCTGTATTAGGAGGCGTATTTATAGAAAAAATACAGTATACAAGCTTTTTTATTGCGGTTATGATTATAATGGGTATTCTCGCAATGTTATATATTATTTACATGAAAAATCAATTCGCATCAAGAAAAATAGAAAGTAGGTTAGGGCATGACAAAACAACCTAATAAGAAAAAATTTGAAGTACTCGAAAATGAAACAATTACAGATTGCTTAGCACGTATGGAACAAGAAGGCTACGCACCGTCTCGTCGCATGGAAGAGCCAATCTTTCATGAAGTGAAGAAAGACGGGAAAACAGAAGTTGAACCGTGTGGTAGGAAGATTGTTTTTGAAGGGAAGTTGAAATAAAAAGAGGCTATATAAATGAAAAAGGATTCCGTTTTGAGGTGCAAGCAAGATAAAATACATCTTGCTTTTCACAGAAAACCTTAAAGTAATTCACATATATAACCACATAAGAAAACGCTGTTGATTCCAACATCAACAGCGTTTTTATTTTGACTAAATATATAAATCAAAATGAATTTCTGCTTGAATTAAACTAGCAAAATCAATAATATCTTTTTGTAAATACATTGCGGGTGATTCGTTATTCTCCACTTGAATCACTACCATAAAAAGAAACTCTAAACCATATTTCTCCTTAAGATGTTTTAATTGTTCTGTTTTCCCTTCAAGGGATTTTAGAATTACATTCAACTGATTATTTATATTGTATGATTCTTGGTATCCAGTGCTTAAAGTCCAATCAGTCTCTTTTCTATATATGATTTTGGTGGATACAAGATTCGGATTACTAGGTCTTGCAACAACATCTCCTTTTTTACAAGTTTTTGTAGGCTCGATACTTAGGGCATCGGTAACTGCCTCAATAGGGAATGCATCACCCGTTGCACTAAAATAAGCCATAACCTTTGTTTTATCCAGAACAGTTCCTCCTCTATTATTAAGATGTTACCTTTATTACATTATAAAAATTTATGAATGTAAATGAAATTTTTATCCCGCTATTTATGGGCATTAAAACTTCTATCTCAAAATCGGCGAATGCGAGGAAATTAGGCGAGAGCTAACTGTTCATAAAAGCAAGATTAGTGCCGGGTAATAATCAGTGGTGATGAACAAATCACATTGATTAAAGTTTCACTTTATTGAATTCCGGCGCCGGGACATGAATGAGAAAGCTGGAAGGTGTATACTTATACCTTTGTAGGAAAGAACAATTAGACAAAAGTAGGATGATTTAAAATATATTTATTTGTATTATAAAAACAAAATATACTTTTAAAAATCAGAATGTAGGGGAGGGAGAAATATATAATGATAAAAAGCATATATGAAACTCATTTACATGTAAGAAATTTAGAAAAGGCGATAGATTTCTATCAAAATAAGTTAGGTTTATCATTAGCAAAAAGACTATCGAAAAGAAGAGTTGCGTTCTTTTGGATAGGAGAAAATAAAAAACAAATGCTCGGATTATGGGAAGTACATACTAATGAAGAGTTTGAGACGAAACACTTCGCTTTTCGTGTAGATTTAGAGTTTTTAAGGACTTCTAAATTGTGGTTAGAGCAGCGTGGAATAGAGGTAGTAGGGAGTCTGGGGAAAGGAAATCGAGAACCAATTGTCCAAAGGTGGATGCCAGCTGCAAGCGTATATTTTCTAGATTGTGATGGAAATAAATTAGAGTTTATTTCTATGTTATATGATGATCCAGATGAATTAGAATATGCAACGTATTTAAGTGAATGGAATGCGGAGCACTAAGAAAAATAAAGTGAAACTTTAATCAGTAGGAGTTTTACAGCTTTGTATTATGTGAAATAGATAGGAACAAAATAAAATCCCTCAAGAAAAGGCACGTTCTTGAAGGATTTTTTTATACTTTATATATTTTATATTGCTTGTAACGTATTAATGATGTTCAATTTTAGCGATCTTAGCGCGTTGAATATAACCATCAGAGAAGCTGAAATAAAGAGAATAGCTTCCTCGATTATATATAAATCCTTCACTAGTCATATCCTCTCCGATTCCATCTGGTTCACCAAACCACTCTTTTAATTCGTTGATAGAGATATCCATTTTCACCCATATATATCTAGCGTCTGAAGGGTACATATCAATATTATAATCTCCGTATACCGCTGTATTAGGGGCATCACATTCTGTACATGGTGCTTGCTTCCAAACATCAGGCGCTCCAAATTCTTTTTTCACCTCAGATATATCTTTACCTAGTGCATCTAATTTAAATGGACCAAACGTCCCATTCTGTAAAGCTGTTGTTAACATTTGTTTCAGTTCTTCTTTTGAATTGATGTTGAAATTATAAGATCTGTTCTTTGCTATTGCATTATAGAAAAATTGTGCATATTGCTCACGCTTCACAATCATGTTGCCATTAAAATTACCTGATTCGTCACCTTGTGCTATACGGTTACTACGCACTGCATTTACAGATTCATAGGCCCAATGACCTTTTGGTACATCTTTAAAGCTCCCTTGTCCTTTTGATTCTAAATGAAATGCTTTTTGTAACACTACTGCCATTTCATATCGAGTTAATACATCATCTGGACGAAATGTACCTGATCCATCACCTGTCATAATTCCAGCTTGCGCAATGGCGTTAATATCCTTTTCAAACATATGATTTGTAATGTCACTAAACATATTCGCCTGTTTATCGTCTGCTATTAAACCTAAATGTCGATTGACTAAAGAAGCTACCTGTCCTCTAGTAACATTGTCCCCAAAACCAAATTTTCCATTTCCATATCCCTTAAAAATCCCCGCTGCCGCTAAGTAGTCAATAGCAATTTTTGACCAGTGGTCCTTTGGTACATCTGTAAATACAGTGTCACTATTGCTAACTACCTTATAGCTATTTGCATTACCGTTTGTTTTCGTAGTTGTTTCTGCACTTACTGTGCCTACCATCGTTGTAGTTGCTAGTGTTGCGGTTAGTACGAATCCAAAAAACTTTTTAACTTTACTTGTTTTTCTGCTCATTTGTGAACCCCCTGTTATTTTAAATGTCTGGAATAACCTTATTAAACATCTAATAAAACTAAATAATTATAACGTAATTATAACAGGTAAATAATAATTGTTTACCATAAATTTCTAGAATATGGATACCTATTTTAATAATCTGTGTGAAACTTAATCATAATATCTATTATTTTAAGTGTTAAATTCTATTTAATATGGTAGATACAGTGACATGTACACGTAAAGAAACTCCAAAATATACAATAAAAGTTGATTTTGAAGTTATTTTTTGTTTAATTCACTTTTATGAATCCATTCAACAAAATCATCCAAATGCCTTTTTCATATATGATTTTTATAGAATGGTTTTCGTATGTACAACTTGATGACCTTGTTTTTTTGAAAAGCAAATCCATCAAGAAGCCATCTCAATTGTCGTCTTGATATAGTAAGTGGCACACTTGGATGACCAGATGGCCAGTAAAACGTGCCCTTTTCCAATCTACGATAGAAGATAGAACGTATATTTGGTATAATCAAACCATACTATATGAAACGATGTACATGAGTTTGACATTTATGTAATAAGGTAAGTACTACATAACAATAACTACTCTTTATAGGATTCAGTTCATGTTATACAAATCCATTGTCAGAAAGGAAAAGATGTAATGAATCAAATTTCATTTGAAGATTTATTTGAAGAAGAAAAAGAAAAGGTAGAGGTGGCTGAGATACCAGTACCTTTATCGCCATTGCAAAAAGATATATTGGAATTAATGGATGCTGAAGAAATAAGTGCACTTGAGCTGTGCGAACAATTAATACGAGCTGGTAAAATACCAGATGAAAGATTCACAACGAATAAGCCTAAAGTATATGGAAAAGTATGCTTAATATTAGAAGGTTTTGTTGCGGAAGGGAAGCTTACTTTTATTAAAAGTGATGAGAAAAGAGATAGGGTATATAAAGTGAAATTTTAATCAGTGGGGGCATCCCCCACTGATTATTAGCCCGCACCAATCGGGCATTAACGGGCGGTTATTCCCCCACCTAACTTCTTTGCTCCAGCCGAATTTTGAGGTGGGAGTCTTACTGCCCGTTAATGCGTATTTGACTTAAAATGCGATACAAAAATGAACTGTACAAGGATGACAATTCATTTAATAGGTAGGTATTATTTCACATTCTTTAGAGGGGAAATTACCTTGTTATAAAAAAATCTTTCCCATTTAGCTAACAAACCGTTCCCATTTTCACCACGCTGAATTTCAATTTCGTGGTTTTTATGAAATTCTGCTATTCGTGTATTATGCTCTTTGTGCAATTGATGGAGAGCTACTTGTTTCATTATTATCCCTCCTTTCGATTAACCATAATTATATATCCTGGGTTGATTATAGCAAAGTATTCTACACGTTTTGTAGATTAAATCTGCCTTTTATTTTTAGCAGCAACAATCTTTGAGAAAACAGCCTTTATTTATGATGATCGTCGTAAGGTCATTGCCCAGAATAAAAGAGCGCAAGCACTAACGGATGTACCTAATATACAAACTCCGTTCCATCCGTAGCTTGCATAAATGTTTGTGGAAAGAATTGCACCTGTAGCACTGCCGATAGAATAAAAAATCATATAACTAGCAGTGAGCCGACTTCTCGCTTCAGGACGCACTGTGAAAAGTATACTCTGGTTCGTGACATGTACAGCTTGCACAGCTAAATCTAAAAGGATAACACCGGTAACTAGTAGGAATAGAGAATGGTTCATTAATTTAATGAGGAGCCATGAAAGTAATAATAAGGATAAGGCTATGCCAGTAGTTCTTTCTCCAAATCCGCGATCAGCGAGTTGTCCGGCCTTAGTGGCAGCTAATGCACCAGCAACTCCAGCAAGACCAAATGCTCCGATAGCTGTATGTGATAGATTATATGGTGCAGCACTTAGAGGTAAAACTAATGAAGTCCATAAAATACTGAAGGAAGTAAAAATAAGCAATGCTAATATTCCGCGAATACGTAAGATCCTTTCTTCTACAAATAATAAGAGAACAGAACGTAATAATTTACGATAGGTCATAGCTGTTTTTTTATGTTCAAGATTAGGTAAATTACGATATAACAAGCCAATTACGAAGAGCATAAGTACAGCAGAGGTAAGATAAACGGAACGCCATCCCGCTAAATCTGTTAATGTTCCGGCAAATGTACGTGCAAGTAGAATTCCTATTACGACACCACTCGTGACGAAACCTACTATTCGCCCACGGTCTTTTGGGTTAGCTAAAATGGATGCGTATGCGACAAGTGTCTGCGTAACAGTCGCAAGAATTCCGACTAAGGCCATACCTATAAAAAGTACGGTACTTGAAGGAGCGACTCCGACCACAATTAAAGCGAAAACGGATAAAAGCATTTGAACAATAATAAGTTTTTTTTGGTTTAACAAATCCCCAAGTGGAACTAATAAAAGTAATCCGAGTGCATAACAAACTTGAGTAATCGTAATAACGACACCAATAGTTGAATGGTTGATCTTAAACTCATTTGATAAAGAATCAAGTAGAGGATGAGCGAAGTATATATTCGCCACAGCCATCCCACAAGCTATTGAAAATAATAGAGTTATATAGCGGGGCATGATTGTATTGGTAGGTAATTGGAACTGATCATTATTCTGAGTAAGAGCAGTTGTCATTTTTTCTTTAGTATCCATATTATCATCTCCTTTTATTTTTAAAATAATATACCGAACGGTATGTTATTTCGTAAGTAAAATATAATCAGGGATAAGTTACTATGTCAAGTTAATTGTAAAGTTATTTCAGTTTCTTTTGACATATCATTTATAATTTAATACGATATATAACATACTGATTAGTACATAAAATGATGATTTGTAATTTAAAAAACAGATGAAGAAAGAGGAGGGGTTAAATGGCTCGACTACGCGAATTTGATGAAGAAAAAGCTTTGGACGCTGCTATGCAACTTTTTTGGGAGAAAGGATACACTGCTACTTCATTAAGTGATCTAACTGCTAAAATGGACATACAAAGACCGAGTTTATATGCAGCATTTGGTGATAAAGAAGGGCTGTTTGAAGCTGCATTACGGAGATACACGAATTTACACGCGACTAGCATTCGAACAGAACTTCAAAAAGAACAATCTGTCAAAGAATCAATTCGTATGTTTTTTGAAAATATGGTGGAAGAGGAATATAAAAGAGAATCAAATAAAGGCTGTTTTTGTATTAACACAATGGTTGAGATTGCCCCTCATAATGAAAAATTTGAAGTGTTGACTAGAGAACATCAAATGTATCTTTCAGTTATATTTCAAGAATTAATCGCCAAAGGTATTCAGTCTGGAGAACTGCAAAGTGATGTGAACGCTAAAGCATTGGCACAAACGCTAGTCACTTTATTAATTGGATTAACAGTGTTAATGAAATCACGCCCAGAACGTTCAGTTATAGATAATTCGGTATGTATCATATTATCGTTACTAAAATAAATGTAACAGAATTGTATTTCAATCAACTATGTCGATTATAGACACTTTTATTTATAAACTTTCAACCTTAAAGCACTGAATTGTCTACGAAGGCAACAAGTGCTTTTTGTTTTCCAGTAAATATAAGTAGGTGAATCATAATGGTTGTCTGCAATGTATGAAGATTGTTGGAGACATTTGTAATTAGACATCAGATAAGAGGGGAATGAAAATACTATATAACCCCCTTCAAAGCCCCTCATAAGCACCTACCAAGTAATAAATCACTAAGAAAAAACAAAACAAAAACAACTACAAGAACAAAAAAGCGCGAAAAAATAAAAACGTTGTAGTAGTAGTAAAAAAATTTGAAATTCGAATGCCAAAACCGTTCCCTCATTCTTATATTTATATTGAAGGATTGGAACTTTCCTATTTGCTAGTAAAGAGCGGGAGGGAAACTGATGGCGGTGTACCGTAATGTGCAGGTGAACTTTTGGCAAGATGAATTCATTTTAGATTTAACGCCAGAAGAGCGTTATTTTTATATATATTTGTTAACTGGTACGAAAACGAAGCAATGTGGTATTTACATATTACCGAAGCGTTTGGCAGAGCTTGAAACTGGTTACAGTATGGAAACTGTTGAGAAGTTATTGAACCGGTTTGTGGAATACGGGAAGATTTTATATGATGCGGAAACGAAAGAGTTATTCATTATAAATTGGTTACACTATAATCCTATTTTTAATACGAACATAGAGAAATGTGTATTACGTGAGCTGAAACTGGTGAAAAGTAAAGAGTTCCTACATAAGTTTTTGCGTAAATGTCTTGAAGAAGAATGCAAGATTCCATTATTACTTCAGTATTTTGGTATGCCAGAGGAAGAGGTTAGTAGTAATTCACAACAAGCAATTATTCAAGAGAAGGAAGAGAAGGAAGAGAAGGAAGAGGTAGAAAGAGTAGAGGATGCCACTCCGCATAGTGAAGTTTATAAATTTTACGAACAAAACATTAGTAGTCTATCTCCATATATCGCGAAGGAATTAAAGGAATGGATGCAAAGAGTTTCAGGAGATAAAGTACTAGAGGCACTTAAAATTGCGTTTGAAAATAATAAGGGGACGTTCGCTTATGTGCAGGGGATTTTGAGGAATTGGTGTAAGAAAGGACAAGTAAGCTTCAGTAAAGGAAAGGAAATAGTGCGTAAGAGAGCGGTATTCAGTTTGTATGATCCATAGCATGAGCAAGTAATGATTTCTTCTTTTCTAAAAGGTTCTTTTACAATAGAAGCGAATAGATTGAGAGAGGAGGGATTGTATGGAAGTCGTCATAAAAAAGAAACGAAATAGGGGAAAAAGAATTTTTATTTGGTCTAGTAGTATCGTTCTTTTATTAGTTATTTGTACAGCGATTTTTTTGAACATATATACGCTTAGTTCTATGCCAAAGATAGATGGAACGATAAAACTTGAGGATTTACAACATGCTGTTGCGGTGAAACGAGATAGTAAAGGTGTACCACATATTAAAGCGGAAAATGCGCATGATTTATATTTTTCGCAAGGATACGTACAAGCGCAAGATCGTTTGTTTCAAATGGATTTAAGTAGAAGACAAGCTTCTGGTATGTTAAGTGAAGTTGTAGGGGAAGCAGCTGTTGATCGAGATAAATTGTTTCGAACGCTCGGTTTACGGCGAGCGGCAGAAGCATCTGTTAGTCAATATGATGGGGAAACGAAATATGCCCTGCAGTCATTTGCTGATGGAGTGAACGCTTTTATACGTGAGGCGAAAGAGGAAAAGAAATTGCCGGTTGAGTTTACTTTACTAGGCTATGAGCCTGCTGAATGGTCAATTGTGGACTCTTTAACAATCGGAAAGTATATGGCGTTTGATTTAGGAGGACATTGGCATGGACAGGCGTTTCGATATTGGGCGTTGAAAAATCTTCCGAAAGAGCAAGCAAATGAGCTATTTCCTACATATCCAAAAGATGCACCTAGATTGCTAGCTGAACTGAAAAATACAAATGTGGATGTAGCACAAAGTTTTGCAAAAACGGTCATTCCACCAGAGTTTAATGGTAGTAATAACTGGGTGATAAGCGGCGAGAAGAGTGCGTCTGGTAAGCCGATTTTAGCGGATGATCCTCATTTATCTCTTGCGACACCTTCAATATGGTATCAATCGAAACTTGAAATGAAAGACTTAAATGTGAGTGGCGTTATTTTCGCGGGAGTGCCAGGTGTTATATTAGGTCACAATGATAAAATAGCGTGGGGCGTTACGAATACAGGTCCTGATGTGCAAGATTTATATATTGAAAAGAGAAATCCTAATAATGAAAATGAATTTTTGTATAACGATAAGTGGGAAAAAGCTACTGTTGTGGATGAATCTATTAAAGTAAAAGGTGGGAAAACAATTCCGTATAACGTTACGGTTACAAGGCATGGTCCAGTCATTTCGGAGTTTGCGGATAAAGGGAAAGAGAAAACGAAAACAGTATTCGCTTTGAAATGGACTGCTTTGGAGCCTTCCGCTGAATTAAAGGCTGTATTAAATATGAATAAAGCGAAAGATTGGAATGAGTTTGAAACTGCACTTCAAGACTTTCATACACCAACTCAAAACTTTGTGTTTGCATCAAACGACGGCACAATTGCTTACAAAGCGAATGGAAATATACCAGTGCGTAAAAAAGGTGATGGTAGTTTGCCAGTGCCAGGATGGACAGATGAATATGAATGGGAAGGGTATATTCCGTTTGATCAGCTTCCAAAAGTAATAAATCCAAAACAAGGGTTTATTTCAACTGCAAATAATAAAATTGTTGATGATAATTATCCGTACCATATTAGTAATACGTGGGCACAGCCATATAGACAAATGCGTATTCAAGAGTTTTTACAAGAGAAGGAAAAGTATACGGTGAAAGATTTAGAAGATTTACAGATGGATCAAAAAAATTTATATGGGAAAGAGTTTGCTCCTATATTTTTAAAAGAGTTAAATAAAACATCTTTAAATGAAGTAGAGAAAGAAGGAGTAAAACAATTATCGAAGTGGAATTTTTACGATAGTAAAGATGAGGCAGCACCATTAATTTTTCACTTAGTAATGAAAGAGATTTCTAATACAGTATTTTCAAAAGAAATACCGAAAGATGTGATGGAGTTATTTGAAGGGAAGTCACAAGTTGTTGATGAATTGATTCGAAAAGAAGTAGCAGGAGAAAATAGCGCTTGGTTTACGAAGTATGGAGGCTTCACGAAAGTTGTGCATACATCGTACGAGAATGTAATGAAAAAATTACAGAAGGAATATGGGCCAGATGTTGCGGAGTGGAAGTGGGGCGATTACCATCAACTTGCTTTTACCCATCCAATCTCAAAATCATCTAGTATGTTAGCACTCCTTGCATTTAATCGTGAGAAACCAGTTCCAATTGGCGGAAGCCAAGTTACCGTTCAAGCAGCGAGTTACGGAGATAACGGTATTGTCAATCACGGAGCTTCTTGGCGATTCGTAATTGATACGAAAGATATGTCAAACGGTTATCACATCGTAGGGCCGGGACAATCAGGACATTTTAGAAGCGATTGGTATCATGATCAAATAGATGATTGGGTGAACGGTGAGTATCATACGACTACATTGAATATGGATGGAATAGAGGGGAAGGTGTTAACTTTAGAGCCGAAGTGATAATATTTCCACTGATGAAAACTGTTAAATTAGAACATAACCAAGTTCTTAAATAATTTTAAAAGCCTACTATCAGTTAAATTGATAGTAGGCTATTGTATTTTAGAGAATAAGATTCAATGATTTTATTATGACAAAACAGTAAGTGTTTTAACATTTACTTATACGATAACGGACCTTATTTACTCTGTTACAAAAGAAACCACACAAAGCGTTCTGTTTTTTTTGTTACTCATTGGTATGTACCGCAAAACATTTTGTTATTCAATAATTCCAATTTCTAGAGCCTTCTGAACAGCTTCTTCTTTGTTACGGACTCCTAGCTTTGTATAAGCTGTGGAAGCATAATTTCTGACCGTACCATTCGATAAATATAACCTTGATGCTATGGTAGTGTATCGAAGTCCTTTTGCTACTAGCTGTAATATTTCTATCTCTCTAGCTGTTAGCTCATAAGCAGTTGCTTTTGATTGTGGTGTCTCGATTTGCTCATCAAACTTCTCAAATATTTTGTGAGACATTCCCTGATCAATCAGTGTCCCACCTTTGTGAATAAGTCGGATCGTATTAGCTAGCTCCAATGTTTCAATAGATTTGAGTAAAAAACCATCCGCACCGTTGCGAAGTGATTCCAACGCCTGTTCGGTATCCTGAAAAGTTGTAAAAATCAATACGCGGATATGTGGCCATTGTTGCTTAATCTTTTTGGTTGCTTCGACTCCATCCATGTGCTGCATATCTAAATCCATAAGTATAACGTGGGGTTGAAGGCGCCCACACAAATCGATGGCTTGATTGCCATCCTCAGCCAAACCGACTACATTTAAATCTTCATATCTATCGAGTAGTGTCCTCAAACTTTCCCGAACAAATGGCTGGTCGTCTACAATTAACAAACGAATAAGTCCATCTTTTATTTCAGTTTGTCGCGGTATGGTACATGTAACAAGCATTCCTTCCTCTGGCTTTGTATATACAGACAATTGACCTTGCAAATTCATTGCCCGTTCTTTCATCGCATTCATACCGAAGCCTTCCTGCCATTCTACATTTCCTTTTCCGTTATCTTGAACTTCTAACCTCGTATATTGTTGTTCAAACTGCAATGAAACTATAATTTCAGTCCCCTGACCATGACGTACTGCATTTGTAAGAGATTCTTGTAAGCAACGAACGAACGCTATCTTCGCTTGCCGAGACAATTGATATTCCTCTCCGTATGCCCGAAAACTTACAGTAACCTGAGCGTGCTCCTGAAATTCGGCTCCAAGATTTTGTAGAGATTGAATTAAGGAGGGCGATTGACACGGAGACTCCATTTGATGTAGGTAACCTCTCACGTCCTCGATGCTTTTACGTCCCATTTCAAGCAGAGAATCTAGCCTCTGTATACCCATTTCAGTAGCAAGTTCGGTGCGCAACGTTTCCATCCCCATAATAATAGAAGTATAAGCGTGACCAACGGTATCATGAAGCTCACCCGACAGTCTGTTTCGTTCCTCTGCCAGTGTTATGCGTTCAATCTGAGACATATATTGCTCAAGTACTGCGTTTTGTTTACGAATTGCTTCATTTTGCTTATGATTGACGATTAATAAATGAAAGGCGAATCCCATTACATAAGCGAATCCATAATAGGTGACCATAACCCAATAGCTATTACTTGGCGCAACCGCATAGAAAATTCCAGTTGTTATAAAAACTGTTGTTGGAGCTGTCCAATAATAGGACAAATGCTTACTATTTGCTGCGATAAGAAATACCGATATAAGAAAGATATTGTAAGCTTCTGGAAATAAAGAGGTTAAGAATATACATAGTCCACCATATAGCAATATTTCTGTGAATAAGTAATATTTATAATTGAATAGTAAGGCTACCCATGGAATAGAGAAGGCAATAATTTCCCAAATAATAATAATCCAAAGTGGTAATGTTAAACCATCCTGGAAATTTAATGTTGCTAGGAGGGTAGACACACTAACAAGTAGACGGATTCCTAACATAATCCAATCATACCAAAACCAATATTTAACCATATCAAACAATTTATTTACCCCCTAAGTAGCCTTCTTTCTCATTTCCTATATTATAGAATAATCCTTCTTACATTGTTATATTTTTAAGTTTAAACTGCCTACTATTCGTAGACTACAAACTTCTATCGATTTAGTTGCTGAATCATACTGCGTGTATAACCTCCAAATTTTTTCGTTAAACCATCTACTATTTTAATACTTATGGCGGTAAACACTATACCGATAGACATTGCAAGGAGTGACTTGGGAAAAGTATCTATCTGTATGAAAATAATATTCATATCGATGTATCGATACAATAGTGGTGCTAACAGGAACATAAGTGGCATTACATAAAAAATGATTGCACTAATGAGACTGAAAATGCCAATCACAAATTTCTGCATTAACCAAAAGACAGCAGACCAGGTGTGGCGATCCGTAAGTCCTAATTTTACTTGCGCCCAGTCCGATGTATCCGTTGTTACACTTCTATCGTAAGATTCTGTCGAAATATCAGTATAAATTTTCGTTTGTATGCGCTCGAATTGGATAAAGGGTGTGGTAGTTTGTAGTACGCGTATAACTAATGGAATCCCAACTACCGTAAATGAAAGGGTGAAACTGAATAGCAGAGCTATTAGATAAAAACAAAAATAAAACAAACCTGTAATGAAAGTTAGTAATAAAAAATAACCATTCTGGATGAATCTTGATTTCATAAAGCTCATCGCTCCTATCTATGTAATAAACGAATTATATTGCTTTTTTTGTCATTCTCACTAGTGTAAAAGTGTCATATGACATCTCTAAATGATGCTAAAAAGGGGAGAGTAACCTACTTCTGGTTAAAAAAGATGCTTATATTAATCTCCATAAAACAATCCCGTTCTTGCAGATGCAAGAACGGGATTGTTTTGTACTTTTATTTAATATGAGATGGACTTGTTTTTCGAATGTGAAAAATAATATCAAATTGCTCAAGCAATGATTTATCAAAGTATGCCGATTCGTTTGGGAATATTTGTCCCCCTAAACTTAGTAATGGTCTTTTTGTTTTAACCCATTTCTCTGCTTGTCCTTTAAGGTGACGGTTATCCAATAAAAACATGTTATATGGTACTTTTCCGAGGGTATAGTTAAAACTATTTACATTTTGTGGAATCGTACCCGTTGTAATCTTACCTCCAGTAGAAGGATCATATTCGCTGTATAAGGTGAAATTCCCCTCCGTAGTTGTACTACCAATTGTGACATAATTAATGTCTAAACGTTCCTTCAAAAATTGCCCCGCAACATAAGGGTATAATTTCTCATCGATAATTCCTTTAGCAATATGAATATTGTGTCCCCATACCATCGTTTTACCACCCAATGTCTCTTGTGCCCACATTGCATGATCGGCCAAGTATTGCTCATGTAGCTTTAACATACTTGGATAGTCGTTAGGAATTAGCATTGTGGTAAATTTCTCTATTGCACTTGCCGTTGCTTTCGCCCAGATGTACTCGGGTGAAACTATTTCTGTGTTGGTTTGTTTATTCTCATCTTTTAGTAATCGAGCTACTCTCTCAGCGTTTGCTTTGAACTTTTCTTTTATTTCAGGAGCAAGGTCCATATATTCCTGTGTACTTCCATTAAAAGCCGACAATTCTTTATAATTTTCTTCTACTTCTGCCAGCAAATCTGGTCGATGCAGCCTTACATAATCAATTACTTTATTAAAGCAACCTTGGTCCAATTCCTTTAAGTCGAGCCCAATAAATTGGATCTTTTTTTTATTGGATGGATCAGCATTATAATCTTTCATCCACTCAATCATGGCTATAATTTCATCAGTAGGATATAACAAGTTTAAAAATTCCCTAGGGTTTCCTTTTCCTGTTTGGATATATTCATTTAGCTTTAAGCCGTTTCCCCAATCTTCTTCCATTGTGAAATTTGTAAAACCCATCTCAGTAACTAAATATTTCACAAGTCGAAACTTCATAGTGAAAATTTCAGAGCTTCCATGAGTATTCTCTCCTAATCCTACATATTGTGCACTCCCAATCATTTTCTTAAGTGGTTTTAAATCCTCAAATGATTTTGACGGTTCTATCGTTTTTAATGGGTAAGCCTGTGATTGTATTGATTTAACTATATTTTTTTGGATTGATTGACCTGAATTTTCGACTGCTACTGTTTGAGCGTTTCCTACTTCTCCACATCCTGTGACTAATAAAGCTGTACTAACCATTGCAATTATTCTTTTCTTATTCATTTTTTTCCACCTCAATTGAATTGTTTTTAAAAGCGAGATTGATTCATGTACTTGCACGAATCAATTGCCTTAATTCAATTGTTATCTATCCCATATCATATTTTCTAGTTACATATTGTCATAAGGTTAATTGACACAGGTCATAGACTAATCATTACACTTTTGTACTATCGGCTATGACAACTTATAAATAATAATTACATTGATGAGTCGCAAGTAAGACTAGATTATAAATTTGGGAGGGATTTTAAAGATGAATTAATCTGTATGCCAAAATATTTTTATTCTAAGTTGTGTCTGTGGAAATGACAAGAAGTAAATTCGATAAACAAGTGAATTAAAGGGGAAGGGCGAATTACAATGATATTACACGCAAAATCGTTCCACAATAAAGATAAAATCCAACGTGCTAAAATAGGACTGCAACTCTTTCTGAGTATCTTAATCATTACTTCTATTATCCTAAATGTAGTAGTAATAATTACTAAAAGTATGCCGCTTATTGTGGTATATATGTTTACCCCAGCATTTTCTTCTATTTTGACTCGCATAATACTGAAAGAAGGGTTTAAAGATGTATCTTTTAGTCTCGGTAACTTAAAGATATGGAAGGGGATTGGTTTTGCTCTGCTAATACCTATGATTATTTGTGGAATTACTTATTCTATCGCCTGGTTGAGCGGAATTGCGGGGTTTCAGCATCCCGAAGGTGGTATGTTAGAACCGATCTACAATATACTTGGACTTCAGTATCTACCGGAACCATTCAGTTTCATTTATCTAGTAGTATTGAGCGGAGTTTTAGGAAGTTTGCTTAACTTAATCCCAGTTTTGGGAGAAGAAATGGGTTGGCGAGGTTATATGCTCACAAGGCTAGTCGATGCAGAGTTTTCACGGCCTATCCTTATTAGTGGATTGATTTGGGCAACGTGGCATGTTCCAATTGTTATTGCTGGTCTATATGTAGAGGGATCATCTATCCTACTTTCAGTACTTGGCATCTATTTTTGTATTGTGCCCTTCAGTTATATTACAGCTTATTTACGACTTATCACAGGTAGCGTTTGGCCTTCGGTTATCATCCATACCACTTGGAATGCCATTATACAAGGACCTTTCGCACGTGCAAGTACAGGATATCAAACTGAGATTTGGATTGGAGAATCTGGCTTGATAACCGCTAGTATTATCTTAATTACTGCAATAATTACGTCTCGAATAGTAAATCTTACTAAATAGCATACGGATGTGTTTTAAATTCAATTAGTGAAATATAACGAGGCACAATTATGAATGCTCAAAGACATGAAAGTAATACAAATGAGATTCTTATTTCTGCTGAGAACTATTGAGCAGATGAAGTACGTGATTGCTCGTGAATTAGGAGTCACATTAGGACCGGATACATCAGCACGTGCAAATGGTTCTGTCGGTGGAGAAATTACAAAACGCTTAGTTCGAATGACAGAAGAACAATTAACAGGACAATATAGGTTACAGTAAGTTAAGGTGATAAATAAAAAAACATATATGGATTCTTTTCAGACTGTGGAGAAAATCTTCTCCACAGTCTGTTTTTGTGTAAAAAGAGGAGTAAGGACTTCTGGAAGAAATACAACGGATACTGAAAGCATTGATTCAATCCTTTTGATTTCATCAGTACTCCAGTTGAAAGTTTTTACAATAAGTATAGCGTTTTTTTATTTTGAGGATATAATTTTAACTTCGCTTGATGAGCATGTGGCGTTACCCTAGTATGTTTTTCTTATGACTATCAATCGAATATCAAAAATTATGTAATGACCGAAATATATTTTTCGGAAATTTGTTTTTTTATTAATTATATATCTGAATATATAATTTCATTGAATAGATAAATTATTGACAAAGAGAGGGGTCTATAAAATGAATTTCATTGCAAAATTAATAAACCGCTTATTTTATAATACTATCAGTATAAAAACGTGATGTCTTTTATAACAACGAGGGTTATTTAAGGGGGCAGTTCATTTTTCTAATGAGGAATTGGAGCTGTTTTTATGATGGAATATACTTTCACTTTTAGGAACGGATATTTTCAAATGCTAACCCTTAATGAAATAATGATATGTTATAATTTTCATAATATATACGCAAATAAGGGATGGAATGAGCACACAAATAAAGGTAACACCGGAACAATTAGAACAAGCTGCTAAAACCGTAAGCAATACGAGATCATCATTAGAATATATACATAAAGATTTATACTCTCAAATTGAATATATAGCTTCTCAGTGGAGCGGAGCAAGCAGTGATCGTTTCTATCAGATGTTTAATGAAGCAAAACCAATGATGTTTAACATTTTGCAAGAATTAGATAAAATCGCAGTAGAATTAGAACGTGCAGCTGTTAAATTCCGAGAAGCGGATGAATCGTATGATGGAAATTTAGTTGACTCTGATATTCAAGAAGGAGCCATGTGTGGAAAACTCCCTCCAAAATCAGAAGAGTCATTTTTCAATAAAAAGGATTTAAATGCTGCGTGGACTGGTATTTCTACTGGTTTTGTAGATGGTGTTGTAGATGCATGGAAAGGATTCGTAGCTTTAGGAGATAAAGAAACTTGGTTAAATATGCGAGATGCGATTGTAAACTATAGAGAGACTATTCCTGCTGCATGGAACACTGTATCAGATACATTTATGAATAATTTTTGGAATGGAGATCTGGAAAGCAGAGAACATTATGCAGCTTACGCAGTCACTACGCTATTCACAGGCTTTGTTGGTAGCAAAGGTCTAGATAAAGTAGGACAAGCAGGTAAGGTGGCTGCTATTACAGGGTTTACTAAAGGGAAATCACTTGTGACTAATTCTCCGGCATACAGAAATGCATTACACATATTAAATAACTATGAATTTAAAGCTGGTAATCATCTTTCATATGCAGGTGTCGGTAGTACACAACCATATTTACAGAAAGCAGCTACGTATACTTATGAAGGTGCAAATGGACGAAAAACGATTCGTTTGCGTAAAGGAGACTTAGCAGGAGATAAGCACCCTGTTACAGGTATTCCGTATGATGCTGAAGGATTTCCTATTTTTGAATCAAAAGGCGAGGTAATGTTAAAAGAGGCAGATTTCAAAAAGTCTAGAACAACACAGTCTAGAAAGTGTAGTAAGGCATTATATGAACAAATAATGGAAAGTCCTGAATTAGCTTTAAAATTTACGGATGAAGAAATTCAATTATTTAAAATGGGAAAAACTCCAGAGCATTATACATGGCATCATCATCAAGACACTGGAAGGATGCAACTTGTAGATTATCAGACTCATCATGATACTGGTCATACAGGTGGATATAAAATTTGGGGAAAAGATAGCGATAAATAGGGAGGTATTTAGCCATGAGTCACATTACATGGATTAATGTAAATGAAAAAAGAGTAACAGATGACCAAATTAAACAATTAGAACAATACTTAAATATTAAATTTCCTAATGATTTTATTGATTGTGTACAAAAATATGATGGTGGATATCCAACGCCAGATACATTTAACATTCCAAATCAAGATGAAAATTCACTTAATAATCTTTTAACCTTAGATTCTGATAGAAAATATTCAATTCTAGAAACATATAATAGTACGAAAGATAGATTACCTGACAAAATATATCCTTTTGCTAGAGATCCATTCGGCAATCTTCTATGCTTTGATTATCGAAACAACACTGATTCACCAATAATCGTATTCTGGGATCATGAGGAAGAAGACATAGAGGAAGCAATATATCCTGTTTGTTCAACATTTACAGAATTACTTGCTAGTCTACGTGATTTCGAAGAAGAAGATTGAGGGAACTAAAAAAACGTCCTAGAATTCTAGGACGTTTTTTTATGATTTACTAATTTTCTAACCATCATCCGCTTTCTCAAGTTTAATTACGATTACTTTTTTGGATTACCTTTATATTACAGCATCAACAGTTATTGTAGCTGAACGAGCTTTAAACAAGATTACTGGAGATACGGAAACAATATGGATTCAAGAAAGTCAATAACTGTGATGTAGAAAGACATGAAAGTAGGAACTAATTATACAGTGTAGAATGCTGAATTAACTATAGACACCTTTCATTTGGTACCCATTTTCTTGTCCATATATTGAGACAAGAAAATGGGTACTTCTTAAAGAAGTAATTATTACTTTGTACACAGTTAAGCATTTATTTGTATGATGGTGTGATTTTTGAAAGAAGAACAAAGGAATTCTTAACTGCAAAAGTAAATAATGAAGTAAATATAAAAGTAATACAAATAAAAAGCGAATATGGATAAAATTTTTTTGATACATTTATGAGTATAAAAATTTATTTATACGAAAAATATAATTTAATTAGGCCGTTAGAAGGAAGGCGACAATTTCAATTGTATAAGGACAAAAAAGGAGCGGAAATAAGCTCCTTTTTATTTACCTTACTATTTTTAGGAGGTTAGTATGAATAAGATATGAATAAAGGATGAATAGCATTTTTATGGATGAAAATTCCACTCTTTTTTTAATGGAATATATGTGAAACGTTGTATAGAATAAGCAAGAATGCCAAAAATTATAGGAGGAAAGTTGTGAAGAAAAATAAGAGTTTAGTAAGTTCTTTAGGAGTGTGTATGATGTTGTTTTCTTTTTGTTTCCAAGGAAATGTACAGGCAGATGTGAATACTGTTCAATCAGGAAAGATAAAGTCAGGAAACGTAACGGTGTGGGAAGTTGGAAATGTATCGAAAGTGTTAGCGGATGTAGAGCGCTTAAATTTAAATACAGTAAATGTACCGATTCAGGTAGATATTCCGAACGTGACTTCTACGAACATGGTAATTAATCAAGCGCAAAAGCAACAGGCTATTATTTTAATTCGAGAATTATTAAAGCGTAATATTCAAGTTATTGTGGAACCGTTCCCATATATTCAGCAAGGAAATGTTGGGGAAACGGAATGGAATCCGAGTAATATTAATGATTTCTTCTGGAATTGGAAAACGGTTATTCTGCAAGACATCTTTCATTCGATTACGAGTAAATACAATGTGTACGGACTTAAGATTGCCTCTAATTTCGTGAACATGGAATATGCAGAAGGATACTGGAACGATACGATTGATTTTGTTCGTAAGCAGTATAAAGGAAATGTTTTGTATCAAATGAATTGGTGGTTAACAGCAAGCTTTGATCTTTCGTATGAAGCAAAGTTTAAGGAGAAAATCAATCGTCCGTATTTAAAAAAGGTTGATATTGTAAGTATTGATAGTTGGTTTGAAGTTTCAGGGAAAAGAAATCCATCATACGAAGAAGTAAAACAAAGTTTATTTGCGACGACAGTATATAATCGTGGCCAAAATGTCGTTCAGCAACTTGAGACATTACATAACACAACAGGAAAGCCAGTATATTTTGGTGGATTTAATGTGCCAGCACGTGAACTTGGACTGCAAAATCCGTGGAACCCAGATGTTACGAATGTGTTTTCAAAAGATGTACAACTTAACGGGTGGCGTGCTTACCGAGATGTATTAGAACCGAAGCCGTATTTTAAAGGTTTTTCAATTTGGTTTATCGGCTCTAATGATAGTAATCATTCATATCAAATACATAGTAAAGAAGCAGAGGCAGTTATTAATGGATGGTATCGAAAATAAATTTTATAAAATAGGTAAGTTTTAGAATCCATTACATATATTTTAGTGAAAGGCCTTTCACCATCTTATCACCTAGGGGGCAATCATAATGAAATTTTTGTCATACCTTACAGTAATTTTGGTGATTCTTGGCGGTTTGAATTGGTTGTTTGTAGCGTTAGATTATAATGTAGTTGAGAAATGGTTTGGTTCTATGCCAGCGCTTGTGGATACTATTTATTGGCTCTTTGGTCTTTCAGCTATTTATCAAATTTTTGATCGGTTCTTTACGGGTAAGTAGCTATTATACTTTATTACTAGAGTGTTAAGTACGATTATGTACTTAACACTTTTTTGTATGTTTATAAAAAATAGGTTGCACATGCAAGCGATTCCATTGCGTCTTGCACCGTAATAACGGAAAACAAATTGACCGTGTATTGTATATAGGTTATAATTCAGAAAGTTTAAAAAATAATAAAAATGAGAAATAGGGAGGTTATCTGGGTGATGGAGAGAGTGTATAATTTTTCAGCAGGACCATCTATACTCCCTTTGCCAGTTTTAGAGAAAGTGCAAAAGGAGCTTGTAAATTATAACGGGACAGGCATGTCAGTTATGGAAATGAGCCATAGATCTTCTTATTTCCAAAGTATTATTGATGAAGCCAGTAGCTTACTTCGTGAATTAATGAACATTCCTGATGAGTATGAAGTTTTATTTTTACAAGGCGGTGCGTCATTACAATTTTCTATGATACCGTTAAATTTAATGAGTACGTATAAAAAAGCTGGGTACGTACTGACAGGTTCATGGTCTAAAAAGGCGCTGCAAGAAGCCGGAAAAGTAGGGGAAGTGCAAGTGATTGCTTCTTCTGAAAAAGAGAAGTTTACTTCGATTCCTAAAATGGATGATTTACCAAATGATGAAGAACTAGATTATGTACATATTACAACGAATAATACAATTGAGGGGACAAAATATGTGGATATTCCACATTTAGAAAGAGTGCCGCTCGTTGCGGATATGTCCTCAAATATTTTATCAGAACAATATGATGTTACGAAGTTTGGTCTCATATATGCGGGTGCGCAAAAGAATTTAGGGCCAGCGGGCTTAACGATTGCTATTATAAAAAGGGATTTAATTGGGGGAGCAGAACGCTCTTGTCCTACAATGTTAAACTATGAAACTTACAGCAAAAATAACTCCTTATATAATACACCGCCGTCCTTTAGTATTTACGTAACGAAACTTGTACTAGAGTGGTTGAAAGAGCAAGGCGGGGTATCTGCGATTGAAGAACAGAATAGAATGAAATCTTCACTTCTTTACAATTTCTTAGATGAATCAAAATTGTTTACTTCACCAGTTGATCCTACGTATCGATCACTTATGAATATTCCGTTTACAACACCGTCAGAAGAGCTGAACAATCAGTTTTTACAAAAAGCGAAAGAAAACGGCCTTGTTACGTTAAAAGGACATCGCTCAGTCGGTGGTATGCGTGCAAGTATTTACAATGCGATGCCAGTACACGGTGTACAGCAATTAGTAAATTATATGAAGGAATTTGAGCTTGAGAATAGATAGGGAGATGGGGATATGTTTCGTGTTCAAACGTTAAATCAAATTGCGGAAAAGGGTTTGCAAGTTCTTGACGGAGAGCGTTATGAAGTAGGGGATAGAATGGACCACCCAGACGGTATTTTACTTCGCAGCTATTCTTTACACCAAGAAGAATTTTCAAAAGACTTAAAGGCGATTGCAAGAGCTGGTGCTGGTGTAAATAATATTCCTGTCGAGAGATGTACAGAAAAAGGGATTGTAGTATTTAATACACCAGGAGCGAATGCCAATGCAGTAAAGGAACTTATTATCGCTAGTCTTATTATGTCTTCACGTAACATTATTAACGGTGTAAGCTGGACGAAAAATTTAGAGGGTGAAGAAGTACCGCAGCTTGTTGAATCAGGGAAAAAACAATTCGTTGGATCAGAAATTGCAGGGAAACGTCTAGGTGTAATCGGCCTTGGTGCAATCGGTGCTTTAGTTGCGAACGATGCGTTAGCTTTAGGAATGGACGTTGTCGGATATGATCCTTACATTTCAGTTGAAACTGCATGGCGCCTTTCAACACATGTGCAAAGAGCATTTAGTTTAGATGAAATTTTTGCAACATGTGATTATATTACACTTCATATTCCTCTTACGAATCAAACGAAGGGAATTATTGGTGAACACGCTGTAGAGAAGATGAAAAAAGGTATGCGTTTATTCAATTTCTCTAGAGGAGAACTTGTAGATGAAAATGTTCTTCAAAAAGCGTTAGAAGAAGATGTTATTACGCATTACGTAACAGACTTCCCGAATGAAAATGTGATAAAGATGAAAAATGTAACAGCGACGCCTCATCTTGGTGCATCTACGTCTGAATCGGAAGAAAATTGTGCGATCATGGCAGCGCGCCAATTACGTGAATATTTAGAGACAGGAAATATTCGTAATTCAGTAAACTATCCAAACGTCGAACTGCCGTATATCGGAAAAAAACGAATTACGATTATGCATCAAAACGTTCCGAACATGGTAGGACAAATTACAGGATGTTTAGCAGAGCATCATATTAATATTGCCGATATGATTAATCGTAGTAAACATTCTTGGGCGTACACAATGATTGATATTGATAACGGAATTGATGATATAATAAAAGAGAATATAGTGGAAAATATAAGCAAAATTACAGGTGTTGTAGCCGTTCGAATGATTGTGTAAAGGAGAGAGGAACTTGGCAAAAATCCGACCGTTTCGGGCCATTCGTCCAGTAGAAGAAAAAGCAGCGGAAGTTGCAGCTTTACCGTATGACGTATTAAATAGTGAAGAAGCAAGAGAGGTTGTAAAAGGGAATCCGTATTCTTTCTTACACGTTGATAAAGCAGAAATTGATTTAGACCCGGCACTTTCACCGTACGATGATCGTGTATATGAAAAAGCGGGTGAAAATTTAAATCGATTTATACGAGAAGAAGTGTTCACTCAAGACGAAGAGCCAGCGTTATACATTTATGAACTGACGATGCAAGGAAGAACGCAGTCAGGCCTTGTCGTTTGTACATCGATTGATGAGTATGAAGATGATACAATTAAAAAACATGAAAGAACACGTCATGAAAAAGAACTAGATCGCATTCGCCACGTAGATGTGTGTGACGCAAATACAGGTCCTATCTTTTTAACATATCGTACAAAAGAAGAGATAAAGCGTTTCATTGCCAGTTGGAAAGAAGAACATGCGCCAATCTATACATTTACAGCAGAAGACGGCGTTAGGCACGTTGCTTGGAAAATAGCTGATGAAGAAGTAATTGCAAGTTTAGTAAACTTATTTGAAGATATTCCTAACTTGTATATTGCAGACGGACATCACCGCTCTGCATCAGCGGCAAAAGTAGGACTAATGCGAAGAGAACAATATCCGAATTATACAGGAGAAGAGGAATTTAATTTCTTCTTATCTGTTTTATTCCCTCATGATGAACTATCTATTTGGGACTATAACCGAGTTGTAAAAGACTTAAACGGATTATCAGAAGAACAGTTTTTAAAGCAAATTGCACAATACTTTTATGTAGAAGAAGCAACTGTTTCTCCGTATAAACCAAATGAGCCGAAATCATTTGGAATGTATGTAAACGAGAAGTGGTATAAGCTCAATGTGAAAGAGGAAACGTTTGATGCGAATGATCTCGTGAAAGGTTTAGATGTATCTATTCTGCAAGATCATTTATTAAGTCAAGTACTTGAAATACATGATCCGCGATCTGATTCACGCATCGATTTTGTAGGAGGAATCCGCGGATTAGAAGAACTAGAACGCCTTGTAAAGAGCGGTGCATATAAAGCAGCATTCTCATTATATCCGACATCAATGGAAGCTTTATTAGCAATTGCAGACGCTGGAGAAGTTATGCCGCCAAAATCAACGTGGTTTGAACCGAAACTGCGCAGCGGGTTGTTTGTACATTCGTTAAAATAAATATAGACTTCTTTAGATTGAAAAACCGAAATGATTTTTAGTTTCGGTTTTTCTTATTATAAAAGTTCCTTTGAGGAGGGGTATAGATGAAATTACAAGTAGGCGAAAAAATCACCTTTGAACGAACTTTTACGAAAGAAGATGTTGTGTTATTTACGGAAGTATCGAAAGATGAAGGGGTTCATCATGTTACACCAGATGAGCAGGGGAGATTTGTTGTACAAGGGCTGTTAACATCAACACTACCTACAAAAATTGGCGGTGACTATAACGTACTAGCTCGCAAGATGGATTTTGAATTTATGCGTCCTGTGTTGAGCGGTGATACAATTCGTTGTGACGTAACTATTGAACAATTTGAGCTCGATGAAAAAAATCGCACAAAAATTATTGCGATGTTTATATGTAGGAATCAACTTGAAAAGGAAGTGTTGAAGGGAAGTTTTTCGGGGATTATTCTTTAATTGATAGGAAAAGTAATGAATAGGTGAGGGCACGATGTCTCTCGATCTTAGATTTTTAATTCCACCATAACGAAAATTTTATGCATCGTTGAATACTGATAATAAGACGTTATGTAATATACTCTGTTCTTTTCTTAACTAATAGAAGAATAGTTGAATAAGCTCGTCAACAAAAAAAGGACATTCCTAGTATTACAAGAAATGTCCTTTCCACTAAATTATAGGATATTTTGCTGAAATTCAAACTCTAAAATCAGTTTACTAGTTTGACCTGTAAACTGATAATGATAGGACCCTCTCAGATTTTCTAAGTTACCAGTAGCTTTAATAATTGTTCCTGGGGAATCTAGATTTCCTTTATCAAATTTTCCTTGCTCTATAGCTGTAAGTGTCCCTTGTTGTCCCTTGTAAACTCCTTCAAAGTGTAAAAAGCCAGAAATTTTAGCAGTAGCTAAGTGACCATCATTTATATTTGAGTCTAAATAATATAATAAGTATTCAACAAAAGCCTTTCCTTTTAATTCACCATCAATATCATATTCGACATGGGCAATATTAATAGGGAAATCTTTTTTAGTATCATCGATTGGTTTTTCATCCCATTTACTTACTGTAAATGTTACTTCCATACACGTAAATCCCCCTTTATCATTAGATAAGTAATATCCCTAAAATGAAAAAATACGCTATTCTTCCTCTAGGATCAGGAAAACATAATTATAAAACTTATGGCTATACTTATTTAAAGTTTTCCTTTATTCCACGCCACTCTCTAAAATAGAGAAAGATCCATTTTCACAATCAATTTCTGCCATCGCGCCGTAAGGTAAAATAAACTTCGGCTCGGTATGGCCAAAATTCAAATTATAAAGAATCGGCAAATCTAATAAATTATGCTCCTTCATTACTTGCAGTATTTCATGTTTATATTCTTCATAATACATTTCGTCTTTTGGTTTACCAAAAATGATGCCCCTTGCTTTTTGCAGAATGCCTTGTGCTGCATAATTTCGTAACCAATACTTTATATAGCTTGGTTCTGGATGGTCTTCAGAAGTTTCAAAGAAAAGGATACAATTCTCCCAATGTTTTTTCTCAGGCCAAAGCTCCGTTCCTTTTGCAAATTCCAATACTTCTATACAACCACCAATTAAGCGTCCTTGTACGGTAGTAAAGCCTTGAAGTAGTTCATAGCCATTGTTTTGTTGCATCGTACGCCTTGTATCTTTATTTATCTCTATCCATTCTAAACGCTCGCTCGTCCATTCATGAGCTGGTTGAATTTCGCCAATAACTTCATTTGAAAATAGAGTTCGATTTACCATTTCAATTGTATAAGGATCCATCTCTATATTTTCGGCAAAATCAGTTAAAATGGCTGGACCGTAAAAAGAGGAGATTCCTGCTTTATGGCAAAACAAATGTGAAACGGTAACGTCAGAGTACCCCATAAAAATTTTCGGATTTTCACGTATCACATTAAAATCTATATAAGGAAGTAAGCGGATGCTATCTTCACCGCCAATATTGGCAATAATTGCTTTCACGCGTGTATCTTTAAATGCTGTCATTAAATCTTCCGCACGAGCCTTTGGGTTGTTATAAATGAATTCGCTACCTTTTAAACTATTAGGCATTGGGATAACCGTAAGACCGAAAACTTCTTCTAATCTTTTCACTCCTTGTTCATAACGCCATCTTATCTCAGAATCACCTGCACCTCCCCATGAAGGACTTACTGTTGCCACAATATCACCTGGCTGTAATCTGTTTGGTTTTATTAACATGTTAACTCCGCTCCTACATAATGTAATGGACTACGATTATACAAACTGTAGCATTGAAAAATATGATGCATCACATTATTTTCTTCATCATCAATCCGTTTACCTGCCAGTATTCAAGAATTCAGTCTTAGTGTTGAGTATATTTAAAAGTTACAGTATGCAACATTGCATAAGAAAGATAGTTGCTATTTTGCACAACGTGTAACTATAATGGTTACAGGTTGGTCGTATCCAATCAAAAAATATAATCATCATGAATGGAGAGGTTACATATGGGTATGAAAAAATTAATTTTAGCAGGTGCTTTAGGGATCGCAGCATTATCAGGAACGAATTTACCAGGATTAGAACTGTCAAAAGCGAGTGCCGCTTCTATGGAATCCAATTTCTCGACGTTAGAAGGACGAGTAATAGAAGTAGATAAAGGTGTAATTGTTGTAAAATCTAAGCAATATGAGGAGCCTGTTAGTATATACATGGATTCCTTTTCAAATGTGAAAGTAGGAGATGAAGTAAAAGCTACTGGATCTATGATGCGTAATTTTACAGAATATATGGTTGCAACTGCAATTGAAAATACAACAAACAAGTTAGGCATGCACATGAAAGAAGACGGTTCTCCTGATTATGTGATTGGAGAAGTATCAAAAATAGGGACGATGGAAGATGAGGGAGACGGTGCTACTAAATATGTCGTAGTTGAGTATCCATCGCTAAATGGGAAGAAAGATATTATTGACGTTTTCTTAACAAAGGGACAAGTATTTAATACGGGTGAGAAAGTGAAAATTGATATGAAGTATGTGGGCTGGGGTGGAAGTTCTATTAACTGGAACACAACGGACAACATTGAAAAAGTTCATGAGGTAAAGAGCAACGTTGAAAATAATGATGATGTTTGGATTTGGTCTTAATTAGACGCTTGTAAATAACAAATGTATCATGCAGTACCCATCGAATCATCATATGTATGATAATTCGATGGGTACTTTTTTGTTTTATGTTTTTTTGAGAATAACGGATTTTCGATTAGAATATGATGTTAATACTGGAGCGAAGGTGAAAAAAAAACAATATGGAAAGAGGTGTTTAAGGGTGGAGCGAGATGAGGTTTATTTACGAGCTAAAAAAAGGGTAGAGAATTTACAAGCGTTTTATATTCATTTAACGGTCTATATACTAGTGAACTTAATGCTTTTTATTATAAATATAAGCTCTGATTCAAGTAAATTATGGTTTTTATATCCACTGGCAGGTTGGGGGATCGGTATCGTTATACACGGTTTGACAACTTTTCCAGTTGGGATATTCGGAAAAGAGTGGGAAGAACGAAAGATTAAAGAATATATGGAGAAAGATAAGTAAATTTATTTCTGGAATGTATGAATATAAATCTCTGGGATCAAATGTTTGATGCGAAGTCTATTCTATAGCTTCGCCTATTTGTTTTGTATTCGAAGTTTGTGCGAGTGAGTGTTCATATTCATTTTTTTAGCATCAACTGCATGTGAAATCAAAACTTTACTTGTAGTACATAATAAATACAGTTGTTTTACTTTTTAAATTACATGTGGATATAGGATAAAGTTGTTTTATCATCCTATATTAAAATAAAAATAAACCACTGTTCGATTTGAATATTCCACGATATAATGGTGAGAGTTTATGACAGAATAAATATTTACATAAGAAGTGAGGTACTGTATGAAAAAAAGAACGACAGACATTATTTTTATTATTATTGGTGCATTTCTTTTTGCGTTAGGTGTCAATTTGTTTGTTATCCCGAACGAGTTTGGTGAGGGTGGAGTAACAGGTATCACGATTATTACGTACTATTTATTTGAGTGGTCACCAGGTTTAGTTAACTTAATTTTAAATGCGATTTTGTTAATAGCTGGTTATAAATTTTTAAATAAGATTACAACAATTTATACGATTATCGCTGTAGTTACGAACTCGCTATTCCTTCATTTGACAGAAGGTTGGACGATTGCTTCGGATGAAATGCTTGTAAATGCCATTTTCGGAGGAATATTTATTGGGTGCGGGATTGGTCTAATCATTCGCGTTGGCGGAACAACAGCAGGTACTACCATCTTAGCAAGGATGACACATAAGTACTTAGGCTGGAGCATTAGTTATGGTCTATTGTTCTTCGATCTAATTGTTGCGTTTTCATCTTATTTCATCATTGGTGCAGAAAAACTGATGCTGACAATTATTATGCTATATGTAGGAACGAAAGTGATGGAATTTGTAATTGAAGGTTTAAATCCGAAAAAGGCTATTACGATTATTTCTGATAACCCGAATGAAATTGCCGGGAAGGTGACTACCTTAATGGGCAGAGGGGTTACCGTGTACTCAGGTCATGGCTATTACACAAAAACTCCGAAGGAAATTCTTTATATTGTTATTAATAAGCAAGAAGTAGTGAAGCTAAAACGGATTGTTCAAACTACGGATCCGGCTGCGTTTATCGCTATACATGATGTTCGTGACGTATTTGGAGAAGGATTTGTTGATATTTCTAAAGCTTAGAACTTATTTTTCATTAAAATAATCTTAATACTAAAACGTGAGAATCTATTTTGAATAATCTTTTTTCAAAATAGATTCTTTTTATTTATCTTAAAATGTTGGCTTGTAGATTATTATTTATCAACTCTTATTCAAAAAAACTAATAGCAGTTTGTTTTTCTTTTTCTTGCAAAAAGTACAATTGTTTCTTAATGTAAGAATGTAGAAGGATGAACAAGAGAGGGTTTAATGAAGATGATACATATTTTATTAGCTGATGATGATAAGCATATTAGAGAGTTATTACATTACCATGTACAAAAAGAGGGGTTTAAAGTTTTTGAGGCTGAAGATGGAAAGGTAGCTCAAGGCATATTAGAGAAAGAAAATATTCATCTTGCGATAGTGGATATTATGATGCCGTTTATTGATGGCTATACGTTATGTGAAGAAATCAGGAAGTATCATGATATACCTGTAATTTTATTAACTGCAAAAGATCAGTTAGTTGATAAAGAAAAAGGGTTCATTTCTGGCACAGACGATTATATTGTAAAGCCATTTGAACCAGCTGAAGTAATTTTCCGCATGAAAGCATTGTTGCGTCGTTATCAAATGCTTAGTGCTGATATTATTACACTCCACGGAACGACAATTGACCGAAAAGGGTTTGAGGTGAAGTGTAACGGTCAAACGATTTTACTACCGCTGAAGGAATTTGAGTTATTATCACAACTTGCTAGTTATCCTGGAAGAACATTCTCGAGAGAAGAATTAATTGAATTAGTATGGGGAATGGATTTTGAAGGGGACGAACGGACAGTTGATGTTCATGTAAAACGTCTTAGAGATCGTTTTTCAAAACGAACAGATGATTTTCAAATTACGACAGTGCGCGGGCTCGGTTATAAGTTGGAGTTGAAATAAGATGAAATCATTGTATTCTAGATTTGTTTTTATGACGGTTGGGATTATGCTACTTAGTAGTATAATTGGCTTTTTATTAACAAATGTATATTATCAGGTGAAGTTAAAACCGTACAATAGTGAAAAGATTTTAATGTATGCTGAGGAAGTAAAATCATTATACGAAAAACAAAGTGAAGAAAATAAAGAGGCATACTTACAGTCAATTGCGAAATTAGGATATGAAATTTATATTGTAGATGACCAAAAGAATGGAAAGCGCATCGGGAATGCGTTTCGTAAGATAACAATTAGTGATGCTACAGTTCATAAAGTACTGCAAGGTGAAACGTATAATGGTGTTTCCACATATCCAACCCGCCTCTTTATTACAGGATTTTTCGATAATGAATTAATTAATAGTGTAGGTGTCCCGTTAAAACATGGTGATAAACAATACGCTTTATTCATTCGTCCTGACATTCAGCAACAATTTGGTGAGATGAGAATTTTTCTAGCGGTGTTACTTGGTTTCATCGTTGTATTAAGTATCATTTTTATAGCGATTGCAGCAGGGTATATTGTGCGTCCTATTCGAACATTTACGAAAGCTACCAAAAAGATTGCAAGTGGTGAATATGATATTGAATTAGATGAAAACCGAAAAGATGAAATTGGTACACTAGCGACTAATTTTCAAAAGATGACAAAGAGTATTAAAGAATTAGATCAAATGAGACAAGAGTTCGTTTCTAACGTTTCTCATGAATTTCAATCACCGCTTTCTTCGATACAAGGTTTTTCGAAAACATTACAGTCGGAGAATATGAGTGAAGAGGAAAGAAAACGTTACTTGAAAATTATTGAGGGTGAAAGTAAGCGGATGTCTAGTTTATGTAAACAGTTACTTACGCTCGCTTCATTAGATAAAGAAGAGAAAGTTCTACAAATTAAAGAGTTTCACTTACAAAAGCAAATTAAAGACGTCATTTTTATGCTTGAATGGAAATGGCGTGAAAAAGATATAGCCGTCGAATTTGATGTGCCAGACATCGTCATAAAAGGTGACGAAAACTTACTTCATCAAGTATGGAGTAATATTTTCACGAATAGCATTAAGTTTTCGAACGATGGCGGAACGATTGAATTTGCTGTAGAAGAATTAGAGTCTAGCGTTATAATCTCTATATCAGATAACGGAATTGGTATGGAAAAAGAAGAAATGGATCGTATTTTTGATCGTTTTTACAAAGTAGACACAGCAAGGGCAAGAAACGTAGAAGGTAGCGGCTTAGGATTATCGATTGTACAGAAAATTGTTGAACTGCATCAAGGAACCGTTTCGGTATATAGTACGAAAGGGGAAGGGACGACTGTTCGGGTTGAGTTTCCGAAATAGATGGAAAGGAAGAGGCTGTTTTTGGAACAGCCTCTTTTTTATTTTTATCGATTGGTCGATATATTATCACTTACGTGCAAAGTGACAAAAAGTTATTAAAAAAAAGCGAGTCCTTCTATTCCACAATTGGATCAGTTTGTGGAATAAGATTAGCAGGAAGTTTATTTGAAAATGTAGAATCTCTACAGAGTTATAAGGATTTTATTGAAACTTTAACTATTTAGGGGGATATTACTTTGAAACGAATTGACTTGTTTTTAAACGGACTAGATTCCACATTCGATAAAGAGAGTTGGTATGCACCGTTTAAACATGCTATAGAAGGACTTACAGCCGAACAGGCTATCTGGAAACCAGATGGAGAGGCAATTAAAACCATTTGGGAGAACGTTAATCATCTCATTTATTACAAAGAGAGACTTGCAGCAAACTTGGAAGGCCGTGAATGGATACATAATCTCGACGGTGATGAAACCTTTTATCTTACCAATCAATCTAATGATGATAAGGAATGGAAGAAAGTCGTTGAACGTTCTGAAAATGCCCAACGTAATTTAAGACAGGCATTGAGTGCAATTTCCGAAAAAGAGCTTGAGCAAAGTTCACTTGAGGGTAAATTACTAGACATCATGCTTCATGATGCTTATCATACAGGCCAAATTATGCAATTAAGAAAAATGCAGGGATCATGGCCATCAAATCGTTGAATGAACGTTTTAGTTATTCCATTAAAGGGTGCTATTTTTGAATAAAACTTAGGTTTTTAAACGATTTTATTGCTATATTTTTAGTGTTGTGAAGTATCTTGCATCTAAAATAAAACAGGCATAACCCCGTCCTAAATTTAGAACGGGGGTTAGTTATGGAGGAGAAAGCATTAAATAATACACCATTTTTCGGTAGTGAAAAATAAAATGGATTTGGTGGACTGTTGAACAAGTCCGAAACTTATATAATGTTAAATTCGTCTAATCTTATAAAGATAAGGTGTGTAGCTAATGAAAAGAAAATTTTTCATTGCATTTACAGTTATATTGTTAAGTATTTCACTCGCAGGGTGTGGCAAGGCTGATATGGAAGGTATTATTTTAGAAGTAACAGAAAATGAGATATTACTTTCAGAGAATCTTTCTCTGGACAAGTATGAAGATATAAAAAATAAATCAATTTCAGAGATACAGGAAGAGGAAAAGGGTATTCCTTTAATTTATTTAGCATATGACAATACAGAGGAATGGTCAAAAGGTGATGAAGTAAAAGATTGATGGAGATGTATTTGCATCCTATCCTGAGCAAGCTAAGGCTAAAAGAATTCAATTTAAAAAATAAGTTCTCAACAATCGAGAGTAATTGTGAAACAGAATAAAATATTTAGAAAGCTCAGGATCCAAATCTGAGCTTTTTTGTGATGGTTATCTATACTGTTAATTCATACTCTCTTAATTATATCAGACAATTTAACCGTTAAAAGTTAACCAATAGCAACAATTTTTACGAAAACAGCCTAAAATTAAATAACTTATTATCTCTACACATTACGGATTACATGATATTTTCTATAAAGCCGCACCTTTCCCGCGCTCTTCCTTAAACCGAACCCCAAAAGTATCCGCTGTAATTTCATCAGCTTTCGGTAATGATCGTAATTTCGGATGAAGTAGCCATACGAGAGAAATGAATAAAATCCCGATGCTAGCGAGCGCGAAAATGAGTTGACTACTATATACATTTGCAGTGTATCCTCCAATTAAAGAGCCAAATGGCATAGCGATTGTGCCCATACTTCGCATGACTGAATTGATGCGTCCGAGATATTGATTTGGAATAGCCATTTGACTGATCGTCGCAAATAATATGTTGGTAGCACCAATTGGAATCCAAGCTAAGCCGAATAAGAAAATAGACAGCCATTGAAACGGTACAATCGTAGAGAGAAACCAAAAGACAGCGCCAGCCGCAAAGCTAATAATGGAGACACGGCCAACATTACGTTTGCCAACCCATGAACTGAATAGTGCTCCGATTAAACTGCCGGCTGATATAGCGGCTAAAAAGAAGCCATATAATTTCACGCCTCCTAAAGAATCAGCGAAAGAAGGAAGTATCGCCATCGTCATACCAATTGAAAAATTAGCGACAACTGAACCGATTAAGAAGACGCCCATTAATGAACGAAAGACGATTGAAAAGCCTTCTTTTAATTCAGAGAAATATTGTTTAGTGGAAAGCGATGTATTGGCTTCTGCTTGTTTTGGCATTTTTAATGAAAAGAACAAAAGGGCAGTAATCGCGAATGTAAAGGAGTCAATTACATATAAAGTGATTGCGCCAAGTAGTGCTACTAATATTCCAGAAAGAGTCGTACAAATTAAATCAATGCCTTGATATGCAAATGAAAAGAGTGAGTTTCCTTTTAATAATTGTGTTTTATTCAGTAGAAGTGGTAAAGCTTTTGATTGTGCGGGATAGGCGAATTGTTCGATAAAGGCTACGATGGGCATAATGATGAGTAGTAGTTGAACTGTTAATAGATCGAAGTAGTGTGTAATAGGAATGATTAATATAAGAATGCATTGCAGAACTTGTGTGATGACGAGGGTGTTTTTGATTGACCATCTATCAACGAATGGACCAGTAAGAAATTGTAATGCAGAAGGTAATAATGTAAGGAAACCAGCCAATCCAGAATAAAAAGGATTACCACTAAGTTCATATACGAGCCACATCGCTGCTACATAATACAAACTATCTCCTATGTTTGTAAAAATTCTCCCTAAAAATAATAAGAGGAAATTCCGTTTTTTTAATATGTCCACTTTATCTACTCCTTTATAATAAATTTATTCGGTAAAATAAATTTGACCGTTTATGTAAAAAAAATTGTATTACGATTTTTCTTCTTTTTTAACGAATCGTTGCATTGCTCGCTCATCGATTTGCAGTGCAGTAGTAGAAATGTAATAAGCTTTACTATTTGGATCTTTATCCGCATCTTTTGTGATCTCATTTAATTCAGCCATCACTTCATAAAACTTTTTCACCCACACTTGAAATTGTTCTGGCGTGGCATCAAACTCCCAGCAGGATGAAACGTAATTCCATTCAGCTGGGTCTTCGCTTACTTTTCGTAATGTAAAAGCTTCTTCTGGTGCAGCGAGAATATGGCTTTTCGTTCTTTCCGTCATTTGTAAAAAGATTTGGCGACCTGATTCGCTTAATATTTCTAAATGAGGTAATAGATCTGCGGCAGGGGTGAAGCCTTTAGCGACAGATTGATAAAACTTTTGAACGATGCCATTCTTTTCTTCTGTATAAACGATCTCTATAAAACCATTCTTTTCTAATTCTTTTAAATGATAATGAATTTTCGCCCTTGAAATGCCGAATTTCTCAGATAGTAGTTGTCCTGTATAAGGACGTTCGCATAGACGCATCATCATTTCGACACGTAGTGGATCGCTCATTGCTTTTAGTTGGCTATAAGTAGTTAGTGTTAACATGGGCTTCAAAATGATCAACTCCTCAAATTAAATTACTCGGTCAATATTATTTGACTGAATTGTATCAAGGATTTTAGTTATTTTCAATACTTTCTGAAAATTTATCCCGCATTAACGTGCAGTAAGACTCCCACCTCAAAACTCAGCTGGAGCGAAGAAGTTAGGTGGGAGTTCGACTGCACGTAAAATCCCGATTGGTTCAACTAGTAATCAGTGGGGATGAACCTCCCACTGATTAAAGTTTCACTTTAATCTTTCTTCTGTAATCTTCTGTTCATATTCCGTTCATAATTCTTTTTTATGATAAGTGCATAGAAAGTAAGAGGAAGGAGCGAGCGAAATGTTTTTAGCTCTGCGTGAATTAAAACAATCAAAATTAAGATATGGATTAATCGGACTTATTATGGTGTTATTATCATTTTTAGTCCTTGTCATTTCAGGATTAGCAAATGGATTATCATATGATAATGCTTCATCGATTCAAAATATGGAGGCAAATAAGTTCGTTTTAGCGGATGATGCGGAAAATAAATTACTTCGTTCACAAATTAAGAAAGAAGATGTAGATAACGTAGTAAATCAAGTGGACGCGAAAGAGGCAGTTCCGTTTCGTGTGAAAGTTTCAACTTATGAAAAGAAAGATAGTTCGAAAAAAGTTGATGTCGCTATTTTCTCAAGTGAACGTGATTCATTTTTAGAACCGAAAATTGTAGAAGGTGAGAAATTAGGTACAGCAAACAACGAAATGGTTGCTGATGAATCAATTAAAGAAAAAGGAATCGATATTGGGGATACAATTATTGATCCTGTTTCAAAGAAAGAATTTAAAATCGTTGGATTTACGAAAGATCAAATGTTTAGCCATACACCAGTCGTTTATGTAAATGAAGACGTATGGGGCGCTATCTCACAACCAAACCAAAAAGATTATAGTGCAATTGCGCTTAATACAGATAAAGAAATTAAAAATGCACATGTTATCGACAAAAAAGAAGTATTACAAAGTATTCCAGGATTTAAAGAAGAGCAAGGAACATTAACGATGATCATTGCGTTCTTACTTGTTATCGCTGCGTTACTAATCGGTGTATTCTTCTACGTAATTACGTTGCAAAAAACACAGCAATTAGGTGTACTAAAAGCAATTGGTACGAAAAATTCTTATTTAGCAAATAGCTTAGTCGTGCAGGCGTTATTCTTATCAGTCGTTGCGATGGTAATCAGTATTGTTCTTGTACAAGGATTAGAACAGATTTTACCAGCGGGTATGCCGTTCTTATTAACAGCGCCGATGATTGCACAATATGCCGCAATCTTTATCGTAATTAGTATTTTAGGAACACTTATTTCGTTATATCAAGTATTAAAAGTTGATGCATTAGAAGCAATTGGAGGCGGGATGTAATGACTTCATTATTAAAATTAGACAAAGTAAGTAAAGTGTACGGAGAAGGGAATACAGAAGTAACAGCCCTTCATCCGATGTCGCTTGATGTGAAAGCTGGAGAGTTTATCGGAATCGTTGGTCCTTCTGGATCAGGGAAAAGTACGTTATTATCAATCGCGGGTGCTTTACTATCACCGTCAAAAGGGGATATTTACATTGGTGAGCAAAATATTACGAAGTTATCAGAAAAGGAAATGACAGACATTCGTTTGAAAAAAATCGGCTTCATTTTCCAGTTCGCAAATCTTGTTCCATATTTAAATGTAAAAGAACAATTGCTTTACATTGCTAAGCTAAAAAAAGAAAACAAACAAGAATCTGAAAAACGTGCGGATCACTTATTAGCGGCATTTGGATTAGGAGAAAGAAAAACTCATTATCCAAATCAACTATCTGGTGGGGAAAAGCAAAGGGTAGCAATCGCTCGTGCGTTCATGAACAATCCAGATTTAATATTAGCTGATGAACCAACTGCAAGCTTAGATTCAAAACGCGCACGTGAAGTCGTTGAAATGATGAAACGTGAAGTGAAAGAAAGTCAAAAAGCAGCAATTATGATTACACATGATGAAAGAATGCTCGATGTATGTGATCGTATATTGACGCTTAGAGATGGGAAGTTAATATAAAGAAAAAAGACAACCGTACATATATGTGCGGTTGTCTTTTATATGATTATTTTATAATAGTTATAATTGCTTTATTTTGAGAATAACGTTTTAATTTTATTACGTGTTACTAATAAAACGCCGCCTAAGACAGATAACATGCCTAAAGGTACGTTACTTGACTGCTCACTACCAGCGTTAGGAAGTTCTCTAGCATTGTTGTTCGTTTTGGCATTTGTAGTACTATTATTAGTTGGCGTTTGTTTATTAGGTTGCGATAATTCGTTAATCTGATTATCTACATTTTGCTTCGTTGTATGTAACTCAGCTAATTTATCGTCAATTTTTTTCTCAGTATGTTTAAAATCGTTTATTTTAATATCTAAGTCTTGTTTTTTCTTTGTTAAATCGTCTGAAACAGTTTGTTTAGATTGCTTAATTTCATTTAATTTATTTTCTAAGTCTTGTCTAGCTTCTTGTAATTCAGCTAGTTTGTTTTTTACATCTTGTTTAGCTAGTTCTAAGTTAGAGGAAAGACTATCTAAATTTTGTTTAATTTTTTTAAGTTCTTCTAACGTATTACCGGTATTCGGCTTATGTTCTTTAATTTCAGCAAGTTTGTCCTCAGCAGTTTGTTTCGCTTTCTTTAACTCAGCTAATTTTTCATCTACCTGTTTTTTTACTTCCTTAAGTTCATTAACCTTTTGATCGATGTTCTCTTTATGTTGCTTAATTTCATTCACTTTTTCATCGACAGTTTGTTTATGTTCTTTAATCTCAGTAACCTTATTATCGATATTTTGCTTATGTTCTTTAATTTCAGCAACTTTATCATCTACTTGTTTTTTATGCTCTTTAATTTCAGCGATTTTATCCTCGGCGATTTGTTTGTCTTGCTGAAGTTTCGCATCTAATTCTTGCTTATGTTGTTTAATCTCGCCGATTTTTTCATCAGCAACTTGTTTACGTTGATGTAGTTCATTCGCTTTTGCATCGACATTTTCCTTAACTTGGTTAAGTTCATTCAACGTTTGATCCACATTTTCTTTGTGCTGCTGCAATTTCGCATCTAACTCTTGTTTATGTTGCTTAATTTCAGTTAATCGATCTCCAGTACTTTGTCCAGCAGGAGCATCATTTACTTCTGCATGAGTAGGGGTAGATCCCGCAATCATTGCTAAAGCTAGTGTAGACGCAGCGATTGTTTGTTTTGTTTTCATATTTTTGTACCTCTTTCCTATGAGTGAACTCTATTGTGTAAAATTGAGCATATAGAAGTAGATTATTTTATCATTATATACCATGTTCGGCGCTTAGAGGAAGTATTTGCATAATAATCTATGATTATGTAATTCTTATAGTCTCTTATTTTTGGATAGGAGACAAATCTTCAGCAAGATGAACAATTTCTTCTATAGTAGAGTTTACATCCTTATTATTGCGAATAACAAACAAATAATCAGCCTCGTTTTCTACAGGATCTACTACATCTTCCTTTAGTGATTCAGCTTGTTGTCGATTGAGTACTTCTTTAAAACTAGAATAACCACCTCTAAAAATATTTGTACTTCGCTTGCTACGAGTCACTCTTTCATAAAGTACATCATCTGGAATGTCAAAATGAACGAGTATGCGTGCATATTCCCCTTTCTGAAACAATTCATTTAGCAAATAAATTCGTCCGTTTCGGCTTCTATTTGAGTTGCAAATGATAAGGTGTAAATTTGTATGTTCTTTTGCATAATCAACAATGAATTTCGAAAGACCGTGCTTAAATGTATTAGGGCCCTTAGTTGGCTGTAATTTTTCATAATGCGTGTTAATAAATTCAGCTTGGTTATCTTGATCCATAACGAAAGAGTTGGGTAACTCTTTTTCTAACACTCTTGCAAATGTAGTTTTTCCGCTGTGGGTTTTTCCTACTGTGATGATGACTAATCTTTTCATGACAGAACCTCCGTTAATATTGCTATTAATAGGCATATTCTGTGTGAGATGGAATCTTCCTTCTAAAAATCACATAAATTGTCGAAGTGATAGGTATATGAAAACTTGACAAAAAAACTTATTTATGCTATAATTTACCAATATAAAAATAGAGTGTATAATAGGGTTCTCCTGGCCAGGGGAACCCTATTTTTGTTGTGAAAATGAAGGAGAGTGTATGTGCGTGAAACAAGGTGAAGCAAGTGTAACGTCGTTAGTATCAGCTTTCGGAAGGGCGTATCATAGTGAATTTGATAGTCCTAAAATCTTTAATGATTATGTAGCTAAAGATTTAATTTCACAAAAAGAGCGTAACAATATTGAAATGAACATGGTTCAAGGGATACATTTTTTCAATAAAGACATTGCACAGCAGTTTCAAGATAATCCAAAAGAAATATTAAAGTGGATTACACAAGTTCAGTTATCACCAACACCTTTAGCACGTGCAGCCTATTGTGAACGAATATTACTACATGAAGTTACTTTAGGAGCAAAACAATACGTCATACTCGGTGCAGGCTTAGACACGTTCAGTTTTAGACACCGAGAATTAGAGAATAAAATAGAAATATTTGAAGTTGATCATCCTTCTACGCAAGAGTTTAAAATACAAAGAGTGAAAGAAGCAGAGCTAGAAATTCCAAAAAATCTTCATTTTGTTTCGATGGATTTTACTAAGGATTTCTCTAAGCAAAAATTAGTAAATGAAGGATTTGAAAATAAAAAGACTTTCTTTAGTCTTTTAGGTGTTACGTACTATTTAACGAAAGAGGAACTTTCCAGTTTAATAGAATGTTTATTTGAGTTGGTTCCAGCGGGAAGTTCTATCGTTTTCGATTACCCTGATGAAAACTTATTTACGGAAAAAGGTTTATCTAATCGGGTTGAAAACATGGTGAAAATGGCTACGGTAGGCGGAGAACCGATGAAATCATGTTTTTCTTATGCCGAAATGGAAGCACTATTAGAAAAGGCGGGTTTACTTATTTATGAGCACTTATCACCAGAGGATATTAATAAACTATATTTTGAGGGACGAAACGATTATTTAGAAGCCTTTGAAACAGTCCATTATGTACATGCGGTGAAGAAGTAGAGGATTAGTAGGCATGGGGAGAAATCTCTGTGTCTTTTTTTTATGCGTATTTTTAATTTTAAAAACAATTTGTAAAAAATATTTTACAAATTGTAAGAAATAAATTACAATTATCTCAAGAGGTGTTACTATTGTTACATAATAAAATTGTAGTTTGTCGAGCAGAAAAAGGTTGGACTCAAGAAGAACTGGCAACAAGGGTGGGAGTTAGTCGTCAAACCATCGCTACTCTTGAAAAGAATAAATATAACCCTTCTCTAATTCTTGCCTTTAAAATCGCAAATGCATTTGAAAAGCCGTTAACCGACGTATTTGATTATCTAGAGGAGTGATACATATGTTGTGGTTAAAAATTTTATTATTTGTTTTATTAGTCATCAGTCAGATGTATGTAATAAAATTTCAATCAAGTGATGAAGCAAACGACGAAAGAGGAAGAGAGATTCAATATAAAACAAATAATGTTTTGTACAACATCCTATATTTAGGTATCATTGCCATTATTGTTTTTCAATCAATTGATATTATTCCTTTAGAATTTCTACCTGATTTGTTGTTATATTTTGCGCTTTCATTAAGTGTGTTAGGCAGTATTTTTATATTTATCAATAGAAACAGGAAAAATTACTAATATGTGTTAAGTATTTTATCTTGTTCTGTTAGGAAATTGAACAACATGTTTCTTTTAAAAAGTGAAATTTCTATGTTAAACATGAAGGAATATAGTTAAACTAATAGTTGCGTTTATTTAAGTAGGCTACATAAAATAATTAATCTTCTTCATAAAAACTTAAGGAATCCAAAATAAAACCCACACATTTTGATCAAAATGTGTGGGTTTCTTCTTTTAATAAAATAAATATTTGCAGCAATACTTTGGTCAAATTTTAATTAAAACTAAAATTCACCTTTTCTATTATAAATTTTTGTAGTGTGGAAATATAGCTATTAGATCAACCAAACAAGTATTTTAGGAGCATTAACTTAAACAATAAATAACCTCATGTCTATCTTGTTGATGAAATTCATTGCCCTTGGATAAAGAACAGTAAAACCCCTAAGTATTTAGCTCTTTGATTTTTATTACAATTTTGTAAGGTTAAGTAATAAAAATCGATAGAACTAGATATGTGAATGGGATACTCTAAGTAACGGAGGGAATATTCTGAAAAAGGGGTCAGGCAAATGAAGAATAGACAAAAAGCATCGATAATATGCAAAAGTATTTTATGTTTAATTATTTGTATATTAATTACAAATGAAGTGCGGTTTACGAAAGCTGTGAGGGCAGAATCGGGCACGTTGACCGATAGGAGTATAGAGAACTTCAAGAAAAAGATGGATGAACAGGTACCAAAATGGCAGGAAAATTATAATGTACCAGGAGTTGCAATAGGCATCGTACATGAGGGGCGTATTGCTTATACACTTAACTACGGTTATGTAGATAAAAAGACAAAAAAAGCGGTGAGTGATGATACTTTGTTTCAGGCTGGTTCCATATCTAAAAGCCTTACAGCGTGGGGAATTCTACATCTTGTAGATGAAGGTCGTTTATCACTAGATGATCCCGTTGGAAAATTTCTAACCAAATGGAAATTACCTAATTCAGAGTTCAATAATAATGAAGTCACGATAAGAAGATTGTTAAGTCATACAGCAGGGCTGTCTGCACATAAAGGATACCTTGGGGTTGCACCAGGGAAACATCTTGATTCTATCGAGGAGTCTCTGTCTGGAAAAGGATGGCTTAATGAACCAGTGGAGGTTACCAACAAACCCGGTTCAGAAACAATTTACTCTGGTGGTGGGTATACAATTTTGCAACTTGTGATTGAAGAGGTTACCGGAATACCTTTTGATCGTTATATGGAAGAACAAATTATGAAACCTGTAGGAATGAAATCTAGTTCATTCCTACAACGTCCTGAAAAATCTAATCTTTCGAAAGCTTATGGATATTTTGGAGAGAAACTCCCTAGTTACCAATTTACCGAACAGGCTGCAGCAGGTCTTAAGACAAACGTTACCGATATGATGACATTGATACTTGCAAGCATGGATGCAAATAATAAAGGTGATGGTGTCATCAAAAGTGAACGTGTTGAGGAAATGCAAAAGCCAGTATTAGGGGAGAATGGTTTAGGTATATTTGAAAAAAAGCTATCTAATCACTGGAAATTAATTTATCATTCTGGTGACAATCGAGGCTGGCATTCTTTTTATGGTTTCATTCCTAATACAAAGGATGGATTGGTAATTCTTACGAATAGTGAAGGTGGTATAGACTTACGACAGGATATTTACCACGCATGGATTGAATATGAAACTGGAAAATTACCTGAAAGTTACTTTTCTCTCGCTGAGCAGAGAAAAAATAACTCAATTACATCAATTGTTATTGGAGCCACACTTGGTATATATTTGCTACTGTTTGTGATTAGATTGTATAAAGGTAGAAGAACCTTCATTATTAAGCAAGAGAAGAAATCTTACATCGGATTAGTAGTTAGGACATCTTTACTTATTACTACTGCTATTCTCGTATTTTGTGCGGCCTATTTGTGGAGGGTTTTCAGTTTAAATTCCGGTAATACAATAAATTTTATTCTAATCATGGCGTGGATTATAACATTATTAATTAGTGGATTTTTCCCGAAAATTAGAAGGAATAAAAAACAATAATCAGACAATAATATAATATAATTAAAATTTTATATTTAGATATAAATACATAAGGGTTGTAAGTAGTACCACCCCACATGTCCATCGAGCTAGTAAAATAAATACCCTAAAATAGTGAAATTGACATCCCCAGATTAAACTTTGTATTTAGCAACAGTAGAAATTTAATTATGTATAGAATTGATAAAACGCTCTTGTTGGAATTTTCTTAAAATCATTTTGACGTATTACTTTTTTCATTATAAAATAACATTCTGACAACCAAATTTAACCAAAAGTATGTAAAAGGATATATCTTTCTGGCAGTTATATGCTTAGGTATGTCCTTTTTTGTAGTTATAAGGGGGAAGGGTTAACATGAAAGCAAAGAAACTAGTTACTTTAGCAGTACCATTTTTACTATTAGTAGGTTGTGGAACTGATAGGACAGAAGCAACGCCAAAAGAGAAAGTGGAATCTAAGGCAGTTACAAAAGAGAAGTTATCGAAAGACAAGTATCCTGAGCGTATAACGGTTATATCTTCAGAATTCTTACAGAAAGTCACTGATATGTCTGAAACAGCAAAGGATAGAACGAAAAGCGATAAAGAGGCATCTAAGACGTTATTAGCACAAGTAAACGATATACAGAAAACTATAAAGAAGTTTGATACAATTGAACCGCCAATAGAGTATCAGGACACCCATAAAGACATATTAAAAGCAGTAGATTGTTATAAAGAAGCATATTCGATTCAAGAAGAAATTTTAACATCAGACAAGAAAACAGACGAGAAAGCAGTTAAGGCTAAAGCAGAAAAATCAAAAGACTTACTTAAACAAGGTTCAGAACTATGGGCAACTGGTTTCAAACCGATTCAAGACGTAATAGTAGGTAAAACAGATAGTTCTTCAACTTCTGAAACCTCTTCTAGTAATGAAAACGTACAAATAACATTGGGTGGTAAAGAATTAATTGGAGAATGGGGTAGTTACAAAGGGGCTGACTTCCATAAAGGGTTAGAATTCCGTGAAGATGAAACGTTTACTCTTTATGATGATTCAGGTAAAACATCGTATGAAGAAAACCACATGGAAGGAACATGGTTTTATAGTCAAGACAAAAAACAAGTCACAATGATGCCGAAAGAGTTTGTAAAAGACGGTAAGAAGATAGATGAGAAACAAATGGAAGTAGCAGTAGATTACAAGATTGAGTATTTCAAAGACGGTTCTTTAAAGATGGTAGATACTAAGAAAGGTAATCGTATCACAGCGGAAAGACGCAAATAAACATGAATAGAAGGATATATGAAAACTAAGAATTAAGTTGATGGGATGTGTGACGCAATCCCATCACCATCAAGTTGTCTAATTTTGTTTCTTTTTTGTTAGATTCTGTTATTTACATACGGTAAATACAATTATAATGTTGGAGATTTCACCCCAGCTGAAGTGAGATTAACGGTTGGACTGGTTATTGTACAAAGGGCTCTCTTTATTAGTGCAGGGGTAATATGGGAGGAAGCTAAAATGGGAAAGAGTGAGATGTTTCAGGATTTTAATTTTAAATTAGTGGTAATTGAAGCTTTGTTAGATAAAGAGCCACTATTTCTAAAAGAATTAAAAGACTTAATAGATAAGTATACGAATAATTTTGAATGGTATTCAGGAGCTGGACCAATTGTTGAAATCAGAGGTTTTTTAGAAGAGTTAACTTTGGAAATAAGTGATTTGGAAAAGATTGAATCCATTTGCTTTGATGGTGGGAATGAAATTTATCATATCTTAAAGCCAGATTGGGATGGTGAAGACAGTTTATTTGATGTAATATCTGTTGAAGGATTTCAAAATCTAAAAAATTTAAAAACAGTGGAATATATTTCACTGTGTTACCCAAAAGTATTAGAACTATTTAAACAAGCTGGAATTGAAATTGAGGATTAATGAGGGAGCAAGTTATGTACTAATGGAAGTGATTCTTCTTATGGAAGAGTCGCTTTTTCTTATGCAACTAACAGAGCAGAATGGAGGATATTATGATAAAAATCGATAGAGATGGTGAAGCCTACTGGAGTAAAACTGTTGATTTAGGTGTTTTAGGTAAATTCAATAGCATTTTTATAGATATAGATGGATGAGATATAACAGGGGCGACGGATAATATGCCCCAAGAAGAGAAGGTAGAAAAAGCTACAAAATATTATGGTAATAGATTCAAGGAGTTAGAAACAAATGTGGGGTTTATAAATGAGTAATTTCTAATGTGGATTATAACGCACTTATGTGATATGGAATATCCATTTTGGGAATTTGGTGATGAAGATGAAAGTAGTGAAGAGTATCCAGATTATATAGTAAAAGAAGAAATAAAAAAATTCAAAGATGAAAACGGACAATTGCAACATGATCCGTATAGTCCAAGTCCGATTTATAGAGAAATTCAGAAATATAATGCATATAATAATGAAGATAATTTATCAAGCTATGAAATTATAACGAAATATTTACCGGTTCTTGATTTCAAAAAACTTGTAGATACAATTAGAAATAATAGTATAGATTTATATGAAGATAATATAAACTTTCGGGTGAGTAGTGAGGTTTGTGGTGGAATGTTACTTTGTGCTACTTACGGAACAATCTATGCTAATAATGAGTTAGAAGTTACGCATAACTGTTAATATAAAGATTACTGATAGGGATATCGCTACACATCCATCAACTTAAAAATATTGACTATCCCAAAATAGTGTTTTTTCATTATTTAAATATGATTTCATCCGAATTTAATGGAGAGTTCACCTACAAAAGTAGTAGAAATTTTATTTAAATTTACTACCTCAGTTGGATTTATCATATTTCAATTTCGATAGAATAGTAAATGGGTATATCAGATATGGGGATACATTACAAGGATTATACATACGTCAGATTTTAAATTACAGTAACTACTTAACCCGCTGTTATCAATAAAGAAAGGAACAAGTAGAATGATACAGAACATATATGAAACTCATTTACATGTAAGAGATTTAGAAAAGGCGATAGATTTCTATCAAAATAAGTTAGGGTTAGCATTAGCAAGAAAACTATCGAAAAGAAAAGTGGCTTTCTTTTGGGTAGGAGAAAGTAAAAAGCAAATGCTTGGGCTATGGGAAGTACATAATATTGAGGATTTTGAGATGAAACACTTTGCTTTTGGTGTAGATTTAGAATTTCTAAAGACTTCTAAATTATGGTTAGAGAATCGTGGAATAGAAGTGGTAGGAAGCCAAGGAAAAGGAAATCAAGAGCCAATTGTCCAAAGATGGATGCCAGCTGCAAGTGTATACTTTCTGGATTGTGATGGAAATAAATTAGAGTTTATTTCTATGTTACATGATAATCCAGATGAATTAGAATATGCATCCTATTTAAGTGAATAGGATGCGGAACATCAAGAAAAATAAATGAGATTGTATCTAAACGGAAAAACTTTGTTTTTTTTGGGAATATACAGAAAAGATGGGAGTTTTATTGTACTAGAGTTGTATGAATTAAATGAAGAGAACTTAAAAAGGTAGCGTATGTTGTTGTTGTTGTTGTTATGTAACGGAAATTAAAAGACAACGTATTAAACTAAAAGATTTATCATCTAAATTTACATTTATGTAATGTTAAAGGCTAGAAAGCTAGATTGGCGCGAATCGCGAATTGTGGAGTGCAATGAAAAGACAAAAGCTCTTAAAAAACACTTAATTTTTTAACCAATCAACATTTACAATCTCCCCCTATAATGTGAATTGGACAAGCACCTAAGAGAAGGCAGAACATGTCAGTTTATACATTCTATTATTAGGGGGAAAATTTGTATGAAAAAGGCAGTTGCTTCATTAGCTGTTATGGCGGCGTTATTACCGACATTTTCAGCACATGCGGAAGGGAAAGAGCAAGTCCGAAAATCAGCTACAACTTTTAACGTTATTAGTGACATTCAAGGAGATTTAGGGGACTTTGATCACGTGTTAAAAGATATGAATAAAGTAACGCCACTTTCTAGAGCGCTTATTATGAATGGGGATATAACGCCAACTGGACAGCAGTCACAATATGATGATGTAAAGCGTGTGCTAAACAAAAATAAGCATCCGGAGAATGTATGGTCGGCTATTGGGAATCATGAGTTTTATGCTGGGAAATGGACAGCTGATGGAAAGTTATCTCAAAGCACATGGCCGAACGGTGTAGCGGAAGAAACGTTATTTAACCGCTATTTAAAATTTAGCGGACAAGAAAAGGTATATCATAAAAAAGAATTAGACGGTTATCCGCTTTTATTTTTAGGAACTGAAAAATATATGAAATATCACGATTCAAAAATGTGGGACGAAGTATATATGAGTGATGAGCAACTAGGTTGGTTAAAACAAAATTTAGAAGAGTACAGCCAGAAAGATAAAAATAAGCCAATTTTCATTTTCTCTCATCACGTTTTACCTGATACGGTATCTGGATCAAGACAAAATCCATATTTACAAGATTATTTAAATATTGATAAGTTGTACGTTATATTAAAAGACTATCCGCAGGTCGTTTTCTTTACGAGTCATACGCATTGGGATTTAAACTTACCGGACTGGGCTGGTAAAAAGAAAATTGCAGGCGGAGATGAAAAGGGATTTACGGTTGTCAATACGGGCGGAATTGAAACAGGGTGGATGTCAGCCGGACCAAATGGCGGAGAGAAGACTGCTCCGGATGGATCTTCTTTCAAACAAGGATTGCAAGTGAAAGCATACGGTAACGATGTTGTCGTAACGGCTTACGATTATAAACGGGATAAGGGCATAAAGAACTTATTAATTAGTGACGCAAAAATTGCACAAATGGCACCAGATGTAACAGCAGATGATAGAAATAATGTAATCGTTGGTGCTACTGAATATATGGAGTACTCTATAGAAGGAACGAATGAGTGGCATACGTATTATACAGCAAACCCGCCAAAATTTGATGGGGACAAGATTGTATATGTACGCCATAAAGGAGAAATGAATTTAGAGGCAGGATTAACACAGCTTCTTCGTTTTTCGGCAAATAAGTGATTGGAGAGGGCCCACATTTAAATGTGTGGGCTCTTTTTGATTGATGAGAAACGGGCCTCTATTTGTATATTTTTGTCGTTGAATCGATATATTGAAAAAATCGTTGATATATTTCAAGTTATGAACGATATATTAAGAAAATCGTTCATATAATTTCATTTACCGAACTGGATTTAAAAATCATTGATATAAATTGCATTTACCGAATTCTAATACATTTTTAATCCAGAAAGGTGACTTCATCATTTTTCCATGTAATAATAGTATGGTTACATTTACTGTGAAAGAGTATAAAAGGAGCGTTATTGATGAATTTAGCTAAATTCCCGAGAAAAAAATATACAGAATCATATACACCAATTGAAAAATTAAACAATTTTTCTGAAGCACTTGGTGGGCCGACTATTTATTTTAAACGAGATGATTTACTTGGTTTAACAGCTGGTGGTAATAAGACGAGAAAGTTAGAGTTTCTAGTTGCAGATGCACAGGCAAAAGGTGCAGATACATTAATTACAGCTGGTGGTATTCAGTCAAACCATTGTCGTCTAACACTTGCAGCTGCGGTAAAAGAAAAAATGAAATGTATTCTTGTGTTAGAGGAAGGGCTTGAGCCAGAAGAAAAGCCAGACTTTAACGGAAACTATTTCTTATATCATTTATTAGGTGCTGAAAACGTAATTGTTGTGCCAAACGGAACAGACCTTATGGAAGAGATGCATAAAGTAGCGAAAGAAGTAAGTGAAAAAGGAAATACACCATATGTCATTCCAGTTGGTGGATCGAACCCTACTGGCGCAATGGGATATATTGCTTGTGCGCAAGAAATTATGGCTCAGTCATTTGAGCAAGGAATTGATTTCAGTTCAGTTGTTTGTGTAAGTGGTAGCGCTGGTATGCATGCTGGTTTAATTACTGGTTTTTCCGGAACGCAAAGCAAAATTCCTGTAATCGGAATAAATGTAAGTAGAGGAAAAGCGGAGCAAGAAGAGAAAGTAGCAAAACTTGTAGATGAAACTTCAGCTCACGTAGGTATTCCAAACTCTATTTCACGCGAAGCGGTTACATGCTTTGATGAATATGTAGGACCAGGATACGCTTTACCAACACCAGAAATGGTTGAAGCAGTACAGTTACTTGCGAAAACTGAAGGTATTTTACTTGACCCAGTTTATACAGGTAAAGCAGTAGCTGGACTAATCGATCTAATTAGAAAAGGTAAATTTAATAAAGAGGACAACATTTTATTCGTACATTCAGGTGGCTCACCAGCTTTATATGCGAATACGTCTTTATTTGCGTAAGTGTGAAAAAGCATTGGATATCCAATGCTTTTTGTTTTGAATTAATGTTGAAGTTTGATACAATTTCGTGAATATGCGATGATTTTTCAACATTCAACGGTAAACAACGATATATAAAGGAGATTGATGTATGACAGAATTTTGGGAAGCAAGTTTTATAGAAAATCAAATGATGTGGGGATTTGAACCTTCAGACTCTGCAATTTTGACGAAGGACTTTTTCCTTGAAAAGAAAGTGAAGGATATATTGATTCCTGGTATTGGGTACGGTAGAAATGCGAAGGTTTTTATTGATAACGGAATACATGTAACAGGTATTGAAATTTCAAAAACAGCGATTGAATTGGCGAGGGAGAATGAACTTAATGTTGATTTCTTCCATGGTTCAGTAACGGATATGCCTTTTGATAACAAACTTTATGATGGTATATTTTGTTATGCACTTATTCATTTATTGAATAAGGATGAGAGAGAGAAGTTTATTAAAGATTGTTATAGTCAGTTAAAACCAAACGGGTATATGATTTTTACTACTATTTCTAAAGATGCCCCAATGTTTGGGAAGGGTAAACAACTGGGTAAAGACTACTTCGAGATAATGGAAGGGGTAAAAATGTACTTTTATGATATGGACTCGTTAAAACAAGACTTTGAAAAATATGGACTGATAGAAACTACGGAAATTTTGGAGCCGCATAAAAATATGGAGAGTAAACCTCCATTTAAATTTATAATGATCAAATGTCAAAAAACACTATAATTACAATAGTGTAAAAAATAGGGAGCTATTCACTAATTATTTTTTAAAGGCGAAGTAAGGGAAGTCAAAGGACTTTCTTTACTTCGCCTAATTTTTATCCCGCTATTTGTGGGCTAATAATCAGTGGGTGATGATCTCCCACACTGATTAAAGTTTCACTTTATCTACCATCTTTATGTGTCTTTCTATTAAAAGTCTAAATTTGATCAATTAAATGCAATTAAATTTAGTCAAAAATAATGAAATTTCAGGAAAAATAAGGTACACTAGTCAATGGTTTTGGTTTAAAATCGATGGACGTTAATGTATACGGGGGAAAGATTGATGAACAACAATACAGTAAATGAATCAGTTGAAGAAGTTAATAGAAAACGAGTAAGATCAAGCAAACGTTTTACAAATTGGAAGTTTATCGCAGCGGGTGTTGGTATAATTGCACTTCTCATTGGGGGAATGAGTTATTATCAGGCAACTCACTTCAATTCGAATGTTACGATTAATGACACCAATGTTGGTGGTTTGAGTGCTGATCAGGCAATACAGAAATTAAAAACATCTGGACTAGCAAACAAAGTCTATGTCGATCAACAACAAATTTTAGATGAAAAAGATACAAAAACGGAACTTACGGAAAAAGATTTGCCTCAAGTTAAGAAACTATTAAAAAGCCAGTGGACATTTTTCCCTTCTTCACAGGAAAAAAATTATTCATTGCTACCGGATGAGGCGGATCAGTATCGTAGTGAAACGATGAAAAAACTTGTAGAAGAAAAGCTCATCTCTATGAATGAAAAATTAAAAGCGCCTCAAGATGCTATGGCGAAGCTTGAACAAGGAAAAGTTGTTATTTCGAAGAGCGTTGATGGAAAACAGTATGACGTTACTAGTCTACTGAAAGATTACGACAAGCAGAAGTATAAAAGTGAAATTCATCTGAAGTCTACATACATAAAGCCTATTAAAGAAGACGATCCGATTGTCAAAAAAGAGGAGGAAGCACTACAAAATCTTCTTCAACAGTCCGTTGAGTATAAAGTGCAGAATGAAGTTTATCCTTTAAAAGCAAAAGATTTAATTCAAAATGCCTCTATGTCAAAGGATATGAAAGTTACAATCGATGCGAGCGACATTAAGAATAAGATTGCTGAGATTAATAATGCTAAATCTACATTAAATAAAGACTTCGCTTTTAAAACACATTCTGGTTCGGTCATATCAGTAAAAGGGCAAGGCTATGGCTGGGCACTAGATGTTGAAAAAGAAACAAAACAAGTTCAACAAGCCTTTGAGAAAGGCGAAAAATCACTTTCTGCTTCTAATATTCACGGAAATGGTTGGAAGAAGGAAGGGATCGGTTATGAAACAACATCGAATAATGGCATCGGAGACACGTATGCTGAAGTTTCAATTGCAGAGCAACAAATTTGGATTTACAAAGATGGAAATTTAGTAGTTACAACAAATGTAGTAACTGGTAAACATAGCACGAGTGAAGATACATCACCAGGTGTGTGGTACGTTCTATATAAACGAACACCATACACACTCAAAGGTAGCGCAGTAGGTAAAGCTGATTATGCAGTTAAAGTAGATTACTGGGTTCCATTCACAAATAGTGGTCAAGGATTCCATGATGCAGGTTGGCGAAAAGACTGGGCAAATAATGCTTATTTAACAGGGGGATCAGGCGGGTGTGTTAACCTTCTTCCTAATGTAGCAAAAACTGTGTATGATAGTTTGAACACTAATGATCCAGTTATCGTGTACTAGAAAATAGAAATGCATGTATCAAGAACTTAAATTAATAAAAAAAGCAGGAAATCGTGATTGAAGTGAACCTGAATAGTGATACATGAAAAAACACCTCTTGAATTCGCATACTAAGTGTGCAATTTCAATGGAGGTGTTTTTTGTTTGAAGACCAGATTTCATTGCCTATAAGAAACAAAGTGGAAAGAGATTGAGATGAAAAATAGGTATTCAAATAGTCAATAAAATTGACACTGAATATCATTTTCATTTATTATGAAGTCGTCACATGTAATTGGACATGATTTTTGTGAAAAAGTTTACTTTTTTATTAATATAATAGATTTCTATTAAGGTGTCCCATTTAAGAATTTAAATGTAAGAAAGGGTAAAATAAAAATGAACTGGAAAAAAGGCGGATTATGGATTATTATTTTTTTCATTGTAAAAGGTACGATTTCTACACTTTTACTTGTTACAGGTGCTAAATATTTTAATTTATCATATATGCAACTTTTCGTACTAGTACTGATCTTATTACTGATTTCTCTCATAAGTCGAAAATTGCTGCATAGACATAAACAAAACAAAAAACAAAAAGAGCTAAATATATAATGAAGCCCCAGAGATCTTTGGATTTCTGGGGTTTTACTATATATTTAGCTTCTTACTATTTGTGGAAAGTAAAACTCCCACCTCAAAATTTAGGTGGGGTACAGAAGTTTGTTGCGAGCTGATTAAAGTTTCACTTTATTTCATAGTTTGTGATCTATTTTAATTAACTGTCAGGTTTTTATGTATCCTCTAATGACAAGGTTGAATCCTTTCAAATCGGTCAATCGCCGTTTTTTTGAATTCACTAAAAGTTGCTGAACCCAAGCCAAATAACGATACCATCTCTAGCAAAATAATTAACAATCCTATGTAAGAAAGTTTAGGTAGCTAATAGCATATGTTTTATTGAAAGGATGTGATTGAATTATGGAACGATTGAATTGGGGAATTGGAGGATTAGTATTCGTTGGCTGCATGTTTCTTGGCGGAGGAGTGGGATCTATATTAGGTGATACTCATGCTGGATGGCTAATAGGAATGGGCGCTGGATTTCTTGGGATGGCTTTAACAAGACTGATCAGAAAGTAATATAACGGGATTCTTCTTCGGGTAAATAAGGAAATATGTATGTAAGTCATTCATGGCATAAAAGCTCTATAAATTATAGTTAGAAGCTTCTCTTTTGTATTTGTCTTGTCTAAAATTTCTCCATACATAGATATGATTCTCAAGTCAGCGGATGGCACCTTAGGGTGTTTTTTTTATGCTCTCTAAAAATGTCTTAACATTATAATAGCCGAGTTTTGCCTTCAGTCCCCGATGCCCATCAAGCATAAAAGGAAAAACACCTCATAAAACAAAAAATCTGCCCATTTAAACTCTGGTAACAATTCAAATGATCAAGAATAATTGATCTAACAGATTTCGTTAGATTGCCATCATCTTTTTTGTAATAGAATAGATTCATTACCGTTTCAAACCTATGTATGAATTCATAACCTAACAGTAAAAGGGGGGATGATTGAAGGTATGGCGATTAATGAGGAATCAATTTGTCAACAGTTTGCAAGAATTATCGATGGCCAAGAAGGATTCGCCGGTGGAAAATGCGTGGCAACAATAAACCGAGATGAAATACAAGCAACAATCTTAGGAAAACGTTTTAGAGTAACAACTTCTTTCTCATTCGAATCAAGAGATAATAAAACTGGACGTGCATTATGTCTAGGGCGGGTAGCACTTTTACAAAAGGAAGTTACTGAATTTGTTGCTACAATTATTAAACAAGGAATAATTGTGTCGTCTATACACAATGAGTGGTTATGTGATGATCCAAATTTGATTTACGTTAATATCGAAGACGTTGATGATCCACTAAGTTTCGCAAGAAAAGTTAGAAGAGCGTTATGCAATTAACCGACTTTTTTAGTTAATTGAGTGATTATGTTGATTAGAATATTTCAGAGTGTTGAATGGTATATTTGGAAAATAGATTTAAGTGGATGGTTTTATAAAATCTCATATATAGCTAAAAAGAGTAACTCCATTTTGATCACTCTTTTTCAAAATGGAGTTTTTGTAATTACTTTTAAATAAGGAGTGAAGAGAGCTTTTTAATCAATCTTTATTCTGAAGCTACAGACGAGCATACATTATGCTCGTTTTTCAATTGGTAGTTTAAATGTAAAAGTACTGCCTTCTCCTAATTCACTTGCAACGGTAATTTCTCCTCCGTGTAGTTCTATAATCCATTTTACCATCGACAATCCTAAACCTGTGTTTCCATTGTTTGAAGATGTTCGTGCTGCGTCAACTCGATAGAAGCGGTCCCATATTTTCGCAATATGTTGCTCGCTGATGCCTATGCCATTATCGGAGACTTTACCTATTATGTTGGTTTCATCCCGGAACAGTTGCATATTCACAGTGCCGTTCGCTTTGCTATAAGCAATCGCATTCGTTAGTAAATTCATTAATAAACGCATCATCAATGTTTGATCTGCTTTAATAAACAAGTCTTCCTCTATATTAGTTGTTATATTAATCGAAGCTTCTTGAACCATTAATGAAAGCTCTTCTACAACGATTTCCGTTAATTCACTCATATTGATACATTCAAATTGAAAAGTATTATGCTTTTCTTGGTCAACTCTTGCTAATAATAAGAGTTGCGAGATTAACGCGGACATTTTACGTGACTGCCTTAAAATTACTTCTAACGATTCTTCCATTTCTTTCGGATTCTTCCTCTGCGATAAAGCGTATTCGCATTGCGAAATAATAACAGATGTTGGTGTTCTTAATTCATGAGATGCGTCAGATGTAAATTGTTTTTCACTTTCAAATGATGTCTCTAATCGCTCAAACATTTTGTCAAAAGTTTGTGCTAAATGATACATTTCGTCTTTCGGTGAACCTTGTAAATTAATTCTCTTCGAAAGGTCTTTACCATCACCAATTTTACTAGCTGAATCACTCATTTGTTGCACAGGTCGAAATGCTCTTTGCGTAATAAAATATCCTCCCACTGCGGCAATGAGAATAAGTAATGGGAATGAGATGAGTGTTATCACAATAAGCGTATTCATGGTTGATGATAATTGGTTCATAGTCATTATTCCACGAACCCACACTTGCTCACCGCCGCCTGCATTATGGAGAAAATCATATACTATCCATTCTTTATTACCGTCTTTAATAGTTTGTATTTCATCGGATTTAAGCGATATCTTTTTATTAAAGCTTGTTGGACTATTACCTGCCAGCAGCTCACCTTGTTTACTATAAATGATGATATTTACTCCATCTTCAAAGGTTTCAAAATCATCGTCCATCTTTAATTGTCCATGCTTATATTCGATATCTTCAATGCTTTCTTTTACTGTGCTCTTCAATTGATCTTTCATATTAAAAAGCAAAACTTTATCTGAAGAAGTTAAAATAAAAGCTAACACGAGTGCCATAATAATTACAATTAGCCCCGTATACCACAGGGTCACTCTCATTTTTATTGATAGTCTTTTCATGATTCAACTCGCAATACGTAACCAGTTCCTCGTATTGTATGAATTAACTTCGTTTCAAACTGGCTATCAATTTTTTTGCGAAGATAGCGGACGTAAACATCAATAATATTCGAGCCACCTTCATAGTCGTAATTCCACACATGTTGCTCAATTTTATCTCGTGTCAACACAACTTCTTTATTACGAATCATATATTCTAAAATAGCAAATTCTTTACTGGAAAGAGTGATAACCTGGTATCCTCTTGTTACTTTATGCATATTGCAATCCACCACTAGGTCAGCGATTTCAAACACATTAGATGTATTTCCTGTTTTTCTTCGCATCAACACTCGAATTCTTGCTAACAGTTCATCAAAAGCAAACGGCTTTACTAAATAATCGTCCGCACCTAAGTCGAGTCCTGTTACGCGATCATCAATTGTATCTTTAGCTGTAAGAAGCAAGACAGGAGTTGTATTATTGTCCGCGCGTAATCTTTGTAATACTTGTAAACCATCTATTCCGGGAATCATTATGTCAAGCACAATCAAATCATAGGTAGCCATGTTTATATAATCCAAGGCATCTTCTCCATTCCCACATGAATCGACACTATAATGTTCTGCATTTAATCGTTTTACCAATATATTTTGTAAGTCTTGTTCATCTTCGACAATAAGAACTCGCATTAACATTCTCCTTTTCTTCTTATTAATATGTATCACTATAATTCCAAAACATTAAAGAAAGATTAGAAACTATTTAATTATATCATTTTATTTTTTGTACATTAATCTTCCTTTAATGTTTGTTCAGTAATATAAAGGCAAGGATAAGGTGCACATGTAAAGGGAGGAAAACAGAATGGGAAAATGGATGTTGATTGGAGCAATGTCTTGTTTATTCTTAACAGCTTGTTCTACTCAATCTGATAACAATACAGAAGTAAAACAACTGAAAGTGGAAAATGATAAATTACAAAAAGAAGTTGCTCAACTGCAGCAAGAACCAAACAAAACAGGGCCTGCTATGAATGATACTAAGCAAACACAAGATTTCAAAAACGAAGTCACATCTATTGTTGAAAAGGCAAATAACACGAAACCAGTTGGAGCAAAAGAAGATAACTTAAATACGTACTTAGCAGCAAAAAAAGAAATTGACCAATTAGATGAAAAGATAGATCTATCTGATGATCAGCTAGAAGCAGATTATCACGCTGGAACGATAACTGTTGAACAATATCAAATACAAGAAAGAGAACAAGATATACTTGAAGATCAATTAGAGCAAGCAGAAAATGCACTTGAAGCAAGATTTGGAATAGATGATTAATCATTAAGGAGTGGATGAAAATGTTAAAACATAAAAAGAAAATAATCATAAGTGTAATTGCTATTTTAGTAAGTGGTATTGCTATTGTTGGTGGATATTATGGTATGGGTTACAATTATGCCAAAAAGAATGAAAACTACACAGAGAAACAAGTTCGTGAAATTTCTTTAGCTCATACAAATGGAGAAATTATTAATGTGAAAAAAGAATTCGAATTAGAAGATGACAACTTAGCACAATCTAAATTTGAATATGAAGTGGAAATCAAGACACCTGATAATCTATTAAATATTTTAAAGGTTAGTGCTAGAACAGGCACAATAGAAATCAATAATGAAGATTGAAGAAATATTGACAAATAACATATCACGTATTTTAAAAAACTCCTAACAAAATTTGTTAGAAGTTTTTTTACGTTTATACTCTACTATTCTAAAAGGGGACCCGCTACATCGCTATCAAGTTAAGAAATACACTCATCTTTTTCGTTTTTGGGACAATTACTCGCTTAAGTTGATAGATGTGTGGCGGTAGCCCATACCTATCAGGCTAAGAAAAGCAAATACCCCAAAATAAGAAAATCGACATCCTCAGGTGAAAATGTACAATTTTTTATTTTGGGGATACTTCAAATTGTTAGGTTTCTGGGCATTTGGTGCTATTTTTTATTATACATCTTTAAATTTTAGAGAATGTTTACAGCTGTAATTTTGCAGGTTGAAATAGCAAACCTAACGATTGTAGTTGGATTTATAGGTAAAGTACCTAGAACTATACCAAGACCTGTTTGTTCCACGTTAAAACCTGCTGCAGTAGAACCAGTACTTGCTAAAAGGTTCACTGTAGTACCGATAAGCGTATCCAATAACTCCCTAATCGGTCGTTCACGACAATCACATTCGCATCCTGAGTCTACAGGCGGAAGTAATATTATAGATGGACCTGGTGGTAAAAATCCTACCCCTGTTACATCAGAAATATTGACCACAAAGGATGTGGTACCATCTGTAACTGTAACTAAAAAATCATTTACAGAAGTGATAGTAAATAAAAAGAAAAGAGGGGGGACGTTGGGCGCGTCTGCAATAGTCCCAAGAATCACAGTTTCCCCAATAAGTTGTTGCAAAACATTCTGCATAGGTAAAACACAGCAATCACAAAGACAACCTTCAGTTGCTCCTGTTGGGCCTGTTGCTCCTGTTGGGCCTGTTACTCCCGTCGGGCCTGTTGCTCCCGTTGGACCTGTTGCTCCCGTTGGGCCTGTTGCTCCCGTTGGGCCTGTTACTCCTGTTGGGCCTGTTGCTCCCGTTGGGCCTGTTGCTCCCGTTGGGCCTGTCCCTCCTGTTGGGCCTGTTGGTAGAGTAAATGGTGGAATTGGTGGCAGTGTAGGGCCAATTAAATTTGGATTCAATGCATTAGCTTGAAGTATTTCGTTTTTATCAAACATATAACTCCCTCCTACGGTTATACTTTATATACAGTTATCTTACATAAAATTTATTTATCATTATATAATATGCTATACCTTTACTATTGTGTGTTTTGTGATGACCCAATGACAGTATTTTTGTATTAATAGTAAATCCGGTTGTGACACAAAGAGTGTACCCATTTGAAAGAGGTATATTAGAGTTTTAATGGAACCTGTTCTTGTGAGCATCTCACAAAATGCCCATCAAATTAGGCGTTTTTAATATTCATAAAATGGAGTAAATGTTTCAACGGACCAAACAAAGGTTAATACAACAAGTAGTATACAATATACATATGGAGAGCCGTGGGGTTGATTTGCATACGTTATTATATTTTAAGATGAATATTGTCTTATCCGATTACAAAAAACCTTACTATCAAAGATAAGGTTTTTTGCTGTTAAAATGAAACAAAAGTTTCATTTTAGAGGGTAAAATAAAGGGGGAAGTTGTGTGTTTATGTTGTTAGAAAGTATGTAGAAAGGGGTATTTTTCAATCTAGCTTTAGAGAATTATGTGAATAGCACCCATTAAAAAGACCTCTATTTTTATATTCTTGAAAAAATCAGATATTTTGCTGCGCGCTCAGGTTGTAACAATTCTGTTCAGATATATAACTTAAAGGAAAGAAATAGGGTATTCTATTTCTTTTTATTTCTATAATAATTAGAAGTAATAATTCTAAAAGTGCTTCTGTTTTTCCATTTTGTAAAGATTTAATAAAGAAATCCCATTCTTTTTCATAGGGGGGCTGTACCCAATTTCGTTGCAGTCCTATATACATTCCATTTAAGAAAAAGATAACACTTAATAGAATCCTTCCAATAAATACAGCAACTACTGTTAAACTCCAATCCTTTATCTTGATTATATAAAGGATTGGAAATAGTATAAGCACCCAAAAAGCAAGAATTTAAACAGTATTCATCATTCTCTATACTCCTAACAAAATGAATGATCCTTAATCTTGGTGAATTTTCAGGTTGAAGGTATGTTTAATTGTTAATGGTCGCTGCACTTACAAAAACAAGGGCCGAAATTCCGGCTCCTTTTTTATCTCTCCGTCTCAAAAAACTCAATCCACTCTCCATCAGGGCCAGCGAAGAATATGTAACGTGTTCCATCTGGTAATGTTTCGATTTCTTCTCCTAGTAAAAATGTTACTTTGTGGCTTTCTAGTCTTTTGATTTCATCTTCTAATGAATCCACTTTAAAGCAAATGTGATGTACTTTTCCTTCGGCTGGAAGGGAAGAGTTATAACCTTCAATTAGTTCAAGTATCGTTTCTTTTGATTCTTCTACGCCTAAAAATGCGAGCTTTAAGTTTGGGTTTGGATGTCCCATGCGCTTAATAAGTTGTAAGCCAACTACTTTTTCATAAAATGAAATAGATGTTTCTAAATTTGTGACCATAAGTCCGACGTGTTCGATTCTTCTAACTGGCATGTGCACTCCTTCTTTCTGAAAATTATATACAATATATTATTGAAAATTAAGAAAATAAGCAAGATAAAAACCTTACAAATTTTAGCGTGTTATATGGTATAGTGAGAAAGTATGTTTGGGGAGAAGGAAGGAGATTATACTATGAATACAACTACTCAAACTCCTTCATTATCGGAAACAATGAAAGAGTGGCATTATGCATTAGCATATGAAATTAAACATTGGAAAACGATAGGTGGTAGTAAAATCTCTATCATTAACGGTCGTTTTTTATATACAGATTATGAAAGTACAGTATACGTATTTCAGCTTATATCGGAAGTAAGTTTACCTGAAGGTTCACCAATTCGAATTGAGTTCGATGGTGAGGAAGCGACGGGGGAAGTATTATCTGTACATGGATTAGAAATCGAATTGAAGTTAAATGATTATATACAAGGCGAAATACGAGAAGCTGTTTTATACAGTGAACCGTGGCAATTGTTAGAACAACTGCAAGAGAGATTGAAAGAAGCACATAAAGATAAGCTGAAACGTAATCGTATAAAGCGTCTTGTTGATGGGACGAGCAGTCCGAAACATATTGAAAAGATGAAAAATACGAAAAATGAATTGGCTTACCGTTCTTTTTACAATCCGACAACGTATGTGTGGGGACCGCCTGGAACAGGGAAGTCGTACAATTTATCACGTATTATTTCGGCTCATTATCAAAAAGGAAAATCGGTACTTGTGTTAGCTCATAGTAATGCGGCAGTTGACGTATTAATGAGCGAAGTAACGAAGCAAATTGAGAAGAAAAAGAAATGGACACCTGGTGAAATCGTTCGTTACGGTTTTAGCCAACATGAACATATACGAAATCATGAAACGTTACTTGCATCGAAGTTAGTTGAAACGACGAACGGATCTTGGGGAGAAGAAAGACTCTATTTAGAAGAGACACGACAAGATCTTCGTGAAAAGATTTTATCATATAAAGCGACTTCTGCTGATAAGAAGCGTATACAAGAGATTGAAAGTGATCTTCGAAAGCAAAAAGCGAAAATTAAAGAAGTAGAAAAAGAATATATTGAAAATGCGCAAGTAATCGGTGCGACTTTATCGAAATGTGCCATTGATTCACTTATTTATGAGCGTACATTTGATTTAGTTGTCGTAGATGAAGTAAGTATGGCATATGTGCCGCAAATCGCATTAGCTGCTTCTCTTGGAAAACGTATCGTCGTTTGTGGCGACTTTTTACAATTGCCTCCGATTGCGATGGCAAACCATGAACTTGTTAGAAAATGGCTCGGCGAAGATATGTTTTACCATGCAGGGATTGTTGATTCTGTAAATAAATCAGAAGCACATCCCAACCTTTTTATGTTGCAGGAACAAAGACGTATGCATGCGGATATATCGAAGTTTACAAACTCATTTATTTATAAAAATAGAGTATATGACCATCCGTCTGTTTCAGAGCGTAAAGAACTTGCGCAATTGCAGCCGTTCGCAAATGAGGCGAGTGTTTTATTTGATACGAGCTTAATGGGAGCATTTTCCTTAAAAGACGCTGCATCTGGTTCTCGTTTTAATATTATGTCTGGTTTAGTAGCGATGCAAATGATGTTAATCGGACTGCTAGATGGTGTGCAATCTATCGGTGTGGTTACGCCTTACAGGGCGCAGTCACGCTTTTTATCAACGTGTATCAGGGAAATGTTGCAGAGAACGAAATATCAAAACATACCAGTATTAGCGGCAACAGTTCATAAGTTTCAAGGGTCTGAAAGAGATATGATGATCTTTGATACAGTTGATAGTTATCCGCAAGAACGACCTGGTGTGTTATTCTTTGATCATAAAAACCATCGTCTCGTCAATGTAGCAGTAACGAGAGCGAGAGGGAAGTTCATTCAATTATCGGATTGCCATTATATGCGTAAAAATCTTTCGAGAAAACAAGCGTTATCACAATTAACAGCTCATATAGAACGTCACGGAGATGTGTATGATCGCACGACATCAAGACAATTATGGGAGAGAAAAATATCGAAACGATTACGCTGGTTTATGGAAATGAATCTCGAGGAAACGAAAGGGCTATTAAAAGATATTTTAGCTGCAAAACGAAAAATCATTATTTCACTTCCAAGTACGAAGCAAGTAGATAAACGAGTATGGCAAGCGTTAATGCGTACGAATGCACAAGTAACGGTATATAGTGACGGACCAGTTCCATTAAAGAATGTAAAGTTACAAAGGCAAAACAAAGCGTTCCCATTTATAGTAATCGATGATGAAATCTTTTGGGCAGGGGCACCTCTCACATCTCAAATGATGTTTGAAGGTAGTACGGAATTTCCGTACATATGTGCAAGATTACAAGCACCTGAAACAATTGGTGTATTAAAAGGGTTTTTAGATATTCGGTAAATTCGGATAGGAATTCCTTGACTTTTATTCGGAATAAATTTAGAATGAAAATAATTTAATATAATTTAATATAATTTTATGAAAATTCTTATCACGAGAGGTTGAGGGACTGGCCCTATGACACCTCGGCAGCGGATTCTTTATGAATACTGTGCCAATTCCAGCAAGGTAACTTGAAAGATAAGAAAGAAGCTCATTTTGACTGTATATACAGAAGCCTCTTTCTATCTTTTAGAAAGAGGCTTTTTTACGTGAAAATAAAAGGAGGAAGAAAAATGGGAGCGACAGGAGTAACGTCACAAAGAAAAACAATTGAAGAGAGTATCGAAAGAAATAAGGAAAAGTACATAAAAACAAGTCATGATATTCATGGGAATCCGGAGATTGGTAACCAAGAATTTTATGCATCAAGAACGTTAAGTTTATTACTAGGTAGTGCAGGATTTCAGTTGCAGCACAATATAGCTGGTCATGAAACAGGTTTTATCGCACGAAAAAGTTCAGGGAAACAAGGACCAGTTATCGCATTTTTAGCTGAGTATGATGCTTTACCAGGACTCGGTCATGCGTGTGGTCACAATTTAATTGGCACAATTAGCGTTGCGGCAGCAATCGCATTATCAGAAACGCTTGAAGAAATCGGCGGAGAAGTTGTCGTGTTTGGAACACCAGCAGAAGAAGGCGGGCCAAACGGTAGCGCAAAGTCGAGTTATGTAAAAGCTGGGTTATTTAAAAATATCGATGCAGCGCTTATGATTCATCCGAGCGGAAAGACAGCGACGACGAGTCCTTCATTAGCAGTCGATCCACTTGATTTTCATTTTTACGGAAAAACAGCTCACGCCGCAGCTTCACCTGAAGAAGGGATTAACGCATTAGACGCGGTAATTCAGCTTTATAACGGTATTAACGCACTTCGCCAACAACTTCCGTCAGATGTGAGAATTCATGGCGTCATTACAGAGGGCGGAAAAGCACCTAACATTATTCCTGACTACGCTGCCGCACGGTTCTTCATCCGTGCAGCTACGCGAAAAAGATGTGCGGAAGTAACAGAAAAAGTAAGAAATATTGCACAAGGAGCAGCGTTAGCAACAGGCGCAAAAGTAAAAATCCATCAATTCCAAAATGAAATCGATGAACTACTCGTAACAAAAACATATAACGACATCGTAGCGGAAGAATTAGAACTATTAGGTGAAGATGTAAATCGCAAAGAAAGAGTAGGGATCGGTTCAACCGACGCCGGAAACGTAAGCCAAGTCGTACCGACCATTCACCCGTACATTAAAATCGGACCAGATGACTTAATTGCACATACGAATGAATTTAGAGAAGCAGCACGTTCAGAACTAGGAGATAAAGCGTTAATTACATCGGCAAAAGCATTAGCAAATACAGCGTATCGATTAATTACAGAAAAAGGACTGTTAGAGAAGGTGAAAGAGGAGTTTAGAGAGGCGCAGAGGAATCAGGGGTAGAGGGTTAAAAGGAGTGGATCATCCACTCCTTTTTCTTTTTTGAGGAAAGCTGGTGCCTATCAATTTAAATAAAGTGTTCATTTTCACATTGAGATGTCAATTCTCTTATTTCTTTATCAAAACGACAATTTCTCCTCAAATTCACTCTTTAAAACAATTAAAGGAGACGATAATCCAAATTGCATTAAAGAGTCTAAAAATGCAGCGAGAGAATCCATCGAATCGCTCATGACTTTCATCATATAATTAAATTCCCCGCTAATTCGATATAAATCTGTTACTTCAGGAGCGGCATTACAATATTGGATAAAATCAGAGCATTGACTCGTTTTAAACATGATGAATGCTTGAATGTTCTTATTAATTTTGGAAGGCTCAAATTTCGTTCGGTAAGCAGCTATAACCCCTTGATCTTCAAGTTTGTTAATACGCTCTTTTACAGCAGGTTGCGTCATGGATATAATTCGTCCTATTTCTGAAACAGAAATTCTCGCATTTTCATACAACAAGTTCATAATTTTATGATCGATTTCATCCAGTTTTACTGTGTTTTGCATTGTGTAGCCTCCTTATTTTATTTTTTAAGTAAATCACAAATTATAACTATAATATCATAAGTGAACGAACTAAATTACCTATAAATCTATATTTGAAATTATTGGTTTTTGAATAAAAATATAAGTATAGGATTTATTAAACGGAAATTTAGGGAGGATGGAAAAAATGAAAAATCTTGATGGGAAAGTAGCGTTAGTAACAGGAGCGAGTCGCGGCATTGGCCGTGCCATTGCAATGAGATTGGCGAAAGATGGGGCATTAGTTGTGATTCACTACGGCCGAAATAAAACAGCTGCAGATGAAACGATTAGTGAGATTGAATCTAATGGAGGAAAAGCGTTCGTAATTGAAGCTGAGCTCAATTCAATTGATGGTGTCAAAAAGCTAGTAGAACAATTAAAAAATGAATTACAAACAAGAGTTGGTACATCAGAGATTGATATTTTAGTAAACAATGCAGGCATAGGTACACAAGGAACGATTGAAAATACGACAGAAGAAGTTTTTGATGAAATTATCGCCGTAAATATGAAGGCACCGTTCTTCTTAATTCAGCAAACATTACCGCTTCTACGAGAACAAGGACGTATTATTAACATTTCATCAGCTGAAGTACGGCTTGGTTTTACAGGATCAATTGCATACGGTTTAAGTAAAGGTGCGCTTAATACGATGACACTTCCTCTAGCTAAATATCTTGGAGAAAGAGATATAACAGTGAATACAATTATGCCGGGATATACGAAGACAGATATGAATGCGAAATTGCTAGATAATCCGGAAATACGAAATTTTGCTACGAATTCATCTGTGTTTGGACGAATAGGGCAAGTTGAAGATATTGCAGATGCAGTAGCGTTCCTTGCTTCTTCTGATAGTCGCTGGGTAACGGGGCAAATCTTAGATGTTTCAGGAGGCTTTTGTTTATAAGGGCAGCACTCTACAATTATCAAATTGAAATTTTTTAAAAAATATAGAGACTCCACTCCTTGGAAATATTTTCACTATTAAGTTGTAACAAAAACCGTAGTTTTTCATTTTTGAAAAGGCTATGGTCCTTTTTAGTTGTAGCAAAGATATGATGCGAGGAAGGTTTTTATAAATCAAAAAAACTTGATTAATTAGTTGCATAAGGGCTTAATCAGCGTATATACTATAAATATCAAAAAAAGTTGATGAAGGGAGAGTGAACTACAGTGGCACAAGATTTTCAGCTCTATGAGAAAAAATTTAAAGCGTTGGCTGATCAGAAGCGTTTAGAGATTATGTATGAACTTTGTCAGCGAGGCCAGACTTGTGTATGTGATTTAACAGAGATTTTTGAAATGACGCAATCTAAGTTGTCATATCATTTAAAGATTTTATTAGATGCAGGTTTAATTGTAAAAGAAACAAAAGGTACGTGGAGTTATTATGATTTAAATGATGCGGAAGTAAATAATTTATTATCAGAAGAATTGTGTTGTATTTTTAGAAAAACCGGCAAAGGAAGCTGTTGTTAAAATTTTACACTATTAATCAAAAAAACTTGATTAATAACATGTAAAGAGGAGGAATAAGCTATGAGATATGTTCATGTTGGTATAAATGTTACTAATTTAGAGAAGTCTATTGAATTTTACGAAAAGGTATTTGGTGTGTCACCAGTTAAGGTGAAAACGGATTATGCAAAATTTTTATTAGAGATGCCAGGACTTAATTTCACGCTGAACGTGCGAGATGAAGTGAAGGGAAATCAGGTAAATCATTTTGGTTTCCAAGTGGATACAGCTGAAGAAATCACATTACATAAAGAAAGATTAGAAAAAGAGGGTTTCTTTGCGCGTGATGAGATGGATACTACTTGTTGCTATGCGGTACAAGATAAGTTTTGGGTAACGGATCCTGATGGTAACGAGTGGGAGTTCTTTTATACAAAAGCAGATAGTGATGTTCATAAAATAGAAGAGTCATCTTGTTGCACGACTTCTAATGAAGTAGCTAAAAATTCTTGTTGTTAATGGGAGATGGAAAATAAAATGAAACGTTTATCTTTTCTAGACCGATATTTAACACTATGGATCTTTCTAGCGATGGCTATTGGAATTGGTTTAGGATTTGTGTTTCCTAGTGTAGTAGACGGACTGAATACATTACAAGTTGGCACGACGTCTATTCCGCTCGCTATTGGTTTAATTGTAATGATGTATCCACCATTAGCGAAAGTTCGCTATGAGGAAATGGGCCGAGTATTTAAAGATGTAAAAGTGTTAGTTCTATCTTTAGTACAAAACTGGATTATTGGTCCGGTACTTATGTTTGTTTTAGCAATTATTTTTCTTCCAGATAAGCCTGAATACATGGTCGGACTCATTATGATTGGTTTAGCCCGTTGTATTGCAATGGTGATTGTTTGGAACGATCTTGCTGATGGAGATAAAGAGTATGCGGCAGGTTTAGTGGCTTTTAACTCGGTATTCCAAATGTTATTCTTCTCCCTTTATGCATACGTGTTTGTAACAGTAATTCCGGAATGGTTAGGCATTGAAGGGGCTATTGTCGATATTACAATGGTAGAAGTAGCGAAATCAGTATTTATCTATTTGGGAATTCCTTTTATAGCAGGTATGTTGACACGTTTTGTACTAGTAAAGCTAAAAGGAAGACAGTGGTATGAAAAGGTGTTTATACCTAAGATTAGTCCACTTACATTAATTGCATTGCTATTTACGATCATCGTTATGTTCTCTTTAAAAGGGGAAATGATTGTTAGCGTGCCGCTAGATGTAGTAAGAATAGCGATTCCGTTATTAATCTATTTTATTGTGATGTTCTTTGTTTCTTTCTTTATGGGAAGAAAAATTGGTGCAAACTATCCGGTAACAACAACGTTAGCATTTACAGCAGGTAGCAATAACTTCGAGTTAGCGATTGCTGTAGCAGTTGGTGTGTTTGGTATTCATTCAGGCGCAGCATTTGCAGCGGTTATCGGTCCTTTAGTTGAAGTACCTGTCATGATTGCACTTGTAAACGTCGCTTTTTGGTTTAAGCGTAAATATTTTAATGATCAACCAGTATAATTTAAAAACAAAGGTGGAAAACAACATGGAAAACAAAAAGACAATCTACTTTTTATGCACAGGAAATTCATGCCGCAGCCAAATGGCAGAAGCCTGGGGGAAACAATATTTAGGAGATAAGTGGAATGTATATTCTGCAGGAATTGAAGCACACGGAGTAAATCCAAATGCTATTAAAGCAATGAACGAAGTAAATATTGACATAACGAATCAAACATCGGATATGATTGATTCAAATATTTTAAATAACGCTGATTTAGTTGTTACGCTTTGTAGTCATGCGGATTCTGTTTGTCCTTCGACATCTCCGCACGTAAATCGTGTTCACTGGGGATTTGATGATCCAGCAGGAAAAGAGTGGTCTGAATTTCAACGTGTTCGCGATGAGATTGGTGAACGTATAAAACGATTTTCTGAAACAGGGGAGTAAATAAAGGAAAGAGCCAATTTTCTATTATATAGGGGATTGGTTCTTTTTTATTATATATTTCATTGGTTTAAAACAATTATTAAAACGAATATAGAATATTCTGTTATCTCATTTAGATGGATATGGTGAGTTTATAAAGTTGTTAGAAAATAAGGGTGGTACATGTAAGGAATTGCAGAGGTATATGGATCTAGCAAAGTATCATATAGAATGCGCATATACGACTGATTTGAGGTTTATTGTACAAACAGATTTAAATCCTTTAAATGTCATATGGAACTCAAATCAATGTGTAAAAGGAATTGTAGATTTTGAATCGATTGGATATATTGATCGTATTGAAGGGTTAGCCTTTTTAATAAAGTGGTATTCCCGGACAAAAGGAATAGAGTCACATGAAGTATATTCAAGTGTTGCTATTTCATTTTTAGAAGGGTATAGGGCCCATAATATTTTAACCTCAAATGATTATAAGAGACTTTCTTCATTATTATGGTTATCTGGTGCTTTGAATTGGAACTTCGTTAAAAAAACGTTAAGTATGTTAGATGATGTGGGGCGGTTAGAAGAACATTTGAAAGTTTATAGAGTAAGGGGAGAAAGATTGTCCTCGCTAATAAGTAGAGAAAGAGCCAAATCGTGTGAGTAGGCTCTTTCGTTTGTATACAATTATACCTCTTTATAAAACTATCATTCGAAATGTTGATGATAGTGAATATGATGTTTTTAAAAATTTATATATGTGCTCATAAATTTATGCAGAGAACTCATATGACTTCGCAAAAATACTTGAATATGCCGAAGACTATGGTTCATATAGGTCAGGATTTATTTCTTTAGTGTTATTAATTGAAAAAAGACTGTTACCAGAATATAGTGCTAACTTATCAGGAGCTTGTAGACTAAAAATTTAATAAGACTCATCCCGCAAAATCGAGGAAGCAGGAATGTGTACAGATAATTGATGATTTTTCTGATCCGCTCATTTTAATAATAGTAAGGGAAAATAGAGGGAATCTTTAAGGGAGATAAAAGAGAGTTTAATAAAGAAAATGAATAATTAATATTAAATAAAAGAACGCAATTTAGAATTTATTTCTAATTACGTTCTTTTATTTTGTAACAATGCTATGTGTAAAGAACTTGGTAATTTATTCAGAAAAAAATAAAAAGAGAGTCTTGCAAACAAAGGTTTCATTTTATAGAAAAAGAGAAATTAAAAAAGAGCACTCTATATAAGTGCTTTTTAAGATAGGGAGTAACTCATTGGGCAGAACGTCTAGGATAGTAGTATATGATGTGAAAAAATAAGAACAAATTTTATTATTAACTCCATATAAAAGAGTAACTTATTTCCTATTGATCGTATTTGGTATGATGCCTTAGAAAAACTTGCTTGGACTCCTTCTAGTATGACAATCGGAATTATTTGGGCTGTATTATAGGGACTTATTGCATTATCAGTTGCAATTATTTACAATAAGTATGGATTTAATCCAAAAACATTTTGGTTTTTATTCCTTTTAAATTATGTCTGCAATCAAGCATTTAGTTATTTTCAATTCAGCGAAAAAGATTTATTTTTAGCAACAATAGATTGTTTACTAGTTGCTATTACTACGTTGCTTCTTATAGTGTTTTCTTCCAATTTATCTAAGGTATCAGTATGTTTGTTCATTCCATATCTTTTATGGTCTGCGTTTGCTACATACTTATCTTGGGCAATTTATAGTATAAATTAGAGGTGTAAATGAAAACTTGAGCATAATAAAAATGCTCAAGTTTTTTATGTTTGTTAGTCGATATATAGAAATAGCGGAAATAAAGAAACAAAGTTTCCGCTCAAGAAAATCTTCTTATAATTAATTGTTGTTATTTAATTCTTTTATACATTCTTGAACAAGTGTGACTGCCTGACTCATGGTAGGGCCTCCGCCAAATGCAGCTGTTACTCCAACCGTTTCAAGGATTTCTTGTTCTGAAGCACCTTGATCAATACATCCCTTTGTATGATAAATGATGCAATACTCATCCTGAGAATAAAGACTTATACCCAATGCAATCAATTGTTTTTCCTTCTTTGATAACTTACCATCTTTGAAGCACTCTTCTGTAAAAGAATTAAATTGTTCAGTGAATTTTGGCATTTTCTCAGCAAATAAACCCAATCCATATTTGTATTGTAATAGTGCAGCTTCTGTGGAATTTTTATCTTTATGTTCCATTTTGAATTCAACTCCATATTTAGTATGTATTAAACAAAGATTAGTATGGGCGTAAGTAGTTTTGATTAATCATAATTGTAAAAAGAAAAACAGATAAGAAAATTAAATTGAATCTTTCTTCAGTCTCTAGTGCTTTAATGAATGAAAAATATTTTTCAGTGAAAATTCCACATATTTTTACTGAAAAGAAAAATACTAATACCTGTTTTAGTACTTTACTCTTAAAGCATTAAAACAAAATTACTAACTACGATACAAGGAGGCAATCACTGTGGATATTCGTGAAGGATTAATTCCAACGGCACTAGGTACAGCAGTGACAGCAGCAGGTTATGCTCTTAAACAAACTCGTGGAACTAATAAAATGATTGCAAATACAGTATTTGGATTTGGTTTAGCTCATGTTGTTTTAGGTGTAATTGATCTTGTAGAACATCGTCGTTAGAACAAAAGGCAAGCATATATTAATGCTTGCCTTTTGTGTATTACAATCAACATTCATATTTTAAAGTGCATTTACAGGAAAACATTTACAATTTATAACTTTGTACATTGAATTTTATAAAAAGAAAAGGTGATTGAATGGAATTTTCTAATGAAAGTAAAGCTTACCATGCTGGAGATATTGTTTATATTTTTTACCGAAATCCCCACACTCAGGATGTAGCAAATATACAAGCTGCAGCAGTTGTAAATAATCCTGAAAGACCTAATGAATTAGCACTATTTCTTTATGAAACGTATTATCCACTAGCAAATGAGATGGCTGTATATGCTACCGAAGATGAGGCAAACCAAGCGTACAATTACTATTATGGGGATATTTCAGAGGAGATGTTAGAATGAATAACCCATTTATGCCTAAGCTTGTATATTTTGAACCAAAAGCATTAGATTATCCGTTAGGGAAAGAGCTTTTTGAGAAGTTTTCAAAGATGGATGTTGAAATTCGGCATACTACTTCCCATAATCAAGTGAGAGATTTGCCAGGCGATAACGATTTTCAAAAGTATCGAGTAGCAAAGTCTACTCTTGTTGTTGGGGTTAGAAAAACTCTGAAATTTGATACTTCAAAGCCTTCAGCAGAGTATGCTATTCCTTTTGCAACAGGGTGTATGGGGCATTGTCATTACTGTTATTTACAAACAACGATGGGGAGTAAGCCATATATCCGTACTTATGTAAATGTCGATGAAATCCTAGAAGCTGCTGATAAATATATGGAGGCTCGTATACCTGAATTAACAAGGTTTGAAGCCTCGTGTACATCAGATATTGTAGGGATTGATCATTTAACTCATACTCTTAAGCGTGCGATTGAACATTTTGGAGGCTCTGAATATGGGGAATTACGATTCGTGACGAAATTTCATCATGTGGATCACTTGCTTGATGCAAAACATAACGGAAAAACAAGATTTCGCTTTAGTGTAAATGCTGATTATGTTATTAAAAACTTTGAGCCAGGTACTTCGCCCTTAGCTAAACGAATTGAGGCAGCAGGAAAAGTAGCCAGAGCAGGATATCCCCTGGGGTTTATCGTGGCTCCTATTTATCTTCATGAAGGGTGGCAGGACGGGTACTATCATATGTTTGAACGCCTTGATGCTGAATTACCCCTTGATGTAAGGGATGATATTACATTTGAATTTATTCAACATCGTTTTACAAAGCCAGCTAAGAGGGTGATTGAAAAAAACTACCCTATGACCAAATTAGAATTAGATGAAGAGAGAAGAAGATATAAATGGGGGAAATATGGAATTGGTAAATATATCTATCGAAAAGAAGAAGAAGAGGATATAAAAAATTATCTTTATTCTTATATGAAAAAGTTCTTTCCAAATGCAAAATTAGAATATTTTACATAATAATAATTAATAGCATTAAAATACAATGCGTAATTAAGGAATCTGCAGACCAAAGATCAAAATTACATGTATGTTTGTTGAGTTTTATTATTTACTTACACTTATACGTCGTAAAGTAAGAAAAGTTTTAATTATCATAAAAATATTTAATTGATATGAAAAGGAAGGGGAGAGCTTTAGTTCCCTTCCTTATTAAATATAATTTAATGCTTATTTTACAGTCTCTTTTAAACCTTACACTTCTGTAAATTCAATTTTTTCCTCTAGTAATAGGCGGTATATAGGAGGATTACGTCTTGGGTATGTAATAAGTATATGAAAACTAATAAACGGTACAGATACCTTTTTTAAGAGATTTTGTGATTTAATCTAGGTAAACATGAACAGATATGTGGACATCTTTTTAGTAAACAGTGATTCTGCAGATACTTAATTAAATTAATTACTATATGTTTTGGTGTTTCCTGAAAGTGCTACAATATCAGCTACAAATAAAAAACATTTTATATTGAGACCTTACATGTTGTATATTACATTCTTTCATATCTAATATACATTGGTATTAATTATGAAAAGCTTTTAAATTTAAAATAACTCAAATGAAAGCAACCGTTCCTTAAGCCTTCATACAAATTATATTTAATCATAATAATATTATGTAACAAGGAAGTTGAACTAAATTAGAAAAAAACAGTAAGGGAAGCGAGAAGATAATATGAAGAGATTCGCAAATCAACATGTTGATTACATGAATTCAAAAAAATATGTTGAACTTTTAAAAGTTATGGCACACCAATGTGTTAAAAACTGATTAGTGAGCTTTCTAGGTATAAAACATTAAGTGCAAAATAGGTGACAGAAATTTAAAATATTCCACAATTAACTGTGTAACAATTATCTCTTAGGCTTTTTTTGTTTTTTTTGGTAAAAATAAAACTGGAGGTGTCTTTTAGATGAGTAAAGACTGGATTAAAGTATTTGTTGCTGCTTTCTTTGAAATTTTTTGGGTTACTGGTTTAAAATATGCTGATGACTTTTGGACTTGGACGGGAACTATCATTGCTATATTTTTCAGCTTTTATTTAATGATTATGGCAGGAAGAAAGCTTCCCGTGGGAACCGTTTATGCTGTTTTTGTTGGGTTAGGTACAGCTGGAACTGTCTTTTCTGAAATCCTATTCTTCGGTGAACCGTTTAAAGTGGGAAAAGTACTCTTGATTTTATTTTTATTAGCTGGAGTAATTGGCTTGAAATTAGTCACAGATGACAAAGTTCAGGGAGGTGACGAATCGTAATGGCATGGATTTCTTTAATCTTAGCAGGTTTGTTTGAAATGTTTGGTGTTGCTATGATAAATAAACTGCATAAAGACCGAAATTGGCAATCATTAGTTTTCTTAATCCTCGGATTTGGATTAAGTTTTATATTCCTTGCTTATGCAATGGAAACACTACCTATGGGAACAGCTTATGCAATTTGGACTGGAATTGGTGCGTCTGGTGGTGCAATTATAGGTATGGTTTTATATGACGAATCAAAAGATTGGAGAAGACTTGTTTTTATAGGTATGGTTTTAAGTGCCGCAATTGGTCTAAAACTCGTTTCATAAATAATTTTTCAGATTAATTTATTAGGAAGATACTCTGTTTTTATTAAGCAAATTATCTTCTCACTTTTTTTAAGTATGTAGTTTAATTTAAGAATTCAAATTATAAATAAAGTGTACAGCGCGAAAAATCTACCGCTGAAAAAACGTTAATTTTCTTGTTTACAAACAAGAGGGCATAGGAGTAATATATTGTACATAAATTCATATCACAATTCGCTGAATCCATATGGAGCGGGGGAACCAAATTTTGTGCGATTGCACTCGGGGTGAATCCTTCTTAAATGAAGGTAGGGCTACTCTCAAGGCCCGAATCCGACAGCTAACCTCGTAAGCGTTTCGAGAGGGGATACTATGGTGATTTTTAAAAACACTGGGTGAACTTTAGTGTCTTTTTTTATACTCTTTTTTAGAAAATAATTCAAAAAAAGGATGAGACACTTGAAAGAAACACCCATAAAAACGAGAAATTCACTTTTTTCTTTTTCTTCTAACTCCCAGCCTTCTGAATTAAGAAGAGAATTAGGGATGAGACATTTAACAATGATTTCTATAGGTGGAAGCATTGGAACTGGGTTATTTATTGCAAGTGGAAATACGATTCATACAGCAGGACCTGGTGGGGCAATTATAGCTTATTTGTTGATGGGTTGTATTGTTTACCTGTTGATGACCAGCTTGGGAGAGATGGCAGCGTATATGCCTACATCTGGTTCTTTTAGTACATATGCTGCTAAATTTGTAGATCCTGCATTTGGTTTTGCGATTGGTTGGAATTACTGGTTTAGCTGGACTATTACTCTTGCAGTTGAAATTTCATCAGGAGCTATTCTTATGAAATATTGGTTTCCATATAGTCCATCTATTCTTTGGAGTGCGTTATTCATACTGTTTATGTTTGGAATTAATATTCTTTCAGTGAAGCATTATGGAGAAATGGAGTTTTGGCTTTCACTTGTAAAAGTTATTACTATAGTCACGTTTATTATATTAGGAATAGCCACGATATTCGGAATTTTCAAAGGGAATCCTATTGGATTTCACAATCTAACAATTGGAGACGCACCGTTTCATGGAGGTATTCTTTCCATTTTTAGTGTGTTTATGATTGCGGGGTTTTCCTTCCAAGGTACAGAAATGGTCGGAGTTGTAGCTGGAGAAAGTAAGGCTCCTGAAAAGCATATTCCAAAAGCTGTGCGGCAAATCTTTTGGAGAATTCTCTTATTTTACATACTTACCATTTGCATAATTGGAGTCATAATTCCCTATACAGATCAGAATCTAGTTAACAATGACATTAGTAATATTACAATGAGTCCCTTTACCCTAGTTTTTGAGAAAATTGGATTCGCATTTGCAGCTTCTATTATGAATGCGGTTATCTTGATATCTGTTCTATCAGCTGGTAATTCTGGAATGTATGTTGCAACCCGAATGTTATGGGTAATGGCAAAAGAAGGGAAAGCTCCAAATTGCTTAAAAAAAGTAAATAAACAAGGTATTCCTATTAATGCTTTACTTATGACAACGGCTGTGTCAATCGTAGCGTTTGCAGCTTCTTTATTTGGAGAAGGGCAAGCATTTATATGGCTTTTGAATGCTTCAGGACTTTGTGGATTTATTGCATGGTTAGGAATTGCTATAAGCCATTATCGTTTTCGTCAGGCTTTTTTACATCAAGAAAAGAATTTAAATAAGCTCCCGTATCAAGCAAAGTGGTATCCCATCGGTCCTATTTTGGCTTTTGTAATATGTACTATTATTATTTTAGGGCAGAATTATTCAGCCTTTATGGGATCACATGTCGATTGGTATGAAGTGCTTGCTACTTATATTGGTTTACTACTGTTTCTTGTATTTTGGTTCGGCTATAAAATTATAAAAAAAACAAAGGTGATTCCATTACAACAAGTCAATTTAGATCATGATAATCATTAAGAATGGAAATTAAGGAGACAGAAATATGGAACTAGACATTCTACTTAGGTTACTTGTAGCAATACTTGTTGGAGCAATGATTGGATTAGAGCGCCAATGGCACAATTGCATAGCTGGATTACGTACAAATATACTTGTTTCCGTGGGTGCTGCACTTTTTGTACTATTAAGTGTACTCACTCCAACCGATAATACACCTACAAGAATTGCTTCTCAAATTGTAAGCGGGATTGGTTTTTTAGGTGCTGGAGTTATTATGAAAGATGGATTGACAGTTCGAGGACTGGATACCGCAGCAACTTTATGGTGTTCTGCAGCTGTAGGAACGTTAGCTGGTAGTGGTTATTTACTTATAGCTATAACAGGCACCATTCTTATTGTTAGCATAAATAGTTTACTAAGACCTGTTTCGAAGTGGATTTCCGAAAAATCTGAAAAGGGTTTTAAATATTCCCAACAAGTTACTTCTCTCTCTTATAGAGTAAAACATAAATCATCAGAGAAGAAAGATTGTTAACGAGAAGCTAATTTAAGACCGTTTAACTACAAACACGCTCTCGAAAATCCTGGATGGTTAAATGCCAATAGTGATATTAGTAAATATAATGTTAAAGTGGGTAGAGATGAATGTAAAAATGTCTGGCATGAAAATGTATATAAAAATTACACTGATTTTAATAATTGGAAGCAGCAACTCTTAACCTGCTGTGAGTTCAGGAAATTCACTCATGTAGAACTACAAGAAATCAAAAATGAAATTGATAAATAGATGACTTAAAATGTTTCAGAAATGAAACTAATTGAGTCATCTATTTTTATTATGTAGGGAATGTTGTAAAGTAAATGGAGAAGGTACTTTTTACTTGGTTAAAATCTAAGTCTATTAAAAAGTAAGTCAAAAACTTTCTTTTGTACAACAAAGTAGCTAGCTTAAGCAGCCAACTACTTGTTGTACAAAAGAAATCAGGCCATACAAAATGATATGTAACTTTATGGTTCTTAAATTTATTAAGAGACATGGATTAATATAAGCTAGAATATATTAATCAAAAAATAGATTAGACAATTGCATAATGAACTCGGGGCACGCATCAAACGCTTTGCTGAAAGAAGAGAATAAAGACTCTTATAACATATATATAGCCAGAGATAGACAAAACGCAGATTTCGTAGGTTATCAGATAAAATATAAAGCTCCTGACATATTATATATGACGAATATGTTAGGAATTTTTATTTATTCATTCGTTTTTGATCTCGTTAAAACCATAAACAAAGTAATTATACAAAAAGCAATTAACACTAAGAAGGGGATAGTTATAAAACCTAGCCAATTTATATAATCAACATTATTGTTTGTTTTTCCTTCTCATTCTTATCTGTCATGACAGTTTTCTCCTTTTTGAGATAAACAAGCATCGTTTTTATCACATGACGCTACTACATTTTGTACGTCATGAAAGACAACATCAAACATAGCGAGTAACTGTTCAATTTGCTGATTGCGCAAGGAATAGTGGACGTATTTTCCTTCTTGTCTACCTAGAATGATTCCGCATCCTTTTAAACAATTTAGATGCTGAGATACGTTTGATTGATTTCCTTGGGTGATTTCTACAATTTCAGATACTGTTTTTTCACCATCCATCATACATTGAAGAATTTGTAGTCTTGTTTTATCAGCAAAGCCACGAATGAACTTTGCTTTTACATCTAAATCATTTGAGTTGCACAATTGTATCCTCTCCATTCGTATTAGTAATGACTAATATGTGTGTCAAAAAGAATTAAGAAAAGTTTGATATTTTTTGTTTTTTAGGGGATAAGTTTTCACAATATATTCATAAACTAGTAAAAAGCAGTTTACAAATTTGTATCTAGCTTATATAATTTGACTCATATAAAAAAGTTTCCTTAAGGAAACTTAGTTGTGAATTTACATTCGCATTATATTTTTTTGTTTGAAAGTTGCCTTTACGCAAAAAAATTACATATACGAAAAAAAGAAAGGAGGATGCATAAAAAATGACTGAGGCTATAATTGTCAAAGATTTATTTGTATCCTATCAAGGGAATCAAGTAGTTCAAAATGTTTCTTTTGAGATTGAAAAAGGAAAGCTCGTTGGGATTATTGGTCCAAACGGAGCAGGAAAGTCGACTTTGATGAAAGCTATTTTAGATTTAATCCCGAATGATAAGGGATATGTTCGGGTTCTTGGAGAGGATATTCGAAGCGCTAGAAAGCGTATTGCGTATGTACCACAAAGAAGTGATATAGATTGGGATTTCCCGATTACAGTTTTAGATGTAGTGCTAATTGGAACGTATCCATCTTTAGGGATGATGAAAAGACCGAGGAAAGAGCATCGAGATTGGGCATTTGAATGTCTAAAAAAAGTCGGAATGGAGGAATTTAAAAATCGCCAAATTGGTGAGCTTTCAGGCGGACAACAACAACGTGTCTTTTTAGCGAGAGCATTAGCACAAAAGGCGGAGATATTTTTCTTAGATGAACCGTTTGTTGGAATTGATGTAACGAGTGAAGAGACAATTATTAAAATTCTTAGAGAATTACGTAAAGAAGGGAAAACAATTGTTGTTGTACATCACGACCTAAGTAAAGCAGAGTCCTATTTTGATAAATTACTATTATTGAATAAGAGCTTAATTCATTACGGGGAAGTACGACAAGTATTAGAACCAACAGTTATGTCAAAAGCATATGTGAATCAAGGAATATTCTTCAATAATCCAGCGGAGGTACATTCATCATGAAGATTGTAGAATTTATAGATGCGTTAATGCAGTACGGTTTTCTGCAGAAGGCGTTATTAACTTCCGTGATGGTAGGAGTTATTTGTGGTGTAATTGGATGTTTTATTATTTTACGAGGTATGGCATTAATGGGTGATGCCATTTCACATGCTGTTCTTCCAGGAGTAGCGCTTTCTTATATGATTGGAATGAACTATTTTATAGGAGCAGTTTTAACAGGTGTTATAACTGCAGTTGGAATTGGATTTGTAAGTCAAAATAGTCGAATTAAACATGATATGGCTATAGGGATTATGTTTACATCTGTTTTCGCTGTTGGAATTATTTTAATTACCTTTATGAAGAGTAGTTCTGATTTGTACCATATTTTATTCGGGAATGTTCTATCGGTTCGTTCTTCTGATATGTGGATGACACTTATTATCGGAGTGGTCATTATTAGTCTTGTAATTTTATTTTACAAAGAATTACTTGTATCTACTTTTGATCCAACGATGGCGCAAAGTTATGGATTGCCAAATAAATGGATTCATTATGGCTTAATGATTCTACTTACAATGGTTACAGTTGCTTCACTTCAAACCGTGGGAATTATTTTGGTTGTTGCGATGCTGATCACACCAGCGGCTACAGCGTATTTATTAACAAACCGTTTATGGGTCATGATTTATTTAGCGGCAGGCATTGGTGCGCTTTCATCTGTAGTGGGGTTATTCTTTAGTTTCTCTTATAATCTTGCTTCAGGTGCAACGATAGTTCTTGTTGCAACATTCTTGTTCGGATTAGCATTCTTTTTCTCACCGTCACAAGGTTTGTTTTGGAGAGCTATCAAAATTAGAAAAAATAGAGCAGAGTTGTCATAATTGATTGGAGGATAATGATGAAATTTAAAAATATTTTATTATCGGTAATTTGTATGTTCGTATTTGCATTAACAGCGTGTTCTAGTAACACAAATGGAAAAGAAGAGGGTAGTGGAAAATTAAAAGTTGTAACAACATACTCAATTATATATGATATGGTGAAGCAAATTGGTGGAGATAAAGTTGAGATTCATAGTCTTGTTCCAATTGGAGCTAACCCGCATGAATATGATCCGCTACCAAAAGATGTTATGAAAATGACAGATGCAGATATGGTGTTTTACAATGGGCTAAACCTTGAAGAAGGCGGAGCGTGGTTTAAAAAGCTATTGAAAACGGCAAATAAATCAGAGAAAGATGCACCGGTTTATAAAGTAAGTGAAGGTGTAGAAGCTATTTATTTAGAAACAAAAGGATTAGAAAAAGAACCAGACCCACATGCTTGGATGAACATTAACAATGGTATTGTATACGCTGAAAATGTGAAGAAAGCATTAATTAAAGAAGATCCTAAAAATAAAGAGTTCTATACTAAAAATGCCGACAAGTATGTAGCAGAACTTCAAAAATTACATGATGAGACAGTAAACAGAATTCATCAAATCCCGGAGGAAAAACGTTTCTTAATCTCCAGTGAAGGTGCTTTTAAATACTTTGGAAAAGCATATGGTATTAAGACAGGATACATTTGGGAAATTAACTCAGAAAATCAAGGTACACCAGATCAAATTCGAGATGTTGTAAGTTTAATTCAAACAAACAAAGTTCCAGCTCTATTTGTAGAAACTAGTGTAGATCGACGTAGCATGGAAACTGTTTCAAAAGAAACAAACGTACCGATTGCCGGTACAATCTTTACAGACTCACTAGGTAAATCAGGTGAGGATGGAGATACTTATTTGAAAATGATGAAATGGAATATAGATACAATTATTAATGGGTTACAAAAGTAAAATCTAGCTGTTTTTCAATGTAGCGTAACTATTGAAATTTTATAAAATAAGAGAAGAAAGAGCCAGCTCATATGAGTTGGCTCTTTTATTTATCCCGCTATTTGCGGGCCGGTAAGACTCCCACCTTAAAATTCGGCGAATGCGAGGGAGTTAGGTGGGAGTCGGGATGCACGTAAAAGCACGATTGGTTTGGGCTATTAATCATTGGGGGATGGCCCCCCAATGATTAAAGTTTCATTTTATAGTTTTTTACTTTATTAATAATGGATTTGTTAGAAAGGATAATCATTTGTTTGATATAATTAATGGATGTGAAGTAGGAAATAGATAGAAAGATACTTCTAGCGATTTATACTTAAAATGTAGGGAGACTGAATAGAGTTATGGGGAATGAAAAAGAAATTAGTTCCGCTAAATTAATATGGAAGATGACGAGACCACACACATTAACGGCGACGTTTTCTCCTGTAATATTAGGGACTGTGGCATCACTTTATGTTGCCGAGATTCATTGGCTTTTATTTATTGCGATGATGTTTGCATGTTTAGCATTGCAAATAGCAACGAATTTATTTAATGAGTACTATGATTTCAAACGTGGATTAGACACTGCTGATTCTGTTGGAATTGGTGGTGGAATTGTCCGTCATGGATTGAAGCCAAAAAATGTTTTAACAGTTGCGCTTTTATTGTATGTAGTAGCAGCTTTTATTGGCATTTATATTTGTATGAATAGTAGCTGGTGGTTAGTGGTCATTGGTTTAATTGGGATGGCGGTTGGCTATTTATATACAGGTGGTCCATTACCAATTGCGTACACCCCATTTGGAGAATTAGTTTCTGGCTTGTTAATGGGGACATGTTTTGTACTCATTGCTTTCTTTATTCAAACGAATACTTTAACGATTGAAAGTGTATTGATTTCCATTCCAATTGGTATTTTAGTAGGTGCAATCAACATGTCGAATAACATCCGAGATATCGATGAAGATATTAAAGGTGGAAGAAAGACGTTAGCTATCCTCCTTGGGCGAGAGAAAGCAGTGGCAACACTAGCTGCAGCCTTTTTTATTGCTTATTTATGGATCGTTGTGATTGTGTTGATGGGTTATATAGGCCCTTGGGCATTAGTTATGTTCCTAGGTTTGAAAAAGCCAATCTCTGCAATTCAAGGTTTCCAAAAAGGAGTAAAGGAACCTGGATATATGCGCATAGCAATGAAATCAACAGCGATGACAAATACGATTTTTGGCTTCTTATTATCAGTCGGATTATTAATCAGTTATTTGTTTTAAATGAAAAACTATTGTTAAGTGATTAAACCCAAATTTTTCAATTTTAATATAGAGAAATTTGGGTTTTTATTTTTGGATTTTTATAATGTTGTAAATATATTTTTTACTGGTGGTAGCCCATGCCAATCAACCTAAGATTTTAAAGTATCCCCAAAACAAAAACTAAGCGAAATGCAGGGATTTTAGGGATGAAGTTGCAGCTACGAAAGAGAAGAAGAAGCCGTGGTGGAAGTTCTGGTAAGAATAAGATTTTATTGGACAAATGTACAAGCTAAGTTACTTAATTTGAATATCAATAATTATATTGATTTTCAAAAAAAGGTGGTGAATTATTTTGAACTCATATTTTTCAAAATCTAAGGGATGCTGTGGTAAGTTTCTTCCCGCTCATCCACCTGCTGTTCACTCGTTAGAATTCTCACCAGCGTATCGTAATTTCTGGCAAAATACATTTGTTACGATACCTAATGGACAGAACATTCCATTTAACAACCAAAGTATAGCTAACGCAGGAGGAATTGTTTTACTTTCTCCTACTACAGTATTTATTCCATTAGCTGGAGATTATGAAATTAACTATGTAATTACAACTGCTGTTTTTACAGAAGTAAATCGAGAACAACAAGTAACGGCTATTCTAAACGGAGCGCCAGTACCTAATTTCCAAACATCTTTTGGAACGATAACCAACATTGGAGAATCATGTGACCAATTTTCAGGAACAGCTATTTTAAGAGTACCAGCTAAATCAATTTTTTCATTAAGAAATACAAGTCTTAATGGAAGTTCTATCTCTCTTTGTAATCTAGTTGAAAGTGGTGCAGCACTAAACATTAAAAAATTAAGTTAAAATTTTTTAAAAAGGCTAGAAAAAACAGCTTTTCTATCGGTTATTGCAGTCTGTATAGTAATGTGGCATAAACTAAAATCTCCTTCAAATCCTCTAAAGGAGATTTTCTAGTTTTTTAGATGTACTAAAAAAGCAAAATGTTACTTCAACATTTTTTATGCAAGGTAGCAATTTACAAAATACAGGTTTTCAGGAAAATGTTATCTAATTTTACTGATAAAGAAGCCGATGGTGCTCAGGGCAACTTCTTTTAGAATTGATTCATGCAATGTAGCCTATGGGAAAAGTAACATTATAAAACAAAATAAAAGAGCCAGCTCATACGAGTTGGCTCTTTTATTTATCTACTATTTCCAATTGTCCTCTTATTTTCTCCGGTATGTCCTTTTCAGAAACAACGTCGTAAGAATAGACATACTTTCCTTTCACATGAATTTTTAAGTAAGTTTTTTTTATAAAATCATTAGGGGTGTTAGTTCCTACTGTATATTCTTTCTCATTCCTTGATTCATCAACACCTTTTAGTGAGTACATAGCTCTTCCTTTATGATGATAATCCAGAACGCCATATCCCTTCGCAATGGCGTTATTGAATTACGCTTCTAAAAAAAAGAAGAAAACGCAATATCGAGTGAATAAAGTAATACAGTTAATGATTAAAGAAGGACAAAAAATCAATTTTAATTCAGTTTCAGAAAAAGCACTTGTTTCTAAAGCATATTTATATAGAGAACCCTTAATCAGAAAAACGATTGAAGAGTTACTTCAACAACAAGAAGGAATACATGATTTTAAAAAGACATCCGATGCCTCAAAAGATGTAATCATAAAAACTTTAAAAAATAAAATCAACCTTTCAAAACATAGGAACAAATTATTAGAAAGTGAAAATGCGCATCTAAAAACACAACTAAAAAAAATTAGGAAAAGTATATGGAAATTTATAAATAGGAAGAAACATCGTATCATTTTTAAAATAACATACTTAACAGTACTAGGGTCTTTGCACACTTTTATGTTAAGAAAAAGAATTTAAATCATAATGATACATATTAAAATCTTTTGCAAATATCTCTTGAACCAACTGAAGTGTTTCTGCGTCATAAAAACTATCATAAGTAGGTAATCGTGGGAAAAGAGGCTTGGTAATATCAGCTTCTGCATAAATCCCTTTGTAAATCATCTTGCTACTTTGATAATGCCAAGATTTTGATAACAGATCTAATGGTGATTTTTTTAATTTATATACTTCTTCTAGTTTCGAAATTCCTGTGTTGAAATTTTCTAGATAAATATAGTTCGTAACGAATTCCTCTTCTCCTTGTATATATTGTTGTGTAAAGTGAGGATCTACTTGATCTAATTTGGTCATATGTGCTTTTAAATAATACAAAAATAGTTTAAAGGAAATGGGTTTATTGCAGGTTTCATCACCATACAGAAATTGTCGAATGGGTTTCCATGCGGGATTCTCAAAATTTGGTGGCGGAATCAGAGCAACAAAAGAACTTACTGCTCTTCTATAAGGATTTCTTACTAGTTTATACGTATTCTTCTCTTTAGTTTGTAATCCACTAGCTAAGTGTGCTAAATAATGTGTAGAGCTTTTATATACTTCATACTCATAGTTGTGAATGAACGGGTTGTATTTTATCGCTTCTTTAAATAAATTAATTTGATAAAAAAACCAGTGGGCTAGCGAAGTACAGCCGCTTTTTTGGCTCCAAAATAAGATTAAGGGGAAATCTTTATGGAAATGAGGGACACGCCCTTGTTTGTATATAAAATTATATAGTTCTGTATGATCCATTTTGAACCTCCATTCTTATATAGCAAAAACATAAATTTTTTTTAATAAGCGATAACTAACTTTAGTCCACTAATACCAATAATGATAGCTAGAAATATTTGAAGGGGTTTAACGGGAATCTTAGTGGAGAATTTACTACCAAGTATGACACCTGGGATAGAACCAATGAGTAAATGAATTAACAAGAGATAATCTACGTTGCCTAAATTCATATTTAGTATGCTTGCAACCGTCACTAATAAAAAAGCATGTGTAATATCTGTGCCTACTAACTCGGATGGTCTCAGTTGATATAAATATATCATTGCAATAGCGAATAAAGAGCCTGACCCCACAGAAGTAAGTCCCACGATAAAACCGAGTATTGCACCAATAAGAATTGTTAGGCTCTTTTTTTGTACCATAGTCTGTCTTTGAAAATAATTTTGTGTAGATTCATTATAGAAAAATGCCTTTATGAAAATAGAAATTGCCGCAAGGATTAGAACATATCCTAATATATACTTTATAATTCCTTCTCGACTATAGTGAAAGATCGGTAAGAAATGAATCGTTACTACTGCGATAATTGCACTAGGTATACTCCCAATAGCTAGATATTTTACTAGTCTAAAATTGATGGTCTTCTGTTTCCAGTGTTGGGATATTCCAAACATTTTAGTAATAGAGTTATATACTAGATCAGTTCCAACAGCTACAGAAGGACTTATACCTAATGTTAGAAGAAATGGAGTCAGTAATGCGGCCCCACCTATCCCTGTTACTCCAACCAATCCCCCTATGATGAAACCCATCATTATAATAGAAATACTCATTATAATTCCCCTTCCATACCGCTGGCTTTTAATAGTGGTTTTCGTTTTTAAAGAGACTCTATGCATAGTGGGGGGATAGGTATATTAGTTAAAAATTAATTTCATTCTTTTTATATCCATATGCTTCAAAATCGTCATTATATATTTCTGAAACAAGCTTTAGAGCTTCTTCATCATAAAAACTTCGATAGGTTGGTAATGAAGGGAATTGTGGATTTGTAATATCTCTATTTGCATAGTTTCCTTTATAAATCATTTGATGTGCCCTATGATGAGTGAAGTTTGTAAGGAGTGATATATCAGAAGAAAGTAATCCATATTCTTTCTCCAACTTCGGAATTATTGTATTAAAATTCTCTAGTTTTATATTTTGTTTGATGACCTTTTCTTCCCCCTCAATATATTGTTGTGAAAAATGTTGATCTAACTGACTGGATTTAGCTCCTATTTCTTTTACATAATATAAAAATTGCTTAAATGAAATTCCTTTCGAATCATTTTTATCATTATAAAAATATTCTCTAATCTGTTCCCAGTGTTTCGAGGCATACGGGTTGCACGCAGGTTTTATGGTATCCTTACTTAGTTTCAAGAGCTGCATTTCTAAAATTGTGTAGTAATCAATTTTATTTTTGTATATTTCAGATTTATAGTAATGAATGAACGGTGCATATTTCATTGCTTCCTCATATAACCCAATTTGGAAGAAAAACCAATTCGTCAGGGAAGTTCAACCGCTTCTGTGACTCCAAAATAAAATTATAGGGAAATCCTTATGATAGTGCGGAATACGTTCGCCATACTCAATCAATTCTTTGACATTGTCCTTCATTATTTATGATATTTCATACTGGCAGTTATAATGAACGCTTAAATATAATGGTAACTACTCATACCATTGTATTTAAACATTACTGTAAAGGTACTTATTTGCATATAAAATCCCAGTGTATTAAAAATAACTTATATATGTACCTGAATTTTCTAAGCATATCGAAACGTAATAATTACTTATCAAATTTTAAAATATAGAAATCTGTTATAAGGAGAATTATGTATGAAGATATGTGTACAAAGATAGAGGTATTAATATCGCTACAATAATTTATAAAATGTCTTGATAATATGGTAAAGTGGCAACAGTTTGCTAGTATGCCAGAACAGTTCGCCTGTATTAAAGAAATGATACAGGAGCAAACGAAAGTCTCACGTCCAATCTTAACGCAAGATGCAAAAGAACGGATTGAAAGTAAGCTGTTATGTTCATTTTTAGGTGAGGAAGAGGTTTTGCTTACATATTATAAAGATGGCTACTTATATAAAAATTACATAACAGCGGTCGATATTAATCCATTACATGAGATGATTATATGTACTGATGCTTTTCGTAATAAGAGAATGTTTAATTTTGGTGATGTAATTGAAGTGAATTAGAGGGGGAGAAATAAAAAAAATTACCTCTTCCTAACTTAATTATATCATGTAATTAAAGGTCAAAATAGACTGTTTATTCTCATTTACTCTTGCTACAATCAATAACACATGAATAGTAAGGAGAGATGCCGAATGAGTTCTTTTGTTCTCGATTTTCAGGAAGTAGAAAAAACGCAGCTTACGCTTGTTGGTGGAAAAGGATTGAATTTAGGGGAATTATCAAATATTCAAGGGATACAAGTGCCAGAAGGATTTTGTGTTACAACGGTAGGGTATGAAAAGGCCATCGAACAAAATGAAGAGTTTCAAACTTTGTTGCAGCAGCTAACAAAGTTGAAAATTGAAGAGCGAGCTCAAGTTGGTGAAATTAGCAGGAAGATTAGAGAAATCATTATGGCAGTAGAAATTCCTTCTGATGTAGTGGAATCAGTAGCTCATTATCTCTCTCGCTTTGGAAATAAACATGCGTATGCAGTGCGTTCTAGCGCTACTGCTGAAGATTTACCACATGCATCGTTTGCAGGTCAACAAGATACGTATTTAAATATCATCGGAAAAGAAGCAATTTTGCAACATGTAAGAAAGTGCTGGGCTTCTTTATTTACAGATCGAGCAGTCATTTACCGAATGCAAAATGATTTTGAACATAGCCAAGTTTCTATATGTGTTGTCGTTCAAAAAATGGTTTTCCCGCAAGCTTCGGGAATTTTATTTACTGCTGACCCAATTACTTCTAATCGGAAGGTGGTATCAATCGATGCTAGCTTTGGACTTGGCGAGGCTTTAGTAGCAGGCTTAGTATCTGCTGATAACTATAAAGTGAAGGAAGAAAAAATCGCCGGAAAGATGGTCGCAACTAAAAAATTGGCTATCTATGCCTTAAAAGAGGGCGGAACAGAGACAACACAAATTGCCCTGAATCAACAAAATATTCAAACACTTACAGAGCAACAAATTTTACAACTAGCACAGCTCGGAAGGCATATCGAAGCTTATTTTGGTTGTCCGCAAGATATTGAATGGTGTTTAGTTGATGATGCATTTTATATTGTTCAAAGTCGCCCAATCACGACTTTATATCCAATTCCAGAAGTAAATGATCAGGAAAATCATGTGTATGTATCGGTTGGTCACCAACAAATGATGACTGATCCTTTGAAGCCATTAGGAATGTCTTTATTCCAGTTAACATCCTTTGGACCAAGGTTTCAAGCTGGAGGAAGGCTGTTTGTTGATGTTGCACAAAGATTGGCTTCGCCTGCTAGTAGAGCACTTTTATTAAATACAATAGGGGACTCGGAGCCGCTTATTAAAGATGCATTAACGACTGTAATAGAGCGAGATGATTTTATCAAATTGTTACCGGATGATGAAAAAGAAAAGAGTCTTGGTAAAAGTATGCCACCTGCAAGTTCGCAACCACAAATCGAAAACGATCCGGCAATCGTTATGGATTTAATAAAGAATAGTCAAGCATCGATCGAAGAGTTAAAACAAAACATTCAAACGAAATCAGGGCTGGATGTACTTGATTTTATTTTGGAAGATATTAAGCAATTAAAGAAAATATTATTTCACCCGCAAAGTATGGCTGTCCTTATGGCAGGTATGAATGCTTCATCATGGATTAATGAAAAGATGGAGCAATGGCTAGGTGAAAAAAACGTAGCAGACACACTTTCACAATCTGTACAAAACAATATTACGTCAGAAATGGGGCTAGCATTATTGGATGTTGCAGATGTGATGCGGCCATATCCAGAAGTTATTACGTATTTACAGCATATAGAAGAGGATAGCTTTTTAGATGAGCTAGTTAAGTTTGAAGGCGGGGATAAAGCACGAGATGCAATCTATGCTTTTCTGAATAAATACGGAATGAGATGCAGCGGAGAAATCGATATTACGAAAACGCGCTGGAGTGAAAAGCCAACTACAATTATTCCGATGATTTTAAATAACATAAGAGATTTTGAAATTGGTGCTGGTAAAAGGAAATTTGAAGCAGGGCTGCAGGAAGCTTTGAAAAAAGAAGAAGAGTTATTAGAGCGATTGCAGCACTTGCCGGATGGTAAACAAAAAATAGAAGAGACGAAGCGAATGATTAGTAACATCCGGAATTTTATCGGTTATCGTGAATATCCAAAATACGGCATGATTAATCGCTATTTCATATATAAGCAGGCAATATTGAAAGAAACCGAGCAACTCTTGCAAAATAACGTTATTCATGAAATAGAAGATATATACTATCTAACTTTTGAAGAACTTCACGAAGTTGTCCGTACGAATAAACTGGATTCCGAGGTTATTAATAAACGGAAAAATGAGTACAAATTATATGAAAAACTAACACCTCCGCGTGTTATGACGTCTGATGGAGAAATCATTACAGGTAAGTACAAACGAGAAAACCTCCCGGCCGAAGCGATAGTAGGTCTGCCTGTTTCTTCTGGAGTGATTGAGGGGAGAGCGCGCGTTATTTTAAACATGGAAGATGCGAATTTAGAAGATGGAGATATATTAGTTACTGCCTTTACTGATCCTGGATGGACACCATTATTTGTGTCTATAAAAGGATTAGTTACCGAAGTTGGCGGACTCATGACACATGGAGCAGTTATTGCACGTGAATATGGATTACCAGCAGTTGTCGGGGTAGAGAATGCGACGAAAATAATAAACGACGGTCAACGAATTCGGGTACATGGAACGGAAGGGTATATCGAAATACTGTAGTTAAAAAGATCATTCGCTATATGTAGTGGATGATCTTTTATTTTTTTGGCTCTGTTAAATTTTAATGTTGATAATCGAGTGAATTAGAGGGAAATCCTTATATTTGGGTTTCTCGTTTTTATACTTTCGACTTTTTCGCTGTTAAGAAACATTTTTTAGCCAAGTAATAATTCGAAGTACCTGAAATGGTTCAAACCAAGTAATTAAAAACATCACAACGAAGAAAGAAATAAGTGATATGAATTTCAATGTTCCTTTTTCCCGTTTAGCAACTGCTATAAAATTTAGTACAATTCCAACTAAAAAAGAAATAAAACTAAAAAGGACAATCAGTTCAGAATAGCCATCTATTATCCAATTTAATCCGAATAATAATAGCCCTATAAACATCAAGAGCATTGATAACTTACTGAATTTTTCCATAATTACACCTCCAAATATGATTTTACCATTTTAAGGAGTAAATGATAATTATTTTTTATTGCATAAGAATTAACAATTACACGATAAACGTAAGCTCTCATACGTATCAATCATTTCATACACAAATGACGATAGGAGAAACTCTTTTATATTGTGTTTAGTGCTTTCGTTACTACAACTATCAACAAATGTAATACATTCGTCACTTTTTCGAGTACGGTAAAGAACGGTATTCGTTGTATCAGTAAATGTTTTACTACAGCACTTGCAACGATCATTATACTTTCCAAACCTTACAACATGTTCGGAAGCACAAAGAGGACATTCGAATCCCTCTTTGAAACGTGTTTCACGCATTTCATTGATTAAATGATCACCGACAGAGGAAGAAGGCTCTACATAACGTTTTACCCATTGAAACACTCGCTCTTTTTCTATGTGGGGTAATTTGTTGATATGTTTTAATAAATGTCTGAACGCTTTGCTCAATCTTGCCACAACTTGAACGTTTGTTCTTTTTATACTTAGTTTCAGGAGAGTTATCAAATATGAACATTTACCTTTAACAGAGCCATTTTTTAGCCAACTGCTATCACCTGAAACTGAAAATCAAAATAAAAATGAGCATATGAATTGGATTTTTTTGAATGTCCCTGTCGTAAAAGAAAACATACATGCCACGATTCGAATTCACATGCAAGAAGCAACCATAAACATCGATGAATCAGAATGTATACCAATCTAAAACAAAGAATATTTTCAAAAATATTACAAATTAAGACAATATATTGCGAATTATCAGAATATTATTTATTATATAAACGTTGTAACGTATTTAATATTGGGGAGGAATGGGGATGAAGAAAAAGCCTTTTAAAGTGCTGTCTACGCTTGCGGCGACAGCTGTGCTTAGTTGCACATTTGGATTTGGTAGTCAATCTGTTTATGCAGCAACGCCGTCTAATGTAGGAGCTTTAAGTCCAATTGATGAAAATTTAATTCCAGAGGAGCGTTTAGCAGATGCGCTCAAGAAACGCGGTGTAATTAGTGAAGCTACGTCGAAAGAAGACACATTAAAAGCTGTTGAAAAATACGTAGAGAAGAAAAAAGGCGAAAATGCTGGAAAAGAACCAGTAGCGGGGGACAGTGTTACGAGAGAAGCTTCTGATTTTTTGAAAAAGGTTAAAGATGCAAAAGCAGATGAGAAAGAAAAAGCAAATCAACCTGTTAGTGGCCCGGTAGCTGGACAAGAGCCGGTTAAAGGGGGATTAAACGGAAAAGTACCAACTACTTCAGCGAAGCAAAAACAATATAACGGTGATGTTCGTAAAGATAAAGTTCTTGTATTGCTAGTAGAGTTTGCTGACTTTAAGCATAACAATATTGATCAAGTACCAGGTTATATGTATTCAAATGATTTTAATCCAGAACATTATCAAAAAATGTTATTTGGTGATGAGCCGTTTACACTCTTTGATGGTTCAAAAGTCCCAACATTTAAACAATATTATGAAGAGCAATCTGGTGGTAGTTATACAGTCGATGGGACAGTAACAAAGTGGTTGACAGTTCCTGGTACAGCAGCGGATTATGGTGCAGATGCAGGAGATGGCGGTCATGATAATAAAGGACCAAAAGGACCTCGCGATTTTGTAAAAGAGGCATTAAATGCAGCTGTAGAAAGTGGTATTGATTTATCTGAATTTGACCAATACGATCAATATGACAATAATGGTGATGGCAATAAAAACGAATCAGATGGTCTTATTGATCACTTAATGGTCATTCACGCTGGAGTTGGGCAAGATGGAGGCGGTGGTAGACTAGGTGATGACGCAATTTGGTCACATCGCTGGAACCTTGGAACACCATATCCAATTGAAGGAACAAAAGCAAAGGTTGATAACTGGGGCGGTAAAATGGCAGCATACGATTACACAATTGAGCCAGAAGACGGAGCAGTTGGTGTATTCGCGCATGAATTTGGTCATGATTTAGGTCTTCCAGATGAGTATGATACGAAGTATTCAGGAGCAGGTGAGCCAATTAACTCTTGGTCTGTGATGAGCGGCGGCAGCTGGGCTGGTAAAATTGCAGGTTCAACGCCACCGAGTTTCTCTCCGCAAAATAAAGAGTTCTTTCAAAAGAACATGGGTGGAAACTGGGCAAATATTGTAGAAATCGACTATGATAAATTAAATCGCGGTATCGGTCTTGCGACGTACTTAGATCAAAGTGTAACGAAATCAAATCGCCCTGGTCTGATTCGCGTTAACTTACCAGATAAAGATGTAAAAGGTATTCAGCCTGCATTCGGTAAGAAATATTACTATAGTACAAAAGGCGATAATCTTCATACAACAATAGAAACGCCAGTGTTTGATTTAACAAATGCAACAATGGCGAAGTTTGATTACAAATCATTGTATGAAATTGAAACAGATTATGATTTCCTTGAAGTACATGCAGTGACAGAGGATGATAAGAAAACGTTAGTGGATCGAATTGGCGAAAAGAATGTGAAAAATGGTCTAGACACAACGGATGGTAAATGGGTAGATAAGTCATATGATTTAAGCCAATTTAAAGGACAAAAAGTAAAACTAGTATTCGAATACATTACAGATGGTGGTTTAGCACCGAACGGTTTTACTCTTGATAACGCTACATTAACTGTAGATGGAAATGTTGTGTTCTCTGATGATGCAGAAGGCGAAGCGAAATTAAAATTAAATGGTTTCGTTACAGCAAACGGTTTTGATAAGAAGAAACATAACTATTATTTAGAGTGGAGAAACTACGCTGGTGCTGATCAAGCGTTAAAATATAGCGGTGGTGTACCGTATAATACAGGTCTTGTTGTATGGTATGCAGACTCTAGCTTTACAGATAATTGGGTTGGTATTCATCCAGGCGAAGGTTTCTTAGGGGTTGTTGACTCTCATCCAGAGGCAATTATTGGAACGCTAAACGGCAAACCAACTGTTAAAGGTAGTACACGATACCAAATCGCAGATGCTGCGTTCTCCTTTAACCAAGCGCCAGCATGGAAAGTTGTATCTCCAACACGCGGAACATATGATTACAAAGGGTTACCAGGTGTAACGAAGTTTGATGATTCTAAATTGTATATGAACGATTTAATCCCAGATGCAGGACGTAAAGTACCGAAGCTTGGATTGAAATTTGAAGTAGTTGGACAAGCAAATGATAATTCTGCAGGAGCAGTTCGTTTATATCGTTAATAATGGAGAAGCTGTTGAAGAGGATTCCTTTCAACAGCTTTTTTCATAGGAACATAAATTTCAAGTTACTAGTAAAAATAATAGTAACTACTCAGCCATACATTTCATTTAGAAGGTTGTTGATGCTCAGATTGATTAAAGCATGTTTCTATGCAGGGCAAGCTTATTTCTTTAAACCAGCTGCATAGAAAGGACCATGAACTGCGATTGTTGATAAAATACGAGCAATTTCCTCCGGTGTTTCTTTTTGTCCATTATTTAACCATTGTTGAATAACACCTATATGAGCAGATGCCATATAAGAAGCTAAGTATTGGCTTGGAACAAGTAAATTCTCCTTATTAATGAGAGCACCATTCGTATCTTCAAATAGCGTTTTCCACATAAAGTCTTTCAATTTTGTTTGGAAAGATAAATCTCCTTTTGTGCTTAGTACAGCTTTCATAAAATCACTATTTTCATTTAGAAATTCAAGGATAGAAGTGATAAGTACAAACGGCGTTGTTGGAGAAGGATTTGATCCAAGGTCAGCAATAACTTCCGGAAATTTCTGTTTGGCGATGCTAGAAAACTCATACATAATTTCTTCTTGGCATTTCGTCATTAAATCGAATTTATCTTGATAGTGCGCATAGAAAGTACCGCGATTTATGTTTGCTTTCGTTGTAATATCTTTCACTGTAATGGCGTCAAAACCTTTTTCCTCAATTAACTCAACCAATGCATTTCGTATGGCAGTTTTCGTACGAATAACACGTAAATCTAAATTACTATCGCGCAAAGCATGTCCCTCCTTACATTTTTTTCAACACATTTAGAAATTGTGTCTTATAACCGACACATTCACGATTTTTGATTATTGTATAAGATTTAACTCAAACATATAATTCAAATATAAATAAACAACACGTTGTTGGTTATTATAGATCAAATTAAAGGAGGAGAAAAGAAAATGTTAAAAAACAAGCTCTTATTTTTATCACCAATTATTGCACTACTTGTTGTTTTTATTTTTTCATTAACATTATTTCCAAGCGTTCAACCTAAGCCGAAAAACTTGCCAATTGCAATTGTGAATGAGGATCAAGGAGTAGAAATTCCGAATCAAGCCAAAATGAATATGGGACAAACAATTGTTGATATGATCAAAAAAACATCAAAAACAGATGAAGAACCTGCGGTAAAATGGGTAGAAGTAAAAAATAAGGAATCTGTTCAAAAAGGTTTAAATAATCAAGAGTATTACGCAGCGTTAGTCATTCCGAAAGACTTTAGTACAAAACAAGCATCATTACGAACAACACAGCCATCTTCACCAGAGGTAGAAATATATATAAATCAAGGAATGAATACGGCAGCTTCAACTATGGCAGGGCAAATGTTAAATGGAGTAGTTGATAATATGAACAATAATATTCGTACTCAGTTATTAGAAGGATTTAAAGCAAAAGGGACTACTTTAACAACGGACCAAGTTTCGAAATTGGTAACACCTATTACAAAGAAAGTGACAAATGTAAATGAAATCGGCAAAAATAGTGCGAACGGTAACTCGCCAATTTCTTTATTCCAACCGTTATGGATTGCAAGTTTAGCTAGTGCAGCGATTATCTTTATTGCGATTAGTAGAATGCCAGTAGGTACAAGAAAAGAAAACTTTGTATTAAAACTAAAACAGATAATAACAGGAGCTATCGCGGCGCTTGTAATTGGATTCGGTCTTACATGGATCGCAGATGGAATGGTAGGGTTAAATATTTCGAATTTCACGGATACGGCTTTGTTCTTATCCATTACTTCTTTTAGTTTCTTGTTAATGATTTCTGCGGTGCTTTCATTAGTTGGTTTAAAGGGAATCGGGTTATTTGCACTGTTACTTTTCTTTGGTGCACCGCTATTGGCGCTAGCACCTGAAATGATGTCTCCATTTTATCAAGACTGGATTTACTCCTGGTTACCGATGCGATTCATGATAGAAGGTCTAAGAGAAATCTTCTTCTTCGGAAAAGGATTAGCTTGGAATACTCCTATTACTGTACTCGTTTGGATTGGTGTAGTAAGCATGGTTATCATACTTGGAACAGCTTTAAAACGTAGCGTAGTAAAGGAACATAAAACTGAAGTAAATGCTTGAAAAATAGTAGAGGAAAAACCGTTTCACTAGTAGTGGGGCGGTTTTTTTGTTGGGGAATACAAGCTAAATAGTAGTGAATTACGTTATATAATGTATTAAACAGAACAGAAATAAATAAGAAAGGAGCAAATAAATGAAAAGGGGAATTACAGTCGATATTCCAAATGAATATGATAATTTACTTTGGAAAGTGTTAATGCCGATTGATATTACTGCATTTGATTGGTGGGGAGTGAGGAGTCGTACTTAGTAGCACATGGTGGATTGGATGAAGCATTATTTCCAGAAGAACCAACTATAGTAGAAGGATCAGATTTGAAAAGATTATTTAAAGGCAACATATATTATGTTATTTTTGCAGATTTAAAAGCGTATCCAAAAGGAGAGGAAGTAGTAGATATTGAAACATATAAAGAATTTAAAGAGAGTGAGTGTGAATTAGTTTTACTAGTTGCGGATTGTACATACGTCACAATTTACGCTAAAGACCAAAACGCAATTAAATTGATGTATGAAAATGCAATTGATCAAGGGTTTTATGTTGAATATGTTACAGATGGAAATGATGGAAGAACTCGTTTATCCGTGTGATAGGTATATAAAGGGGGAAGTAAATGAATCATATTACTGCTGATTTAGTTAAAAAGTTAATACAAGAGCAATTTCCTAAATGGGCACATTTAGAAGTGAAACCTGTAAAGCTTAGCGGGAACGATAATAGAACATTTCATTTAGGGGACGAGATGAGTGTTAGGTTGCCAAGTGATGTAGCATATGTACCGCAAGTAGAGAAAGAAAATACTTGGTTACCTATATTAAGTAAGGGACTTTCTTTACAAATTTCTGCACCAATTGCGAAAGGGAATCCGACTAAAGAATATCCGTGGCCTTGGTCTATTAATAAGTGGATCGAGGGAGAGACGGTGACGAAAGAAAATATTCGTGATTTAGATGAATTCGCAGCAGACTTAGGAGCATTTTTAATAGATTTACAATCAATTGATGCGAGTAACGGACCAATAGCTGGAGAACATAATTTTTACCGAGGCGGGCTTATATCTGTATACGATGAAGAAGCGAGAGGGGCTATCGAAAATAATAAGGATGTTTTTGATGAAACAGTATTAAAGCATCTTTGGGATGTAGCACTTCGTTCAACATGGGACCACAAACCAGTTTGGGTTCATGGAGATGTTGCGCCAGGAAACTTACTCGTTAAGGATGGAAAACTTTGTGCCGTAATTGATTTTGGTATTTTAGGAGTAGGAGATCCGGCTTGTGATGCAGCGATGGCATGGACATTTTTTGATAAAAATAGTAGAAACATATTTAAAGAAGTATTGCGCATAGATGAAGAAACGTGGAATAGAGCGAGAGGGTGGGCGCTTTGGAAGGCGTTAATTACATATGATGCGAATAGGGATAGTAAAGAAAAAGTAGCCGAAGAATCGTATCGTGTAATTCAACTAATTGCTGATGATTATGGGGTGTAATAGAAAAAGCCTATTTTGAATCATATGATCAAAATAGGCTTTTTACATTATTAATCGATACTTAAAGCTTTTTTACCCATTTGATTATAACTGTGCTCAAATCGGGATTTTACCATTGGTTGGTCTTTTTTACCGTCTAATGGGTCATTATAGTAAATGTTACGATCATCTACACCAGTTATGATAATCGTATGTGCATTTCTGTATCCATTCACGGTTTTTCCTTGAGGTGTTTGCCAAGTATGTTCTAGTTGCGGAGCAGTTATTTTGTTCCCTACCCACGCTACAACTGGTTTGCCATTACGTACATAGCTTTCTAATACAGAGAAATCCTGTCCTGTTAAATCTGTACCTCTTGCATGTTTATCAAGTAATTGTTTCAATGGTGCTGGGTTAATAGAGTAACCATAGCTCTTTCCACTTACGTCACCAACGAATCCGATGTCTGGATCACCCCAAACTGTAACTTTTCCGTTTCCATCAGTCTTGCGTCGCGTTGTATCAAATGGCATTTGATTAGCAAAGTCTACTTTATGTAATGAACGTCCTGTATAGTATTCTAAAAGCATTTGCAGTGAAACAACTGTACTTCCTTTTTGTAGTTCCGGCAATTGATTAATAGCAGGAACATTTAAGAGAAGCTTTGGACGTAAGAGATAAGACATATTTACCCATTTTGGTCCTTTATCTGTACGAATTTGTACCCATCCGTCATCTGTCTTAGCTAATTCTTCTATACCACCTTGTGGAGCATACTTTCCAGATACTTTAGAAGAAAAATTAGGGCTATCGTAAGCAAAAAATGTTCTTGGTATGTATGTTAGTTCTTTTCCTTCACCCTCTTTTAAATATGGATTCATCCATTGAAGACCTTCGCTAGTACGAATTTTTAACCAGATGCTATTTTCTTCAACGACAGTTACAGTTTGAGGGGGATACTTACCAACCACGTATCCTGTTCTTGACGGTCTATCAAAGGTAACAAAATTTATATCAATATATACTTGTTTTTCTTGTAATGGTGTCCACTTCAACCCATGATCCGTAGCGATTTTAATCCATCCGTTTTCAAATTCATCGAATACAGTAACGGTTTGTGGTGCATATTCAGCAAGTATACTTGAATGAAGAGAGGATTCAGGATAAATAAAATAATTTTGTTTCATAGTAACTTGCTTTAATTTAATTTCTTTATCTTTCGATTGGTCTGTGCGAGCAACTAAACTTGCAGCTTCTGCACGGGTAATAGTGTTATCTGGATACCAATGACTACCACCATAACCCGCTGAAATACGAAGAGCAACAAGAAGATTGGCCGACTTTTCACTCCAGTGTCCTTTTAAATCTTGAAATACAGTAGGTAATAGTTCAGTAGATTTTTTGTCTAAGTTATATGAATGAGCAAGCATAGAAGCCATAGCAGCTCTCGTTAGTTTTCCAGAAGGATTGAAATTCCCATTACCTACTCCTTTAATAATTCCAGCTTTCTCAACTGCAGCAATATAAGGAGTAGCCCAATGGTCTTGGGAGTCCTTAAATGAGGGCTTAGCTGAAGCATCTATTTGTAAGTTTAATATTTTTGCCATGATAATTGCGGCAGAAGCTCTATCGATTTCAAGGTTAGGTCCAAATGTACCGTCTGGTAAACCAGATAAAACTTTTTTCTTTACTAAATAATCAACGGACGGCTTTGCCCACCCAATAACATCGGGAAACTGATAGTAGTTATCGTCTTCATGAATTTCAGGCTGTGCATTACTTTTTGGTGTTACAGTTTCACTCACAGCTAAAGAACTAGATGGAGCGATGAGAGCGCCAAGTAGCAGTGTGCTTGCCATAGTTATTTTTATTGTTTTCAATTTTACATTCTCCTTCTATTTTAAGTAGGTTAATTTAATGAGTAAATTGACAAAAGGAAATAAAATGGTTACAAATAATATGTTTTAAGTATGTATATGTAACATTACTGAAGAACATTATATGATAATTTTTGGAGACTGACAATGAAAAAGTAAGATTATTACTTGTTTAATTGTCGATTAATAAGGAGGAATTCTATATAATTATACGGAATATTTAGATAATAGGAGGTGTCGAATTTTGAGTGAAATTGAATTAAAAAGGAATGTAATTAAGACAGGGCGAGAGAAGGGGATTATTCTTCGGTTTATACTCGCTAGTTTAGTTGGGGTGTTTATGTTTTTCGTACCAGTTACGATAAACGGTGCTTCGTCTATTATGATTGATCATATTGTATCGTGGATCCGGACTTCAGTTCCTTCTGTAGTACCATATTACGCACTACTTGTAATGATAATTGGTGCGATTTATCCATTTTATACGAAAAAATGGAATGCATCTATTGTAGATATTTGTTTTTCTATTTTAAAAGTAGTAGGTGTTGTTTTTGGCGTATTATATTGTTTGAAAGTAGGACCAGCTTGGTTCTTTGCGCCAGATGTTGGACCGTTTTTGTATGAGAAGTTAGTTATATCAGTAAGTTTACTCGTCCCAATTGGCTCGGCATTTTTAGCGTTATTAGTCGGGTACGGATTGCTTGAGTTTATCGGCACGTTTTGTCGTCCGATTATGAGACCGTTATGGAAAACACCTGGGCGATCAGCAATTGATGCGGTTGCTTCATTTGTAGGAAGCTATTCGTTAGCCTTATTAATTACTAACCGTGTTTATAAAGAAGGAAAGTATACGACGAAAGAAGCAGCAATCATCGCAACAGGCTTTTCAACGGTATCCGCAACATTTATGATTATCATCGCAAAAACACTAGACATTATGCATTTATGGAATGTTTATTTTTGGACTACGCTGGTTGTAACATTCATCGTGACCGCTATCACCGTAAGAATCCCACCACTTAGTAGAAAACCAGATACATATATTACGAAAGAAGGGTTCCCAGAGCCAGTTTATAAAGAGAAAATGTTAGAACGAGCTTGGGAAGATGCATTAGAAGTATCAAAATCAGCACCGGGTATTATGAAAAATATCGCAGTGAATTTGAAAGATGGATTCATTATGACGATGGGGATTTTACCATCGATTATGTCAGTAGGATTAATTGGTATCGTCTTGGCAAAGTTTACGCCAATATTTGATTGGATTAGTTATATTTTTTATCCATTTACATGGGCTTTACAGCTTCCAGAAGCGGAACTAGCTGCAAAAGCAGCATCAGTTGGTATTGCAGAAATGTTTTTACCTTCTCTTTTAGTTGTAAGTGCACCGCTTGTGACAAAGTTTGTGATTGCGGTTGTTTCGGTATCATCTATATTGTTTTTCTCCGCATCAATCCCTTGTATATTATCGACAGATATTCCGTTAAAAGTATCGGAACTTATTATTCTATATGTGCAAAGAACAATTTTAACGTTGCTTATTATTACGCCGATCGCATACATACTTCTATAATGAATGAGCTCGCTTTAAAGAAAAGCGAGTTTTTTTATGACACTTACTTTAAGATATATAAATAATACGTTATCGTTTCGTATGATATAGTTACAAGAGAGGAGGGGTAATAAATGGAAATTGTTCACGAAAGAGCAAAGTTACGGTTAATGGATAGCAATGATGTCGAAAAAATGTTTTCAATCGTGGAAGGAAATCGAGAAATTTGGGCGTATTTAATCTTTAAAATGGATACTGTTCAAGATATGCAGCAATATGTTCAAAAGGCGATAAAAGCTTATGGGGCAGGGAAGGATTTGCCATTTGTTGTTGTGGATCAAAAGACGAATGAAATAGTAGGGAGTACACGCTTATATAACATTTCAGTTGAAGATAAGACGGTGGAATTAGGGCAAACGTGGTACAACCCAAGTGTGCAACGTACGAGTATGAATACAGAATGTAAGTATATGTTATTACAATATGCTTTTGAAAAATTGCATATGAGGAGAGTACAAATTAAGACGGATGCACGAAATGAAAAAGCACAAAGAGCAATTGAAAGACTCGGTGCAGTAAAAGAGGGTGTACTTAGAAACGAAAGAAAATTGCCGAGCGGGCATGTTAGAGATGCAGTTGTGTACAGTGTTATTGCAAGTGAATGGCCAGCTGTAAAAGAACGGTTATTAGAAAAATTAGAGTCTTATAAAGAAAAACGATAATTCATATTAAGAAAGGTGTATTGATCGTCAAGATGAAAAATATACCTTTTTTCTTACAAAACGGTTACTTCTTTTATTTACTTTTGTTTCATCATTCCATTATGATAAAAAATTCGTTACAATGTAGTTGTATGGTAATAAACTTATAAATTACACAAATGTAATGAAACCGCAAACGAAAAATGAATTGATAATCCTCAATTTTAAATGAAAACCCTTTAATGAATATATATGACAAGAAAAATTCCTTCTTTTAAACAAATTCAAACAAAATGATTTGATATATACGTTTTTATATAGAAGTATGGATGATGTACGGAGGCAGTTATAAATGAAAGAAAATAAGAAAAGTAAGAAAAGAAGAATCTTGCAAGTATTCTTGCTTATGATTTGTTCTATTATTTTATATGTAAGTTATGCAGCTTACGATATTTGGAGTTATCGCTTTAAAACAGATGATGATGTGAAGACAGATGCTGGTATCGTACTGGGAGCAGCTTCATGGAACGGAAAACCATCTCCTGTATTTAAAGAAAGAATTAATCATGCAATTTCTTTATATAAGAACGGTAATATTAAAAAGATTATTTTCACAGGCGGTACAAAGTTTGAGGCAGAGCTTGAGGAAGCGCGCACTGCTAGAGTGTATGCACTGAAACATGGTGTAAAAGAAGAGGATATTCTAATTGAAACAAAGTCCCTTTTCACAGAGGATAATTTAAAGAATGCAAAGCAAGTTGGAATAGAGAACGGAATACGCACATATACGATCGTGAGTGATCCACTTCATATGAAGCGTGCGATGAAAATTGCGAAACATATTAAAATTGAAGCGTATGCATCACCAACTCCAACGTCAGCGTATAAAACGTTAGATACAGAAATTCCCTTCTTTTTTAAAGAATTATGTTCGTATATTGGATATGTAACCTCTTTGCCATTAAAGGCATTGAAAGGGGATTAATATAAGAAAAGAACCTATCCTTTTATAGGAACTTTTCTTATTGTTCAAAAGCATTGTATTTTTATCGGAATAGTGAAACAATAGAGAGGTAGCTTCATATAATCATAATGAAAAAATGAACGGTTTATGAATCGAACATAAAGGAGATTATAGTATGGCACTCTCATTTGTTGAAACAGAAGAACAATCTTTAGTTATTGAACAAATAAATAAATTGATTCCGAAGTTCATGGAAAGGGAGCATCAACTAAGTGAATTAGGATCATTTCCGTATGAAAATATTAATAATTTGAAAGATATCGGATATACGAAATTAACGTTGCCAAAAGAATTGGGAGGCAATGCGATTTCTTTATATGACTTTGTTTTATTTCAAGAGAAAATAGCAGAAGGCTGCGGTGCTACCGCATTATCAATTGGATGGCACCTTGGCATTGTAAAAGAATTAGCTGAAAATCGCTCTTGGAATGAGGAAATGTTCACTTGGTTTTGTGAAGAAGTGCGTAATGGTGCGCTTTTTAATCGAGCAGCGACAGAGCCGAATACAGGTAGTCCTACGCGCGGCGGGAAACCAGAGACGTTAGCTGTCAAAAAAGGTGAGAAGTGGATTATAAATGGAAGAAAAACGTTTACGACAATGGCACCAGTACTTGATTATTTTATCATTTCAGCAAGTATTGAAGGCCAGGAAGATATCGGAGAGTTTGTCATTCCAAAGAATACGCAAGGCGTGACAATTGAAGAAACGTGGGATAGCATCGCAATGCGAGGAACTGCGAGCCATGATCTCGTTTTACAAAATGTAGAGATACCAGATCGCTTTTTCACTGATATAAAGGGTTCAAAAGTTAAAGCTAAGGGTATTGGCTGGTTGCTACATATACCAGCATGTTATTTAGGAATTGCACAATCAGCAAGAAATTATGCAGTTCAGTTTGCGGTATCATACAAGCCAAACAGTTTAAATCATTCTATAAGTTTATTACCGAATGTTAGAAGGTTAGTTGGAGAATTAGAACTTGAGCTTATGCAAGCTCGTGTCTTTTTATATCAAATTGCGAAAAAATACGATGAGGCAGAAGATAAATTATCATTGCAAGCTGAACTAGCAGCTGCAAAATATGTTGTAACGAACGCGGCAATATCTATTGTAGATAAAGCAATGCGCATCGTAGGAGCGAAAAGCTTATCAGAAGAAAATCCGCTTCATCGTTATTATTTAAACGTCAGAGCAGGACTACACAATCCGCCGATGGATGATGCAACACTATCTATGCTGGCGGATGCGGCGTTTCGGTCGTAATGAAGAAATATAAAGTCTGTTCCGTTCTGGAACAGACTTTTCGTTGTCGGTGAATCAGTATTCTATGTTGAATCGTTGATATATTTAGAGTTATGATAGATATATTTGAAAAATTGTTGATATAATTCCATGTATTATGTCATTGTTCAAAGAATAGGGAATTCTCGTTTTACAAATTAAAAAGGCTATCCTTTTGATAAGAGGATAGTCTTTTTAATTTGTTCTATTGTGGTTGTACTTCAAGATTCATACTACTTTCAGAACCGTCTTGATTATGTGCAAATAACGAATAATCACCTGGTAAAGGATTAGCGATAAGTGAACGTAAAGTAAAGGATTGGCTTTCATTTGGCTGTAACGTGTGTTTGACTAAACGATCTTCTTTGAATTTAATTGAATACGTAAAACTGTTTGTACCAGCATTTTTAATCGTAATATTTAAGTCACCTTGGCCGCTAAAGTCAAAGCCTGTACCTGTGTCACCTTTGAATGTATGTGAATTATTAAATGAAGATGAACGAAATGTTGGGATTTCTTCTTTATTACTTGATGAAAGGGTAATAGTTTCTCTTTCTATACTTGAAGATGAGGAATCTAGTTTTGTATTTTGCTTTGTTAATAAAGTAATCGTGCAAAGTGATGCGATGAGAATAAATGAACTAGAGATAACGAACCCTTTTTTTGTAAAAAGTATATATCTCTCTCCTTTTATAAGAATATAAGAATGTATAATCGCAAGAAAAACATAACATATATTCCATTTATTATCAATTTAAAAAATCTTTCTTTTCATTCTTCTTTTTGTAGTTTTATAGTGGAATGCTATTTTTCTTATTTCACCTACTGTATAATAAGAAAAAAGTACGAAAAGAGGTTATCTCATGCTAGAGGTTATTGCAACTTGTTTAGAAGATGTGAAGCGAATTGAAAAGGCTGGTGGAAATCGAATTGAACTCATTTCATCGTATACAGAAGGTGGTTTAACACCGAGTTATGCTTTTATAAAAAAAGCAGTAGAAGCAGTGCAAATACCAGTTCATGTCATGATTCGTCCGCATGCGAAGTCTTTTACATATACGGAAGAAGAAATTGAAATGATGAAAGAAGATATTGTAGTTGCTCAAAATCTTGGGGCTGCTGGTGTTGTATTAGGTGTATTAAATGAACAAAATGAAGTTGATGAAGAGGAATTAGCAGATTTATTATCTGTTGTAGATGGAATAAATGTAACGTATCACCGTGCGATAGATGATACAGAAAATCCAGTAGAAGCGATGAAAGTTTTGAAGAAATTTAATAAAGTTACTCACGTGTTAACTTCAGGCGGACAAGGAAATGTAGTAGATAATATTCCGGTGCTTACAGAGATGCAAAAGGAAAGTGAAGGGAATATACAGCTTGTTGTCGGAAGCGGAGTAACGAAAGAGAATGTAAAACAATTGCTAGATGAAACTGGAATTACGCAGGCGCATGTAGGTACAGCGGTTAGAGAAGATAAGTCATGCTTCTCTGAGATTGACCTAAAGTTAGTACAAGAATTAGTTGAAATAATAAAGTAAGTATTTAAGAAAGAGGAGAAACGATGAAGACAAATACGAAGAAAGAATTGATCTCATGGATTAAAACGATAGGTATTACACTTGCGATTGCCTTTATCGTTCGCGGGGTGCTATTTACGCCGTCATTAGTACAAGGTGAGTCGATGATGCCAACTTTAGAAAATAATGAGCGCGTTCTCGTTAATAAGATTGGTTATAGTATAAACGGATTAGATCGTTTTGACGTTATCGTCTTCCACGGGAAAGAAGGGTACGATTTAGTAAAACGAGTAATTGGTTTACCAGGTGATACAGTTGAGTATAAAGATGATGTTTTATATGTAAACGGAAAAGCGATGGAAGAACCGTATTTAAAGGAATTTAAAGAAAAGGCGTCAGGTCGTGTATTAACCCCTGATTTTACGTTAGAACAAATCACAGGGAAAACGAAAGTGCCAGAAGGCCAAGTGTTTGTTTTAGGAGATAATCGTGAAGTATCTAAAGACGGTCGTATGTTTGGATTTATTTCAGAAGATGAAATTGTTGGAAAAGGACAAGCTGTTTTCTGGCCATTGAAACAAGTGAGAGCGTTATAAAGTAAAGCAAAAGTATGGGAGAAATATTCTTCCATACTTTTTTTGTTTGTGAAAAATATATTGATAGAATTGAAAGAATATTTTATAATTTTAAATTATATGTTTGTTTCGAAAAACGGAATTGAAGTTCCGAAATTCGGAACACAAAGGAGATAGGATGAGTATAAATAAAACGGCAGTTAAGACAATGGATATTTTAGAGTTGTTTTATGAGCATGAGGAGCTAAGTTTAACAGAGATGGTTCAGCTTACGAATATGCCGAAAACATCTGTTTATCGTTTAATTGGTTCGTTAGAAGAAATGGACTTTTTACAAAAAACAGAAAAGGGCAAGTATCGTCTCGGAGTCGTTTTTTTACGATTTGGTCAACTTGTTTCACAAAGGTTATCCGTAAGAAATATTGCGATTCCTTATATGAAAGAGCTTAGAGATAGTTTAGGGCAAGCAGTAAATTTAATTATTCAAGATGGCAATGATGCAATTTATGTTGAAAAAATGGAAGGAGCTCAGCCGGTACGTGTTTATACGGCGGTTGGAAGAAGAGCACCGCTTTATGCGGGTGCGTGTCCGAGAATTTTACTATCGTATTTTTCTGAGGAAGAGAAAAGAAAGTATGTAGAGGAAGCAGATTTAAAACAGTTTGCGGATGGAACGATCGTGAATAAGGAGCATTTGTTAGAAGTATTACATATGGCGAAAAAAGAAGGGTACACAATTAGCTACTCTGAATTAGAAAATCACACAGCGGCTATAGCAGCACCAATTTTCGCAAGTGATGGAACGGTTGTAGCTGGCATTAGTATTTCGGGATTAGCAATTGAGTATAGCGAAAGTAACATTTCATATTTTACTGCGAAAGTGAAAGAAACAGCATATCGCATTTCAAAAGAACTCGGCTTTTGGGCATAGAAAGAGGGAGTGGGATGAAATTTTCTGCGTTAGGGGATCAAGCAATTATTGTTACATTTGGTGAAGAAATTGGGATGGATATATACGAAAAAGTACAACGATTATTTCAAGCGGTGAGGCGGCATCCATTTACAGGAATGGTTGAATGCGTTCCGTCGTTTACTTCATTAGCGGTGTACTACAATTTGTACGAAGTATGGAAGGAAAATGATAGAAATATAAGGCCATATGATCACGTTTGCCAGTATATAAGGGAGCTATGTGATTCATATAAAGAAGAAGTGAACCGAGATGTGAAACATATTTCTATACCAGTCTGTTACGAGGGAGAATATGGACCTGATTTAGAAGAGGTTGCACATTATCAAGGCTTACAAGTAGAGGATGTTATTCGAATACATAGTGAAACAACATATTTCGTGTATATGTTAGGTTTTACACCTGGGTTCCCGTATTTAGGCGGGTTACGAAAAGAACTAGAAACACCTAGAAAAGAAACACCGCGGTTACAAATTGCTTCTGGTTCAGTAGGTATTGGCGGAAATCAAACGGGTATTTATCCGCTTGAAACACCAGGAGGCTGGAATATTATCGGCCGAACACCTATTTCTCTATTTAATCCAAAAGAAGAAACACCAACATATATTCAAAGTGGTATGTATTTACGATTTATACCGATAACAAAGGAAGAGTACGTATCGCTTGAGGGGGCTAAAGAATGGATGTAGAGGTTTTGCATGCAGGAATGTTTACAACAGTCCAAGATTTAGGGAGATTTCATTATCAGCAATACGGTGTACCTGTTGGCGGGGCTATGGATAAAAATGCGCTCAGGATGATTAATATGTTAGTAGGCAATGAAGAGAATGAGGCTGGACTCGAAATTACAATAATGGGACCTAAATTGTTAATAAAGAAAACGACATTGCTCGCGATTGGCGGAGCGGATATGGAACCGTTATTAAATGGAGAGCGCATTCCATTATGGCGTCCCATATTAGCTGAAGAAGGAAGCATGCTTTGTCTCGGAAAAGCGAAAAGCGGTTGCAGAGCATATGTGACTTTTGCGGGCGGTATAAATATTGATCGTACGATGGGAAGTAAAAGTACTTACATACGTGCTGCTCTTGGCGGTATTGAAGGGAGAATGCTGAAAAAAGGAGATTATTTTCAAATTGGTACAGGGGCAGAAGTTGCAAGTCGTTTCATTCAAAATTTACAAGAAGAAGAGCGTATAAAAACGAAGTGGGCAATTTGTAACGATGCTTTACCAAAATATAAGAAGCATCCTATTCTTCGCGTCATAACAGACTTTGAATATGATCAATTTACAGAAGAAAGTATAAAGTCGTTTTTTTCGAAAGAGTATAAAGTATCCAATTATGCTGATCGCATGGGGTATAGGCTTGACGGAGATGTTTTAAGTAGAGTTGAAGAGATAGAAATTTTATCGAGCCCAGTTACATTCGGAACAATTCAAGTACCGAATGGTGGACAGCCTATTATATTAATGGCGGATAGACAAACGACAGGTGGTTATCCGAGAATTGGAAATGTAATTTCAGTAGATTTACCTCTTCTAGCGCAGCTGAAACCAGGAGACTATGTAACTTTTGAAAAAATAACTATGGAAGAAGCTGCACAATTATATATAGAACAGGAAACAAATATGAGTCTATTAAAGAAATTCATCGCTTTACGAAGCTGAGATTAGGAGGAAAACATCGTGACTACAATCGATTTAAACTGTGATTTAGGAGAAAGTTTTGGAGCTTATAAAATGGGGAATGATGATGAAATTCTTCCGTTCGTTTCCTCTATAAATGTTGCTTGTGGTTTTCATGCCGGTGATCCGGCTGTTATGCGGCAAACGGTTGAAAAAGCTCTGCAGCATAACGTAGCAATAGGAGCGCATCCTGGATTTCCTGATTTAATTGGATTTGGAAGAAGGAATATACATGTTTCAGCAAGTGAAGTATACGATTATGTTTTATATCAAATTGGCGCATTAGAAGGATTTGTTAAAGCTGCTGGAGGGAAAATGCAACATGTAAAACCGCACGGTGCCTTATATAATATGGCAGCAACGGATTCGGAAATTGCGGATGCGATTGCAAAGGCAATTTATCATATTAACCCTGGATTATTACTTTACGGATTAGCGAATAGTGAGGCATTTATAAAGGCAACAGAAAAATATAATATAACTCTCGTACAAGAAGCTTTTGCTGATCGCACGTATAAGCAGGATGGAACTTTAACGAGCCGTACAGAAGAAAATGCTCTTATAAAAAATGAAGATGAAGCAATAAAACAAGTACTTCAAATGGTGAAAGAAGGGTATGTAGAATCGGTTAATGGGGAGAAAGTAGCAGTTCAAGCGCAAACGATATGTTTACACGGGGACGGAGAGAAAGCAGTCCAATTTGCGGGAAAAATATACAGAACATTCGAACTTAACGGTGTTTCTATAAGTGCACCGAAATAATAAATGAGGGGAAGTGCTGGAAATGATTAAATTAATTGGGATACTACTTGTTGCAGTTGGGTTTTTATTTAGATTAAATACACTGTTAGTAGTAATGGTTGCGGGTATTGTTACTGGTATGGTTTCAGGCTTAAGCTTTTATGATGTGATCAGCATGTTCGGTAAATTTTTCATAGAAAACAGATATATGTCTATGCCAATCATATTAACTTTACCGGTAATCGGAATTTTAGAGCGTTACGGTTTAAAAGAAAGAGCAGAAGCACTTATAACGAAATCAAAAGGAGCAACAACTGGAAGAGTATTAATGTCATATTTTACGATAAGAGAATCATCAGCAGCGCTTGGACTTAATATCGGTGGTCATGCGCAAACAGTGAGACCGCTAGTTGCGCCAATGGCAGAAGGAGCTGCACAAGGTAAATATGGTAAACTCCCTGAAAAATTGAGAGAAAAGATTAAAGCAAACGCAGCAGCTGCGGAAAATACAGCTTGGTTTTTCGGAGAGGATATTTTCATCGCAACTGGTGCCATTTTATTAATGAAAGGGTTCTTCGATTCAGTAGGTATGCATGTCGGTGTATGGGATATGGCGCTTTGGGGTATTCCAACTGCGATATCTGCCCTTATTGTGAGCTGGATTAGGTTTAAAAGGTTTGATAAGTATATAGAGAAAACAATGAAGGCAGAAGAAAAACAAGAGAAGGAGGCTATATAAGATGAACATCATAACAATGGATACAATTTATTATGTATTAGGAATAATCGTTGCATTTATCGCTGTTCGTATTGCATTTGATCGTGAACATCCAAACCGATTCGGTTCTAGCTTATTTTGGGCATTGTTTGCAGTTACATTCATATTCGGAAATGTAATACCTTCATTTTATGTTGGCTGTATTGTGCTCGCTATGGTCGTTTTAGCTTCATTAAATAAAGTAACAAAATCTGAGGAGAAAGAAGTACCAGTGCAAGAACGTGTGAAACATGCTGAGAAATTAAAGAATAAAATTTTCATGCCTGCACTATTAATACCTATTTTTACGATTATCGGTACATTAACGTTAGGAAAAATAAAATGGGGAAATGTCGCACTTGTTGATCCAGATAAAGTAACGTTAGTTGCATTAGCATTAGGCGCACTACTCGCATTCATTGCGGCAATGCGTATTACAAAATCAAAAATAACAACACCTGTTCAAGAAGGAAGTAGGTTATTACAAGCAGTTGGTTGGGCAGTTATTTTACCACAAATGTTAGCAGCGCTTGGCGGTATTTTCGCGAAGTCTGGCGTTGGCCAAGTTGTTTCTGATTTAGTCGGACAAGTGTTACCGACAGAGTATCCATTCGTTGCTGTTATGGCGTATTGTTTAGGAATGATGTTGTTTACAGTCGTAATGGGGAATGCATTCGCCGCGTTTGCAGTAATCACTGGCGGAATTGGCTTACCTCTAATTGTACAAATGCACGGAGGGAATCCAGCTATTATGGCGGCACTTGGTATGTTTGCTGGATATTGCGGAACACTGATTACTCCAATGGCGGCAAACTTTAACATCGTTCCGGCAATGCTTTTAGAATTGAAAGATAAGAATGCTGTCATTAAGGCGCAAGTACCAATTGCTCTTTCCATTTTCATTATAAATATGTTTATAATGTACGGCCTTGTCTATCGTTTCTAATTAGGAGAGTGAAACTATGAAAACAGTATTATTAACAGGATTTGATCCATTCGGCGGAGAAAGCATCAATCCAGCTTGGGAAGTCGCAAAAAGTTTGCATGAAAAAACAATCGGAGAGTACAAGATTATTAGTAAACAAGTTCCAACCGTATTTCATAAATCAATAAGAGTATTAAAAGCATATATAGAAGAATTGATGCCTGAAATTATTATATGTATTGGACAAGCTGGGGGCAGACCAGATATTACGATAGAACGAATAGCAATTAATGTTGATGATGCAAGAATTGCTGATAATGAAAGAAATCAGCCAGTGGATATGCCGGTTGTAGAAGAAGGACCTATTGCGTATTGGTCTACACTTCCGATGAAAGCAATCGTGAAAAAACTTCGCGAAGAAGGTATACCAGCTTCTGTTTCACAAACGGCAGGTACATTTGTTTGTAATCACTTATTCTATGGTCTCATGCATGAACTAGAAAAACATGATAAGAAAATAAAAGGTGGATTTGTTCATATTCCGTTCTTACCAGAACAAGCTACTAACTATCCAGGTCAACCGAGTATGTCACTTTCTACTATTAGTAAAGGGATAGAATTAGCAATCGAGGTAACGACGGAAGTGGAAGTAGATATTGTAGTGTGCGGCGGTGCGACGCATTAAGTAAAAAGCATGTTAATTAAAGAGGGCTGATGCAGCCCTCTTTGTGTGTTTGTATTTTGTAATTGAAGATGCAGTATAGAATATAAAGAGAAAGGTTGCAATGGGAGTATTCTAACAAATATGGAATTGTTCCAAATAAAAGGCAACTTTTTAAATAGTTTCTTAATGATGTAGAATTTTCGTCTATATGAATGGATAAAAAGTTAAGTTCTGATAAACTCAAAGACATATAAAGTAATGATTTTAAAATGGTGTGATAAAAAATATCACACCATTTTTATGTAAAACAAACAGAGTGAATTTTTGCCATTAGTAAAGTATAACTGGGTAAGAGATAATCATCAGAATTGTTAATTGTACTATGAATTTTCAAAACTGCTAAATTTAAATATAAGTACGGTAAGAATGCAATATTTATCTAACTTTTACAAAAAAGAGTATTATAATATATTTATATAAGAAAATCGATATAGATGCTTTGAGAATTAGTTATCTAATAAAATATAGGGAATTTGGCTTTAGTTGAAGCACTTACTGGAATTAACAAGAATGAGGGATGAAAATGGCGAAAGATTCAACAAAATTAATTCAAGAGAAACTCAAGGAAATTGGCGAGGATTTAGGGTTTTATAGTGAAAAGGAATTTCAATTTTCCGATAGTGGTTACGCACCTCAATGAGTTGGAGTTTTGGTCTTTTATTCGCAAATTTCCCGTTCATCGAGTAAATCGATGACGCAGTCTTTATGTTTAAGAAACTCCTCTTTAGATAAATAGTCAGCTCTCTTACCAAGTTGCATTAGTCTATTAGGTATGTTTTGTTTTCCTAGAAATATCATTGCTCCAGCATACATTATATTGCGTTTGTGTGGAGATTGCTATGGTTATACAAAAAAAGAGTAACCCGTTTGGCTACTCTTCACATAGAAACTTGTATTTGTTCATTTCAATAAGAGACCGTTATTGAAGTCCCTTCATGAAATTTTGGATTTTTGATGATAATGCAAACAGCAGGATGCTAACTAAAATGGAGATAGCACCAATAACACCAAAGTAAATTGCTTCTGTTGCAGGATTATACAGTTTAACAACTTGGGCATTTATTGCTTGCGCAGACGCAGTTGATAAGAACCATAAGCTCATGGTTTGCGAAGAGAAAGCAGCTGGAGCCAGCTTCGTCGTTATTGATAACCCTGAAGGAGATAAACAAACTTCTCCAATTACAATTAAAAAGAAGCTAAGGACTAACCACATAGGATTCACTAAAGAGTGAGTACCGTTGATTAAAGCCGGAATAATCATAACTAAGAATGAGAAACCTGCAAATAGCAATCCAATAGCGAATTTTTTTGCCGTTGAAGGCTGCTTCTTGCCTAACTTTATCCAAACCCATGCAAAAATCGGGGCAAGCGTTACGATAAAGATTGGACTTAATGATTGGAACCAAGCGGAATGCAATGTAATTCCATTGAACTGTAATTGAGTTCGTTGATCCGCGTATGTCGCTAAGATAATAGCACCTTGTTCTTGTATAGACCAAAATATTGTAGCTGCAATAAAGAGTGGTATATACGCAAGAAGACGAGATTGCTCTACTTTTGTTGTTTTAGGACTACGATACATATAAATGAAATAATAGGCTGGAATAACAATCCCTAAGATACTAATCAAGAATGTAAAACGATTTATAGTTAACAACCCAGTTGGAATTGTAACCACACCTAGCAATGTTAATACAACCAGACCAACACTGAAATACTTAATAGTCTTTTTTCTTTCCGAATCTGATAATGGATTAGGTACTTGCGTACCGACTAGACCAAGGTTTTTCTGTTTTGTTCCAACAAATACCCCTAACCCAATTGCCATACCAATTGCTGCAACTCCAAAACCAAGGTGGAAATTATATTGCTGACCTAATGTTCCGACAACTAAAGGTGCAAGTAAGGCACCTAAGTTAATACCCATGTAGAATATACTGAACCCTGAGTCACGACGCGCATCTGTTTCACTGTATAAACTTCCTACGATGTTCGATATGTTAGGCTTTAACAACCCTGTTCCTAGAACTAAGAAGACCATAGAGATAAATAACGCACTTTTACTACCCGGTAAAGCTAAAATAAGATGGCCAATCATAATTAAAACCCCACCAAAGAATACGGTTTTACTTGGACCAAATAAACGATCCGATATCCATCCACCGATAATACTAGACATGAACAGTAAGGAACCGTAAATTGCCATTATCGAGGTTGCGGTAGATTGCTCAATTCCTAATCCACCTTTTGCGACCGAATAGTACATATAATACAGTAAAATAGCTCTCATTCCATAATGAGAAAACCTTTCCCAAAACTCAGTGAAGAATAAAGAGAATAATCCTTTTGGATGCCCAAAAAATCCTGTTTGAGGAATACTTTGAACAAGTTCGTTTTTTTCTTTCATAATGTTAATATTACCCCTTATTAATTTTTGATATTATACAAGTATAACTTAAGAGGCTCCCAGTAGTCCATAACTATCTAAGCCCATCGATGAAGAAAAGCAGCCTTCTGGCTGCTTTCTAAATGAAGTGAAAAATCGTCATTTGCTCATTAGACACATCTACCTCTAAACAATCCAAAATTGATTGTGAGAGTGCTTTAGCTACTAAGAATGCTACGCCATTACCAACAAGTGTATCTTTGTGTTTCCTAGCAAGGCCGACTACATTCTCCATAACATAATCAGTTGTGAATTTATTTTAATGGAACAGTAGTTACCTTGGAAATTGTAATTACGCCCAAAAAAGTTTGGGTTTAGATAATGCAACGTAGTAAGTAAACCGAATTGTACAACACCTCCTGTAAACAACTGGTATAATAAGTATAGGAAAATATATAGAGGTGATTTTTGTGCAGCAATTTGAAGAAGTACGTTCAATTTTAGAAAAAGCGAAGAAAATTACAGTGTTAACAGGTGCTGGTGCAAGCACAGAAAGTGGAATCCCTGATTTTCGTTCAGCAAATGGATTATATGCTGATGCGAATGTAGAGATGTATTTGTCGAGAGGCTATTATAATAGAAATCCGAAAGAGTTTTGGAAGCATTATAAAGAAATCTTTCAAATTAATACGTTTCATCAATATAAACCAAATCGAGGGCATCGCTTTTTAGCGGAGCTAGAAGAACAAGGGAAAGACATAACGATTTTAACGCAAAATATTGATGGTTTGCATCAAGTAGGTGGTAGTAAACATGTAATTGATTTACATGGAACACTTCAAACTGCACATTGTCCGAAGTGTAAAACGGGATATGATTTACAATATATGATTGATCATGAAGTACCGCGTTGCGGGAAGTGTAATTTCATTCTAAACCCAGATGTTGTTTTATACGGAGATACGTTACCACAATATCAAAATGCGATAAAACGTTTATATGAAACAGATGTACTTCTCGTAATGGGAACGTCATTAAAAGTACAGCCTGTCGCTTCATTCCCAGAAATCGCAAAGAGAGAAGTAGGCGCAACAACAATTTTAGTAAATGAAGAGTTAACAGGGCAAGAATACAATTTTGATTTTGTTTTTCAAAATAAGATTGGTGAATTTGCCAAAGGGTTATCTTCGATTAAATAAGTTTTTGTTTTCGTAAAGAAACTGAGGTGAATGATGTCCACCTCAGTTTTTTTGTATGAATTATATTCATGTTATTGCGTATAAGGGGAATGGTAATAAATAGGATGAGAAAATAAAAAACTGAAAATTAAATCTTTTATTTCTTTTGTAATTAATATAAAATTCTATATATAGCATATAAATAAATTTAATACATAATGATTCATGCGTAGAAATGTTAATAGAATGAAGCGAGGGAGCAAAATGAGACAGAAAAAGGAGAAACAGAAACAGTCGAAAAAGAAAAAGACTCATATTCCGTTTCGGTTAAATGTACTATTTTTTATCGTTTTTCTTTTATTTTCAGCTATTATTATTCAATTAGGTAAAGTACAAATCATTGACGGAGAAACGTATCGAAATGAAGTGAATAAAAAGGAAGATGTAACGGTGAGTACGCCAGTTCCGAGAGGGAAGATGTTTGACCGGGAAGGGAAAGTTATTGTAAATAATAAACCGTTACGAACTGTTACATATACGAAGATGAAAGGAGTGGACTCAAAAGAGGTTTTAATAGTGGCAAGAAATTTAGCACAGCTAATTGAAATGCCGCAAGAAGATATGGACAAGTTAACAGAGACAGATAAAAAAGACTTTTGGATGCAGTTAAATGAAAAACGCGCAGCAACAAAAGTAACGAAAGAAGATGAGAGTAAATTTAGGAAGCAGGAAATAGAAGGGAAAGACTTAGATAAGAAAGTAGAAGAGTTGAGACGAGAAAGAATTACACAAGAAGAATTAAACGAGCTTTCGAAAGAGGATATAGAAGTACTAGCAATTAAAAGCAAAATGAATGCGGGATATAAAATGACGCCACAAATCGTCAAAAAAGATGTAAGTCAAAATGAATATGCAGTAGTGAGTGAAAGATTATCGATCTTGCCAGGCGTAGATACGACTGTGGATTGGGAACGAGAATATCCTAATGATAAAATACTACGTTCTGTACTTGGTAGTGTTTCTACTGAGAATGAGGGATTACCAAGGGAGCAATTAGACTATTATTTAGTGCGAGATTATAACCGAAATGATCGTATTGGTAAGAGTTACATCGAAAAACAATACGAAGATGTGTTACATGGAACGAAAGAACAGTCTAAAAATATTACGGATAAAGCTGGAAATATTATTCGGACTGAAAAAGTGACAAAAGGAAAAAGTGGAAATAATTTAATGTTAACAGTTGATATGGATTTACAGAAAAAGGTGGAGGAAAGTCTTGAAAGGAATTTAAGGGCATTTCATTCTTCTGAACCGATGATGGATCGTGCATTCGTCGTTATGATGAATCCGAAAAATGGTCAAATTCTATCATTAGCAGGAAAGAAAATTGTAAATAAAGATGGCGGGATGCAAATAGAAGACTACGCTTTAGGAACGATGATAAGTTCTTACGAGTTAGGATCAACGGTGAAAGGAGCTACGTTATTAGCTGGATATCAAGCAGGGGTGATTAAGCCATATACGCATTTCTTTGATGCACCAATGTACTTTAAAGGAAGTTCGAAGCCGAAGAAATCTTGGAAAGAATTTGGAGATATTGATGATTTAAGAGCTTTGCAAGTGTCATCGAACGTATATATGTTTAATACAGCTTTAAAAATGGCAGGTATTGATTATGTACCAAACAATCCGTTAGATATTAAACAAGAAACATTCAATAAAATGCGCTATTACTTTAGACAATTTGGTTTAGGTGTACCAACCGGTATTGACCTTCCAAATGAATCGATTGGTCAAATGGGTAGAACAGATGATATACCTGGTTTTTTACTTGACTATGCCATTGGACAATATGATACATATACGCCGCTTCAGCTTGCGCAATATATGTCAACGATTGCAAATGGTGGTTACCGAATGAAACCACAAATTGTACAAGAAATTAGAGAGCAACCGAATAGACCAGAGGAAGTCGGGAAAGTTATGCAATCGATGGAACCAGTTGTGTTAAATCGAGTGGATATGGATCTGTCATATATAAATCATGTGAAAGAAGGATTTAGAAGGGTTTTCCAAGAGGCTGATGGGACAGGTACTGGAACTTTTAAAGGCTTACCTTATAAACCGGCTGGGAAAACAGGAACAGCAGAAACAGTGTACGGTGGAGAAAGTGATATTGGAAGAGATGAAAACAACTATCGAAAAAAATGTTATAATTTAACTCTCGCCGGGTATGCGCCATATGATGCTGATCCGGAAGTTGCTTTTTCTGTTGTTGTGCCATGGGTAAATAATGATAAATCAGGTATTAATTCTGCAATTGGTAAAGAGGTTTTGGATGCATATTTTGACTTAAAAACGCAGAGATCGGTTGCAAGTCCAGTCCCAGTAGCACAATAGCCGAGTAAGGAACAGTAAAAAACTTCAAATTGTAGTATATCACTGCGCAAATGAAAGCATATTGTGCAGTGATATATTTTTGAGTTGAAAAGTGTTTTGATAAGGTGGGAATGGATATGAAAGAGAAGATTAAGAGAGGTTGGGGAAAGTACATACTATTTATATTTGTCCTAGTAGTAACGTACCAGTCTTTCACTCTATGTAAAGTGGAAGGAAAATCAATGCAGCCAACTTTACATGAAGAAGACTACGTATTTGTAAATAAAGCCGCTGTACATTTTTCTAGCTTACAGCACGGAGAAATCGTCATTATTAAGGAAGAGGATGAGTCGAAATATTATGTGAAACGCGTAATAGGACTTCCTGGTGACGTAATTAACATAACGAATGGAGCTGTATACGTAAATGACAGAAAGCAAGATGAACCTTATATAAATAAAGATTTATACAACAATACACAAGTGTTTTACAACTTTCAAAAGACAAAGATTCCGCCAAATAAGTTATTTGTAATGGGAGACAATCGTGAACATAGTAAGGATAGTCGAAATGGTTTAGGTTATATTGAAGAAGATAACGTTATTGGCAAGGTGGAATTTATATATTATCCTTTTTCGAAAATGAAAATACTAGACTAGTTTATGTAAAACATCTCGTTTCACAATAGGAAAAGATGCGTTAAAATACTAAGAAAAAGCCAAATCCTTTATTGGGATTTGGCTTTTTTGTAGTGAATGCTAATTCAAATTTTACTCTTCATAATTTGCTTTAATAATAAAGCGGTGTTGCTTCACATCGAAATATCCTTTTTGCAAGATGATTTCATGTATGCGATACAATTCCTCATTATAGCTTTCTACTGTAAATTCAGGAATTTGCCACGGAATTGCTTTTAGGTAATAGACAACAGAACCGACATCATAAAAACGCTGAAGAGGGAACTCTTCCTTCGCTTCTAAAATTGTAAATCCGCTTTTCCTCAATTCACTACATGCCGTTTTGAGTGACCAACTTGAAAATTCGCTATTCAGCGGTGTGCCAAACTGCTCATTAAGTTCCGCACAATCAAGACCACCGACTTGTTGTGTAAGAAATGTTCCATTGGTGGAAAGAATTCTTTTCACCTCAGAAGCAGAATATGATTCATGTTGATTCACAATTAAATCAAACTGATCATCTTGAAATGGTAAAGTAGTATCATCAGTCACTTTTACAACTGTAACTCCTAGAGGTTCTAATTTCTTTCGTGCAATTGGTACATTTGGAGCATAGCCCTCAGTAGCGTATATAGTTGGCGGGAACGGTTGTAACATAGATAAAAACTCTCCGCCACCAGTCCCCATATCTAGCACTGATTTTGCACGCTGCATAAGCTGGAAAGCAGTGCTACCGTATGACCATGATAGGGGCTCGCTATTCATACGGCCAGTTTCTGAAATGAAAGAGAAATCCCAGCCGCTAAAGTTTGTCTTTGCACTTTCTAATAGTGCTGAAAATAATGGATCACGTTTCATATTGTTGTCCTCCTACTTCGTTAATGAATGATATAGTAAGAAAAGAAAAAGGGAGGACCTCTTATTAAAATGAAGCGGTTTTACGTTTCGTGTTCGAATAAATTCATATAAATTCGCTCCTTGTGAGAATGGTTATTTATATATTCGGGAGTATCGAGTGAAAATCCTTTGAAATTATAGGGGAAGGCAGTTGTTTAATGAAAAATTGGATGGAGTTTACAGACAAAGAGTACGACCAAATTTGGGACATGATAGATAGTAAGCTTAAGTTTTTGCCAAGTGTCTCTATATTCCCATCATTTAAGGTGCCAAGTCCTTTTGTAACATATGATATTTCTCATTACTTCGGAGAGTCGGTAGATTTAAATGTATATGACGATCTGGAAGAAAAAGCATTACTAGTTTTTAAAGAGAATACAGTATCGGATGAATATATAATGGCACTTGATTGGCAACATGAATGTTACTGGGTAAATCCACATTTAAAGTTCGATAGAAATGAATTTGATGAGTGGACAATCCCGATTTTTCCAAATGGAGATTACTATTTCTTTATTCAGAAGGACTTTAAGTGGGGGTATTTAGGTCATCCTTGGGAGAAGAGTATAACGATATTTGGAAAAGAATTAATAGATGCTTTTGCACAACATAAACCGGAAATGTTTTATAAGATTTTAAGACAAGGTTAATGTTTAAAAGAGAAAAAACGTTTATACTTCCAAATGAAGTATAAACGTTTTTATTATTAGCTGTTTTCATATAGATTGTTGCTTTCTTTACAAATACTTAAAAACAAAAATCTTTTGGTAAAGTGCCATTTTTTATCATCGTTCTTAATCCATGTTTCATAATCCAAGGATTAACAGGATGGTTTTTATCGAGTAATTGTTGCAACCATTGAAAAACGAGTTCGTTATTTTCTTTCGTAATATCATTAATGTGATTGGCTACAGATTTTTGAACATACTTAGAAGGATCATTCATTAATGGCTCAAGAAGCTTTAAATTATTTCTGTAGTCACCTTTCAGAGCTCCGATTTTTTTTGCCCAAGGAAGTCTTGGTCTAGTACCTTCTGAAACTAATCTCCTGATGTGGCTGTTTTCGTCACGTAACCACTGTTGCAATATGTCCAAGGTTTCTTCATGGTATTTTTCAAGATAAGGACGAATGGCATATTCAGCAGTATTTCTTTTTGTTATTTCATACATTGCGTTGAATGAGGAGTCAAAATCGTTAAGGCCATATTTTTCAACGTATTTTGCGATAGGCATATACATATAACCCTTTGTAAATGTGCCGACTTCTGTTGTATTTTCTGGTCCTAATGTTTTCAGTAATATATGTATTGCTTCATTAAAATCTTTTTGTAATGCATTGTGTAATTCATCTGCTATTACTTCTACACGTTGCTTTAACTCTAAATTTTCAACTTTATATGTTACGGAATCTATAAATTTTTTTTTAGAGAAATTAGAATCATGTTTAGAAATAGAATCAGCCATTTTTTCTGCTAATTCTTCGTTGAATAAAAATTTTAACGGAACATATTTGCCCATTTTTTCACCTCAGTGGTCAGTTGAAACAATTGTTATTTTTTTATCGACAATCCATACACCAACGTCTCACTAGGAGTCGTAATGCTAAAACCAGTCGTCTTATAATCAAGTTTTAACGTATCACCAGTGTAGTCTTTCGTGAATGAGTCCATTTGTACAATAAGCTGTTCATCTTCATAAACAACATCATCTGCATTATATGTATCCCAAATTAAATCAACATCAACGAAAATGCTGCAAGAGTTTGTCATAGTTCCTCTAATGCGAATAATCTTTTTGTCTTCACGTTCTAGTCTATGTATAGCTACTATTGCTTCATCAGTAATACGAATGTTCATGTAATCCCAACCTTTATTTATATTTCCTCTATTATTGCAAAAACAGTGGCAATAGGGAAGGGAGATGAATTGTAATAAAAAACGAGCAAACAAATTTGTTTGCTCGTTTTGCTATACTTCCTTCTATTTCAGTTCACATTTATCAAGTGGAATTACTTTCGTTTTCTTAGTGAATTTATATCCTAACCATAGTACTAAAAAGAGTGGTAAACCGATGTAAGAAACGAGTACACCGTTCCAGTCGATAGATGCTCCCGTAAATGCTCCGTAGTTTTGACCTAAAATAACGATAACACAAAGTGTAAATGCAAAGATTGGACCGAACGGGAACCATTTCGCTTGATATGGTAAATCTTTCAAATCTTTCCCTTGTGCAATATAAGCTTTACGGAAACGGTAATGACTAATAGCAATCCCTACCCAAGCAATAAATCCTGACATCCCAGAAGCATTTAATAACCAAATGTATACAACACCGTCACCGAATAAAGAAGCGATGAAAGCGACGCTACCAACTACTGATGTTGCGATTAATGCGTTAACAGGTACACCGCGGCTATCTAATTTGCCTAAGAACTTTGGTGCTTTTCCCTGGCGAGCTAAATCCCAAAGCATACGAGTTGATGCATACATTCCAGAGTTACCAGCAGATAGAACTGCAGTTAAAATAACAGCGTTCATAACAGAAGCAGCGAAGGCAACGCCCGCTTTTTCAAATACAAGTGTAAATGGACTTACTGTAACATCACTCGCTGCAAGGCTTTCAGTCGTATAAGGAATTAATAAACCGATAACGAGAATTGCTAAAATGTAGAATAATAAAATACGCCAAAAGATAGAACGAATTGCTTTTGGAATATTGCGTTCTGGATCAGCAGTTTCACCAGCAGCTACTCCTAATAATTCAGTTCCTTGGAATGAGAAACCAGCAGCCATAAATACACCGATAATTGCCATGATTCCACCGTTAAATGGTGCATCTGCAACAGTGAAGTTTTTAAAGCCGACAGATTCGCCACCCATAATTCCAAAAATCATCATAAAACCGACAATTAAAAAGATAATAATAGTAACTACTTTAATAAGTGCGAACCAATATTCAGATTCACCAAAACCTTTAACAGATAAATAGTTTAAGAGAAAAATAATAGCTAAGCAAAGTCCACTCCAAATAAGAGAAGGGGTATCTGGGAACCAAAATTTCATAATTAATGTTACGGCTGCAAGTTCAGCTGCAATCGTAATCGCCCAGTTATACCAATAGTTCCATCCAAGTGCAAAGCCAAGTGATGGATCAACAAATTTTGTTGCATAAGTGCTAAAAGATCCAGTAACAGGCATGTAAGCTGCGAGTTCAGCTAAGCTTGTCATTAAGAAATAAACCATAATTCCAATTGCGGCGTATGCGACTAGTGCACCGCCAGGACCAGCTGAATGGATCACACCACCGCTGGCAAGAAATAGTCCGGTACCGATTGTACCACCGAGAGAAATCATCGTAAGGTGACGAGATTTTAATCCGCGTTTTAATTCACCTTGTCCTTGTGTAGTTTGCGTTTTAGAGGTAGATTGATTTGTTGCGCTATTCATGTTCAACACTCCTTTTCTTGTAGGTTAGGAAGGAGCGGGGGAGAAAAATACAAAAAACCGCCAAAGGAATTAGGCGGAACGTTTCACAAATAACCACCCCATCATACCCTTCCGTTAAGATAGCACCCCACGTTTACACGGTAATTTTGTAAACGTGACAGTTCTGTTCCTTTCGGAGACAGACCCAGCTCATATTTCCAGAGAAGAAATACAAACTTCGGCAACTTTTCCTTTCAAACGGAGTCAGTGACATTCTCTGTGTCTCGTCCGTTTTACTTTTAAAAGTCGCAACCTCTACCTCATCGGATTGATGAGGATTTATATATTGCTAAGATATTTAATATATGGCAATTGTAATGACTTTCTGAATATATTGCAAGGAATTTTGTTAGGAAAAGTCAAAAAATATCGGTTATTGTATAGGAAACGCTTGCAAAACTCCACCCGAACCTACTATTATGTAGCAATAAGCAAAGAAAAAATTGTTATACAAATGTTTCGCAAAAAATAATGAAAAACCCTTTAAAATTAAAAGAAAATTCAGAAAATATAATTCGACATAACTATTGAAGGGAATCACCTCTTTTATTTTGTTTCAAAGAAAAAACATAAGTATAAATTAAAAGAGTGAATATTCTTTCTTTTTGTAGTAAAATCGAAGTACCGTTTAATTAAAAAGGGGACGTCGTTATGAAATTAGAAACGGAAAGATTACATATTATCCCATGTGCAGAAGAATGGGTTCAAATTGCGAAGAATCAAGGATACAATAGTGGCCCGCATATTGCAGGGCATGTAGAAAGTGTAAAACAAGACGCAGCTTTATTACCTTGGGGTGCGTGGTATGTCATTCGAAAAGAAGATGACATCGTACTAGGGGATATAGGATTTAAAGGGAAACCGAACGAGAAACGTACAGTAGAAATTGGTTACGGTTTTATTAAGAAATATTGGAATAAAGGGTATGCTACAGAATCTGTAGATGAATTAATAAAGTGGGCTTTCCAGACAGAAGAGGTAGATACAATTATTGCGGAGACACTCCTTGAAAATGGTAGTTCGATTCGTGTATTAGAGAAATTACAAATGAAGAGAGTAGATACAACAGATACGATGATTAATTGGAAAATAGAAAAATAAAAAATACCGCTCGATATAGTTCGAGCGGTATTTTTATCATTATGGTAGCATTTGTTTTTGATCTTTCGGATAACCATCTGTCGATACGTTAGAACGATTGGAATGATTACGGACAGCAATAAAAATGGATATAATAACGACAAGACCAACTGCAATGTAAGAAAGTGAAATAATAGTTGGATCTACTTTAAATGTAGTAAGCAGTGTACGAATATTCGTAAAGATTATAAGGCCACCAACTAGTACGCCAAGCAAATGTGCTGGAACGATGCGAACTAACCATGCGGCGATTGGTGCAGCGACAATACCACCGAGCATGAGAGCAAATACCCAAACCCAGCTTACTTGTTCCCAGCCAAGTGAAATGAAAAAGCCAATCGTTGCAGCGAGTGAAACAGGAAATTCACTCGTATCAACAGATCCAATAACTTTTCTAGCTTCATTTCCTCTTGCAAGAAGTACAGGTGTTGTAATCGGTCCCCAACCACCGCCGCCTGTTGAATCGACGAATCCAGCGAATAAGCCGAGTGGCACAAGTTGTTTGGCAGACATGCGCTTTTTGGAAGTAACAATTTGTTTTTGAATAATGAATCGTAATAAAATATAAACGCCTAAAGTGAATAAAAATATTGAAATGTACGGTTTAATCACATCGCCAGGTAAATTACTTAAAAAACATGCCCCAATAAATGCGCCAATTGCCCCTGGTAATGTAAGTCTGGAAACCGTATATTTATCAACGTTTCCAAATTTGATATGCGATGCACCAGAAGCTGCGGTTGTAACGACTTCAGCTAAGTGAACAGATGCGGAAGCTACAGCTGGTGCAATACCAAACATTAATAATAGTGAGGTAGATGTTACCCCATACGCCATTCCAAGTGCGCCATCGATCAATTGAGCGAAAAATCCAATAATAGCAAAGACAATTAATTTCTGCATAAATAATCCCCCTGTAATAATAAATGAAAAAGGCACTTTTCCCGTATGAGAAAAGTGCCTTTGGTTTTTCCAATCAGCAATAATTAAATTTGTTTCATTATAATACACATTAATCGTATAAATCAACTGGGTTTTAAAGTTTTTTGAATTGAATGAAAGAAAAATAAAATATACAATAAAAGGATGGAGAGAAAGGGGAGAAAGACTATGTTAATGTTTGATCATCTCGTTCACGCAGTGAATTGTACACCGGAGGAAGCGGCAAAACAAATACAGGCACTAGGTTTTCATACTGCGTTAGGCGGAGAGCATACGAACTGGGGAACTTGGAATAGTTTATGTTATTTTGATTTATCATACATAGAATTTTTAGCTGTGCAGCATGAAGAAAAAGCGAAAGAAGCAGAAAATCCATTAGTGCAGGAAACGGTTGTTAAATTGCAAACTGGAGAAGGAATGCTACAAATCGCAATTCGAACAGATGCAATTGAAGAACTAGCAGTTAAGTTAAGCAAACATGGGTTACATACGATAGGGCCATTTAAAGGGAAACGTATGAGAAAAGATGGCCGGCTTTTAGAATGGAAAATGTTATTTGTAAAGCAAGAAGAAAGCGGGCCGAAATTACCTTTCTTTATACAGTGGAATGAAACCGATGAAGAAAGAAGAAACGACTTACGTAACATAGGGACGATCAAGGAACATAAAAACAAAGTGCAACAAATTGAAGTGATCCATTATGCAGTGAAAAATGTTCGAGAAACAGCGCGAAAGTGGAAAGAAGTAATGGGGCTAACTGCAAGTTCAGTCACAAAAAATAAAAAATGGAATGCTGAGTGCCAAAGTGTAGCGTTTGGTGACATTCATGTACAGTTTTGTGAACCGATTGGGGAAGGGCTAGTGAAAGAACACTTGAATAAGAATGGTGAATATCCTTTTGCAGTGGAATTTAAAGGGGAAAATAGACGAGAGTATGAAGTGTTAGGTAGTTTGTACATATATGAATAGAGGAGATGTTTTGGAAGGAATAGTAAGAGAGATAGAAAGAGGACTAGAGTGGCCCTGTATTATAAAATGTACAGCCATTACAAAAGGTTTTTCGCATGAGGAGAAATATAAAATTGAACTAGAGAATCGAGAAACGTATTTTGTAAAAGTGTGTGATTCTGCTAATTTTGAACGAAAACAAGAAGAATATACGTATATGAAACAATTAGAGTTATTACATATTCCAACGCCCAAGTTAATTCATTTCATAAAACTTGAAGAATTAAATAAATGTGTTCAAGTATTTGAATGGATTGACGGAATAAATGGTGAAGAGAGCTTACGGAAGTTATCGGTGGAAGAACAGTATGATGCAGGAAGAAAAGCAGGAGAAGTATTAAAGAGAATTCACTCAATTGAAAGAGAAAGTGCAAGTAATAAATGGGAAACATTTAGATGGAATAAATACGAAAGATACATAGAGGCACTAGCAGATTACGAGGTGAATTTTCTGGATTTGAAACCAGTATTAACCTTTGTAGAAAACCATAAAGACTTATTAAAAAATCGTCCAATCACATTTTTACACGATGACTTCCATCCAGCAAATAGTATGATTCATAACAAGGAGTTTATCGTTATCGATTTTGGGGGATATGATTTTGGTGATCCCATACATGATTTTTATAACGTAGCGATTTTTACTACAAGAATAAGCAAACCATTTGCGGTTGGACAAGTTCATGGTTATTGCGGAGGCGATCCGTCGCTCCATTTTTGGCAACTGTATTCATTATATGCAGCAATGACGTTCCCAGCGGACATCGTTTGGACAAACCGAAGCACGCCACATTTAGTAGATGATATGAAGGAAAGACTTAATGGAATTTTAGAAGAACATACTCATTTTTCGTCCTATGTTCCAAGATGGTATCAATCCTATCATATGGATATAATGAAAAATAAATAATGGAGGGATTCATTTGGATAAAATAGCAGTAATTTCAGATATTCATGGTAATATTCCGGCACTAGAATCTGTGCTGAAAGATATTAAATTAAGAGGAATCGAGCGCATTATTTGTCTTGGAGATTTAGTAGGGAAAGGTCCTCATTCTAGCGAAGTAATTGAAATCGTTCGTAAAGAATGTGAAGGAGTTGTAATGGGGAATTGGGATGATTTCATTACAAAGCCGACTGAATTTGAAGCGTTAAAATGGCATCAAAAACAATTATCAGAAGAACAAAATGATTATTTAAGAAGTTTACCATTTTCAATGGAATTTTTTATGAGCGGCAAACTGATTCGTATGTTCCACGCTTCACCAAGAAGTTTATATGAAAGAATACAACCGCATGCCTCAAGAGAAGAGCGTATTAGTATGTTCGAAAATAGTGAGCTCACAGAGAATATAGAAGGGGAAAGAAAACCAGATGTCGTTTGTTATGGTGACGTTCACCAAGCGTTCGTTCAAAATTTTAGAGGGAAAACGTTATGTAATGCTGGTAGTGTAGGAAACCCACTTGAAATTACACAAGCCTCCTATTTAATCTTTGAAGGAACTTACAATGAAAAAGAAGCAGCGAGCTTTTCCATTCAACTCGTACGAGTACCATATGATATTGAATTAGCCATCCGATTAGCTGAAGAGTTGGATATGCCAGAAATTGAGGAATACAAACAAGAATTACGGACTGCATTGTATCGAGGGTTTAAGGGGAAGTAAGGAAAATATAAAACAAAAAAATATATCAACGATTCGACAAAGGATATGGACTTACCAACAAATAGTGGTAAAATCATTTATTATAATTATATTATGTAAACTTGTTGTGGGAGGTAATATCATGCACCGAAAACAATGTATGAAAGAAATTGCTAATCATATTTTAAGGTTAAACTTAACCCATTCAATACGAGTTGGAGTAAGCGGTATTACAGCTTCAGGAAAGACAACATTTGCAAATGAGCTGGCAGAGGAAATGAAAAAACGAGGAGTACAAGCAACACGCGCAAGCATTGACGATTTTCATAACCCGAGAGTGATTCGTTATGCACAAGGAAAAGAGTCTGCAAGAGGATATTATGAAGATGCACATGATTATTCAGCTTTTAAAGAAAGATTATTGAAGCCTTTAGGACCTAATGGGAATTCACATTATGAAACGATATCTCATAACTTAATAACGGACATCCTTGTACATAATGAGCCGCTAGTGGCCTCTCAAAATATGGTATTAATAGTAGATGGAACATTTCTATTGAAAAAAGACATTGCACATCTATTTGATTATAAAATTTTTGTAGATACAGATTTTGAGATTGCGAGAAAACGTGGTGCAAAGCGAGAGACTGAAGCTTTTGGAAGTTATGAAGAAGCAGAGAAGATGTTTTTGAACAGGTATCATGCAGCTTGCCGGATATATATAGACGAGCATAATCCGAAAGAGTGTGCGGATGTTGTATTTTCTAATAGTGATTTTGAGAATCCAGAAGTTGTATTTAAAGGAATATAAAATCGTTTATATAGCAGAATAAAAAGGTAGAAAGGGGGTAGCTATCTATGCTTGAAACTCTACCAAATATAGATGTAATAAAAATCATTGCAGTTTTGAATGAGTTAAAATAATGAACTGAAATAATTTGTCTCTATAAACATGGAATTTCAACATAAAAAATAGTGTTATAATTTGTGAAAGGAGATGTTTTGGATGGATAAAAAAAATAATCCAAATGATTGGCCTTTATGGGCGAATGAGTCAGTAGAGATAGTTAATGCAAATCCTGATTGGCAAGATAAAGGAAGATGTGAAGAACAGCAACTTTATGAACTGCTTACTCCTCTCGGTATAAGTAAGGTAATACATATAGGAAGTACATCCATACCTGGTTTACCTGCAAAACCTATCATTGACCTAATGGCTGAAACAGAATCATTTGATAGAGTAGTAGATATTTCAGCTAAATTGGCTATATATGACTGGCATTATGTAAGCCCAGAAGTAGATGAAAGACCTTGGAGAAGGTTCTTTGTGAAAGTAAAGAATAATAGGCGTGTAGCTCATCTGCATTTGATGGTTAAAGGAACTGAGCGATGGGAGCAACAACTTTTATTTCGTAACCGCTTACGAGAAAATACACAATTAGTTTATGATTATTCAAATCTAAAGCAAGAGTTAGCAAAAAAGTTTAACCAAGATAGAGAAGCATATACAAAAGCTAAAACAGAATTTATTAAACAAGTTCTAAAATGATTTGAATTTTGATTGTAACTACGTTTGAATACAAATGAAAAAACATAATTTATTTTATAACCTAAACTTACATGAAATGCATGTAAACAAAGTGAGAAGCTTTGGTGTTCCAATGTATTTCCTTTTATTTCTCGGGAGAAATTTTATATAATTGAATCAATTTCATAGAAGGATAGATACTTAGTGAAAACGATTTTAGAAATCTACTTAATTTTATGAAATGAATTGAATTGCAGGGAGATAAGGTAAAAGGGGAAATATAAAAAAATCTTTAAAAAGGGGATAGGAAATATAATGACAGAAGTACTAGAATTAAAAGAAGAATTACAACAAATTAAAAATAATAATTATGCTGTGCCAGAAGACGTAGACGCATATCCATATGCACAGTGGATGCTAGATTATATCGGATCACCTGATGCTGAATTACGTGATGATTTGATATATAGTACGCTTCACACATGGATTACAAATGATGTATTTAGACAAAAAGAATTACGAGGATTAATGTTACAAGCGATTAGTCCTGATTATTTATTTTATAAAATTGGTGAAAAGGGAACAGATTCTGTATTTAAACGTGCGTTCTCCGTATTAATTCCGCCGCTTATTTTATCTGTTCATGAAAGAGAACCGCTGTTATCTGAAGAACAGCTGTATAGTGTGGCAGAACAAGTTCTGGAATATGTCTATTTAGAAGAAGATGTAAGGGGTTACGTAGAAGGAAAAGGCTGGGCACATTCTACTGCACATGCGGCAGATGCACTAGATGCTTTAGCACGTACAATACAAAATCGCGAGTTTTCATATGCAATACTAGCTGCTGTTCGTCAAAAAGTTCGTATGAATGACTACGTATACATACACTTTGAGGATGAGAGATTAGTAACGCCAATTATGTCGTTACGTAATCAAAATCTTTTAACTGAAGAAGAGTGGAGCAACTGGCTACATAGTATAGCAATTGTTGAAGACATCCGACATCCTCAGCATGCTATTTTAGTACAAAATATTAGAGCTTTCTTAAGAAGTTTATATTTTACAGCTTTAGAGAATGAGGGTGCTACTGCCTTTACAGATGATATATTGGAGACTTTGAAGGATTTGCGTAGGTATTAAAAAAGGCATTTGAATTGGAAATTTTAAAAGAAATTCATACTTAGAAACAAAGAGAAAATATTAATTTTGAAAAATTTATTAGAAATTTATTTTTACATTGTACCCTTTCAGTATGGGCTGAAAGGGGTGTCAAATGAAAAAATTATTGAAGATAGTAAAGATTATATTTTTTGTGTGTAGTAGCATTATTTTCCTTGGAACAGGCGCTGTATTTGTATATCATAACTATCAATTAAGAATGGAATCGAAATTAATAAATAATGAAGGTGAATTTGTTAATTTCAATAATAAAAAAGTGAATGTTTATAACGAGGGGAGCGGGAAGGATACGTTTGTATTTATGGCCGGATCTGGAATTGCCGCTCCTATTTATGAATTGAAAGGCTTATATAGTGAATTTTCGAAAGAAAACAAGATTTCTGTAATTGAGAGAGCTGGTTATGGATACAGTGATGTTTTTCAAGATGATAGAGATATTGATACGATACTAGAACAAACGAGAGAAGCACTTATTCAAAGTGGAAATAAACCACCATACATTTTAGTACCACACTCTCTATCGGGAATAGAGGCTATTTATTGGGCACAAAAATATCCAAGTGAAGTAAAAGGGATTATTGCGTTAGATATTGGTTTACCTAAACAGTACGTAACTCATAAAATAGGCATGGTTGATTCATTAAAAATAAAAGGGATGAATATTTTAACGAAAATTGGTTTTCAGAGATTAGTTCCCTCTATCACTTATAATCCCGAGGTCATTCGGCAATCCTTTTTAAACGAACAGGAAAAAGATGTTTATAAAGCGCTTACGTATAAGAAGGCTTTTAATGATGATATGAAGCAAGAGCTTTTACAAAGCTACAATAACGGTAAAAAATCAAATTCCTTATCAATCCCAAAAGAAACACCTATTTTATTTATAGATGCGATTGCTAGGCAATATAAAGATTCGAAGTATACAAAGCAAAAAAACGAAGATTATAAGGAGTTTGCTAGCAAGTTATTAATAGCTGATGTGAAAATAATTGAAGGTACACATAGTATTTATTTATACGCTCCTGATAAAATATATGTATTTGCTATGGATTTTATTAATAATAAAGTAGTTAAGAACTAAGCTATTGTTATTATAGCGATGAAAGGTCTACATAATGAAAGTATATAACATATTAATTGTTGAAGACGATTTAATTATAGGCGATTTATTACAAAAAATTTTGCAGCGAGAGAAGTATAATGTGTATTGGGAGAAAGAGGGAAGGAAAGTTCTTGATGTAATTCATGAAATAGATTTAGTCATAATGGATGTTATGTTACCAGGTGAAGATGGTTATCAAATTACAAAGAAAATAAAAAAATTAGGATTAAATATTCCAATTATATTTCTATCAGCTCGGAATGATATTGATAGTAAACTAAAAGGTTTAACTATTGGAGAAGAATACATGATAAAACCCTTTGATCCTAGAGAATTATTGTTAAGAATTCAGAAAATGTTAGATAATCAATATGGTACTTTCACGCAAATTAAACATTTATTTTTAGATGCAGAATATAAAAGAGTTTTCATTAATGGTTTACGTGATGAAGTTGCTTTTACTGCAATTGAGCGTAAGATATTCTTCTATTTATATGAAAATAGAGATAGAATTTTATCGAAAGAACACTTCTATGATTACCTATGGCAACTCGAAGATAGAAATCAAAATATCATGAACGTACATATAAAGAAAATCAGGACCAAAATTGATGATAAAACAGGTGATATTATTCAGAACATATATGGAGAAGGGTATAGACTAAATACCTATACGAAGAAATGAACTTAAAGAAAAAGTACCAGTTACTACTATTCTCCGCTATTATTAGCGTACCACTGTTATTGTTGTCGATTAGTATCTTTGTATCAGTTATTTATAATGCTGCCTTTAAAACTAAGAATAAGAACATTCCTTTTCACGAATCCTTTGCATATCCTACGATGTTAATCATATTTTTATTATCACTATTAGTATTAGCTTTTGTATTTTCAAAATCGATTAACACAGTATTAAATAAAATTAATGTATTAAATCAAACGATTCGAGATTTAGCTAGTGATAAAAAAATCCCTAATATAATAGATGTTAAAAGTGAGGATGAAATGGGTGAACTGATTAGGTCAGTAAACTTGCTTATAGAAAGAACGACTTATCGTGAATTAGAACTACAACAACAGGAACAAATTAAAAAGGAACTATTAAATAAATTAAGGCATGATATTAATACACCCTTAACAGCTGTTAGATTGCAATTATATTATTTAGAAGACGAATACGAAGAACAAGCAACAGTACTTGAATCAATGTATAAACAGATACAATATATTAGTGATCTAACTAACGAATTTAATATTCAATCTACAGAAACTTTAGAGGATACTTATATTGTGAATGATGAAGTGAATATACATAATTTAATAGAAAATACGATTAAAAAATGGAGCTATTTGTATAGCATTCATAAAATTGAATTAGTATATAATCCACAAGATAAAGAGTTGATATGGAATAGTAATGAGTTATGGATTCAAAGGCTATTTGATAATATTTTTCAAAATGTCATTAAACATTCAAAAGCTAAAAAACTCAAAATCATTATAGGTAAAGATATTGTTTCCTTTAGAGATAATGGGATTGGGTTTGATATAAATAGTAAAGGAACGGGCCTTGGTTTGAAAAATATTGAAGATATATCAAAGATGTTCGATATAAAATACACTTTACAATCAAATAGTGAGGGTACTATGTTTTCATTTAAAAATACTAAAGTTTAGAGCAAATTACATAAAACCAACACCTCCCAACCATACTAATAAAATGTGTTGGAGGTGAGTTTTATGGACAAAAAAGACTTTGAAAAAGTTTATAATGATTACTTACATCAAGGAGAAGCGCAAGCTCAATTTGAAGTAGACCATGAAGTCAATTCAGGAGCAGAACAAATTATTGCCGTTCGTAAAAATGATGATGGGGATTTAATTGCTTTTAAAACAAGTAGCGGGAGAGAGTTAGATTATATTACTGTTCTTAGTGAAGCGAAATCAGGGAAGTTAGCACATGTGGACGTATTTCATAAGTATGGTAGGGATATTATACGTAGTGAACCTGATGGAATAAAAGAAAATAACTTAGATAATTTACCTTCATTTTAAACGGGTAAACCCCAAGAAGAGAATGTTCATTTGGATATTCTCTTCTTTTTTATAAAGCTTTCCCTATAAATAGAAGATCCATTTCTAAAGTGCAATCATACTTTTAAAGAGCGCTCTAAATTTCTCTTTATCTTCTGCTGTAAATGGTTTTGGTCCCTTTGTACGCTTACCGCTCTTTCGAACCATTGCACTTAAATACCGTGTTTGTAATAGTTGTTCAATGTTTTCATTTGTATACTTGTACCCTTTATGGTGTAGCACGATACAGCCTTTTGCTAAAGCGAGTGAAGCAAGACCGTAATCTTGTGTTACGATTAAATCTTCTTTTTTTGCTAACTGCATAATCCGATAATCTGCAGCATCTGCTCCAGAATCAACATAAATTGTTTCTACGCCTGTTGGCTGTTCTGCATTAGAATAATGAGAAAAGCTAGTAACGAGGATAACAGGGATTTCTACATTCGTAGCTTCGGAAATAATCACATCTTTTACAGGACAAGCATCTGCATCAACGTAAATTTTCATTTTATCACTCCTAAAACTAGGTTCGAGTTGATGATAATGGTAGATTTAGGTTTTGTCAAACGATGATTTTGTATTTTAACTTACAAAAATTGTATATTTTAAAAAATTATGCTAACATAGAGTTGAAGGAATAATAAAAATTTTCAGAAAGAAGGAATTGAATGATTTATAAAGCAGATAACAATGTAAGGGAAAAGTTAGTTGAGATGTTTGATAATTTTGATAGTACTATTGTACTTTCATATCTACAAGGGCATATGGGAAGTGCATGGGTAGACAATCTTGAAAATCCAACTGTTGCTCAAATAACTGTAGGGATTTTTGTGTTTTATGCTGGGAATCCAAATGTAGAAGAAGCGAAAGAGTTACTATACAATCTTCCTGATTTTACTCTCGCTATTGTTGATTCGAATGAATGGAAAGAACGGATAGAGGCTATACATAAAGGATCAATTGAGAAGTTTAAAAGATTCAGATTTAATAAGAACCCTGACGATTTAGATAAAGGATACATACGGGATCTATTGTCTACATTACCTCAAGATTACGAAATGAAAAGAGTCGACAAAAATATAGCAAAGTCTTCGTCATTCCATGCACTCTCAGAAGATTTTATAAGTCAGTTTGATTCAATCGATGATTTTATTGATAGAGGCGTAGGGTATGCTATTTTAAATAAAGGAAAAGTTGTTTCTGCGGCAACATCATTTAGTGTATATGATGATGGAATCGAGATTGAAATTGCTAGTCATCCTGAACATAGAAGGAAAGGTTTAGCAACAATTGTAGCATCTGCACTAATATTAGATTGTCTAGATAGAGGGAAATACCCTAGTTGGGATGGAGCAAATTCTGAGTCTGTTGAACTAGCAAAAAAGCTAGGCTACACTTTTAAAGAATCTTATGATACATATTTTATTGAAATAAAAAAATGAACCAATACAAGTACATAAACTAAAGTGTTTTTAGTTTATGTACTTAGTTAAAAATTAATTAAATTCTATTGACGATATTTAAGGATGCTACTCATTTTTCACATACCAAAATAGCCTCACGTAAACGAGAAATACCTTCCTCGATTTGATCAATATTCACTTTTCCATAAGATAAACGAATATAACCATCTTTCGCGCCGAAAATACTACCTGGCATAAAAGCAATTTCTTGTTTTAAACTTTGCATAATAAGCTGTTTTTCGTTTATCGGTTCTTTTAATTTCCCCCATATGTATATACCACCGGTCGGGTTGGAAAAAGAGATTTTATCGTGAAGTTGCTCGTTTAAAGCACGGACGATAACATCTCTTTTTTCTGCCAGTTGTTTTCGTAACGGTACGATATGCGACTGAAATGGTACAGTTTCAAAAAATTGTTGCATCAGCCACTGGGGAAATATGCTCATACCTAATTCCATTTGGTGCCGTGCATCGGATAATCGCTCTACTACTGACTGCGGAGCGACAAGCCAGCCGACTCGTAACCCTGGTGCAATCATTTTTGATAAGGAATGTACATATATGACAGTTCCATTTTCATCAATAGATTTCAAAGTAGGGCAAGGTTGTTTATTTTCTAACGTAAGTAAACTAGATGGATCATCTTCAACGATCGCAATTCGTAAGTCTGCGCAAAGTGATAAAAGTTTTTTTCTACGGTTTGGATGCAGCATCGTTCCCGTAGGGTTTTGGAAATTTGGATTTAAAAAGATCATTTTAATACGATGCTTTCTATATAACTCTTGCACATCATCCGGATTAATACCATGCTCATCGACAGGTAATGGGAAAATACGAATACCTGCTGATTGGAATAACGGTAATGAATAGCAGTGAGAAGGACTTTCGAAAGCGACTGCATCACCTGGATTTAATAAACATTGTACGATAAGGTGAAGTGCTTGCTGCGCGCCAGATGTAATCATAATCGACTGTTCGGTCGCTTCAACCTTCAAATATTCTTTCATATATTTTACTACCGCTTGTCTTAGCGGTAGATACCCTTGCGGATGATCGTAACTTAATGACTGCGTTAACGGTTGTTCTCGTAAAATCGTTTGTAGTTGATCGTGAGGATAGAGGTTACAACCGAGCTCCCCGTTTGCGAAATCAATAATGTTTTCATTTTGCTGCACTTCTGCCCGAATATGGCGAAGTAACGGTAAGTTTGGTAAGAAAGTCCCGCCTTCTACGAAACCTCTCCAGTTCGGCGTTAATGTTGGAGAAACACCCCACATATGTGTACTCACACGTGTACCTTTACCAGTCGTACTTTCTACAATTCCCATAGCCCGCAGTTCATTATAAGCAGTCGTTACCGTACTTCGGTTTACATTTAACTGCGTAGCTAATTTTCGTTCTGAAGGGAGGAAGCTACCTGGAGGAAGCTCTCCGTATGTAATACGTCTTTCAATAAAGTCAACAACTTGCTGATAAATAGGAATTTTACTGTCACTATCTAGCTTCCATTCCATAAAAAACGCCTCCGTATCTTTTCACTACATCAAGTATAACAAATTGGCTGGGTAAAAAAACAGCCAATTGGACGGTGTTTTATCCAGCCAATTTTACTATGCTAAATAGGGAAGGGGAGATTCGGATGAAACGATGGCAAATGGAGTGGCTCCTAGTATCAGTTGCATTAGTATGGGGAGCAAATTATACAATTGGAAAGTATGGCGTGGCATTTATGTCATCCATTCAATTTAATAGTTTACGATTTTTAGTAGCATCACCGGTATTATTACTTATTACATTTTTAATGGAACGCTCATTACGTATTGAAAAAAAAGATTGGTTACGATTATTAGCAGTCGGTATCGTTGGAACGACAATGTATCAAACGATGTTTATGCTATCTGTGAAATATACTTCAGCAACGAACGCCTCATTATTAATTGCGATGTCACCTATATTTACAGGGATATTAGCAGTATTACACAAACAAGAACGATTTTCGATGAAAGTACAAATTGGTTCGATAGTAGCATTTATTGGTGCAGCATTCGTTTTATTAACAGGGCATACAGGAGGAGCTACTTACGAGTATGCATGGCTTGGAAATATAATTGGATTACTCGCAGCGATTGCGTGGGGATGGTATCCAATATTAGCGCAGCCTCTTATTACAAAATACTCCGCAATGAGAGTCACATCATGGTCTACTTTAATTGGAATTGTACCACTCGTTGTATATTGTTTATTCAACGTAAATACGTTAACGTGGCCAGTAGACATGCCAAGCTGGGGATCACTAGCATATTCAATCGTCTTTGCGACAATCTTTGGACTTGCAATGTGGTATGTCGGTATTAGTAAAATCGGCTCAACGAAAGTAATGGTTTATATGTATCTCGTACCATTGTTCGCAGTTATCTTTGCGGCTGTAACTATTGGAGAGCAAATAAACATGATGCAACTAGTTGGCGGTCTAATTATCTTTATCGGTTTATATGTTGTAAAAAAAGGCGGAATCAAAAAGCCAGCTCTCAATTTGAAAAAAGTAAGTTAACAGTAAAAATGATCTCTTTCATATAGAAGGAGATCATTTTTTGTTTCGTAATAAAAGCGCTTGTTCAACAGCCCATTTTTGATGATTATGAATTAGAAGCTCTACAGCATGTAATGGGGACACCCACTTTAAAACATGATCTTCTTCACAGTTATCGGTTTGTTTCTGTACCATGTTTGCAATGTAAAAGAACCCATCGTTTAAATAATATGTATCTTCCTTTTCCGCATAAAAATATCGCGTTGCATTACCGATATACTGTTCGATTTCAATTGTCCATCCTAATTCCTCGAGTAATTCACGGTGCAAACATTTTTCTTTTGTTTCATTACCTTCCATACCGCCACCTGGTAAAAAATAACGTTCTCCATTTTGAATGATAGCTATGTTTGAAGTAGTTGGATCAAAAATAACCGCATAACAGCTTGGCCGTAATACATACTGAACAGTAGGTTTTTTATAACCAAATGTGAGTTTCGAAATCATAAAACACGACCTTTCTCTATAAAATACATAAAAGGGATAATAAGGTAAATGTCGAATTATATTAAGATAATCATAGTTGATTGGAGTGATAACAAAATGATAAATCGAAAATGTTCAAGGTGTAAAAAAATAACAGGGACAATACATGGTGGTAAAAAAATTAATGAAGAATTTTTATGCGAAGATTGTCTGCAAAAAGGAATTGCGAGTGGGGAAATCGAATTATCACAAGTGGAGAAAGAACAAACTTCGTATCTTTCTATAAAAATATTAAAAATAATGAGTGTTATTTATCTAGTAGTATCTATTATAACCACTTTTTCTGCTGGAGCACTTATACAGGATCCAGGGCTTGGTGGGATATCATTTTCAATAACAGGTGCAGTTGGTGTTATGATAATTGGATCGATATTCCAATCTGTTCTTGTATTTTGTGGTATTTGGGTGTTCATCCTTCTAGTAGAAACCGTCATTAAAATATATGAAAAAATGAAGTGAGTGAGAGGGAGAAATACATGCGCGTAAGAAACATTCAAGGGGAAGATTATGAAAAGATTCATTCTGTTTTAAATGATTGGTGGGGCGGGAGAGACATGGCTCATATGTTGCCAAAATTGTTCTTCGTTCACTTTCAAGAAACGAGTTTTATCATTGAAGAAGAGGAAGAAACGTTAGGTTTCTTATGTGGATTCTGTTCACAAACACATAAAGAGGAAGCTTATGTACATTTTATCGGTGTAAATCCAAAGTATAGAAGAAGAGGAATCGCATCGACATTGTATTCTTATTTCTTTGATATTGCTCGTGCAAATAATCGTAAAGTTGTAAAAGCAATCACATCACCAGTTAATAAAAAATCGATACTATTTCATCAAGAAATTGGTTTTCGAATTGAGGCTGGGGATGATGAAATAGAAGGTGTATCCGTACATACAAATTATGATGGGAACGGCGGGAGTAGAGTTTTATTTTTAAAACATGTGTAAAGTAGGCTAACGTGAGGTTAGCCTTTTTGTTGTGAGGAGGAAAGAACATGGAGAGTTCTCAAAGTAGAAACGAGTATTTACGACGTATTTATAAAGTGCAAGATTATATAGAATCACACATAAATGATTCACTTTCCATTGAAGATTTAGCTAATGTGGCAGGCTTTTCAAAATTTCATTTTCATAGAATTTTTAAAGGGATGATGGATGAGCCATTATCTCGGTATGTGAATCGTTTAAAGCTAGAAAGAGCAACAAATCTACTTACATACCGTCGAGATATGACGATTACAGATGTTGCTTACCATTTTGGTTTCACAGATTCAGCAGTTTTCTCCCGAACATTTAAAAGTCATTATGGAGTAAGTCCGTCTTACTATAGAAATCACAATAGCAAGAATTGCAAAGACGTTAGGCAAGGTTCTCAATACAATGAGTGTAAGAAGGTTCGAGGAGAGGTCGAAATTGTAACAGCGGACAATGTAAACGTCGCATACATAAGACATGTAGGTACATATAAAGACTTAGCTAAAGCTTTTCCGGAAATGATAGAAAAATTATTTCATTACGCAATGGAGCAAAATTATCATGTATTCGAGGATACGAAGATATTAACAATTTATCACGATCATCATGAATTCACAGAAGACAATCATTTAAGAACAAGTCTATGTATAACAATTCCAGATGGAGTAGAAGAAGGAAATAGCGAAATTGGACTAATGACAATACCATCAGGGAAATATGCAGTAGGACACTTTGAAATATCGCAAGATGAATATAAAGGAGCATGGGATTTTTTATACGGTGAATGGCTGCCGAATAGCGGATATAAACCGAGAGATTCGTATCCTTTTGAAGTATATAGAAATGATGCAGGGCAGCATCCGGAAAATAAACATATAGTCGATATATATGTACCTATCGAACCTTTTTAATCATAGATTAAGGGGGAAGAAGAATGAAAACGGCTGAACAGTTAGATTGTGTTGTAAAAGAAGAATATAAAAATATTAATGGTATGTTAGTAATGCAGAAAGGTAATGTTACTTTTGAAAATTATTATAATGGTTACGGTCCAGATGATGCATATCATGTAGCATCAGTAACAAAAACGATAATCTCTGCATTAATTGGGATATGTGTAGATAAAGGTTATATAAAAAATGTTGATCAAAAAGTAATAGAGCTTTTTCCAGAATATAATCTAAAGGAATCTGAGGTAACAGTAGGACATCTTCTTACAATGACAGCTCCATATCCTTATGTGGACTGGCAGGAACCGTTAGAAGAATTATGCACACAACAGGACTGGGTGCAGTATACACTTAATCGAATTGGGAACGGCGGGCAAATTGGAGCTTTTAAATATTCATCTGCAGGAGCTCATTTACTATCAGCAATTATTACGAGTGTAACAGGGAAAAGTGCTCGTGAATTTGCGAACGACCATCTATTCCAGCCTATTGGCATGAGAGAAATTCCAAACTACAATATGAAAGCATTTGGATTTGATGACTTATTCGGAAAAGATGTGAAAGGATGGGTTCACGATCCAAATGGTATTACAACTGGCGGCTGGGGACTGACGTTAACGGTTAGAGATATGGCTAAGTTTGGACGTTTGTATTTAAACGAAGGTATTCATAATGGAGAGCAAATTCTATCAAAATCATGGGTAAAAGAATCAACAGCAATGAATTCGAATCAATACGGTTACTTATGGTGGTTACGAGAAGAAGATGGTGTCTATTCATATTGTGCAATGGGAGATGGTGGAAATGTAATTTGTTGTATACCGGAGAAGGAATTGGTGGTGGTAATTGCGTCTGAGATTATACCGGAAGCGAAGGATAGATGGGAGCTAATTTCGAAATATATTCTTTCTTGTATACAAACAAATAATTAATTTTAGCAAAAAAAGATGGTATGAACTGGAATTTCATAACGTCTTTTTTGCTATTATGTATAAGTAAGAGATAGAAAGAGATTTCTCTAGATGGATAAAAGACGTTGTTTGAAAGGTGAGGGTATGATGACAAAGTCTAATGTTGTGGAAATAATTTCAGCTTTAGTAGCTATTATCGGTGTGTATATACTAATAAATACACCAGAAATGGGGAGTAAGGCAGCAAGTGAAGCTGTTGCAGAGCAAGGCGGTCATATGGATACGGGTACATATGTAGCTATATTACAAGGATACGGAAATTCTTATACAATTCTAGGTGCGATTTGTTTATTCATGGGGTTGCTCAGTTTAATTTCGATTATTTCAATTCAAGTGTATAAAAATAAATAGAGGTTAAAAAATAATGCTCCTGCTAATTTGGTAGGAGCATTACTTTTATAAATAAGATTTTTATATTATATGTTAATTATTATATTGGGATAACTGCTTTTTATTGGTTCCGTTGGCTCGAAATAGGCAAAGACTTAGCATTTGATAAAAGAGTAAAGCAAATGCTTATTTCAGTGTGTCAGAAGTCTATAGACCAGTTGAAATTAAGGTATGCATAGAGAAACAGACCCTTTAAAGAGGATGTTTAAGCGGTTTTACCTTGTTCCTCCCAAGATATGAAATTACCAATGCAATCGGAGCAACAAAAGGTAAAAGGGGAGTCCAACCAATGAAATAAAATATTGGTGCTAAGAAAGCCATCCCACCAAAGAGCATTGTTAATTGGGATTTTTTCTCGAATCCATAAACAACTAATAATAATCCTGCTACTATCAACATTACAAAAGAGATATTAAGCAAATTCATATAATCACCTCCGACTAATCTGTAAAATAATTCTATATATATTATATACCAAATTACATGAAAATTTCATTTCATAAAAAACAACAATGTTTACGAAAACAGCCAATATTAATTAAATGTAAATGATGTGTTGGTAATGTGAAATTTTCCATCTCCTGATTTTGCCCTATGTTTTCTATGTATAATAAAAATACTAAATCAATGTGCCTATATAAAGCACTAATAAGAACATTATCAATTTAACCTCTTCCATTTCACTCACCTTAAAAAAATAAATACATTCAGTAGTTTCATAGTAAAGATTTATACATAATCAAAATCATTAAAAAGGTAATAAAAATGCGGAGGATATATGAATCTAATATTAAAAGAAATAGCAGTGAACAGAAAAATATTCATTATGTTACTTATTGGATTTGTATTAACGATATTGCCGATACTAATAGCTATATCTACTCGTGATTATTATGATGAGAAATTTTATGAGCGTAAAAATGGTTACTTTAAATATTACTATTCTATTCATCTTACGAGTAAAGGGGAATTAAGTTTTAGTGAAATAAGAAGGAATAGAGTTCATAAAACAAGAAATGAAATAATCGGGTTTATTTTTCAATATTTCGCGTTGTTAAAAGAACATACTGTACTGGATAATGTAGCACTACCGCTAACATATAGAAAGTTAAAGCAACGGGAAAGAGAAAATAAGGCGAAGTTCTATTTGGAAAAAGTAGGTTTAAAAGAACAAATGCATAAAACACCCGATGAACTATCAGGTGGTCAGCAACAGCGGGTAGCTATCGCAAGAGCGTTAGTAGGCGAACCAGAATTAATTTTGGCCGATGAACCGACTGGAAATTTAGATAGGAAAACGGGAGAAGAAATTATGAATCTGCTATTACAACTGAATGAAGAAGGTAGAACGATTATCATTGTAACGCATGATATTGAAGTAGCGAATCAGTGTAATAGAATAATTGAGTTAGTTGATGGGGAAGTTGTGCAGAGTTAAAGAATTAATGAACAGAATGAGAGTTAGCAATTCAGCTAAGGTACATATAAAAATACAATTACTTACTATTTAAGAAACCATGATGATTAACTTTTTAAAATGGTTTCTTTTTAGTATATGGACTTGAAAGTGTAGTGGAAAAATAAATTATTCACCCGTAACTTTCCACAATAAAAAATCGTTAAACAATAGAGATGATTTTTAATCATGAATGGGGGAGAAACATGAAGATTTTAATTCTAGGTGGTACACGTTTTTTAGGAAGAGCTTTAGTAGAAGAGGCTTTGAACAGAGGGCATGAAGTTACATTATTCAACCGTGGAACAAATAAAGAAATTTTTCCAGACGTAGAGCAGTTAATCGGTGACAGAAATGATGATGTTTCAAGTTTAGAAAATCGAAAATGGGATATGGTCATAGATACGTGTGGATTTTCCCCTCATCACATTAGGAAAGTAGGAGAAGTACTTAAAGATAATATAAAGCATTATACATTCATCTCAAGCGTTTCCGTATATAAAGATTGGATCCCGCATCACATAAAAGAAGATTATAAATTACTACCTGAACCACCAAGTGATAAGGTAAAAGCTGTAGAGAATGGAGAAATATCTCCATATGAGTATTACGGTGCGCTAAAAGTATTATGTGAAAAAGAGGCAGAGAAGTATTGGCCTGGTCGTGTTTTACACGTAAGAGCAGGACTTCTTTCAGGAATGTTTGATTATACAGATAGACTTCCTTACTGGGTTCAGCGCGTAGCAAAGGGCGGCAATATATTAGTTCCCGGCAGGAAAAATCGACCAGTGCAGTTTGTTGATATAAAAGATGTTGCAAGCTGGGGATTAAACATGGCAGAAAACAATAAAGTAGGTACATTTAATGTAACGGGTCCGAAAGATGAATTGACGATGGAGGAGTTATTAAATACGTGTAAAAAGGTTACGAATAGCCATGCTGAATTCGTTTGGGTCGATGAATCATTTATGAATGAGAATAAAGTGCAGCCATGGACAGAAATGCCATTATGGCTTCCGGAAACTTTTTCATTAGAAGGTGAAACGAAGCCGTGGAAAGGTGGATTTTCTATTAGTATCGAGAACGCTGTTAAAGAGGGGCTCGCTTTTAGCACTTTAGAAGATACAGTTACAGATGTGTATGAGTGGATGAAAGAAACGAAAGATAGGGAATTAAAGGCAGGTATTTCAATTGAAAAAGAAAAGGTGCTGTTAGATAAGTGGTACGAAATAAAGAGAGTTTAAATAAGAATCCTATGAAAAAAGGACTCTGTTTATTGGTTAAACAGAGTCCTAATATTAGTCTACCACTCAATCGGATCTTCCCCGTACATTTCCCATAGCATAGGAAACATCTTTTTCAATCCTTCTTCGTCATATTCATCCCAATCTAATTCGATGTCAATATTAGAAGCTCTTTCATTTGAAAGTACATGATAAAGTGTAAAGTATGTATCTTCTTCATTCCCAGTCTTTTCTTCATATACAGTTTGACCATAATATAGAGTAAGTTCTTCTAATTCTGGGACGTCATCTTCGCTCATATTGTCTAACACAGGAATTAACCGTTCTGGATCTTCAATACACGCTTCATAAACTTCTTTTCCTTGGAACAATAACCATCCGCGGAAGTAATCAAAAGAATCATCCGAACAACCACCCATAATAATATAGGCCGCTGCCCATAAACGAGAAGTATAGGAATCTTTCAAAATACGATGCATATGTGTATCAAAAGCTACAATTTCATGTACTGTACGTTTAGCAAGATGAGAAGTAAGCCATTCTAGTTGTTCTTCTTGATCTTCATCTTTCGTTTTTGCACGAGCGAGTAGCTCCCAAAATTCTTCTTCCGTTATCGTCTTTTCTTTTATGTAATCTTCTCCAAGAATAGGGTCTGTATATCCTTTTTTTCGTTTGGAAGCGATTAGTTTGTTAGCTTCTTTTATACACTCTTCTTCTGTTTCAAATTCTTTCGCTTTCACACTACCAACTGTGCCGATTTTTCCGTAAAACACAACATAGTCTCTATCTTTTACAACGATTTTCCAAAACTTATTCGATTTCTCAGTTTGCTGGATTAATAACGTTTCCATTCGTACCCCCATATTGCTTTTCTAGTGTGCATTGTGATTGTAACATACGTATAAATACCTGTAATGACAAAAAGGTGAGTGTAGTTTTTGGAAAGTTCGAAAATCATTGAATGCAATAGAAAAATTTAGTAATCTTATTTGTACAGCACATACATATTAGTTTTTTAATGATTCGATATTTAAATAAAATATAGGGGGAAATCGGTGTGGATCTTACGTTTAAAGTAGAGGAAACATGTTTTAATTACCGCGTCGGAGCAATTTGTAAACACGATAATAAAATACTCATTCTTCAAAATGAAGGCGAAGATTATTGGTACGTACCAGGCGGGCGCGTGAAAATGCTAGAAAATAGTGAAGATGCGTTAAGACGGGAGCTTGCAGAAGAACTAGGCGTTCCTATTGAAGTGAAAAGATTAATATGGTCAGTAGAAAGCTTCTTTACACTTTCTGAGCGAAAGTTTCATGAAATCAGTTTTTATTATGAAGTAGAGCTGCATGAATTACCTGCAAATGGGGTGGATCAATACATTCTTGAAGAAGAAGGAAGAACGTATGTATTTAAGTGGGTACCGGTGGAAGCGTTAGATGCATATAACTTACAGCCGGCATTTATAAAAGATAAAGTAAAGGACATGGCTATTCACGTAGAGCATATTCTTTTACAAAATTAAAGGCATTCGGAGGGGAAAACGGTGAAAGGGACTAAAAAAGAGATTCATATAGATGACAAAGTAATTCGTTACACACATATAGAAAAGGGCTCTAAAACGATTTGCTTTATGTTTTCAGGTTCCGGTTACAATTATGATAAGCCGTTATTTTATTATGCAACGATGCTTATGCTTGAAAATAAAATAGATGTAGTACATATTCATTATTCTTACGACGAACAGGCAATGAATAAACCAATGGAAGAAATAACGAAAATAATGATGGATGATATTAATCCTATAATGAATGAAGTATTAAAAAATGGGCAATATAGCAATTCGATGTTTTTAGGGAAATCACTCGGAACAATCCCGATTGCAAATGACTTAATGAAGAGAGAAGAATACTTACATTCAAAAATGATATTACTCACACCCTTACTGACGTTTGATTCGATTTTTGATTCTATCTTACATAGTCATCACGACGGGCTTTTAGTAATTGGAGACAAAGATCATCAATACAATGCAAATCAAATTGATCAGTTACATAAAACGAATTTAAAAATCGATGTTGTCAAAAACGCAAATCATTCTGTAAATGTTGGGGAATATGAAACAGAGAATTCAATTGAAGCTATAGCGAAAGTAATAGAAAAACTTAAAGAAGTTGTTAGGATGAACTAATTTAAGTTTTTAATACATGTAAAAAGAGATGCGAATTGCACCTCTTTTTTATTTAATAAGCCTTCAACACATGAAGTAAATAATCTTTCCGATTTAGCGGATTAAAGTCAACACGTTTTCGAGTAGGGAAGGGAGCCGTAAGCTTTGTGAAACCAGTTGGCTTTGTTGTGAAGATACCTTCTCCTTCAGTAAATGAATGGAGCATTTGTTTAAAATTCTCTGTTTTCGCAATAGGTAACGATCCAGTTAAGTGATAAGAATCATTATGCAATATAGGCTCTGCGAAAGTTGCTGGAATGGCTGCGAGCTTATACATTGCGGTACTAATTGCGTGCTCCGGTACAGTTAATTCAAATTCGTTTAATGGCTCAAATACACAAGTTTCAGCTTGCTGTAAAGCATCCATTAAAACGAGCGGTGTTAAGTTTCTAAAGTCACTCGCTGTTGTAACAGGGCTTGCATAACCAGTATGTGTTAACGTGACAGAAATGTCCGCAACTTCCCAGCCGTATAAACCTTGTTTTAACGATTGAAATACAGTATCTTCAATCGCTTTATGAAATGCTAAAGGTAGTGATCCAAGTTCAACGCCTAAGTTATACGTTATGCCAGAGTTAAGTTCACCCCGTTCAACTTTGAAGCCGATTGTTGCGTAAAAAGGATTCTCTTTTTCACCCATTACTTCAACGCTATTCCCTAAGCCAATTGGTTTTTCAATACATACAACTCGTGTATTTGAAAAAGTAACTTGTAAATTGTATTTTTCATAAAGTGTTGTTTCGATAACTTCTTTTTGTACTTCACCGAACAGGCGAATGTATAGTTCATTATGAACATCGTCTTTCCACACTTTAATGAGTGGATCTTCTTCGCACAGTTCCATAAGTGCAGCGTATAAATCATGAATTCGCTCTTTAGGCACTGCATCAATTGCAGCTTCCATTTGTGGTTCGGCAAAGTAAATGTCCTTAATATAATCTGTCCGTTCACCGATAATATCCCCAATTTTAATATTCGTAAGTCCCCACACTTTGCAAAATTCTCCACTATGAATAGTAGAAGCTTGAACTGTATTTCCGTTATGAAATATGCACATTTTTTTAATCTTTTCTTTACGTGACAGATATTCACCACGCTGAATATCAATATATTTTCTAACATGTAAACAACCAGAAAATAATCTTACGTAAGCAATCTTTTCACCAGAAGGTTCACGTTCAATTTTAAAAACAATACCGGACAATTTTTCATCTTGTGACGATTTAGTAGCTGGAATTAGGGCTGAAATATTTTCAAGTAACTCAGTTACTCCAATACCTGTCATTGCTGAACCAAAAAAGATAGGAAACACATTTGCTTGCTGTATTTGCTTTTCGAGTTCTTTTCTTAATAGTGCGTCCGGTATTATTTCGTTATTTACATATGATGCAAGTAAAGATTCGTTATATGGCGCTAATTGTTCGATACAATCGTCATATGATTTATATTCAATAATACGAGCTTCCTTTGTCCCTTCGTTCTCTACAGAGTAGAAGGAGATTGCATCATTTGAAAGAATTTCTTTTATTTGCTTCACAACTTTTTCAGTATTTGCGCCACTACGATCAATTTTATTAACAAGTAAAACAGTCGGTATGTTTAATTTCTGTAATGTTCGCATTAAAATCTTCGTTTGTGCTTGCACACCTTCAACGGCAGAGATGACTAAAATTGCACCGTCTAAAACACGGAATGATCGCTCCACTTCAGCGATAAAATCAGCGTGTCCTGGTGTATCAATGACATTTACTTTTACATCATCAATAAAGAAAGAAACGACAGATGCTTTAATCGTAATTCCGCGTTGTCTTTCTAATTCCATTGAGTCAGTTTGCGTACTTCCGCTATCAACACGGCCAATTTCTTTAATTACATTCGTTTCAAAAAGAATTCGCTCAGTCAAACTCGTCTTGCCAGCGTCTACGTGCGCGACAATCCCTATATTTATTGTTGTCATATGTGAATATCCTCATTTCATTTTCCATTGTCATTTCCTCATTTCTATTTGTGTATTGCCGCATTACAATCACTCTCCAGTCATTTAAATTATTACTATTATAATGTAATTTACATTTTTTGTAACGCTACAAAGCGCCTTAATTTGGAAAAAATAAAATGAAAACAAAATGCTTGCATTCTAAATCGATATAGATTATATTAATTGACATATCAACTATTGATACATCAAACGTTTTTAATTTGGATGTAAAGGAGGGGTAATTTGACAAGTTCATGCTCAAAAGAAGCGATTATTTTATATAAATTACACTTTCTAAATAAAGAAGTAAGTTCGAAGTTTGAAGGGTGTACGGGTATGAGTCAGTCTCGATTAGAGCTTATACTTCAGTTATTTGAAGTAGGTGAAATTAGTCAAAAAGCACTTCAGCAAGAAGTGAATATTGATAATGCTGCGATTACGAGGCATTTAAAACAGCTTGAAGCAAACGGAATGATTGTAAGACGTAAAAATCCGGATGATAACAGAATTACGCTAGTTTCTCTTACTGAAGAGGGGCGAAATAAAATTCAAGCGTTTCAAGAGGAAAAAGAACGTTTTGCAGCATCTGCATTTAAAGGATTAAGTGAGGAAGAACGCGATAATCTTTTAAATATGTTAAATCACATTCAAGAAAATATAAAAGAATTATAAAAAAGGGAGAATACAACTATGACTAACTCAGTAAAAACAAATGATTTTAACGAAATTTTAACAGGACGCCGTTCTATTCGTAAGTACGATCCTTCAGTGAAAATTAGTAAAGAAGAAATGACTGAAATTCTTACAGAAGCAACACTTGCACCATCTTCAGTAAACATGCAACCATGGAGATTCCTAGTTATCGAAAGTGACGAAGCAAAAGCAACACTTGCGCCACTTGCAAAATTCAATCAATCTCAAGTAGAAACATCTTCAGCAATGATCGCTGTATTTGGTGACTTAAACAACTTTGATAACGCAGAAGAAATTTATGGTACAGCAGTAGAGCGCGGATTAATGCCAGCTGAAGTAAAAGAAGATCAAATGCAAAAACTTTCAGCTTACTTCTCAATGGTTCCACCAGAAGTAATGAAAGATACGGTACTAATTGACGGTGGTCTTGTAGCGATGCAATTTATGTTAGCAGCTCGTGCTCACGGCTATGATACATGTCCAATTGGTGGTTTTGAGAAAGATCAAATCGCTGAAGCTTTCGGATTAGATAAAGAGCGTCACGTACCAGTAATGTTAATTTCAATCGGAAAAGCTGCAGACATGGGTTATCAATCAGTACGTCTTCCAATTGAAAAAGTTGCTGAGTGGAAGTAATTTTATAAAAACAGAAATAAGTGAGATATGAGAGGGGAAACACCATGATTATTATTCACGCAATATTTCAAGTAGATCCAGCAAAAAAACAATCATTTTTAGAAGAAATTCAGCCACTACTTCATGGTTCAAGAGAAGAAAGTGGAAATGTATCTTATGACTTATATAAAGATACAGAAAAAGAAAATGTTTATACGATGGTAGAAGTATGGAAAGATGGAGAAGCAGTTGCGAGTCATAATACGAGTGAACACTTCACATCTTTCGTTAGTAAAGCAGCACAATTTTTGACTGCTCCGCTTGATATAAAGGTTTATAATGGAGAGTTAGTAAAATAATGAGGTAGAAAAAGATGACTTTAGCGTATGCTAGGTCATCTTTTTTATTTTGATAGGAATATATTTACTTCTAACTTAATGTGTTATAATTTGGAAAATAAATATTCTTAATTTTTAAAATATTAAAGGTGGTAGTGAAATATATGAACATATTAAAGAAAATCACTAACAATATTTCAAAGGTCATTATAGGAAAAGATGAATCGATTGAACTCGCAGCAATAGCTCTTATAGCAAGAGGACATATTTTATTAGAAGATGTACCTGGGACTGGAAAAACAACATTAGCAAAAAGCTTAGCAAAAAGTGTGGACGCTAAGTTTCAAAGAATTCAATTCACAGCTGATACTTTGCCGGGAGATGTCATTGGCCTCGAATATTTTAATGTGAAAGAATCGGAATTTAAAACGAGGTTAGGGCCTATTTTTGCAAATATAGTATTAGTTGATGAAATTAATCGAGCTGTACCGAGAACGCAATCTTCATTACTTGAAGTTATGGAAGAACGTACCGTTACGATTGCGAAACGGACACATTCATTACGAGAACCTTTTTTAGTTATTGCAACGCAAAATCCTCTCGAGTCAGCCGGTACATTTCCTTTACCCGACGCTCAATTAGACCGATTTTTACTGACTATACGTCAAGGTTATCCAACAAGAGAAGCAGAAAAGGAAATGATGAGACGATTTCAAACGAATGATCCTCTAGAAGCATTACATTCTATTATTTCAACTGAAGAAATTATTGATATACAAAAAAGAGCAAGAGAAGTGTTAGTAGGGAATGATGTGCAGGATTATCTTCTTGAAATCATTGAGGCAACGCGTAAGCATGAACTGATTGAAATTGGTGTAAGCCCGCGAGGTACATTGGCATTTATGAGGGCGATTCAAGCACGGGCGATATTAAATGAAAGAGATTACTGTACGCCAGATGATATAAAGACACTTGCTGCATCTGTCTGCGCCCATCGGTTAACGTTAACGATTGAAGGGGAGATGAAAACGACAAAAAATCAAATCATTAAAGAAATTTTTCATACGATTAGTGTACCAGTGGAGAATGTACGATGAATCAACAGCTCGTGTATACACCGTTAGCGGAACCCTTCGTAATAGGAGTTGTGTCAGTTGTAGCCGTTATTTTATGTGTATTTTCAAGTGATCTACTGTTTTTATCTCTCGTATTTTTGTATTTAATTTTAATAGGTGCTGCGCATGTATACATACGGAAAGTATCTCGCATTAACTGGGAATACGAACAAGGAAATTCAAATGTTTTTATCGGTGAGACGAACACGTGCAAAATAAAAATTTCAAACAACTCGATATTTCCTATTTTCAATATCGTATTTCGATTTAAATGTGAAAATAAGCTAGCTTGGGAGCATGATGAACTAAACAAAAATCATAGTACAGGTTCAAATTATTATATGAATTTCAATATAAAAGGTGGAGAGACAGTTTCATTTGATTTACAAGCTATAGCATTAAAAAGAGGTATTGCAAAATGGGAAGAAGTTGAAATTGTTATTACTGATCCCTTCGGATTCATAACGAATCATATAACATATAGTCATGTTGATACACCGTCCTATTTAGTTTTGCCAGCTGTTCCGAAAATACAAGTACCTGAATTACAGGAATGGTCACGCGGATTTCGAAAAGCAATGTCTTCTCCGCTATATGATGAAACGAAAGTAATGGGCGTGAAATTTTATGAAAATGAAGATTTTCGTTCTATCCACTGGGGTGCAACAGCAAAAACAGGGACGATAACAGCCAAAAAATACGAACGAACACAATCAGATAAATACGCGGTTTATCTTAATTTACAAAATAAAAGTGGCGTTTCTTTGCGAAATGATACAGAGGAACTAATTGAATTAACAGCAGGCATATGCAAACAATTGCTCATGCAAGATTGTTCATTTGAATTATGGATTAATAGCGTGAAAGATAACGGATTGTTGCATATAAAGAACGGCGATAATCGAAAACATTTGCAAAATGTATTAAAAGTACTTGCCTCAATATCGGACCAAGATACTCCTGTATCTTCTTCTTATTTTTACACAGCTGGTTTTCGTCGAAAGGAATTGGATGCAGTTCCTTTAATTCTTGGTACTTCCCCAAGGAAATACAGTAGAACGAATAAATGGATTGTAATTAAAGAATAAGAAGGGGCTTATGTCATGATTAATAAAAAGAGGCATATGAAAGTGAAGTTTTGGAGTGTAAGAGCTTTAATCATACTTTTCTTTGCGATTAGTGCGATAATGTTATCGCAAGGTGTGGTGCATGTACAAGACATAGTAAAAGAGCGTTTTTTTAGTGAAAAGAAATCTAAAGAAATTTATAAGGAAACAATAAACTCCGGAAATATTGAAGATTATGGAACACCTATAGAAGATAAAAAAGTGGGAGATAATGTGGAAAGAACAACAACGGGTAAAAAATTTAAAGGTTTCGAACGGGAAAATTCATGGAGAGGCGTATTTTTTGTGCTTTCAAATTCATGGATTACTGTAGCTTTTTCTGTAATTATTGCAGTGGCAATCATATATTCTTTCTACAAGTATATTAGGAAAAGATTGATGAAAACAGAAATAGAACAGGAGAAACAATCTGAAACAAAAGAGAATTCGGTAAGAACCGTAAAGAATGAAAAAGTCATTCATCAGTCAGAGCAGCCACTGCCTAAAGATACGATAAGGAAAACGTTAGTTGAATGGGAAAGAACTTTACCATTTCATGAACAGCGAAGGTCCTATGAAACGATGCAACAATGGTTAAGAAGAATTTGTAGAACGAGAGATATTATTCCTATATATGAGTCTGTTCGTTATGGTGAAAAGACGTATACGAAGTTAGATGTAGAAAAGGCGATGCGATGGATAGAGGGAGATGGGAAAGGGCGGAAATAATCTGAATGTAAAAATTATATAAGTAAATAAAATTAACTGTAAATTAATTTTATTTACTTATATTTAATTGCATGTTAATGTATACTTAATTTTTTATATCTCTACCAATGGAAAAGAATATACAAGCTATATGTAACTCTTTGTAGAGTATTGCTTATTAAATTGTTCATGGGTATATCTTTATTTTATTAATATAGAATGAAAAAAGGATGTATTAAAGCTAAACGATTAACGGGTAGCATGTAAATAAAAAATTGCATGAGTTTAGTAAAAACTTATAATTTATTTTTAAGGGTGTGAAAATATAATGAAACCGATATTGAAAAGTATACTTCTTTCCTTTATTTTTTCTGCAGTAGGGATGTGTTGGCTACTGTTCATGTTATTTAGAGGAGGCGGAGACTGGTTATTATCTTGGATAGGTGTATTAATGGCATATTTATCTTTATACACTTTAATAGATTTATATTGTAAAAATACATACGAAAAAACATTAAATAAATTGCTTATAAAATCAACAGTTACTACCTTTAGTTTTGGAGTATTAGGAATCACATTTGGTATAATACACGAGCTATTAACACCATGGAGTCTCAGTTTAATGGTTTGGTATTGGTTGCTAATTCTACTTTTATTTTTAACGACCATAATATTAGTAGTGATTTTAGTATTTGTAAATCGTAAAGATCATAATTTCTCTGGGGTATATAGAATACTTATACTTCTAAATATACTTCTTACGTTAGGGCCGGTACTGTGGCCACTTTTGCTCACTATTCTTGGAAATGGTATGAATGCTAGTGCGGGATGGTAAGAGTGAATGAAGATTAGTTGTATAAAGAATAGAATGGAATAAAAAATTAATATAAGGTTTTAAATATTTAAGAGAGCGTGTTTACATAAAAAATGAAAACACGTTCTCTTTTTATTTGCATACATAACCCTTTCTCAGCTTATCGTATCAAAATTTGAACGTAAGTATTTCGTAAGGAATGGATAAGAAAAAAGAGAGATTTATCATATAGGATTAAAGTATAACTTGAATCAATACGATATTAACAGAGAAGAGGAAGCCTTATGAAAAAATGTGATTCAATTAAGTTAGCAAGTTTGGCAATTTTATTAGCGGGTACTACTCTATTCACACCAGGTTTTACTGTGAAAGCAGAGTCTGTTCAAAATTTATCTAGTCCGTCACAAGCACATGATCAAAAGAACCGGAATGGTTGGAAACAAGTAATGCAGGAATCAGTACAGCTTGGAACACCAGGGGTATTAGCTAAGACGTTTAACAACGGAAAAACTAGTAGCTATACTGCTGGCGTGGCAGATTTAAGTACAAAGAAACCGATGAAATCGGATTATCGTTTTCGGATTGGTAGCGTGACGAAGACGTTTACTGCTACGACTGTTCTTCAATTAGTAGGAGAAAATCGCGTACAACTTGACGATCCAATTGAAAAGTGGCTACCAGGTCTCATTCAAGGAAATGGGTATGATGGCAATCAAATTACGATACGTCAACTTTTGAATCATACGAGTGGTATAGCTGAATACTTAAAGTCAAAAGACGCTGACATAATGAATTCAAAAAAAACGTATACAGCAGAAGAAATAGTAAAAATGGGACTTTCTCTACCACCTGATTTTTCGCCAGGTAAGGGGTGGTCGTATTCAAACACAGGATACGTAATATTGGGAATGCTTATTGAAAAAATAACTGGAAATAGTTATGCAGAAGAAATTGAAAAGCGAATTATTGAACCTTTGGATCTGTCAAATACGTTTTTACCAGGGAATTCAACCGTTATCCCAGGAAAGAATCATGCTCGAGGGTATATGAAAATTGAAGGAACAAGCGAATTGAAAGACATAACGTATTATAATCCGAGTTTAGCTAAGTCAGCTGGAGATATGATTTCTAATGCGGACGATTTAAATAAGTTCTTTTCATCTTTACTCGGCGGTAAGTTATTGAAGGAAAATCAACTAAAAGAAATGCTTACTACAGTTCCTACAGAAGGAGAAGGCGTTGGTGATGGATATGGCCTTGGAATCTATGAGACTAAACTTCCAAACGGTGTTTCAATTTGGGGTCACGGAGGAGCAATTCCTGGATTTACAACTTTTGCTGGGGGAGTAATTGGAGGCAAACATACATTGGCGGTCAGTATTAACTCTTTAGGTGCGATTGATATTATTAAGCAGTTTAATAAAATGATGCAAATTGAATTTAAAAAATAGATGAAAAGAAAGTGAATTGGATTCTGCTATAGTTGTATATAAAAGAGGAGATTTTTGAATTTTGCAAATATTGACAGTGTTAGCATTTATGATATGGCATCAAGTTTATGTGGAACATAAATACGATATAACTGCATTTCAAAGTGAAAGTCAATCTTATAGCTCTTAGTATAAAAATAAAAGGGATGTCAGTTGCGTGACATCTTTTTTATTTTGGAGCAAAGAGGTATATCTTTAATTCTGAAAATTGTTATTTTTTCAATCGTTCCATATAATAAAGGTTATAGTGATTTATACAGGGGAGTTATGAATGGAGAATACTTTAGTTGATTAACTATTTCTCGTTTTAACCAATATAACAATTAATAGATTTGGAGTTGAGTACATTGGGACAAAATCATTATAAATGGAGTAATAAGCAATTACGAGAACATGTTGAAGTACTAGATGGTACGAGAAGTCCACACATTTTATTAAGGAATGCAACATACTTAAATTCCTATATGCGTGAGTGGATGAAAGCAAATATTTGGATCTATGATGACCGCATTGTATATGTAGGAGAAAAATTACCAGAGCAACTACAAGAATGTGAAGTGATTGATTGCGATGGAAAGTATGTAGTTCCTAGTTACATAGAACCGCATGCACATCCATATCAATTATATAATCCAGAGACTTTAGCAAATCATGCGATGCAATTTGGTACAACAACTTTCATTAATGATAATTTAACTTTGTTTTTCACATTACAACGGGAAGTAGCGTTTCGTTTATTAGATGAATATAAAAAGATTCCGGCAAGCATGTATTGGTGGTGTCGTTTCGATGGACAAACTGAGTTGCAAAATGGCCAATCGTTGTTTAATAGTGAAGAAATAATGGAATGGCTGAACCATGAAGATGTTCTTCAAGGAGGGGAGTTAACAGCATGGCCAAAACTATTAAATGGCGATGAGGAAATGTTAAATTGGGTACAGGAAACAAAACGATTACAGAAGAAAGTAGAAGGTCATTTTCCCGGAGCGTCTGAAACAACTTTAGCAAAGTTAAAATTGTTAGGTACGGATTGTGATCATGAAGCGATGACAGGGCAGGAAGCATTAACACGCCTTATGCAAGGTTACACTGTTTCTCTTAGAAATTCTTCTATCCGTCCAGATTTAGAAATTTTAGTAAAAGAATTGCTAGAACTAGGTGTTAAACAATTTGATAGATTCATTTTCACAACAGACGGTTCGCATCCGTCATTTTATGAAAACGGAATGACAAATAGATTGATAGAAATAGCGATTAAGCAAGGGATACCAGTTATAGATGCCTATAATATGGCAAGTTATAACATTGCTCGTTATTATAATATGGAGCATTTACATGGTGCGATTGCCACAGGGAGAATCGCCAATATTAACATTTTGGAAAGTAAAGAAAATCCAACTCCAATAAGTGTAATTGCAAAGGGTAAGTGGATGAAGCGTGAAGGAGTAAACAAAAATAAATCAGTAAGTATAGAGTGGGATAAATTCCAAGTAGCACCTTTACAATTAGACTGGTGTTTGCAGAAAGAAGATATGATTTTCACTGATACAAATGGTATAAAATTATTAAACGACGTCATAACAAAGCCATATGTTAGTGAAATCGAATTAAACTGTGATGAACTTTCCCTTGACCATGATGAGTGTTTCCTTATGATGATTGCTCGTGATGGTACGTGGCGAGTGAATACAGTTGTGAAAGGTTTTGCGAAAGAATTAGGAGGCCTTGCTAGTTCGTATTCCGGAACAGGTGATATCATTCTTATTGGAAAGAGTAAAGAAGATATGCTTACAGCTTTTCATAGAGTGAAAGAGCTCGGTGGCGGGATCGTAATAGCTGAAAAGACTGAAGTGATACACGAAATTGCTTTACCATTGCTCGGGATTATGTCTGATTTAAAAATGAGCACATTAATACATAAAGAGAAAAAGATGGTGAAATTATTGCAAGAGCGAGGCTACGCCTATAACGATCCGGCATTTACGATTTTATTCTTTTCTGCAACGCACTTGCCTTTTATACGGGTAACACCTATAGGTTTATATGATGTGAAAAGTAGTAAGCTACTTGCTACGCCTGTGAAGTTAATAAAGCAATATTAATATGAAAGGTCCTATAAAAGTCTAATTTATAGGGCCTTTTATATTATTAGCATAAGAATAGAATCTCCTCAAAAACAAATAATATAGTATCTAAATTATTTGAGGTGATACTTAAATATGAAAAAAATATTGTATGTTTTAAGTGTATTTATTTTGTGTGTATCTATACAGCATGTGGTACATTCTCAGTCAAATGCACCAAGGTTGTCTTCGGATTGTCTGGAAGAAAGTAAAATGCGTGATGAAAAGTATGTGAAAAATATTATGAAGGACATCATATCTACGTTTGATTTAAATATTGATGAAAATAGTTTTATGGAAGTCAGCAAAAGAGATCTAGAGGCTGCACATTTGATGTATGGTGGGCGGGTTGATGATTCTTATTATAATTCACTAACTAAAATTTATGATAGTGGTGGATATAGAGGAGAGCCTAGGTTGTTTGTGAGGGCGCAAGAAGCATTTTTACTTTATAAAGAAATTGACGATACTAATGTAATGAAACGCTTAAACCTTGAAAAAGGGGAATGGGTTGTTACCGAAACGAAAAAGAAGCAAGGGAAAATCGTGGAATACAGACCGTTACAATGTGAAAAAGATTATCTGAAAAAGAGAAATGAGTACCATAATATGAAATGAGATAAAGAAAATCTTGAAGGGGAAAGATTTCGTTAATAAATGTACAGTGGCCGATAGAAATCACTAGTAAGTTCGCCATAAAAAAACGTCATTTTCATCATTAAAAATGACGTTTTTTATATTTTTAAAGCCTTTGCATCGCACTCTCAATCCTATTCACCAAATCAGCTGACACTTTATGAAAATACCCCAAAACTACCTTTTTAATATCCTCAGATATAACTTTCAAATCACTAGCTAAGTTTTCGGCAAGATGTTCTTTTTCTATCGGTTGTAACTTCGCATAAAATTCACCAGCCTGCTTAAAGTCATCTTGTTTAGTTATAGAAGTTCTTTCAAGTTTTCCTTCAACATATCTTCCGTCACCGCTTGTTGCTTGATTAGCAGGTGTCCAATCTTGCTGTTGGTTAACCTGTAATTTACGAAATTCAGCCCCAATCCTTCTTCTTTGAGAATCACTATAAATATTAGCGCGGCCTTGCAGTATTTTATCATCAGATAATTCTGTGCCGTCTAGTAAATTAGAAGGGGAGAAGGCGGCTTTTTCTACTTGTTCCATATAATTATCAGGATTTTTATTTAATACCATTTTGCCTACTGGTATTAGAGGATACTCTTTTTCATCCCATACTTTTGTATCGTCTAAAGGATCATAAGAAAGATTTGCTTCATCCTTAGGGTCCATAAGCTGAACATATAGGCCGTATTCCACCGGTTTGCCACCCGCAATCGCATCGTATAAATCTTTACCAGCGTAATCAGGATTTTCAGCGGCTAGTCTATTTGCTTCTTCGCGACTAATGTATTGTACACCTTCAAATGGGTACCAATGGTATTTAACGTACTTTCTAATACCTTGAGCATTTCTCCAAACATATGTATTTACACTATGTCCTGGAATGTGGCGAAGACTTTTTATCGTACCAGCATCAGAGTATAAACGTACAATAAAATGAATCGATTCAGGCGCTCTTGCTACAAAGCCCCAAGACCTATCAGGATCAATTAAATTATTTTTAGGTGAAGGTAAGAATGCTTTAATAAATTCCGGGAAACGCATCGGATCACGAATAGAAAAGACAGGAATGTGATTACATATAAGGTCAAAAATGCCTTCTTCTGTATAAAATTTTGTAGCAAAGCCACTTACATTTCTAGATGTATCAGGTGTTCCTTTTATACCGACAGCTAAAGAAAAGCGAACCATAACAGGGATTTTCTCATTAGAATTTTGTAAAAATATCAGTTTTGTATGCTCAGACATCGGATATATCGTTTGGAAATAACCAAATGCACCAAATCCTTTTACATGAACAGGTCTTTCTAAAATTTTTTCATGAATAAATTCTTGTAACGACTCATGAAGTACACTATCTTGCTTCAAAACAGGCCCACGTGAACCAACTGTTTGAGAGTGAAGTTTAGCTGGTTCATTAAGTTCTCGATTGCTATTTAAGTCTTCTCCTAATAAAGATTGCCTCTGTTTATCATGTTTTTCATTCATCGACATAGCCTCCAAAAATTTTTCGTTGATTGTTACTAAATATGATTTTTTAACCTTAATTATGTATTACATACGAAGTTCAAATTAGTAACATACCGCTAGATGAAAAAAATGCGCATAGCGTGGACCTGTTGAAATAGAAGAAATTATGGAAAAATGAATATCGGGAAGAGAAATAACACGTTTTAGTAAAAGATAGAAGAAATCACAATTAAAATTTCAATCATAAAAATTAATTTATAAATGACTTATAGACAATGAACATGAAAAACGGGAAAAATAATTAGGAGGAATTTAACATGTCGGATTGGTTTCAATTAGATAAAGAATATATGATGCCTACGTATTGTCGTACGAAGGTTGCGATAGAAAGAGGAGAAGGTTGTAAACTGTATGATGTAGATGGTAAAGAGTATTTAGATTTATTTTCTGGCGTAGGAGTAAACGTATTAGGATACAATCATTCTAAAATTGTGCAAACGACAATGGAGCAAGTTACGAAATCGTTGCATCTACCATTTCACTTTTTAAACCCAGTTGCGATTGAGTTTGCAAAGAGATTAGTTGATTGCTCTTTAAAAAATGGAAAAGTTTTTTTTACAAACTCTGGTACGGAAGCGACAGAAACAACGTTAAAATTAATTGATAAATATAAATCTATTACGAATGAAGAACGTGACGGAGTCGTTGTGCTGAAAGATAGTTTCCACGGGCGAACATTAGGGGCGTTACATTTTACGAGACAAGAAAGTGTATATCAAAACTTCCCGAAAACATCGATTCCTGTATATGAAGTGGAACGTGAAAATATAGAGCAATTAGAAGATATGATTGTTAAAGAAAATCCAATTGCAATTATGCTAGAGCCTGTCTTAGGAAGCGGCGGGATCTATCCTTTATCAAGTGAATATCTACATGGTGTTCAACATCTTTGTGATAAATATAATGTGCTGCTTATCGTGGATGAAGTTCAAAGTGGTATGGGGAGAACGGGGAAATTGTTTGCTTATCAAAATTTCAATATTACACCTGATATTATTCAAATTGGTAAAGGTGCAGGAGGCGGGATACCGCTAGGTGGGATTATTGTAGGGGAAAAGTTATGTGATGTGTTTTCACCAGGAGATCATGGAACAACGTTTGCTCATTCATCAATGGGAACGGCTTTAGGTTTAACGGTTTTAAATACATTGATTGACGATGGTTTAATGCAAGAAGCGTATGAAACATCACACTATCTAAATGATAAATTGCAAGAAATTCAGAAAGAAAATTCTTATTATATTCAGGAAGTACGTCATGCTGGAATGATGTTTGGAATTAGTTTGAATGATAAGAATGAAAATGTTAAGAAATTACAGGTGAAGCTAATGGAGAAAGGAATGTTAGTTGATGTTACACAAGGGAACATCATCCGTTTACTTCCTCCATATATAATTACTAAAGAAGAAATTGATGCATTTATTTATGAGTTTATCTCCTGTATTCATAGCTTATCAGCTATAGCGAGTGTTTAAAAAACTTTATAAAAAAGCACCTTATTTTTAATTCAAATAGGAAGAAAATAGGGGTGGGAAAAATAAATTTACGTATTAAAATAAAAAGCTGAAAAAGGTACTCGTATAGCGCCTTCTTCAGCTTTTTAAAATAGTAAATTACTTAATCTAGGAAGCATCTCGTTGGACAAATAATTAATTATGTGAAACAATAATAACAGATAAGGAGACGTTGCTTTTCCTTAAGTGCTTCGTATTGAATTTATTCTAGTAAGAGAAGGTGTGCTTAAAGAAGTTAAATTAAATAAGGAGCTGTTTTATTATATGCAACAAAATAATGATTTAAATTTTGAACCTCAAGACGTTAATATTGTCAATCCTAAACAAGCCAGGAAAGCAGTCGTTGCTACTGGTATAGGGAATGCAATGGAGTGGTTTGACTTCGGATTATACGCGTATTTAGCGGTGATTTTAAGTCAATTATTCTTCTCAGGTGTGAATAATAGTGGTTTGCAACTTGTACTAACATTTGGTACATTTGCGGCGGCCTTTCTCGTTCGACCAATCGGAGGTATTTTCTTTGGTAGAATAGGAGATAAATACGGCCGAAAGATTGTTTTAAGTACAACTATTATTTTAATGGCACTTTCTACATTATTCATCGCATTACTACCAACCTATGAACAAATTGGTGTATGGGCACCAATACTACTTTTAGTTGCTCGAATGATTCAAGGCTTCTCTACAGGCGGCGAATATTCAGGAGCAATGGTTTATATCGCAGAATCTTCTCCAGATAAAAAGCGTGGTATACTCGGTAGTGGTCTTGAAATTGGAACACTCTCAGGTTACATTGCTGCCTCGGTAATTGTTACCATTTTGACGTTATTATTAACAGATGAGCAAATGCTCAGCTGGGGATGGCGTATTCCTTTCTTAATTGCTGCACCAATTGGTTTGGTCGGTTTATATTTACGACGTCATTTAGATGAATCTCCCATCTTTGAAGAGATGGAAAAAGCACAAGAGGAATCTGAAGACAACGAACAATTTTCATTTATGGATATATTAAAATATCACAAAAAAGACTTCTTATTAAGCACAGTAATTGTTGCCTTCTTTAACATTACAAACTATATGATCCTTTCGTATATTCCTTCTTATTTAACACAAGTACTAAAAGTCAAAGAAACAACTGGCTTATTAATTATTTCAATTACGATGGCACTTATGATTCCACTGGCACTTTATTTCGGTAAATTAAGTGATAAAGTAGGTAATAAACGCGTAGTACAAATTGGTTTACTTGGTTTAGCATTATGTTCAATTCCAGCATTTTTATTAATTGGTAACGGACATATTGTAGCCATGTTTGCGGGTATTTTCGTCTTAGGTTTCTTCCTTAGTGTATATGAAGGAACATTGCCTTCGTTATTACCAGCACTCTTTTTCACCGATGTACGTTATCGTGCACTTTCTATCTCCTTTAATATTTCTGTATCTATATTCGGTGGTACAACGCCGCTCGTATGTTCATACTTAGTTCATGCTACTGGTAATCCACTAGCACCAGCATTTTATTTAACAGGTGTAAGTGTAATTGGATTAATTGTATTTAGTGTACTGTTTGTCACAACATCAGGACGTGCACTAAAAGGATCTTATCCTACTGTAGAATCGAAAAAAGAAGCACATCAAATCGCTAAAGAGGATCCTGAAGAAACACTATGGTGGCATGAAGAATCTTTAGAAATTGAAGCAGGGAAAAAAGCATAAATTGTGAAAAGTAACGTGGACTTTTACACAAAAAGACTCCTAGTTTAATAGGAGTCTTTTTGTATACATCATTTTCTCTTCTTCTTCAAACTCTTCTGATATGCATAAAGCTTATGAATCTCTTCCTTAAATTTATGCAAAAGTACAGTGTTTTCACCATTTGAATACCGTACTGTATTATAAGCATCTATAATAATATGACTCTGAATATTTGCACCTTCTTCAAGATTTATTCTTTCTAGCCAAGCCTCAACCGTTTCTCCTCGTTCTCGGTTTAAAGGGGGGAATAGTTTGCTCTCGAGTTTGAAAATTTCTTTCCGAATTTCGTTATTTGGTGGTTTATTTCGTTTGAACCGTTTTTGGCTAATGCCTTCTTTATCAGTAATGATTGTAGATTCAAAGACAGGCATATTTGGTAAACTTAAATGTTTTCGTTTTTTTACTATTTTCCAAACGACGTAAATAGCGATGGCTGTACAGGCTATTATTGTAATGCTATTAATGAGAGTTGGATCAAAAGGACGCTGCCCCAATTCCTCTTTAATTTGAGGATCTTTTAAATTTCCTTTATTCGACCAAAAGTCGTCTGTATCTTTTAATGCAGCTGCCGAGAACAATGGATTTAAAGCATAACCAAATCCTAAGGCAACTACTTGTATGATATAAGAAAAAAGAAGCCGAATATAAGGAAATACCGGAATAAGTAAAGCGCTAATTATTCCAATCGTAATAATAGAAGTGAAACGTAATAGCTGTTGATTGCGATTGGAACCTGTTAACCAAAATGTAATCATTATGTGTAAAGTTAATAGTAACAATTTCCACAATGGCGGAAAGGGGGCATAAAATATAGCTGAAACGACAAACCATACAATACCGCCTAACGATTTTTGTACTGGATATCCCGGTCCAACAGAGTGTACGATAAAGAAAAACAGTGGTAATAATATTGTGCCTAAAATAGAGAAAGGTAGAAATAAAGAACAACCGATTATTTGAATAACTAACAGTAGTACAAAACCTGTTGTTTTTATATTCATAAATTTATGAATAAGAAATACTCCTACATAACCGGTCATTAAAAATATAGCAATACCAATGAGTTCATCTCTTTCCGTTAATAATGAAAGAAGGAGGAGTAGAATAAAGTCATTAACGTGATAGAGCCAAGTTTTCAAGCTTTTCCACCATCCCTTCATTATTAATGAGAAACGTAGGCTGAGATAGAAGAGGGAGCTCATGCTTCTGCGTACCAATGTATATCATTGTAGATGAGCGCTCTCTTTTTCTCGTTATATAGTGAAGAAATCCTTGTTTCGGAAGTAACGTACTATCTTCTGTAATACGTGCTAATTCCTCTAAAGCTTTTGCATATTGCGTTTGTCCTTCATTTAACGGTAAATGTAATGCACCCCCTTCTGCTAATACACTAATAAACAATTCAAACGGTATTTGATGTTTCGTTGCGAATTGACAAATGTATGTTGTAAATGAAACAAGGTCTTCTACATTTTCTTTCCAACCGAATCCGCGATCAGCAGCTAAAGAAAGACAAATCGTCCAACTATAATTTTTTACAGGTTCATATTGCTTCGCTTGTAACACCTGCATTTTGGCGGATGCTTTCCAATGAATAGAGCGGAAAGATTCACGTTCATATCGTTTAATACCGATAATGGAAGTTTCATCATTGTAAAAAGAGAAATTCGTTCGATAAGAACCTGTTAATAATTGCTGAAGTTTTTGTAAACCGGCTACTTCTTTAGGAGTAGGGTATACAATAATTTCAGTCTTTAATTTATCGAAAACAGGTAAATGTACAGTTAATAAATGAAAAGGGTCTTTTAAAACACATTCAAATTGTTCAATTTGAAAAACACCACGCTTCGTTGCGGTTAATGTTAAATCCCATTTTTGCGCTGAATGAGCAGGTTGTGAAAATGGGAAAGAAAATAACGTTTTTGATATTTGTTCAATCCCTTGATCTTTATGCGGTATAAGGGACGAATTTAAATGAAAATAACAAACACCATTAACGAGTGGTATATTTGCTCCATTTTTTAAATGAATAAAAAACTGTCCGGATTCATCAGGGAAAAGCCGAGTTGTTTGTTTTTCATTTATAACTTGAAATCTTTTCTCTATGTAAGCGACATATTTATAAATGAAAAGCGCAAATAAATAATAGAAGAAAAAGAGAAACATAATAATCCGTTGCGGTAGAAAAAACGTAAAAAGTAAAGCGATGGGCACAGTTAATTGAATAATGTGGATTTGAAAAAATAAAGGTACAGTTACAACGCGCTGTCCATTCATGCTTGTTCAATCTCCACAGGTACGTCAACTTCTTTTAAAATCCTTTGCATTAATTCATTTTTTGTCGTACGTAAAGCTCCTTCCATTGACAAGACGATACGGTGATTCCAAACAGAAGGAACTAAAAATTGTATATCTTCAGGTGTGCAATATTCTCTCCCGCGTAAAAAGGCTAATGCTTGAACGGCACGCACTAAAGCTAAAGTGGCACGCGGGCTTACACCGTTAGCGATGTAATCATGATTTCTTGTAGCGTGAGCAAGTTTAATAATGTAATGTTCTAACGGTTCTGATACGAAAATTTCTTTCACTTGTTGCTGCGCTTCTAAAATGTCTTCTAAAGAAATGACAGATGTGACGCTTTCTAACGGTGCATTGTTACGAAAACGGCGCATCATTTTTAATTCATCTTCAGGAGCCGGATAACCAATTGAAATCGTCATTAAAAAACGATCAAGTTGTGCATCTGGAAGCGGGAAAGTCCCTTGTGATTCAATCGGGTTTTGCGTCGCAATAACAAAAAATGGTTTCGGAAGAGGAGTAGACTGCTTTTCAAGCGTTACTTGTCGTTCTTCCATCGCTTCTAACAAACTAGATTGTGTTCTCGGCATCGCGCGGTTAATTTCATCTGCGAGTAGTATATTTGTCATAACTGGTCCAAGTCTTAATTCGAATTCACTAGTTTTTGGATTGAAATATTCAATACCTGTTACATCACTCGGAAGTACATCAGGGGTAAATTGAACGCGAGAAAAATTACCACCAATGCTTTTAGAAATTGTTTTTGCAAGTAATGTTTTTCCGGTGCCAGGCACATCTTCGAGTAGTACATGTCCATCAGCAAGCAGTGAAACGAGGAGTAAATCAATTACATTTTCCTTACCGACAAAAACAGATCCTATGTTTTCTTTCAATTTATTTATCATATGTATCATTCCTTTCAAAATAAAAGTGGATATTTCTATATTTTAACAAATTATTCAGAAAATTGATATGATTTTTTAATTCAAAGAAATGGATATTTAATTATTAAATTACTCTTGCATATTTTGGAATATGATTATATAATATCGACATACGATATATCGTAATTCGATATATTAGTAAGCGATGTATCGGAGGTAATTATAATGAATGCGAAAGCGCAAAAATATATTCCGTTAACTGAGGCAACATACTACATATTATTGTCACTTGTGAAGCCAATGCATGGTTACGGAATTATGCAAATGGTAGAAGAGATGACAAATGGGGAAGTAAAGCTCGGCCCCGGTACTTTATACGGCAATACGACGAAGTTATTAAAAGAGAAGTTAATTGTTGAAGTTGCCTCTACAGACAGAAAGAAGTGCTATGAGTTAACACCATTTGGTAGAGAAGTGTTAGAGCTGGAGTACAACAGGTTGCAGAGATCTGTAAGGAATGGACATAGTATATTAGGGGAGTGAATGGAAGATGGAGACAAAAAGGGTATTTAAATTTTTTACGGCATGGAATTTAGAAAAAGAAGAAGCTTTTTTACGAAAGATGCATCAAAAAGGTTGGGCATTACAAAAATACAATTTAATGTATACGTTTAAGAAAACTGAGCCAAAAGATGTAATATATAAAGCTGATTTTAGATTGGTTTATAGAGATTCGAAAGAACAACAACAAGAGTATTTTGAAATATACGAAATGTCAGGTTGGAAACGCGTGACGAGTTTTACAAGATGGAATTATTTTTGTAAAGAAGTAGAAGAGGTAAATGAATTGCCCGATATATACTCAGAAAAGGAGACGAGGATACAAAAACTAAATGAATTACTGCTATTCCTTGTTATTATATCAGCAAGTATATTACCATCAATGTATAACCTATTTTTAAGCCCGATGGAATCAAGAGTGCCAATTTGGGCGAAAATTATGACAGGTCTTACAGGTTGTATGTGGATATACTTCTTTATAAGACTTTCTTGGAAAATTAAGAAACTAAAAAGTGAAATATTATAATAAAGAGTGGAGTTAAAAAGAAGTTGATTTTAAGAGAAAGTCAGGAGTCGGAATCAACTTCTTTAGTTTCTAAATAATTGTATTTTGTTCACTCTTTTTTATATAATAAAAATCTGTATAAAGGTACAAAAATAACAGTAACATAAATAATAAATCCCAAAATAATAAATGAAGAAAAAACGATCCATATAGAGGGCAAAAAATAAAAGATGACTAAAAAGGTGTGGGGTGTAACTTATAATAAGGAAGAAAAACATTTTTTTATTAACATTTTAAATGGAAAACCCCCTATAGAAAATTGGTAGGGGGTAATAAAAATGTTTAAGAAAAAGACTGATTTTGAGCAGGTTTAATAAATTGTTCTGGGTTTTCAACAAGCCCGCATACAGCACATTGGACGCGGTAAGTAGGTCCTTGATAAGCCATATGAAAAGCGTTCATCGTTTCATTTGTGTATTCTTCTTCTACTTGACCAGTTTGTGGATTTAATTTGACTGGTTTTACTTGTTGCTCAAGAATATTAAAGCGAGTTCGGTTCGTTTTACAACTTGGACATAGCATTGGTTCCATATGTATACACCTCCATTTGTAGCATTTCTTAAGCGGTATGATTTTATGCAAGTAAAAAAACTTTCTCAATATAAATAGGTGTTTAATGTATTTAAAATTCAGAAAAAATAAAATATAATAAAAGTACGAACTGGTTATGTCCAAACCAAATCTCCTGTTTTATGCCAATAAGCTGGGGGGCCGAGAAATCGGCCTCATTTTTTTGTGCTCGGCTCTATGAGGTACAAGGTTTTTAAAAACATTTGTCGAATTTTTAGAGGTGAAGGTAAAGGGGGAATAATTATGAACTTAAAAATGAAATACATTATTTTATATGTAGAAAAGTTTGAACAATGTCTTCAGTTTTATAAAGAAATTTTAAAATTACCAATAAGAGCTGAACACGGTACATATATTGAATTTGAAACAGGAGCAACAATTTTAGCGATGAATACACGAGAGGATGTTAAGGCGTTAACGGGACTACCTCTTACAGAAGGTGTACTACAATCTTCTCATTTTGAGTTAGGGTTTGTTGTAGAAGATGTAAAGGGAACGATTGAGAAATTAAAAGAACAAGGGGTTAAAGTTCTAGTTGAGCCAATCGTAAAACCGTGGGGACAAACAATTGCTTACATTGCCGATCCAGACGGTAATTATATTGAAATTTGTAGTTCATTAGAATAGAAGGAGAAAAAGAGGATGGGGTTTCCAAAATTAGAAACAGAACGTTTACTATTAAGAGAACTTACACTATTAGATGCAGAAGCGATGTTCCATTATTTTTCAAAAGAATCTGTTATTCGTTATTTCGGAATGGACTCTTTCGAAAATATTGAGCAAGCGAAAACGACTATTCAAACGTTTAGAAAGCGTAATGAAGAGGGAAATGTGTTTCGCTGGGGGATAGAGAAGAAAGGTACGGATCAATTAATCGGTACGTGTGGGTTTCATTTAATTAACAATCACCATAAACGAGCTGAAATTGGCTATGAGCTAGATGATACATATTGGGGACAAGGATACGCGACTGAAGCACTGCAAGCAATGCTAGCTTACGGATTTGAAACGTTGCACTTTATAAGAATTGCAGCTGTCGTATATATAGAAAATGAAGCTTCCCGTAATTTATTAAAGAAAGTCGGGTTTCAAGAAGAAGGATTACTTCGAAAATATATGATTCAAAATGATGTTGCTCATGATACGGTCGTTTATTCATTATTAAAAGAAGATTGGAAAAAGCAATGAGCACAAATGATATAATGAAAGTTATTCAGGAACATAAAGATGAGCGATTTATAATCGGTATAGACGGACTAAGTCGTTCGGGTAAAACAACATTGGTAAAAAAATTAGAAGAAAATATGAAACGAAGTGGAATCTCGTTTCATATTTTTCATATTGATGATCACATTACCGAGCGAAATAAGCGATATAATACTGGATTTGCAGAGTGGTATGAGTACTACAGCCTTCAGTGGGATATCGATCGGTTACTACGAAACCTTTTTCAAAAGTTACAAAGCGACATTGAATTAGAATTACCTTTTTATCATGATGAAACAGACTCATGTGAAATGAAAGAAATACAGCTTCCTTTAGTAGGTGTAATAATTGTAGAAGGAGTTTTTCTTCAGCGAAAAGAATGGAGAGATTTCTTTCATTATATGGTGTATTTAGATTGTCCAAGAGAGACAAGATTTCTGCGAGAAAGCGAAGAGACACAAAAGAAACTTTCGAAGTTTCAAAATAGGTATTGGAAAGCAGAGGATTATTATTTGGAAATGGAATTGCCGAAGGATCGGGCAAATTTAGTCATACAATGATTGGAAAATAGAAAGGTGAATACAATGAATATTTTATGGGACTTTGATGGTACGTTATTTGATACGTATCCTGCATATACAATGATGCTATCTGAAATATTGGGTGATAGTGTAGATGAACAAGAAATATACAAAAACCTAAAAATATCATACTCTCATGCAATTCAGTATTATAATATTTCATGCGAACAGGAAGAAAAGATTAAAATTTTGAAGGGAAAATTCAATCCAAAAGATATGAAACCTTTTGCAGGTGTCGAAGAGATTTTGAAATATGCGGATAAAAATGTGATTATGACCCATAAACATAGGGCGGGGGTTATGGGAATTTTAGAATATTACGGCTGGAACAAATACTTCGTAGACATGGTTACAATTGACGATGGTTTCCCCCGAAAACCGAACGCTTTATCTTATGATTATTTGCATAAAAAGCATAAGATTGATTTAGCTATTGGTGATAGAGAATTAGATTTATTACCTGCAAAAGAATTAGGTATTTCAACATGTATGTTTCAAGGGAATTGTGATGTAGCGGATTATTCTTTATCGCATTACGCGGAATTTTTTAAGGTAGTGATTGATAGAGAGGTTTCTTTATAAAGTAAGTTTTTATTAAAGACTGTATCTTTAAATTTAAAGGTACAGTCTTTAATTTTTAGAGCAATTGTATTTTTATTTTCTATATACTTCAATACGTTCTTTCCCCCATGTATGCAACAAATTATCTATATTTACTAATTGCCATGGATTAAAGAATGATTGACCATCTTTATTAAAGAAATAGCCGTTTCCTAGATGAAAAGAAGCGTGTATAATTTTGTTATTTTCATTTTTCCACACAAGGATATCGCTAGGCAGTAAAGAATCGATAGAAACTGATTTCACCCCATATCCTTTCATTATTAAACCTTTTAGAAAACTATTATCATGTACCCATTTCGTAATAACCCATTGCGCTTCAGATTTTTCGGTACAAATACTTGCTAAAGTAGCTGCAAGACAGTTTGCTCCGTTTGCAGTAGAAAAAGTATTAAAATACGGAGCAATATGGGGAAACTTTCCTTCAAACTTTTTGATTTGCTCTGCACTTAATGAAGTTTGACAAACAAATTGTGTCGTTAGTAAAAGTAGAAATTTATATTGAAATTCTTTATGTAAGTTATCCCATAGTGATTTTTGCATACTTATATAGCGTTTTGAATCATTTTCAAACGAATAAAAAGATAAGAGTTCCAATATGGAAGTTTTAATTGAAGTAGATCGGATATCTTCCAATATTGATTCAATAATATCCCATTTATAAATAGAACCTCTGTTTACTTCAAGTTGAGTTTGGAATATGCTTTTACGTGTTTCTTTGTCCCATTGAGTAATCAAACTAGGGTTTGCTACACAAACGAATTGAATGTCTTTATGAATATTCCATACTTGATAGCTATTTCTACTATCAATATTGTTGAAGATGGAATGGTTAGAAAATTCTTCTTTAGACATAAGTAAAGTATTAGAATTGAAATGTTTTACTACAGTTCCGTACTTTGCAGGGAAAAAGAATAAATCATATTCAGGTAGAAATTGTTCAATCCATTTATTTAGTATATTTATTTCTATTTGTATACTATTCATTAAAAATCACCTCTAATCTAAATTCTATAATAGTACTTCAAATGCCTTTTTAATATATAGAAAAAACGATGTTAATTATCATTGAATATGAAAATTTAGGGAATATTATTCAGTATTTGTAAGTAATCATGTTATTCTAATAATAGATTTCAATAAAGCGAGTGATAACATGAGTATTTTCATTTTAGAAGATGATGTCATACAAGCACAGCAAATGAAGCGGCTAGTTGAAGAGATTTGCGAGAAATATATGTTACCTTTTGATTTTATAGAGGTGACTAGCAAAAGTGAAAACATCATTACTAACATTCCTAAGGCAAGGTATGTCCCAATCTATTTTTTAGATATAGAGATAAAAAGAGAAGAGCGTAAAGGTTTAAACGTGGCGCAAGAGATACGAAAGTATGATACGCAAGGAATTATTGTATTTGTAACGACACATTCTGAATTTGCACCTATTTCATATCAATATATGGTATCAGCTTTAACTTTTATTGATAAAGGGTTGCCATACGAGGAAAGGCGTAAAGTTTTTGAACAATGTTTACTTCAATATGAAGTGCGTAATAAACACCTCATTCCATCCGATGATTTTATCATTGAAAATAGTAATGCGACTGTGCGGGTTCCTTTTCATGAAGTTGAATATGTTATGACTGATGAACCGCATCGTTTAGCGTTAGTGACGTTAGATCGAATCGTTTATTTTTATGGAACATTAAAGGAGATTGAAATAATAGATGAACGCTTATTTCGTTGCCATCAATCATATATCGTGAATACGAAGCAAATGTCTTCTTATGATGCGAAGCAAAAAATGATAGTTTTAAAAAGCGGGAAACGTATTCCAGTATCACGTCGTTTAGTGAGTAAAGTACGTAACATATTAAAGGGTGAGATATAATGTATATTTATGATTTATTTGCAATACTGCTTACTAGTATGAGCCATACGTTTTTATACATTCAATTAATCCGGTACAACAGGTTGTCAGTTAGAATGTTAATAGCTTTAAGTGCAGTATTCATTATTTTACTTGCGATTGTTGTAACGGTAACGAGATATCCAGAGTTGAATAGTACCATTGTGTTATTTTTAATAAGCTTAGGATTAATGCAAAATGAATTGAAATTGAAGCATAATTTATATTTTGCACTAGTGAGCATGGTGATTATAACGTTAGTGAAAATGTTGCTATTTGATTTAGGAATGAAAATCTTTATGTTAACGCCATTCAATTTATATTTATGGACAGGTAGCATGATTCATCTTATCGTATCGACACTTACTTTTATCGGTATTTTAGTAGCTCGCAAAAGAATTCAAAAAATTGCTCAATATATAGTAGGTAGTCCGTTATACTATGTAACTTATATATTATTAATTGTCGGATTTGTTATTGAACTAATTTTAACTCGGCCATCTACTGAGTTTTTAGCAAAGCTAAATCAACAATACAGTGATGTAAGTTATATTTCAGCGATTATTGTATTTTTATTATTAGTCATCATAGTACTTATAAGTTCACACTTATCGAAAGCAAAGTTACAAGAAGAGCATGAAAAACGCTTAGATAAAGAGTTATTAGATTATGTGGAGAAATTAGAGGATATGCATGACGAGCTTGCTAGTTTCCGTCATGATTATATGAATGTATTACTATCGTTAGAAGAGGGGATACGTACAAAAAATGTGAAAGAAATTGAGCAAGTGTACTATGACGTTATAGCTCCTACGTTAAAAACAATAAATGATCATGAACTTGATATTGCGAAATTATCTCGCGTACATATTCCTGAAGTGAGAAGTGTATTAAGGGCGAAAGTTGGCACTGCCCAGCACCAACAAATAAAAGTAATGCTCGATATACCAGAGAACATTGAAAGGGTTTCAATGACGATTATTTCATTTATCCGCATCATTTCAGTTTTAGTAGACAATGCAATTGAAGAAGCAATGCATAGTGAGGAAAAGATATTGCAAATCGCATTCTTTGAAATGGATTCACGACAATATTTTATTGTGCGTAATAGTTCAAAGAGTGAAGCGATTGATTTACAAAAAATTTATGAGAAAAACCATTCAAGTAAAGAAGGAGCTCGAGGATACGGGCTATTCTCATTAAAACGTATCATGAATAAAACAAATAACGCGACGTTAGAAACAACTTATGTAAGTCCTTATTTCACGCAAACATTCATATTAAAAGAGATGAAATGACCATCTATGATTAAAATGAAACCGAATAGGAAAGAACTACATACTTTCTTCACTCGTTTTTATACACTTCAAGTAAGAGGTGAAGCGAGATGAATGGTCTTATTTTTACAGCAATGATTAGCTTTGGTTTACCGCTTGTTGCACTTTTATATGCTTTTTGGAAGAAACGCTATATTCCATATATGTTAGGTGTATTGGCTTTTGTTGTATCACAAATATTGATTCGCATACCAATACTGAATTATGTAAATGGAACTAGCACAAATTTTCAAATGTTTTCTGTTATGCAGCCTGTACTATTTGTACTTTTGCTTAGTTTATCAGCTGGTATTTTTGAAGAGATAGCTCGTTTTATTGCAATGCGTTATTTTATGAAGCAACGAGATTGGCAGTCTGGTTTTTTATTTGGAGCAGGGCATGGTGGTATTGAGGCGGTGTTGATAGTTGGTATGCCGGTAATATCCCTATTATTGTCACAAACAGTCATTCAAAATGGTGACAGTTACTATTTTGGCGGTATTGAGCGCATCTTCGCGATGGTATTGCATATTGGGCTTTCCTTCATTGTATTGCAAGCTGTCGTCCAAAAGAAATTTCGTTATGTTGTATATGCAATTCTCATCCATGGGACTGTAAATGCAATAGCTGGTATTATATTGCAATATGTACCAGGGAAAAGCGGGATCATTATGTCAGAAGTTTCAATAGCAATTTGTGCTTTACTCGTTTTTAGTTATAGTTTCATTTTAAAAAGAAAGGGTGTATTAAAATGAGAAGAATGTTACTAATTATTATAAGTGCTATCGCGGCGTTCGCACTTGCAGCATGTACCGGTAATAAAGTAGATGAAAGTACATCAAAAAACTTTATTCCGAAGGCGGAAGAAATTGTATCACTATTAAATGAAGCAAATTATAAAGAAGTACACGAAAAATTTGATAGTAAAATGAAAGCTGCATTGCCAGAAGAAAAGATGAAAGATCTTACACCTGTAATTGAGAAAGCTGGTACGTTCGAAAAAATTGAAAAACAATCGATTGAAGAAAAAGATGGTTTATATACTGTTATTCTTGTAGCGAAATATAGTAAAGAACAACGGACATTTATTATAACTTATAATGATAAAGAAGAAATAGCAGGTTTAGTTATTAAATAAAAAGCAGATACAGTGGGAATTTCCGCTGTATCTTTTTTGCTTTAACCAAATTATGGTTATTTGTGCTAATATGAACTCATAGCTATAGAGAAGGGGTGGGTTAGTATGAAAACTGAAATAGTTCCTAAAAAGAAGTACAGTATAATAAGCTATATATCTTTACTCATCGGCATTTTATGTTTTCTGTTCGTTTTTATTACACCGACAAGGATAGCGAATGCAGGTAATATAGTGGGAGATTATATTACAATTGCTCTGACAGGCATAGGTATCATACTTTCAATAATCACAATGACGAAAAAAACTGAGAAGAAGGGGCTTGCTATTATTTCATTAATACTGTCCTCATCATTTGTTATATTTTGGATAATCGCAATTATTTTAGTATTGACTGGTCAAGTTAGCTTTGCACCGTAATGAGCAATAAAAAGAGTCCTTCATTAATAGAAGGACTCTTTTTATTCGGTATCTTCAGGTTGATATTCTAAAATATCCCCAGGTTGGCATTCTAATGCTTTACAAATAGCATCTAAAGTTGTAATTCTAATTGCTTTTGCTTTTCCATTTTTTAATATAGAAAGGTTAGCCATTGTAATTCCAACCTTCTCTGAAAGTTCAGTTACGCTCATTTTTCTTTTCGCTAGCATTACATCAATATTCACGATAATTGCCATGTTATTCACCTCAGACCGTTAAATCATTTTCTGATTTTATATCTATCGCATCTTTTAGAAGTCTTTGGAGAACGGCAGCAAAGACTGCGATAACCATTGAAGCAAAGATTAGGAGCATGCCAAGTATAATAATACCAGGTGCATCATCTCTTTCCGCCACAAGATAGAAGAGTGGCATACCTACCACATATAAAATACTGATTGTTACTGCGCAGTTTTTTATCTTTTTTAAAGCTCTAACAGATAATTTCGAGAAAGCGTTACCCTTGTCAATGAAGCTTACAAGTTTAAAAGCTTGATACAGAGCGAAATAAAAAGGTACCACCGTTGCATACAGATTGATTAAAATAAGATATTTTATATATGCAATATCGGGATACAATTCCGCTGCATAATTCCCTATGTTAGGAACTAAAAATATACACAAAGCAAGAACAGGGATTCCAATCAGAATAATAGCTGTCTTTAAAAAGAGTGTTGATCCTTGTTTCATATAAAGCACCTCATTTATTAATTGTCTATTTAATCTAACATGAAATTTATCGTTTAACAATAAATTTTTATTTATTATAATCGTGTTTTTATTGTTAAGTAAATTTAAATTTCAGATGAAAATAAAAAGTACTACTCTTTATAAAAAAGTATGGTGAATATAACAAGGTGATATATATCATTGTTCCTTTGACGAAATATAGTAAAGATAATCGTTCCTTCTTTCTGTAAATGATGTTATGTTAAAAGTAACGATTCAGTCTTTCTTATAATAAGAGTTTTTAGAAAATCAATATTTTGCGTAATTTGACGAGGTGTTAATGAAATGAAATCGTACACACAATTTGAACGAAGAAAACACATACTAGATGAATTAGAAAAGTATAACCGAGTGATGGTAAATGATTTAGCAAAGGTATTAAATGTTACAACAGAAACGATACGAAGAGATTTAGATATGTTGCACAAGGAAGGGCAGCTTACGAAAATACATGGTGGTGCAATTAAGAAGAAAGATCAAACACTAGAATTTCATTTTGATAAACGTCGATCTGAGAATATTGAAGAAAAACGAAAAATTGCAATGGAAGCAAGTAAAATTGTAGAAGATAATGATATTATCGCAATTGAAATTGGGACAACCACAATGCAAATTTTAGATTACATATACGATAAAAAGAATTTGACAATTTTAACAAACTCGATACCAGCTGTAAATAAAATTATTGAGCTGAAAGACCAGTATGATTCCTTTGATTGTAGGTTAATAGTCATAGGGGGAATATTGAATACGAATTCCTTAGCATTGTCTGGAGAAATGACGTTAAACTATCTGGATCATTTCACTGTTAATAAATTATTTGCTTCTTGTGATGGTATTTCATTAGAAAAAGAACTGACATGTTCGTATATTGAAGATGCACAAATATTTAAGCAGTTAAAGAATAATGCAAAACAAGTTGTAATGATGGCTGATGAGTCAAAGTTTAATTTAACAAAGTTTTATAAAAGCGGGAGTTTTAGTGATATAGATGCATTGTATACGAATGCAAAGCTTGATGAATCATGGCAAAATGTGCTAACAAGTAATGGGGTTGAAGTAATAACAGTATAGAAAAACTAAAAGAAGACTATTTCTTAGTAAGTTGAGAAATGGTCTTCTTTTCTTGTTTATATGTTGTTTTATTTTGTTAATTTGTTGTTTTTTTACAATTAGTTAACAAATTAACAACATTGTGTTAATAATGTACCCGTACAATATGAATTAGGAGGTGGCAAGAATGCAAATAAAACTATCAAAAGCTGTGTTCTTTTTACTACCAGTTGGAATACCTCTAATCTTGTTTTGGATTATTCCGAATTTCATTAGTTTAGGTATTAGTTTTACTGATTGGGATTTTATGACGAATGATTTTAACTTTGTTGGTTTAGAAAACTATTTTAATTTATTTACACAAGATTCTTTTATGCAAGCATTGCTCAATACGTTTTATTTCGGAATTGGAACAGTCATTCCAACAATTGCATTGGGCTTAGGTTTCGCATTATTCTTCCGAAAAAAATTTAAAGGTTCCGCATTGTACCAATTAATGATTTTTTCACCTTGGGTAACGCCAACAATAGCTGTATCCATTGTGTGGTCACTTTTATATGAACCTCAATTTGGAGTTATTAATAAAGTGCTAAACTTTTTCGGGATACCAGGTTTGGACTGGCTTCAAAGTAGTCAAACAGCGATGTTAGCAGTCATTATTATGACGGTTTGGAAATTAGTTGGTTGGACAATGATCTTCTATATCGGTGCATTAGAAAAAGTTCCAGATAGTTTATATGAAGCAGCTAGTATTGATGGGGCAAATTCATGGCAGAAATTCCGATATGTAACACTGCCGATGGTTTCATCAACAACTTTCTTCTTAGTTGTCGTCAATACAATTTCTTCGGTGCAGGCTTACGATCAAATAAAGATTTTAACACAAGGTGGGCCTAGTGGTTCGACGCGTACGTTACTGTATTTATTCTTCCAACAAGGGTTTGAACAGTTTGATATGGGATCTGCAACAGCAATCGCATTTATCATACTAATTATTACAATTTTCCTATCTGTTATTAACAAAATAATAGGTGATAAGTGGGTGAACTATTAAGGTGAATAATATGAAAAAAGGTCCATTAATCGTAAAGCATCTCTTTTTAGCATTATCAAGTATACTATTTGTTTTTCCGTTCATATGGATGGTACTTGGTTCGTTTAAAACATCTAGTGAAGTATTACAAGGAGGTTTTTGGCCTAAAGAATTTCACTGGGAAAATTATCGGCAAGTATTAGACATACTACCATTTAACACATATTTATTTAATAGTTTTTATACATCTTTCATCATTACTATATATGTGCTCGTTTCATCTGCACTGTTTGCTTATATGTTAGCATTTTACAAGTTTAAAGGTAAAAATATTACATTTAGTGTCGTGATGGCAACCTATATGATTCCTGGAGCTGTTTCGTATGTTCCTGTATATGTAATGTTAGGGAAATTCGGGCTACTTGATTCACATTTTGGATACATGATTTCTATGGCTGTTAGCGTATTCGGTATTTTCTATTTAAAACAATCGTTTCACAAAGTTGGTTTTGAAATAGTAGAAGCAGCCAAAATTGATGGAGCAAGTGATTGGCGTATTCTTTGGAAAATTATTTTTCCAATGACACGATCATCATTTGTAACACTAGGATTGGTCACATTTATTGGTAATTATAATAATTACGTCTGGCCAGCTCTTATATTGAAAGATAATACGCAAAAGTTAATTACGAATGGAATTGCTGATTATTTCATTAATAGTTCCTTAGGGCGAGATTGGTCACACATTATGGTTGCAAGTACAATCGCAACAGTGCCGCTCTTAATCGTATTTTTGATTCTACAAAAATGGTTCTTATCTGGTGTTACTGATTCAGGAATAAAGGGGTAATTAAATAGTAAAGGAGAGTTGTGGGATGAAAAAATTATTCATGCTTCTAACAGTTATAACACTGTTTGTTGGTGCACTTGCGGGTTGTTCAGGCGGAAAAGGAAGTACGGTTAAAGCGAGTAAAGAAGGGGAGAAGGTTGTTGTTCCATTCATTAATGGAGTAGGGGGCTCTCTTGCAGATCGTGTAGATAAGATTGTGGAAGAATACAATAAAAGTCAGGACAAATATGTAGTGAAAACGACAAAAGCGGGTAGCTACGATGAGTCATATCAAAAGTTACAAAGTGGCTTTGCAGCGAATAACCAAGAAGCAATTGCATTACTAGGTTCTGATGTCATTCAAGAATATGCTAAAAAACAGTTAATCGCACCTATAGATGAATATGTTAAAAATGATACTAATTTCAAAAAAGAAGATTATGGAAAAGGGTTTATGGAGCAAGCAACAATTGACGAGAAGTTGTATGGAATTCCATTCTACGGTACAACGCAAATTCTTTATTACAATAAAAAAGCATTAGCAGAGAATGGCTTTACAAAAGTTGATTTAAAGACGTGGGAAGGTGTAGAAAAGGTAGCAAAAACAGTCGCAAAACGTGGTGAAAATGGAAATGTGACATATGCGGGCTGGATGCCAATGTGGGGAACTTCCAATTTAATTGATGCGGTTCGCAGTGCCGGTGGAAACGTATTAAGCGAAGATGGTAAAAAAGTATTAATTAACGATGACACTTGGGTTTCGGTATGGGAGAAATTCCGTACATGGCTACATGAAGATAAAATTATGAAAATACATTCAGGTGGTACTGGATGGGAATATTGGGATAAAACTGTAATTGATTTAGTTGAAGGTAGAACATTAGGATTTACAGGATCATCTGGTGATCAAGGATTTGTTTTTAAATCATTAGGTAAAGGAATGACGGAAGAAGAACGTCTTAACACTTTTGAAGCATTACCTCAACCAGCTTGGGGGAATAATAAACCAGCGCCAAAATTAGAAACATACTTATTCACATTAACGAGAAATATTGATCCAGAAGTAGCAAAAGGCGCGTATGACTTTATGAAATTTGCGACAAGCACTGAGAAAACGGCTGAATGGTCAATGGCAACAGGCTATATCCCTGTTCGTAACAATGTAACAGATTATGGTCCATATGCTGAATTCGTTAAAAAACAACCACAAGCATTAGTTCCATTAGAACAAGCTAATAATAATGGAGTGGGACCATTTGTAGATCCAACGGGCGGTAAAATTAATGACGCCTTAAATGTAGCGAAAGATAAAGTAGAGATTGAAGGAGTTCCAGCGAAAAAAGCATTAGATGAAGCAGCTAAAGTTGCGCAAGAAGAGTTAGATAAAGTTCTGAAAAAGAAGAAGTAATATTACCAACATGAGGTGCTTTTGAACGAAGGAAGTGCCTCTAAAATTCCATCATTAAAACGTAAAAAGGTGTGAGAACGATGATCGAAATAACAAGTACGATAACACTCTCTCCATTCGTAAAAAATAAACATTGTTTCCAAATGGATGAAACTGATATTAAAAATTTCACATTAACTATTGATCAAGGGGACAGCCGGAAAATCCCGCTTTTATTAATCTTGCGAGACCCGAACGGTTATGTACGTATACAATATCAAACTCCAGTTACAAATGAAAAACTAGTCGTTTCGAAAGATTTAAAGTTTTGTTCCGCAGGTTGTAGTGGAGGAGAAATAGAGTCAGGTAATTGGGAATTAGAAGTCGTCTATATTCCGCATTGTGCAAAGAAAGTAGTAAAGTTTACCGGAGAAAAAGTTGACTATACAGTAAATATAGTAGTGAACGATCAGTTGGAACGTAAGTATAATAGAGATCATTTTTGTAAGGGAAATGTTTTTATCGATGAAGACCGTTTTAATAAGGTAGTAAATGAAGAATATCGCTGGTACAAAGGGGATTTTCATGAACATACAGATTTAACAGACGGAGAGATAGATGATGAACTTGGAATGACAGTATGTGAAAAACAAGAATTAGATTTTTTATATGCGACGGAACACAATATTGTTATGCCATCGTATCAAAAAGGAAACACATTAATTATACCATCTATGGAACTTACAACTCCTTTCGGTCATTACAACATATTTGGTATAAGAGAATTCATTGATTTTACAGAGTATGTAGATGAAGCATTTAGCGCTGAAAAAATGAATGCACTATTTTTACTCACGAAAGAAAAAGGCTATTTATTGAGTGTGAATCATCCGTTTATGAAGCCTTGGGCGAACCAAGTGAATATTAACTTAGAAAATGTTCATACGATGGAAATTATGTGTGATCCAACTTATAAAAAAAGTAAATCATCTACTTTAGAAGCTTTGCGTTGTTTCGATCAAATGTGGTCAAATGGTCTTAAAATCTGGGGAATAGGAGGAAGTGATTCTCATTTACATCCGTCTAAAACCTTCCCAGGATCAAAAGACCCATCAATTTACGGTGATCCAGGAACATATGTATTATGTAACGGTTTATCAATTAAAAACTTAAAATTTGCGATCAAAAACGGAAGAATTTATTTCTCTCGATTTAGAAAACTAGCGATAGATATTCAAAACGAAGGTGAAACGATTTATGTCGGTGATGAGGCTAAAGGAAATATTATTTACAACATTGCTACTGACAAACCGTGTGAGTGGAGACTACTTATAAATGGACAAACGATTGAAAAAGAATACGGAAGCGATGTAACCTTTGCATTCTCTTTAAATGAAGGGGCGTACGCTAGAGTTGAGGGATGGGAAGAGGACGAATTAGTAGCGTTTATTAATCCTATTCATAATAAAGTTCAGTATAAAAATATAAAAACATGGAATGAAGTTATAGGGGGAATAAAAGGTGAATAAAGCGATTATTTTTGATAAAGATGGAACATTAATACAGTTAGATTCAGTTTGGTACAAGATTGTGCATCGTGTGTTAGATGATATATTTCAAACGTATCCAAATGAAAAAAGTAAACGAGATGATTACTTATCGATTATTGGTATGAATGATAACGATTTTGAGAGTACGAGTTTACTAGCATGTCGCACAAATTACTTCATTGCGGCTGCATGGTATTCGTTGTTAGAAAATCAACATGTGAATAAAGAGGATTTTATTCAAAATGTATGTCTTCTATTCAAAAAGTACTCTACAGCAGATGATCTTGTATTTACAGAAGTGGAAGGTGCAAAGGAAACGTTACGATATTTAAAAGACAATGAATATATTATTGGGGTTGTTACGGCAGACGATGTTGATGCAGCGATTCATTCTCTAAAAATGACTGAGTTATATGATTATGTAGATTTTTTAGGTGCAGATGACGGTGTGAATAGAACAAAACCTGAAAGTGACTTTTATCATATGTTTAAAGAAAAATTTTCATTAACTGAAGAAGATGTACTAATGGTAGGTGATACATTAACAGACGTTACATTTGCGAGAAATAGTAACATTAAAGTAGTGGGCGTCTTATCGGGTGCAAGTAGGAAAGAAGATCTAGAAGGGAAAGCGGATTATATTTTAGACAGTATGAAGGATATTTCGAAGATTTTATAATTCATGTCATCATAATTTTTAACAATATCTATAAATATAGCTCAAATTCTAGGAGGATATTATGGCTCAACTATCATTCAAAAACATTTACAAAAAATATGATCATGATGTGACAATCGTAAAAGATTTTAACCTAGAAGTAAATGATGGAGAATTTATCGTTTTGGTTGGCCCTTCAGGGTGTGGGAAATCTACAACATTACGTATGATTGCAGGACTTGAAGAGATTTCAGAAGGCGACTTTTATATTGACGGAAAACGTGTAAATGATGTTACACCGAAAGATAGAGATATTGCAATGGTATTTCAAAACTATGCACTTTATCCGCATATGAGTGTGTATGAAAACATGGCATTTGGATTAAAACTAAGAAAGTATAGTAAAGAAGAAATTGACCAACGTGTGCAACATGCAGCAAAAATTCTTGGGCTTGAGCAGTATTTAAGCCGAAAGCCAAAAGCACTTTCAGGTGGGCAGCGTCAGCGTGTTGCCTTAGGCCGAGCGATTGTTCGAAATGCAAAGGTATTTTTAATGGACGAGCCTTTATCAAACTTAGATGCGAAATTGCGCGTTCAAATGCGTGCTGAGATTACAAAATTACACAAGCACCTGCAAACAACAACTGTGTATGTTACACACGATCAAATAGAAGCTATGACGATGGCAACGCGCTTAGTTGTACTAAAAGATGGTATTGTACAACAAGTCGGTACACCAAAAGAAGTGTATGATAATCCAGAGAATGTATTTGTTGGCGGATTCATTGGTTCTCCTGGAATGAATTTTTTCAAAGGAGTATTAACAGATAATGCAGTTATGATTGATAAGTGGAAAATTGAAGTGCCGGAAGAGAAGATGAAAGACTTGCGAAATAACGGCTATACGAATAAAGAAATCATAATAGGAATACGTCCAGAAGACTTTTATTATGGAAAAGCAATCGAGGCTTTGTCATATAACGCAAAAGTAACAGTACCGATTGATGTAGCAGAATTAATGGGGGCAGAAACATATCTATATTCTAACATTAATGGACAATCTTTTGTTGCACGTGTGGACACATCTTTAGATGTGCAAAGTCAATCAAATATAGAGCTCGGTTTAAACATGGACAAAGTTCATTACTTTGATTCAGAAACTGAGAAACGGATTGTTTTATAGATAATAATTAATATGATTATACCTTTAGAATTTCTTCAACTACTACAAATAAATGAATAGCAAAAAGCCGATTATCCTTTAGATTACAGGGAATCGGCTTTTTTATATAAAAGATTGCTTAGCGTATATTATCAAGACCTAAATCCAAAAAACCCTTAAAATATCACGCTCCTAACATATTGTATATGACTAATATGTTAGGAGCGTTTATTTTTGGTAATGAGTTTTGAAACTGAATTTGAATAGTATTTTTCTCAATCTGGATAAAAATAAGGAAAGTACCATAAACGGTCGTTTTGGGTACTTTCCTTATTTTTTTGTAGGTTTAAATTAAAGCTCGATCAAAAACATGTATTAGAAACATATAATTTTTCTTATTTAATTAACAGCGGATAGGTGTCTGCAAATAAATTATATCAATCAGAAGTTGTCTACAAAGAAATATGTGATTCTAAAATTGTTGCGGAACTAGCCGTTGCATACCGAAAGACGAATATAAACCTAGAGTTACAAGAGTTTTTGAAAATAGCGAAAGGCAAGGCGATGAACACATTTACAAAATGACAAAACTGTAAGAATGCACGAATGTATGTAAGAAAGTTCGATGTTTTCCTTTTTCTTTTTTTATTATAGTGAAAAAGAAGAAAGAAGAAGGAGATGTCATACTCATGGTGATGCCTATTTTTATGAAAGTAAAAAAGCGTGGGAGAGGAAGGAAGATGACGCTTTCTCAGCTCGCGTTTAAAAACGTTAGTCGAAATATACGTACGTATGCCGCTTATTTTTTAAGTGAAAACGTCATGTTAGAGGAAGAAACAGTACATTCACATAGTTAAGAAGTAGTTAAGTCCCATTTAAACCTTTTTTCCCATAATAAAATTATAAGCGTACAAGAAGGTTGGTATTTTTGGATGAGTACAATAATCAAAACTATTCATGTAATGAAGGTATATGGCAATCAGTTAAACACCTTACTATAAAGGAGGGATTTGAAAATGTCTTTTTCTCAATTCAATATTGATATTTTTCGAGCAATTAATGATTTAGGTAAACAATATTCATTCCTAAACTCAGCCATGGTATTTTTGGCAGAATATATGGTATATATTTTTGGTTTAATTATTATAGCTTATTGGTTTACCGGGTCCAGAAAAAGTAGGGTGATGGTTATTCAAGCGATGGTTGCTTTTGTGATTGCTGAGGTGATTGGAAAAATAGCAGGGAAATTTCATTTGAATTATCAACCGTTTGCAGTATTGCCTGATGTTAATAAACTTGTCGACCATGCTGTAGATAATTCATTTCCTAGTGACCATACGATTCTCTTTTTTTCGATTTGTTTTTCGTTTTGGATTGTTCGTAAAAAGACTGGATGGTTATGGATTATACTTGCATTTTGTGTAGCGATCTCTCGTATTTGGGTAGGGGTTCATTATCCTTTTGATGTTGCAATGGGGGCTTTAATAGGATGTGTTTCAGCGTTATTTTCGTATTGGTTAGTACCGAAATTTTCTTTTATCAAGCAATTGCTTACTCTATATGAAAGAGTAGAGAAACATGTTTTACCATCCAAAAACAAATCAAAGGGATTTTGAGTATACAAGTATAAAAGTTAGCGTGAAAGATACAGATGCTGACGACCTATATACGGAATGTATTCATGTTGCAGCTATTGCTGAACAAATTAAAGAGCAACAATAAATGAAGAAGGCTTCTTAATTTGTTGTGTTTGTGGATGTGATAAGCGCCCAGGTTTTAGGCAGTGTTGCGGTTCTCTTTCGTTGCAAAGTAAACGTCAAGTAACTTCAAAATATACAATACAAGTTGGTTTTGGAGTTATTTTTTGTTTGCTTCACTTTTTTTCGGCACTCTACAGCTAGATGGTATTACTGACACGTACAAGTTATCAACAATCTTTATGTTGAAAGAATCTTAGCGTACGAAAATCGCTTTTTGTTGGCAGTGCCCTGTCACAATCAAGCTGAGAAAAACAAATAATCCAAAACGAGAAAATTCTTAAGTTGATGGATGTGTGATGCTACTCCTATGTTAAGGTTCGAGTCATTTTAAACAGCAACCTCTATATTGAGTGGTGTTAAAGCGACCTATATGATAAAAAAGATGTATCGCTTGTAAAAAATTTCATCACCTTGAATGAGCTAATACGACAAGAATTCGTGTTGGGCCTAATTAGGGAAGGCAGTACAGATTAGTATATAGTATACAAGCATTCCCTTTCTATAAATACGGTATGTTTTTAATATAATTAAAAGAAAATTTTTGTGTTCTTTAATATGATGTGACATAATACCAGTTTTTTTCTATTTTTGTGATTTCTTTATATTCATTATTAAAGTCGTATTTGTTTGGTCTAGTATCATTTGGTGTGTAAATAAATCCTGAAAAATTATCTAATATACCACGATAAGTAAAAAAGAAAACAGAAATACTATTTTTATTTTGTTGAATAATTACATCCCCACCGTTTTTGGAAGTGGATGCAAAATGTTTAGGTAAATGAATTTGTCTACTATCATAATGAACATTAGGAGTTAATTCTTTATGTTCTATAAGTGCTATAACTTTTTCACGGTCTTCTTTATAGATAATAAAATCTAAATTTATATAAATCTCATTAAATGGTATACATATCCAAGTAATTACTATGATTAGTTGAATAATTAACGGTTTCCAATTTTTGTATTTGATGAGGTGTATGATTGTGAAAATTAATATTAAGAAAAACAATCCATGAACTATTATTGAAAGAAACGGCATAACAAATGGGGTAAGGAATTCAACTAAATACCATTTAAAAAAATGATAAAGTATAAGAGCGATACCGCTTATTAATGTAATTTTGGTTAAATGCTTATTCAAATTTTGAATCTCCTTTATATACTAAAAACTATGTGATTTTAGTATGAATATAAAATATTTTTTCATAAATTTACCTTGTTTTCATTTTATTAACTTTGCATGATTAATATTTTGAATATATCATAAATTTAAAATTAAATAAACGGACATTAAATTTTTATATTTTATATAGAATAACCGTTAAATAAAAGTGAAGGAAGTTTTCAAAATAGACTAGTTTTTTATTTTAAATGTAATTTGATTTGTTTCATGAAATAGATCCAGTTCCGGTAAAATCAGTTGCAACAAGTGAACATTACGTTCATCGATAGATTAAGGGGGAAACTAAGAGGAGCATATCAAAGTCGGTGACACCGACTTATGGGACAGCTCACTTCTGGTTGTGGAAACGGGGCAGTACAGAAGTGAAAAAAACTCTGTGTTTCTTTTAAATTAATATATTTATTTGGAAAAACTTTGGGGTTTACGGCACAAATGCTCCTTCTATCCTATAATAGAAGCTATTTTGGACGTAAGCAATTTGTAAGGAATGAGTAAGAAAAAAGAGATTTTCATAGTATAAAATATTTATTATACCTACGTATAACACCTACTACTAATAATGTGTTATAATACGAATTAGCAACATAAAGGAAAGGAATTAGAAAAAATGACCTTACAAAATACTAAAAATTTAAAAAAACAAGTTGCTCCTTTTGAAAAATCAACGGCAAAAAAAAGTGTTTGGCAAATCATCAATACGGTAGTGCCATTTATTATCTTATGGTACCTTGCTTATAAAAGTTTGTCCGTTTCTTATTGGTTAGCATTAGTTCCATCTCTGTTAGCCGCTGGATTTATGACACGGGTTTTCATTATTTTTCATGATTGTACCCATCATTCTTTCTTTAAAAGCCGTCGTGTAAATAGAATAGTAGGGACATGTATGGGTGTTTTAACTTTATTCCCGTTTGATCAATGGGGGCATGAGCATTCCGTTCATCACGCTACAAGTGGTAATTTGGATAAGCGAGGTACAGGAGATATTTGGACCCTTACAGTGAATGAATATTTAGCAGCGCCATTTAGACTCCGTTTAGCATATCGTTTATATCGCAATCCATTGGTTATGTTTGGTTTAGGTCCGATTTATGTTTTCCTACTTAAAAATAGATTTAACAGAAAAGGTGCTAGAAAGAAGGAACGCATGAATACCTATTTAACGAATGTTTTAATTGTTGCTTTAGTAGGGTTACTTTGCTGGGCAATCGGATGGAAATCGTTTCTTTTAGTACATGGTTCCATATTCTTAATAGCAGGTTCAATAGGTATTTGGCTGTTTTACGTACAGCACACATTCGAGGATTCTTATTTTGAAGAAGATAAAGAGTGGGAATATGTGAAAGCGGCAGTGGAAGGAAGTTCTTTTTATAAACTTCCCAAAATCCTGCAATTTCTAACTGGTAATATTGGGTATCATCATGTTCACCATTTAAGTCCAAGAGTACCTAACTATAAACTAGAAGAGGCACACAATAATGCGCTTCCTTTAAAAAATGTACCAACGATTACTCTTGCTACAAGTTTGCGGTCACTCCGTTTCCGTCTTTGGGATGAGCAAAGTAACAATTTTGTTAGCTTTAAAGATGTTAAAAATTTAGTGAAAAACAATGTTTCTATTCCAGTAAAATCAGAACTATAACTTCATCAAATATGACTGACTCCCCTTAATCATTTTCGATTTAAGGGGAGTTTTTGTTTAACTAGTAGATGCACGATATGGTGAAAACTTAAATGATTTAAATTGTAATTGCGGAGGATTAGGAAATAGTAGGTATTAATATAAGAAGACGATAAAATTATTATGTTAACTATTTTGGGCGATTGATATTACTTTTTTCAATAGATATTATGCTTAGTCTCTGAGTATATTTCATCTGCTGTGCATCATGTCTTACAAGAAACGTATGATTTAAAACTTAATACAATCTGCAGCAAATACATATGAAAATGATGTTACCTTAATAAATAAAAGGGTATTACGCTATGAAATAAATGATAATAAGAATAGGTGAATTATTTTAGAATAACAAAATACAAAACGGACAAACTCAATTATCCTTGAATTTGTCCGTTCAGTTACGGGTGAAAAAGGAGGAGTATGTAAATGGAATATGCATATAGTCTAAAACTATTTAAAGATATGTGTATTCAGCTAAAGTGATCTCTTTTACAGTTTTTACTCTTTAGTTTGCCTAGATAGTTCAACAGACTTTTGTGTACAACGCTGCATAGCTGAAATGATGGCTGTTCGTAAGCCTTTTTCCTCTAATGTTGCTACAGCTTCTATTGTCGTTCCGCCTGGAGAACAAACCATATCTTTCAATGCACCTGGATGTATTCCTGTTTCTAGTACCATTTTTGCAGAGCCTAACACAGCTTGAGCTGCGAATTTATATGCTTGATTTCTTGGCATACCATCTAATACAGCTGCATCTGCCATCGCTTCTATAATCATATATACATATGCTGGCGAAGAACCACTTACAGATGTTACAACATCCATTAATTTTTCACTTACGATCTCTGTTTGACCAAAACTATTGAAAATGATTAGTACATCTTCTAAATCTTTTTCTGTCACCATTTCATTAGGACATAACGCAGACATTCCTTCTCCAACAAGAGCAGGTGTATTAGGCATTACTCTTACAACCTTTAACTTTTTATGAAAAGCATCCTCAGTACTTTTGATGCTTTTTCCTGCAGCGATCGTTACGACGATAACATCGTTTTTTATCACTTCTTTTATTTCGTTAATTATTGATGCGTATAGGTCTGGTTTAATTGATAAAATTAAAATATCAGCATTTTTAGCTACTTCATTGTTGTCAGTTGTTGTAGTTAGTCCATATTTTTCACTAGCATTTTTTAAATTCGTAGTGTTTAAATCTGAACAAATGATTTTATTTGAAGGCACTATATTTTTGTTTATCATCCCGCCAATCATAGCCATCCCCATATTTCCGCATCCGATGAATCCAATTTGTTTGTCCATAATAACTCAATCTGGCTCCTTTTATAATAAATTATATCGGTCTGATATTGTTATTCTAAAATAATAATGATATCTCCATGCAATATAAAGAAACATTTTAAGAGAGTGTGTGCCTTTTTGCAATACAAAATATAAAAATAAATTATATTCGACATTATGTAAGTATACGCATTATATTTAAAGATTGTATATTATCCCGCTATTTGTGGGCAGTAAAACTCCCACCTCAAAATTCAGGTGGAGCAAAGAAGTTAGGTGGGAGATAAACTGCCCGTAAACGCCTTCACTTTATATACCTTGGTATGGAGAACAATATATGTTATCAATCGCATGAATGACAGGAGAGATTTTTTTCAAGATTTTATGTTTATGAATATGAGTATAGTTATATCAATTTTCACTATCATCCAGTATGTCCATAATCTCATACAAGAAATTTGTCACCATATTCATTTTGCAAAATACCTCTTGACACAAAAACGAACTATATAGCATAATATAAAAAAATTAAATTGAAAATCGTTGAAGGGAATTAGTACATATGTCTTCTTACGAAAGAGAGTGGAATTCACCGGCTGAAAGATTCCTCGTATAGAATGTATCGAACCTATCCCTGAGTCTTAAATGAAAGTTTAGGCGTTCGCCTGCGTTATAGGCGCCAAGTGGATATCTATGTATATCAATTAAGGTGGTACCGCGGAACAATGACCGTTTCGTCCTTTTTATTTTATTAAGGGCGAAGCGGTCATTTTTATTTTGCCCTTTAGTACTATAGGTGCAGCATTGATGAGGATAGACATAGCTGCAAACTGTATAAATAAAAGTGTAATTTATAAAAACTTTGATTTTAGACTTGGGGGATAAAAAAGTGAAAAAACAACGAATTGTTGTAAAGATTGGGAGTAGTTCCTTGGCAGCGAGTCATGGAGGCATCTGTAAAGAACAACTTTCAGATCACGTTGCCGCATTGGCACGATTGAAAGAGGAAGGGCATGAAGTTTTGTTGATTACATCCGGGGCCGTCGCTGCAGGTTTTTCTGCTCTAGGGTATCCTAGCAGACCTGTGACAATTAAAGGGAAACAGGCTGCTGCCGCTGTCGGGCAAAGTTTATTAATGCAGGCATACACGGAAGAATTCCGTAAATATGGTATCGTTACTGCACAACTTTTACTAACGAGAAGTGATTTTTCTAGAAAAGAACAATACAGTAACGCTTACGCTACTTTAGGAGAGCTACTAAACCGTTCCGCTCTTCCTATAATCAATGAAAATGATTCCATTTCTTTAGAAGAGCTGACGTTCGGTGATAATGATATGCTGTCAGCTTTAGTAAGCGGACTGGTTTCGGCAGATATGCTCATGATTTTTACCGATGTGAACGGTTTATATGACCAAAATCCTCAAAAAAATGCGGATGCAAAAAAATATCATTTCCTTCCTGAGGTAACGGAAGAAATTGCTTCTTTTGCAGGAGATGCCGGCTCAAAACTTGGGACTGGCGGTATGAAATCAAAAATCGATGCTGCAAAGACGGCACTATCTCTTGGAGTGAGTGTATTTATCGGAACGGGATGTGGACAGGAGAAGTTTTTAGATGTTATGAAGGGCAAAGGTGATGGAACATATATCGGGAATGCTCCTCAAAAATTGATTAAGATGAACAAGCAATGGATCGCCTTGCATTCGCTTGTTAGCGGACAAATTGAAGTAGATGCGGGGGCAGCCACTGCCATCATTCAACATGGAAAGAGTTTACTTCCTGCTGGTGTTACTAATGTATCAGGATTTTTCCAAGTGGGTGAAGTTGTGGAGGTAATCACGCAACAAGGGCGCGTAATAGGAAAAGGACAATGCACATATAGCGCAGAGGAACTAAGGAATTTAAAAGGTATGCAAAGCCAAGATATTCAAGCAAGAGGCGAAAGACATAATTATGAAGTCATCCATAGAGATCACTGGGTTTCATTTTAAGAAAAGAGAGCACTCAAATTTTAATGGGCAGGAAAGATTTAGATACTGGTGTTAAATGGTTCTCAAATAAAAACTGATTAACCTTAAAAAGGAGGAAATAAAAATGAATGAAGTGTTGGCAAAGGGGAAAAAGGCGAAAGAGGTTGCTAGAGAACTTGTGCTTAAATCTACAAATCAAAAAAATGAAGCACTTGCTGCGATTGCTGATCAGCTGATAGTAGAAACAGCTTATATTTTAGAGGAAAACAAACAGGACATTGAAGAAGGTAAGGCAAAAGGATTTTCTGAGTCACTTCTTGATCGCCTTATGCTGAATGAACAGCGTATCATTGATATGACTGAAGGAATTAAGCAGCTAATTGATTTACGTGATCCTGTTGGAGAATGTGTAAGTGCATGGGAAAGACCAAATGGATTATCTATTCAGGAGATGCGCGTACCACTTGGTGTTGTCGGAATGATTTACGAGGCAAGGCCGAATGTGACAGTGGATGCTGCTACAATTTGCTTAAAAACAGGAAACGCAGTAATACTACGTGGTAGTTCTTCTGCTATTTATTCTAACAAAGCCATCGTTAGCGTTATTCACCGGGCGCTCAAACAAACAAGCTTGCCTTCAGAAAGTGTACAGCTCATAGAAGATACAACACGTGATAGTGCAAAGCAGTTGTTTACATTGAATGAGTACTTGGATGTTCTTATCCCAAGAGGCGGCAAGCAGTTAATAGATACTGTAGTGAGAGAAGCATCTGTTCCAGTACTTGAAACAGGTGCGGGAAATTGTCATATTTTCATTGATGAAACAGCGGATAAACAAATGGCATTTAATATTATTATAAACGCAAAAACGCAGCGTCCATCTGTATGTAATGCAATTGAAACGATTATACTTCATGAGAATTGGGCGCAGCAATTTGGTAGCGAGCTATTTTCTTCCTTGAAGGAAAGAGGCGTGGAGCTACGTGGTGATAATAAAGCATTGGCAATTGATTCTTCTATTGCATTAGCTTCAGAAGAAGACTGGGAAACAGAGTTTTTATCTCTTACACTGGCGGTTAAAGTGGTTTCCTCAGCGGAAGAAGCGATTCATCACATAAATACGTATGGATCCATGCATTCCGAAGCGATTATTACAGAGAACGAGGAAAACGTCAGTAAGTTTTTCACATCTGTTGATGCCGCAGCACTCTACCATAACGCATCGACTCGTTTTACAGATGGATCTGAATTCGGATTCGGTGCAGAAATTGGCATCAGTACACAAAAGCTACACGTAAGGGGACCAATGGGGCTACCTGCATTGACTTCCACAAAATATGTGATTCGTGGAAATGGACAGATTCGGGGATGAAAATTATAAAAGAACAAGTGAAATAATAACAAAAGACACCCAATTTCATTTAGGTGTCTTTTGTTATTATAAGTATTTATTTACCACACAAAAAGCCCCACGAGCATAGCGCTTAACAAGGAAACAGCCATTCCGCTAACAAGAAGCTTCCAAACATTTTTACCGATTATCGATGATTTTTCTCCGCCAAATAATGAATTGTAAGTTCCGTAGATCATACCTACTGTACTAAAGTTAGCAAAAGAAGCTAGAAATGTAGTTGCAACAGCAATCGTATGCGGTTGTAAAGACTTTAAGTTTGATTTTAAATCCATCATGGCAACAAATTCATTCGTTGTGATTTTGATCCCCATTAATTCAGCTACATACATAGCATCACTGCCTGATAAACCAAGTAAAAAAGCGAAGGGACTAAAGATAATCGAGAAGATTTTTTGAATTGTTAAACCTGCTACAAAAAAGCTCAAAATACCATTTAAACATGCTGTTAATGCTACATAACCAATTACCATCGCTAAAATAACGATAACCATGTTCATCCCGACTAACATACTGTTTGAAATAGTAGAAAAGAAATCTTTTTTTTCATTTTTTGAAGGTGAATAAATAACATCATCTTCTTTAGTAACTTCTACAGGATTTAAAACATTAGCCAAGATTAATGCGTTAATACAGTTTAAAGGTATGGCGCTGAAAATATATGTTGCGGGAACCATTGATAGATAAGCACCAAGAATGGATCCGCTGACGCTACTCATACTCATAATTCCAAAAGTCAACAAACGATTTTCTTTTAACACAGATAATTGATCACGAACAACTGCAAGTGCTTCCGTATTTCCTAAAAACATCATTTGAATGGAAAAGAAGCTTTCTAACTTTGGTAAACGAGAAATCTTTGAAATGATTGCACCAACTTTATCGATAATCCAAGTTAAGATTCCAAAATACGAAAGAATATCAAAAAAAGTGATAACAAAAATGATGGGTAGTAATGCGCTAAAGAAGAAATCAACGGTTTGATTTTCCATAGCTGAAGGAAATGCAAATCGAATACCTTCATTAGCGCACGATAGTAACCAACTGAAAAATGATGCAATTTTATTAATGATAATACTGCCCAATTTGGTTCCTAACATAAACCACGTAATAAAAAGCTCCAATATTATTAGAATAACGATTGGTCTCCATTTTATTTTTCTTTTATTAGGCGAACATAGGAAAACGATTAATATTACAACGAAAATCCCTAACATATTTAATATGAAATGCATGTCAACAACTCCTTGAGGCTTATTATTTGTATATAAAAAAGCCCCTATTCTTCCAAATTTGGATTATGATCAGAAGTTATGAAGAATGTAAATTATGTTTGGGATTAATCTATTTCAATTAATGTACTAAAAATTAATGTTTTTTCGCTTTATAAAGGATATTTATTAATAAGGTAAAGCAACAAAATAAATCTATTGGCGGAACGAAGGACAACTAACAACTGCATCCATTTTTAAATTGTTTAGGTGAAATACCAGTATGTTTTTTAAAGATCTTTGTAAAATGACTTTGGTCGTGAAAATTTAATAATGTAGAAATTTCGGATATAGAATGTCTCGTATAAGTCATTAACTTTTTTGAAAAGGGAAGATAAATAACTAACTAGGGTTTAATGTGACTATTTCTGCTAGATGGGATAGTGATGCCTCTGAAATGATGGATGATATGCCATTACGAGCATTAGTGAACTTTAGCGCAGGTGCTTTTACAGAAGAAATGTTGAGTGAAATAATTGGGCTATTGAACGATGCACAAATGAATTAATAAGCGGTGAATGCAAGGAAGTTAGGCGGGAGATAATGGCCCGTAAATGCCTAATTAAAGTTTTACTTTATCCATTGAACATTCTTTGTTGAATTTTAATTAAGCTTAATAATTCATTGCAGGACGTTTCTCCAGCATGCAAAAAGGCAAATGAGAGTTAGAATCTCATTTGCTTTTTTTGTACTTATTCTGCTAAATGTAGAATCATATGCTTGTCTATCATCTTTAATCATTGCTTATAAATATGAACGATGAGATGGCCATGAACCTTGGAGTTTACGAAGTTGTATAATTTGACCTGTATGATAAGCATCGTGCAATAGGATATTCAGATATTGTTGCCAAACTGGTAGAGAAGGACTTGGTTGATCCAGTTCTGCTTCTTGAAGGGATGTTAATGAAGATTGTAAGGCATCATGTACTTGAAGCGTTCGCTTCACTGTTTGTTGCCACGCTTCATCATCATTAGGTCCACCTTGGACAAACGTGTCATCATTATTTTGTGGAGCAACAAATGTGTCATCCTGATGTAAGCGGGAAAGTAAACGCTCTTTAAAGGTTAGTAAATGGTTTGCATTTTCCCAAATCGTATTACTGGCCGTTCCTTCTGGTTGCCAACATGCTTGTGCAGCGGTAAGATTCTTTAACGCTTCTGATATCGGTGGGTACCATTCTTCTTCGTAAAAAACTTGCTTGACCCCATTTTGTAATATTTCTTTTTTACTCATTCGTATAGCCCCCTTAACTATGAGATAGACCAACAATAAGTGTTAGATAAATTAGGTAGAAACGTACTTACTTATCATCTGATTGATGTTTGGAAGGTTCTAAAAGAACAATATGGCGCCGTTGTAGTAATTGCAGAAACAAACGTATGCTTTCTAAATCATTTTTCTTACTGCAATAAATTCTCCTTTCTCTTTAATAAACCTGCCTCATAGTTGAACAAGAAAATCAATTGCAGCTTAAATTTAAAAATTTGTAGCAATATAAAGTTTTAGAAGGTTTTAAAATTCTAAAAAATTAGAAGGTATAATTCGATAAATATAGAATTTAATACATAGCAAATAAGGAGGGGATTAAATGGAAGTCTTTCACGTAACGAGTAGAAAGAGGGAAACGTACAACGTTCAAATGAAATATTCGATACTTTTCGAATGTGCACTTGGCATTGCGGCAGTTACTCATAAAAGGTTAATCGACACGCTTGAAAAATCTCAAAGCGAATGGGAAGAAATTAGACAATCATTATCGGTAGAGATGAGAGAGCATTTACAGTTTGTAGAAGAAAATAATACATGGAAAGCATTGCTTCAGTTATTGTATGAGGGAGATTTTCAGGATCTATCACAGTTTATTGCAAATATCGATTCACTTTCAGAAGAAGATTTAAAGTATATATGTTTACCGTTTTTAGGAGAAGCGTATCAAGCGAAAAGACGTTTAGCCGCAAGCGGAGAAGTATCTGTAATACATGAACTAAAGGAACTGACACATGATCATCAGTTTTTCTCTACGTATATAGAGTTTGTATGTCATGCCGATGTGCGCGAACTAAAAACGCATTTAATCGCCGTTATGACAGGTTGGTATGACAGTGTTGTTAAAAAAGAGGCAGAAGAAATTGTTTCTATACTACAGCGAGATTATGAAGCGAAAAATGAAATGAATAAAAAGATGAAACCGGAAGAGTTTGTCGAGTGGGCTACAGGTGGCGTTACATATATGCCAGAGCCAAGTGTTCATCACGTACTTCTTATCCCGCAAATTACGTACAGACCGTGGAACATAGAAGCTGATATTGAAGATACGAAAGTGTTTCATTATCCGGTCGCAAATGAAAGTATACATCCAGAAGATCCGTATGAACCGAGTTATTTTTTAGTTCATAAATATAAGGCGCTCGGGGATGAGGCAAGACTCCGTATTGTAAAACTACTATTTGAACAAGAGCGTACGCTGCAAGATATAACGGAAAGATTACAACTAGGAAAATCGACAGTACATCATCATTTGAAACTTTTACGTTCAGCAAAGTTAGTTGATATTCAAGACGGAAAATATGTATTGAGAAAGAAAGCAGTGCAGTCTTTAGCGAAAGAATTAGATGCATTTTTGAATAGATAATATACAACGAGAATGTACATAAAGGGAGGAATTTAATAGAAAAGTTGGTGAGCTATAGTGAAGAGTGTATTGAAAAACCGTTCATTCCTTTTTATGTGGATAGGTAGTGCAATTTCAGAATTAGGCGGGGCTTTCGGGACGTTATGTAATTCAATTCTCGTGTATGAATTAACAGGATCAAAAACCGCATTAAGTAGCATGTGGTTACTATATTTTATCCCGTCGCTCATACTACAACTTATAAGCGGGCCATATATTGATAAATGGAGCAGAAAGTGGATTATGATTTTTTCGCAATGGATGCGGGCCTCTGTTTTCTTACTGCCTTTAGTAATGCTTGTTACTAACAGTGTAGAAGTGTGGCACATTTATGTTGTTCAAATTATAGTAGGGCTCATTACGCCGCTTTATACACCTGCCAGTCAAGCGATTACACCAAGCATTGTAAGTAAAGAACAGCTTCAAGACGCAAATGCGTATATTGATGGGATGACTCGCCTTATGATGTTTCTAGCGCCAGTATTAGGTGGTATCGTTATTCATTTTATTGGAATGGAGTTAACACTATTTTTTGTGTGTATTTGTCTATTCATTAGTGGAGGGTTGTTGCTTTTCATTAGAGAAAAGAGGATAAAGCAAGAACTTAGAAAAACGTGGCTAGAGCAATTTCTTCATGGATTTACATATTTTTTCACAAGACCAGTTATCGTTTGGCTTGGTATCTTTCTAACATTCGTTCAATTTGGAGTAGGAGTAACGATGGTTACGAATCTTCCTTACATTAAAGATGAACTATCGGCAGGGTATGCTGAATACGGTTATTTTATGGCCGGTTTCCCACTTGGCTATGTAGTTGGATCAATATTAGTCGGAAAAGTAACATATAAAAGCCGGCGAATACTTATGCTTGGAGGATTGTTTATAGGTGGCCTTACATACATTTCTCTAGGGTTCAATCACAGTATTATAATTGCGGTAATTATTGAAGTAATTGCAGGTATTTGTATTTCATTTTTCAATGTTCATAATACGACGATATGCCAACAAACAGTCCCGAACAATATGATAGGGAAAGTATTTTCAGTACGACTATTCTTCATACGATCCGCTATGCCATTAGGTGTGTTATTAGGGGGAATACTGAGTGAAATGTGGGGAGTGAGAGCACTATACTTTATCATTGGTTCGATTATATGTGTCACTTCTTTAATAGGAATATTGCTTCCGTATTTCAAATTTTTAGATGAGGCGATTGAGGAGAAGTCAGCATAATTCTAAAAATTTAAAACTTTACAATTGAAAATAATTATCATAATCAATTATAATGGAAGAATACTAGTATTCGTATTATAAAAAGGGAGTGGGATTAAATGTTTATCGAAACTAAAACATTTACAGTAAAAGAAGGTACATCTAATATAGTTGTAGAGCGTTTTACAGGAGAAGGCATTATTGAAAAATTTGAAGGCTTCATCGACTTAAGTGTTCTCGTGAAAAAAGTGAGACGCGGAGATGAAGAAGTTGTAGTTATGATTCGCTGGGAATCTGAAGAAGCATGGAAAAACTGGGAAACAAGTGAAGAGCATTTAGCTGGACATAGAGCGGGCCGCGGTAAACCAAAACCAGATCATATCATTAACGTTGAACATGGGGTTTATTATGTGAAATCATCGAAATCGGCTTATCAGAAGTCGTAATAATATAAGCAGAGGATACATGTTGTAGAAACTAACATGTATCCTCTTTTTTAGTACTGGGGGGATGTAAATGACAGAGAACCTTTCATTCATTGCATATGAAAAACATAAAAAATTGGTACAAACAATATTAAGTGAAAGTGTATCTATGTATAAGGTAAATGGATTAATGCTCATCGGATCTATCGCAAGAGGTGACGCATACCCGGAATCCGATTTAGACTTATATGTTCTTTTAGAGAAGGGACAAAAGAAGGATTTTCATGCAGAAATGAGAGAAGATATTTTAATTGAATATAAGTATGCTGATTTTAATCTAATACAAGTAAACTTTAAAAACAATCCGATGGAACTATACTCATTTTTAGAAGGGAAATTTTTATTTGATAAAAGCGGTGAGTTGAAAAAGTTAAAGGAAATAGCTAAACATGAATTTGAAAACTACCGTGTTTCTAGTGATAAAGTAAAAGGCATTTCTCATTGGTTACATAGTTCGCTAATTAAAATTAAGACTGCTCTGAAAGCAAAAGATGAGTTAAAAGCATCATATATAGTTCAAACATCAACTTGGACATTGTTAGAGGGAATATGGGCTATTAATAACAAGCCAGTACCGCCAGCTGGATCTGTTTTGAAATATATTGAAACATTATCTAAAGTACCAACGAATTTTGCAGGTTTTATATATAAATTGTTTTTAGGTGATACGACAGAGCGCATCTCTTCAGCAATTTTCTTGATTGAGTGGGTTTTACTTAATTTGGAGAATAAATAATATGGCTATAACACTTGTCAATTTATATAGGTAAATCGATACTCCATATCGAATTGTTCATATGATTGCATTCATTTCGAAAAACGTTCTAAGCTATAGGAAAAAGCATAAGACTATTAAAAAATAGTCTTATACGGAACACTTGAATATCTTTCCTTACATATGTAAGTGTTATTAATATGAGTATATATACCCTCTGCTTAAAAGGAGATGAGTGAATGAAGTTGAATCATTTAAATCTATGTGTTGATGATTTATCAGAAGCTAGACATTTCTTTGAAACATTTTTTGATTTTCAATTTTTGGAGCAAAAGGGAAAGGCACTTGTAGTAATGAGTGATGAGAGTGGATTTATACTTGTGCTAAGTGATCCAAAAGCATTTAAGGGGAATAAGGAAGTTATGTATCCTGAAGCTTTTCATATTGGTTTTTTAGTGGAAACTTCAAGTGAAGTTGATCAATCATATAATCGTTTAGTAGCTGGTGGCATTGAAATAGGCAAGGAACCTTATACGATGAGAGGTAGTAGTTATGGTTTTTATTTTACAGTATTTAACGGCTTATTAATCGAAGTGTCTTGTATTGATTATAGAGATGGTAAGAAATTTTCAAAATCCAATGACACTCATCAAGAGTAATTGTTTGAAGGTGTATATGTAGCCCCTTATCCAGTTTGGAAAGGGGCTTGATACCATTTTAATCCTCTTTTTTAATGGAACACTAAAGTGAAAAAGAAGCGTCTTTTAGTCAGAAATTCGACTTATGAGACAGTTCCTTCATTTTTGTTTTCATATTTTATTATAACTGAAACAATTCCCATTTTTCGCAATGTAATCAATTAATCGAAATATTGCGAAAAATGGGATGTTTATGTGTTAAAATAAATATAGAAAACCATTTATTAACTATCGGCAGGTTAATAGAAAAAGGGTGTAAATAGTTAATAATGTCACAATTAAAATGCAACTAGATAGTTAGGAGGAATCATTATAGTGGATACTACACAACAAAATAGTAATGCATGGGATAAGAAGGTTGAAGAAGGTTCTAGATACACTCAACCTGTAAGTAGTGAGGTTATTGAAAAAAGTAAATCAGGTGAATGGGAAATCACAGTCACCACAGAAAAATCAGTTCCTAGAGATTGGTTTCCAAAGTCATTAGAGGGATTAAAGATACTTTGTTTAGCATCAGGTGGAGGGCAACAAGCACCAGTACTGGCTGCTGCTGGAGCAGATGTAACAGTTACTGATATATCTAAGAAGCAATTGGAACAAGATGAAAAGGTAGCGGAACGGGATGGATTAACTTTAAAAACAGTACAAGGAGATATGTCAGACCTTAGTGATTTTGAAGATGAATATTTTGATATTGTCATAAATCCTGTTTCTAATTTGTTTGTAAAAGATGTTTATCTTGTATGGAATGAGATTTCAAGGGTTTTAAAGAATAAAGGTATTCTTATTTCTGGATTTACAAATCCTTTACTATGGATTTTTGATGACAACCAAGAACAAAAAGGTATTTTGGATGTTAAACATTCAATACCTTCATCGACATTGGATTATTTACCAGAGGATGAAGTTCAAGATTACATTAATTTAAATCAAACAATAGAATACGCACATACTCTAGAAGATCAAATCCAAGGTCAAATTGAAGCTGGTTTTGTTATAATGGGTTTTTATGAGGATGATTTTGGTGGAACAAGGATATTAGATAAGCATATTAAAACTTTTATTGCTACAAAAGCTATAAAGTTAAAGGTTGATTAAAATTTTTGGCTCGTTAGTCGAAGAAGGAAACTTGAAAACAGTAAAAGTTCAATGTATGTCAAAAAGGATGGCACTTGCCATCCTTGAGTGTCAAAACAAGTTTTACACCTCTTAACCGAACCGGTTATAATAAATAGTCTGTCATTTTCCCCTTAATTTTTCACATCATTATATAGTTCCAGCGCCTCTTTCACATTCAATCTATTTTTCACAATGCCATGAATTGCTTGAATCATCGCAGCTGGATGTTCGGATTGCCATATGTTTCGGCCCATGTCTACTCCGATTGCGCCTTCTTGCAGCGCATTGTACGTAATGTTTAATGCGTCTTCGATTGAATCTAGTTTTGGGCCGCCCGCGATTACGACTGGAGCAGGGCAGGTACTTGTGATTTTTTCGAATCCTTCGCAGTAATACGTTTTAATAATGTCAGCTCCCATTTCAACACACACGCGGGAGGCGAGTGCTAGAAAGCGAGCTTCACGTTTTTGTAGCTCTTTCGCAACGGCGGTAATACCGAGTACTGGTAGGCCGTAATCGTGAGCTTCAGAGACTACATTTGCGAGATTTGAAACAGTTTGTGTTTCATAGTCTGATCCAACAAAGACAGAAACGCCGACGCCAATTGCGTTTTGTTTTACTGCTTCTTTCACAGGTGTAACAATTGTTTCATTCGCTAAATCTTTGCCGACTACAGTTGCACCGCCTGATACACGCATAACCATCGGTGTGCTGCAGTTTTCAGGAATACAGGAGCTGAGTACACCTCGTGTTAAAAAGAGGGAGTCTGTATATGGCAGCAAGTTTTTAACTGTTTCTAGCGGTTGTTCAAGTCCGTGAATTGGTCCTAAAAAATAGCCGTGATCTATCGCTAACATAACCGCTCTGCCGTCAGGTAAAATTGTGTTTAATCGATTTTTAAATCCCCAAGTCATTAGGAATCACTCCTTCGTTAATTTTGGATTTTCAGTTTGTACAGTATCTTTATTTGGTAAATGTGGTGACTTTATAAAAACAGCTTTAAAAGGTTTGTCAGAATGGTTAATAAGATAGTGAGATTCATGAGGTCGAACTTGCAAGACATCACCTTGTTTGATTGGAACTCTTTCGTTATTTATATAGAAATCTATTTCACCTTCTAACGCATAGAAGACTTCTTCGCACGTTGTATGATAGTGATTTTGAAACTCTTGCCCAGGCTGAATAACGACTAGGCCAAGATCGATATTTGGACCTTGTATTAAATATTTCGGCCCGTTATCACCGAAGCGATAGGTGAAATCGTCCTCATTCACTTTAAGCATAGAAATCACTCCTTTATGTAAAATGTGTTACAGCGCACCTGGGGCAATCCACATATGTGATGTGAGGCCTTTATCAGCTAAAGAAAGTTGGCTAGCATACACTGTTTTCCATGTTTCATAGAACCCTTTATAAAGCTCATGATTTTCAGCGTTTGGCTTAAATGTGTTTTCCCACTGTACAAATTGTTCGGCAGTTTCTTCCATCGATTCAAAAATGCCAGCGCCAACTCCAGCGGCAATTGCCGTACCTAAAGCAGCGGCTTCTTTTACAACGGGTACTTTAACAGGGATTCCTAGGACATCTGCTAGTATTTGTGGCCAAAGTTTTCCTTTAGCAGCGCCGCCAGCAAAAATCACTTCAGAAGGGAATTTCCCTGTGAGAGCCTCTATTAATTTCAAGTTGCCGAATGTAACGAAGGCGGCATTTTCTTCTATTGCGCGGAACATTTCTTTTTTACCGCATTTTTCAGCATCTAAACTTAAATTTAAAAAGGATGGTGCAGCATGTCGCCAAGAAATATAGTTCATTACATTTGAAAAAATAGGGATTATACCGTGAGAGCCTATAGGAACATCTTTTGCTTGTTCTTCTAGTAATTCATAAGCATCTACGCCAAATTTTTCAGCAAGCCTTTTTTCTTCTTGGCAAAAAGCATCTCGAAACCATCTCATAACAAGGCCAGGGAAGAAAGCGATTGTTTCGTATTGCCATAGGTTAGGAATGACGTGACAATTTACACGAATCGCCGCATTTGGATCAGTTTCTGGTTTTGTTATATTTACTTCTTGTTGCCAAAAACTGCCCCCGCATATAAATGTTTGTTCAGGCTTTACAACTCCAGTTCCAAGCGATGCCATTTGTGCATCTCCGCCGCCAGCAACGATCGGTGTTCCTTCGTGTAATCCTGTTAATTCAGCACTTTGTTTTGTGATATTCCCGATAACTGTACCAGCTTCATTTACTTTTGGAGAAAAGGTTAGAGTAAGACCGCATTGCTTAGCAACACAGTTATCCCAAGCTCTATTTTGTAAATCGAATATACCGGACGTACATCCATTTGAAGAATCAATTTGCAGTACGCCGCACAATTTATATAAAATCCAATCGTTTAACATTGTGAAAGAATGAATGTTTCTGTATACGTCTGGTTCATGTTTTTTAATCCAAAGTAAGCGAGGTAAAGCACCTAACGAAAAAGTTTGACCTGATTTTCTATATAAATCTTCTTCAATTTCGGAACGAATTTGTTTTAGCTCACTAACTTCCGCTGATGCGCGGCCATCAACATTTGCACAAGCCCATATTTCTTGCCCGTTTTTATCGTATAAAACAAAGCCCTCGCGCATACTCGTTGCACTAATACCTTTAATAGAAGAGGGGGGCGTATTACTTTTTTGAAGTACTTCTTTCGTACATTTTTGAACGAGCGGCCAGTTTTCCATTACATCAAAATTCATAGAACCAGGGTAACGACTATCTGATTTATGAATCCATTCTTTTTGACTAACAGCAAGTTGATTACCGTTTAAATCAAAAAGAACTGCTCGAATGCTCCCTGTACCAGCGTCGTAAGCTAAAAGAGTAGACATTAAGAGTCACCTTCCTTTCTTATTAAGGAGAGGGCAGTTTCTTCATCGGTAATTAATGTATGAATGAATTTCCCTTTTAAGGCGCCGTAAATTGCATCGATCTTTTCCGTGCCGCCAGCTACACCGACGACATGTTTCATATTTTGAAGAACAGAGAGTGGTGTGCCGATAAGACGGTTATGATGGAGAAGTTCTAATTGTTTTCCATCAGTATTATAAAATTGTCCTAAAATATCTCCTGCCCCGTTTTGACTACGTATATAAGTCATTTCACGTAGTGTTAATTTTTCTTCTTTCACAATTGTGGCGTCTTGAGATAAACCGCCAATGCCAACTACTGCTGTATGAGCGAGTGAAGCGACGTGAAGCATATCTTTCACGCTCGGTTCAGATAGAATAATTTGCGTCATTTCGTTTGTCGATGTTAGAAAAGGGGTAGGAATAATATGAAGATCGCCTTGCATGTAGTTTAAATAGCTTTGGTTTCTTGGAACATAGTGGTTTACGCCTCCTGTAAGAGTAACGATTGAAAGATTCATAGAGCTATCAAAATGAATGTTTTCTAGCATTTTACTTATCGTCTCTCCCCAGCCAATCCCAAGTAAATCTCCTTGTTGCAGATGAGTTTCTAAATATTGTGCGGCAGCTTTTCCGAGTGAACATGCATAATCTTCTGTTGGCGTTGGAATAACGAAAGCATCTTTGAGATGGAATTTTTTCATAAGGTCACGCTCGATGCTTAAACAGTGCAAACCAGTACCTTTTACGTGAAATGTGACGACACCTTCCGTCCGCGCTTTATCTAACAACCGAACGACTTTATTTCTTGAAATGTGAAGAAGTGAAGCAATTTCTTGCTGGGTTAATTGATCTTTATAATAGTACCAAGCTACTTTTGTTAACAAATTGTCTTCAAAGTTGAGCTGTGACATACTCTTCATCCCTTTCAACAATTGACCACTGCTTAAACATATGTGTTCGTTATTTTGTTTATTCCAGTTGAAGGGATAAATAGTCCGGTGAAAAAAGTGTTCTAGATATGGAAAAAGAAATATACAATGCTACAAAACAAGTAGAACAAAAAATCATTTTCTCAAAAAATGTTCTGCATAAAGGCAGGTGACAACATGTGGAGAACGTGCCCTTATTCCAAGTTACAAAGATGAGTAAATCATTTGCAGATCAACTAGTATTAAAAGAGGTGAATTTACAATTAGAGCCTGGAGATGTATACGCTTTAGTCGGAGGAAATGGTGCCGGGAAATCAACGTTAATGAAAATATTAACGGGTTTGTATTCATACGATGCTGGCAAGATGTATGTGAAAGGGGAAATACAACAGTTTTCAAACACAGCAGAAGCACATCAACATGGCATATATTTAATACCACAAGAGCCACTCATCTTTCCGCATATGACAATTGAAGAGAACATTTGTATCGGAATGAAAGCGAAAAAGAAAGAACTTCGAAATAAAATTAATAAGTTGCTAGAAGGCTTAGGTTGGAACATTCAACTTCAGAAGCTAGGGTTATCGTTATCCATTGCCCAGCAACAATTAGTAGAAATATTGAGGGGATTAATAAGGGAAGCTGAGATTCTTATTCTAGATGAGCCAACATCGACATTAACAACTCACGAAATTAAGAGTCTTTTTGTGTTGATAAAAAGCTTAAGAGAAAAAGGAATTGGCATGATATACATTACGCATCGTTTTCCAGAAATCTTTGAAATTGCAAATAAAGTAGCGATTTTGCGTGACGGTATGATTGTAAGTCAAGGGGATGTATCAAGCTATACATATGACATGCTAATGGAGGGGTTATTACCGAAAGGTTATAAACTTGAGGAGAAGAAAGAAATCGCGCAAGAAGAAATAGAGCATTCGGAAAAAGTATTAGATGTCATGAATGCGTCTAGTTATGCTTTTCAAAATGTATCATTAACTGTACACGCTGGAGAAATTGTCGGGATTTCAGGTATTGTCGGATCAGGTAGGACTGAATTAGCTGAATCAATATTTGGATTAATGCCTTTGAAATCAGGTTCCGTTTTATTAGAGGGAAAATCCATTACGAAGTATTCGGTACATAAGCGAATAAAGGAAGGTATGGTGTATGTACCGGAGGACCGAGCAGGGAATGGTATATTTTCAATTGCGTCTGTTAAGGAAAATATAACATCTGCATCTTTAAAAAGTATGAGTAGCTTCTTTTTAAACAACAAAAAAGAAAGCGCTTTATCAGAGTTGTATATAAAACAGTTTCAAATTGTTGTCCCTCATATGAATGAGAAAATGACGTCTTTATCAGGTGGGAACCAACAGAGGGTCGTGCTAGCGAAATATCTTGCATGTAATCCGAAAGTGATTATTCTTGATGAACCGACCCGCGGTATTGATGCGAAAGCAAGACTAGAGGTATACGAAACGATACAAAGTTTGAAGAGAGAGGGACTTGCGATCATATTAATCTCTTCAGATGTAGAAGAAATTGTTCAATTAGCGAATCGGGTATATGTGATGAGAAACGGAGAATTCGTCTCTCATTTAGAGAAGAAGGAAATTTGTATTGATGAAGTTACACGCCTTGCGTACGGAGGAAAGGGAGGTGTAACGGAGTGAAGCGTTTATTTAAAATGCATGAGACGTCTATTATTATTTTATTACTTCTTTACATAGCCTTCGTTGGAGTAATGAATCCGAGTTTTGTGCAGTTTAGCTCTTTATCTTTAATTATGAAATCAAGCGTTATTTTAGTTATTTTGGCAATTGGTCAATCTTTCGTATTGTTTACGAAAAATATAGATGTATCAGTAGGATCTATCATGGGATTAAGCGCTGCGGTTTGTGGGATGTTGTTAACAGATGGATACAGTGCTTTTATTTCGATATTTGCGGCAATTATATTTGGTGCTCTTATTGGTATGGTAAACGGAATTGGCGTTACGAAATTTCGAGTGCCAGCCATCATTATGACATTAGGAATGCTCGGTATTATTAGAGGTGCAATGTTAATATTTACGGGCGGAAAGTGGATTGAAGATATTCCGAATGAGTATAAACAAATTGCTTCTATTATGATGTTAGGTATTCCGATAACGGTATGGACCGTTCTTATCATATTACTACTACTATATTTCTTTTTAATGAAAGTTCAAATTGGAAGATATTTTTATGCGGTCGGTGATAATGAAGATGGTGCAAGGCTTATTGGAATACATGTAGATAAAGTGAAAATATACGCGTTTATCATATCAGGCATAAGCGCTGGGCTCGCTGGATGTATATTCGTAATGAATATTGGATTCGTTCCAAATCAAACAGGTACAGGAATAGAATTGCAAGTTATCGCCGCTGCTGTTTTAGGTGGTATTCATTTAAAAGGAGGAACAGGCTCTATATTTGGAGCGGCATTAGGTGCATTCTTCTTAGAAGTGATAAGCAGTTCACTCGTCTTTTTAAAAATACCTGCATTTTGGAATAGTGCTATTTCAGGATTTTTACTTCTACTCATCATCGTATTAGATAGTGTCTTAAAAAAATGGAAGAAACTCCGGCAATTAGAAGAAAGGAGGGTGAATCTATGAAAGGAATACGTAGCTTGTATAGATGGGAAGGGGTTCTTCTCATATTGCTTCTCGTAGAATTCATTCTCTTTAGTTTCATAAATAGTGATTTCTTAAACATTAGTAACCTCCTTTTTAGTATGAACGATTTCCTCATTATTTCAATCGCGGCTATTCCGATGACATTTGTTATTGTAACCGGTGGAATTGATGTATCAGTAGGATCTATTATGGGACTTACTTCGATTCTTATCGGAGTATTTTGGATGAATGGCATGCCTATACTGTTGGCCGTTATCATTGCGCTCGTAGTAAGTTGTATAGCGGGCGGATTAAATGGACTTATTATAAAAATGACAGATGTAGAACCTCTTGTTGTTACACTTGGAACGATGTTTTTATATGCGGGAATCGCCCTTGTTATTTCAGGTGGTTCGGGTGCAGCGGGCTATGAAGGAATAAGTGGTTTACCAGATTCGTATGTGCAACTGGCAAATGGTAGTTTTATCGGTATACCTAATCTATTATGGCTCCTTGTCATTTTAACGATAGTATTTACGATATTGTTTCACCGTACAACATATGGTCGCTACGCAAAATTAACTGGCGTAAATGAAAGTACGGCGAAATATTCCGGTATTCGAACGAAGAAAGTAGTGATTATTGCTTACGTACTTTCTGGGTTAGGTGGTGGATTAGGAGGAGCTTTCTTAACAGCTTATTTCGGTTCTGCTCGTGCTGATATTGGAAGTGAAACGATTTTGCCAGTTATTACGGCAGTTGTATTAGGCGGCACACTTATTACGGGCGGAAAAGGGAGTATTATTGGGACGGTACTAGCGAGTATTTTTATAGGACTCATGCAGTACGGTTTGCAAATGACGGGCTTAACGAATGAACAATCAAATGTAGTAATAGGTATTATCCTTATTATTTCTGTTATTATGAGACATTTCAAATTACAACGATTCACTACGGGGAAAAGAAGGAATTTGCATAAGGGGGAAATGTCATGAAGAGAAAACTGGGGATTGTTATGATTATGTGTATTTGTTTAATCGGTTTAATTGCTTGTTCTAGCCAAACAGCGGATAAGAAAAAAGCAGATGATGTAAAATTTGCGTTCATTCCGAAATTAACGGGAGTTGGCTTCTTCACATCAGGCGGTGAAGGTGCAAAAGAGATGGGGGATAAGTTAGGTGTACAGGTGAAGTACGATGGACCGTCTGAGGCGAGTGTATCAGGGCAAGTAAAATATATAAACAATTTCATTAATCAAAACTACGATGCAATTATGGTTTCATCTACGTCAGTTGATGGTCTCTCGCAATCACTGCAACGTGCAAAGAAAAAGGGGATGACTGTATTAACGTGGGATTCTGATGTGAATCCGAAAGACCGTTCGTTTTATATTAGCCAAGGTACACCAGATCAACTTGCAAATTTATTAATAGAAATGACATCTAAGCAAATTGGAGATAAAGGGAAGGTCGCATTCTTTTATTCAAGCCCAACTGTAACAGATCAAAACCAATGGGTAACGAAGGCGAAAGAGATTATAAAAGAGAAATACCCGAACTGGGAAATTGTAACGACGCAATATGGTGAAAATAATGCACAAAAATCTTTATCAGTAGGGGAGAGTATTTTAAAAACGTATCCGGATATTAACGCAGTAATATGTCCAGATGCAACAGCACTTCCAGCGATGGCGCAAGCAGCTGAAAATTTGAAAATGGATAAAAAAGTAGTCGTAACTGGTTTTTCGACACCGAATGTTATGCGTGATTATGTAAAACGAGGAACGGTACAACAATTTGGATTATGGGATGTAAAACAACAAGGTGCACTCGCAACGTATGTCGCAAATGAAATTGTTGTAAAAGGGAAAAAATTAAAAGTAGGCGATAGCTTCGAAGTAAAAGGAATCGGCAAAGTGAAAGTAGAACCAAACTCTATTCAAGGGTATGACTATGAGGCAGCAGGAAACGGTATTATCGTACTTCCTGAACGAGTTGTATTTACGAAGGATAATATTGATAAATATAATTTCTAGTTGAGAGTTAACGGAGGTTTTTCATTTCTTGTCGAATTGCTGATATAATTTTAGTCACTATATTTCTTCGTCAAACATAATAAAAACGTCCGAATATATCGGACGTTTTTATTATGTCGTTTTTTTAATCTATTCATTAATTGTGAACAGCTTCTTTTTCATTTAACCCAAGTGTGCGTCCTGTTGAAGCGTGAAGTTCTTGGAACAGTCTTGGATTTTCCGTAAGTGATATACCATATGAAGGAATCATTTCTTTTATCTTTGGCTCCCATGCTAGTATACGTTCTGGGAAGCATTTTTCTAATACTTCAAGCATAACGTGAACAGCAGTAGAAGCACCTGGAGAAGCACCAAGTAACGCAGCGATTGATCCGTCATTTGCACTAACAACTTCTGTACCAAATTGAAGTGTTCCTTTACCACCTGCGTCAGTATCTTTAATTACTTGCACACGTTGTCCAGCAACGACAGTATCCCAATCTTCACTTTTAGCGTTCGGAATAAACTCACGTAATTCTTCCATACGCTTTTCGTGTGATAACATGACTTGTTGGATTAAGTATTTTGTTAATCCCATTTCTTTTACACCGGCTGCTAACATCGTTAAGACGTTATTCGGTTTTACAGAGCCAATTAAATCAAGATTTGAGCCAGTTTTTAAGAATTTAGGTGAGAAACCTGCAAATGGTCCAAACAGTAAAGCTTTTTTGTTGTCTATATATCTTGTATCAAGGTGAGGTACAGACATTGGCGGAGCGCCAACTTTAGCTTTTCCGTATACTTTTGCATGATGCTGCTCTACAACTTTTTGGTTTTTACATACCATAAATAGTCCACTTACTGGGAATCCTCCAATATGTTTTGATTCAGGAATACCAGTTTTCTGAAGTAGAGGTAGACTACCGCCACCGCCGCCGATAAAGACAAATTTTGCAGTATGATGCTCGATTTTACCACTATTCATATCGTGTACTTTTACTTCCCACAAACCATTTTTCGTGCGTTTAATATTTTCGACACTATGTTTGTAGTTTAGTTCGACATTTTTAGTTTGTAAGTAATCAAACAACATGCGTGTTAATGCACCAAAGTTAACATCTGTTCCAGAGTCAATCTTCGTTGCAGCCATCGGTTCATCAGGTGTACGGCCTTCCATTATGAGCGGAAGCCAATTTTTTAATGTTTCAGGAGCATCAGAAAACTCCATTCCTTGAAACAGTGGATTTTTTGAAAGCGCTTCAAAACGGTTTTTTAGAAACTCTACATTTTTTTCCCCTTCTACTAAACTCATATGAGGAAGTGGCATAATGAAATCTTGTGGATTACGAATTAATTTGCTTTTTACAAGATATGCCCAAAATTGTCTTGAAAGCTGGAATTGCTCATTCACTTTTACAGCCTTACTAATATCTATAGATCCGTCAGATTTTTCGGAAGTATAGTTCAGTTCGCATAGCGCAGAATGCCCTGTACCTGCATTATTCCATTCGTTAGAGCTTTCTTCCCCGGCACTTGCGAGTTTTTCAAAAACTTTAATTTCCCATTCAGGTGCTAATTCTTTTAGTAATGAGCCTAACGTTGCACTCATAATTCCTGCACCAATTAAGATAACGTCTGTTTTTTGCTGCATGTTGCTCATGATAATCTCTCCATCCCCTATATTGGCAAAAAAGAGTAGGTGTTTTCTATGTCTAAGCCGTAAAAGAGAAACACCGCCTAGGCCCCACCTAGGTGTATACCTTTTTTGTCTCAATTATATAACCATCTCATACTCTATTATAATAATTAATAGACTAAAATATCTAGTGTTATCTGATAATTTTAAACTATTTAACGTTTTATTTCATAGAATTCTTCTGTCATAAGGGTAAAAAGCATAGTAGTAAAGCGGAATTTGGAGAAGAATTCCAATTTGATGTTATCCCGGAAAAACTTCTATTTTTATGTTTTATCTTTGGAAACTAGTGAAATTCTATTTTTGTAACATCTAATTTGAAAAAATAGAGTAAATAACAAACAAATGATAAGATTATTCTGAAAATAAAACAGGAGGGATACCAATGCTTACAAAAGAAAAAATAGCAAACTTATTTCGAAATTTTTCTACGAATGAATGTAAAGGATCGAGTCCTTTATACGAATACTTATCAATAAAAATTTCTGAAGATGAGGAAGTTCTTACGTTAGCTTCCTACGCAAAACCTGGTCAACCGGTTCCGAACTTATTAGTAGGTGCGGTCCATTATTTATTGTTAAAAGGAAAAGAGCACAGTTTAAAAAACTATTATCAAAGTTTAGTTGGAAATGCTCATATAAATTTTGAAAATGCCTTTTACCAATTTAAAGATTTTTGCCATGTATATAGAGAAGAAATTATCTCTTTATTACAAACGAAACTTGTTCAAACGAATGAAGTAAGACGATGTGCCTATTTATATCCAAGTTTCTGTTACATATTTAACAAAGTGAACAAACCATTGGCGTTAATAGAAATTGGTACAAGTGCGGGATTACAACTATTTTGGGATCAATATCGTTATTCATATGGAACAGAAGAAGTGTATGGAAATAGACAATCAAATGTTCATTTACAATCAGAAATAAAAGGGGAAAAGAAGCCATCCTTTTTAAAACAAAGTCCACCTGTTGTAGAAAGAATCGGACTAGATTTACATGTGAACGATTTAAATGATGACGAAGATTATTTATGGTTACGCGCGCTTATTTGGCCAGAACATAAAGAAAGACTTGAATTATTCGATCAAGCAGCAACGCTTGTAAAAGAAAAATCAGTGCAATTAATTGAAGGGGACGGTGTAGCACTTCTTCCGGCCATTGCAAATCAAATAAGGGAAGATGCTGTAATCTGTATTTTCCATACACATGTAGCAAACCAAATACCTGAAAATGTAAAACATACGCTAGAAAAACAAATTAAAGAAATTGGTGCAAAACGTGATGTATTCCACCTATATAACAACATGTGGGACCGGGACCTTCATATTGATTATTATATTAACGGAAACGAATATTGTGAAACTGTTGGGGAAACGGAAGGGCATGGGAGATGGTTTAGTTGGAAGTTGGGGGATGAGACGCTTTGTTAATGTAATCCTATAGGATGGGGACTTTTTGTTTTAAAATTAAAAACTTTTGATTAATATGATAATAATTTATGATATGTTGTATATAAGGATAAAATAAAAAGGATGATAAGCATGCAAAAGAGACCAGAAGCAAATGAATATAACCCGTATTATTCAACGTACATAAACTTAATACCAGATGGAGATATCATACATATTCTAGAGCAACAAATGAAGGAAACGAATCTTTTATTGAAGGATATTTCTGATAGTGAGGGACATTTTAGATATGCTCCTAATAAATGGAGTATCAAAGAAGTAATCGGTCATATTGCGGATACTGAACGTATTATGGCGTATCGATTGCTTTCCATAGCAAGAGGCGAGACAGCAGAACTTCCTGGATATAACGATGATATGTATGTTCTTAGAGCAGCTTTTGATAAGCAATCTATGCAAGATCTTCTTGAGAATTTAACAGTTGTTCGCCAATCTACTATGCATTTGCTTAAAAGTTTAGATAAAGAAGCTTGGTTACAAAGTGGAATTGCGAACAATTCTGAAGTCACGGTTCTTGCATTAGCAAACATAATTGCTGGTCATGAGCTTCATCATCGTCAACTTATAAAAGAACGTTATTTGGGTTCTAAGGCATATCCAGCATGTTGAAATATGAAAATAAAAAGAGAATGATTCATAGGGAATTTCTGAATTATTCTCTTTTTATTTTTCTGCTATCAGTGGAATTATAAATGTTTTTTTACAAGGTCTATTCCTTCTCGTTTATGCTAATAGGGGGCACTATACATGCCCATCCAGCTAAGGATGGGTATTGGGGTTTGTGTAGCAATGGAGCCAAATCACGCAATAAGCATTAGCGAACATTAGAAATAGTAAAAATGCCACTTTTTCCTGTTAAAACGAGGTGATTTTAAATTTCAAATTCTTCTTTTACAACAGTCGCTAGTCCATCAATTGATTTACGTAAATCTGTTGCCCCTTGTGCAAGCTATACCTTTTCAATTGTGATTTCTGACAGCTTATTTATTAGTAAATTCATCGGGAGTCCAAGTAGCGATTTCATTTCCAGGTACAGCAACTACAAGCCAATCCTCACATTGTACCCCAGCTTGCCAACATTCATAATAGTTATGAAAACCATTTACAAACAAGCTTTGTCCGCTCTCAAGTAGGATAAACAAATGTGGAGTTTCCTTACCTAATTGCACGTCTATAACTTTTTGCCTTCTTATTTTAAAAATTCTATTATATTCTTCTTCCTCGGAATAATCGTCAAATTCATCCTCATTAGACGGGTACTTTTCTGGTGGATTATTAAATAAAAACCATTTCGATTCGATGTTGATATATAATTGCCCATCATAATCAACTACAGCTTCAAAATTTGTAAAATGAATTTTTATAGTTGTTGGAGAAATACCAAATTGCAATCCATCAACTTGTGCTCCTATGAAGAGATGCTTTAATACATTTTCAGCATAAAGTTTGTCTTCTTTGTTCATTATACGAATCATCCTTTCTGTAAAATATATATTATATTTTTATTGTAATAAATAAATTTTTATGTAAAATGAACTTTTTATGAGAAACGGACGAATATAGTGTGAAGGATCATGAGAGGGGAACGTAATTTTGGATGAAGTAGAATTAAAAGAATGGCTATATAAAATGGAGTCTGGGGACAAAGAAGCCTTTCAAGTTATTTATAAATTAACAAGTAAAGATATTTATAGCACAGTAGTATTTTTATTAGGGAATCAACACCAAGATGTAGACGATATAGTTAATGAAGTGTACATAAAAATGTGGAAGTCTGTAACGAATTATGATATGAACCGTTCATTTCGTTTTTGGTTACATGGACTAGTTGTCAAGCAAGTACAAGATTGGCGTCGTAAATCATGGCGACGATTTCGAATCTTTGAAAAGAAGAAAATGTATGAACAAGATCGGTCTTACATAATGGATGAAGGTATTTTACATAAAGAAACACGTAGTGAATTAGTGGAAGTTGTACAAAAATTATCTTATAAGCATCGTGAAGTTGTTATTATGCGTTACTTCCATGAATATAGCTTAGATGAAATTGCCGCACTTCTTCAAATCCCTGTTGGTACAGTGAAATCTCGATTACATATGGCACTAAAACGATTAAGAACAGAAATGGAGCATATGCCAGCCAGAAGAGAGGGAGAAGTAAATGGATTTTGAAAAATATATAACGGATGAATTGAAAAGAAAAGCAGGGTCAATCGAACCAACTACTAATTTAGAAGATCAATTACAAACCTCTTTTCATAAATACCAACAAATGAAAAAGAAAGGGAAAACTTCTATGAAGAAAAAGTTATTACTTGGCTTTGTAGCAGCGGCGGTTCTTATACCAACCGGTACTTTTGCGGGTACAACAATAATCGATAAAATCTTAGGTACACCTGAAGAAGCGAGAAAGGATATGGGAATGTCAGTGGAAGGTTATACAGGATTGATGGAGAGGATAGAAGTTGCTAAAAACTTATTTGCAAAAGAGGACTTTGAAAAGTATGTAGAGTTATTACAAGAAACATATCATTTTTATAAGAAAGTTAGTGTCGTAGAGAACGGCGAAAGAAAACATACAGCTATAGGTCGTTTAAATACTGATGAAGAAAAAAGAGATAGTGAGGTAATGGAAGAGCTAAACAAATATGAGGAAAAAATAAATCAACATTTTACATATACATTTGAACAAACAGGAGAAATAACTGGTTTTCCAATAAAGCGTCCTAGCTATATTCCAAAAGACTATGTTCTTATTTCAGAAGAGGCAAAGGCAGATGCCACAGTAGGAAAACCAAGACCTCTTATTACAATGAGGTATGAAGATAGTAATGTGAAAAAGGGACCAACTACATCAGATGTGGATTTAGGGTTTAGACTATACCAATCTGGAATATTCGATGATAATAAAGATTATATGGATAAACCGTTTGATCAAGCAACTGAAAAAGGTCCACATTATTATAAAGATATAAAGACTTATCAATTAAAAGGATACGATATTACGTATGGGGAATATAAAGAATCCAATGTACGAGCTATGAAAATAGTGGTTCCTGCAACAGAAGGGAAAAATGCATACCAAGTCTATATAAATGGTAGTACATTATCAAAAAAAGAACTTGAGAAAGTTCTCCTTTCGGTAGTTGAATAGTGTACTAAATCTAAAGAATAAATATGAAGTAATGAAAAAATTGGATTTTATTGAAAGATAAAAACCACTTCATAATATTGTTATGTAAACAAAAATGATGAACGTACAGCTTGTTAAATAGTTCAATATTTTTGATTTCTCTCTGGCTGCATAAGTATGATGTTTGTAGGAGGGGATCATATGAGTATACACAAAAAAATCATAGCGATTTCAGGAAGTATTAGGGAAGGATCATCCAACACAAACATATTAAAAACTTTAGCGGCATTTATTCCAGAAGGTATAGATTACACTATTTATAATGGGATAGAGGAACTACCTCATTTTAACCCGGATGTAGATCGAGTTGGAGCACCGGTTGTTGTTGAAGAATTTCGAAAGACATTAAGTGAAGCTCATGCACTTATTATTTGTACACCAGAGTACGCAAAAAGTATTCCAGGAGTTTTGAAGAATGCTTTAGAATGGCTTGTTTCATCAGCGGAACTTTATAAAAAGCCAGTTGCTATTATAACAGCTTCACCGTCGATTGCTGGAGGGGATAAAGCCCATGAATCATTATTACTTACGCTAGGTATGCTAGATACAATTGTCGTTCAAAATGGCTCGCTATTAATCCCATCTGTGCGAACTAAATTTAGTGATGATGCAAAAGTAACAGATGAGGATACAAAGAAAGCTCTTAGCTCTTTAGTTCAAAGTGTAGTAGACGAGATAAAGAAATAATGATTTAGTTCGTATTAAGGTAAAAATGGGACTTTTATAATAAAAAAAGATAAAGGCAATGCTACGGTTAGTTCAAATGTAGCATTGCTTTTTTATATAGTTAAATATATGTACTCAAAATCTCCCCAGGTAATCCATCAACCTCACATACTTTCTCAGATGTAAAACCAACGTTTATTAATATTTTTCGAGAGGGGATATTGTTTGGATCGATAATTGCCTTTAGTACGGTTACTTCTGTCTGCTTCGCTATTTCAATTAATTCTCTTGCAATACAACTACCATATTTTTTTCCCCAGTGTTCTGGCAATAGCATATAACCAAGTTCAGCTTCTTTAAAATCATCCTCATTTACTGTTATATGTCCAAGTCCGATAAATTCATTTGTAGCACTGTCATAAACTTTATACGACCCAAGCAGTTTATGTTTTTCATTACGTATTAACAATTTTTCATAATCATTTTGCGCTTCTGTTAACGGAATAGCACGCTCCGTAATTTGTGCCATCACTATTTCATTTGAGACAAGCTGGAAGTATAGATTAAAATCTGTTGCTTCAAATTTTTTAAAATGTAGCTTATGCATATGCGTCCTCCAAACTAATTTTCATGTGTTCTTCAGAAAAGATAAAACGATCGTTAAATAGTGATTTCTATTTGATTGCCTTCTGGATCGCTTATTACACTTTCGGAATAAACGATCCAGTGAAACGTGGTCCATTTAATAAAGGATAACCTGCTTCTCGTTTTTGTCAGTGCATTCACACGTTCTTCACTTTCAACAGAGAATGTCATATGTGCATAACTAGTAATATTAAGGTTAGGCTCATTTTATATACCTTTTTACGCATGAGTTCAAGCCTTGCTCCAGATTCGAACGTAATAAAATAAGATTCAAATTGTTTTGCTTCGTTATGGTATAAAGAGTTTGCCTTGTCGTTGAAATACTTCGTATAAAAAGTACGCATTAATTCTAAGTTATATACCCAAATGGCTATATGTTCGATTTTCATTTGTTTCAGCAATCCTATCTTTATGTAAATTAATAAATATTTACTCTGTAATAATTAGCGAAGGTGAATAACACTAATTAGATGTTCACTGTATTAAATTTGCAACCATATTGCAAGAAATAAGAATGGGCGTTAGGAGAAATCAAATGATAATGATTTTACTAAAGGAGTTTGTTAATTTTTAGGTCACAACATGCATACAATGTCTAATTAAGTGAATTACGTACGTAACAATTGCAAATAAGGAGGGACTAATTTGTGGGGCAAATTGAACAAATGATGATTGTCGGCATTTCTATGTCTTTTATACTATCTATTATGATATTAGGGTCTTCATATTATAATCCTCGTCTTTGGCTAAATGATTATCCGAAAGATATTCAAAAAGTAGTTTTGCCAAAATCGATAAATGAAAAAAAGCAAACATATTATTTCGGAATTATTTACAATATTATTCTCTTCGGAACGCCTTTAGTTTCTACGTATATACTACATCAACATGAAAAATTATTGTATATTGAGGCCTATTTACATACTTTTGGGATTGTAATGATTTTCAATTTAGTAGATTTATTAATAATCGATTGGCTTATTTTTTGCTGGATTACCCCGAGGTTTGTTGTTATTCCTTGTACGGATGGGATGAAGGGATATAAAGATTACATGTTTCATTTAAGAGGGGCTATAGTGGGTACTCCATTTTTAGCAATTGTAAGTTTATTTCTGGCAGGAATTGCGACAACTATTTAGTATAAAGAAGAAAGATAGGAAACGTTTATATAAGGTAAGGAGATTTATAATTTATAGAATTAAAAATGAGAATTTGATACTATTGAAGCAAAGGGTTCTAATAGCGGTATATTAAGCGATATAAATATACGGTTACTAATGTTTTGATATTCCATGAAATCACCTGATTTTATGGAAGCATTTGATAGAACTCGAAAAAACGCAATGGAGGCTAATATGAAAAAGATAATTGGCGCAGCAACAGCAACAGTTCTTGGATTGGGGGCTTTTACCACATCTGCTATCGCAGAAACTATCGTAACAGCGGATGTACTCAACGTACGTGAAAAGCCAACTACGGAATCAAAAGTTGTCGAAAAAGTAAAAGAAGGACAAAAGTTAAAGGTCATACATACTGAAGAAGGATGGTCAAAAATTGATTTAAATGGTAAAGAATTGTTTGTAAGTTCGGAGTATACAAAAGATATTTATCATGTAACAGCAAACCTATTAAATGTACGTTCTGAAGCAAACACAGAATCAGAAATTCTTGGCAGACTGAAAAAAGATGATGTAATTGAATCAACACATCAAGTTAAAGATGGATGGCTACAATTTGAGTATAAAGGAAAAACAGCTTATGCAAATGTTTCTTTCCTATCAAGTACAGCACCAAGTGAAAAGAAAGCTGAAGAGAAAACGAAGAAAGTAGCGAAAGTACAAAAAGCGGTAAAAGCAAAGGAAGAAGCAAAAACGCAGAAAGTAGCAAAAGCACAGGAAATAGCAAAGCCTAGGGAAGAAGCAAAAGCACAGGAAATAGCAAATTCTAGGGAAGAAGTAAAAGTACAAGAAGTAGCAAGGCCTAGGGAAGAAGTAAAAGTACAAGAAGTAGCAAAGCCTAGGGAAGAAGTGAAAGTACAAGAAGTAGCAAAGCCTAGGGAAGAAGTAAAAGTACAAGAAGTAGCAAAGCCTAGGGAAGAAGTAAAAGTACAAGAAGTAGCAAAGCCTAGGGAAGAAGTAAAAGTACAAGAAGTAGCAAAGCCTAAGGAAGAAGCAAAAGCACAAGAAATAGCCAAAGCAAAAGAAGAAGCGAAAGCGAAGGAAGAAGCAAAAGCACAAGAAATAGCCAAAGCAAAAGAAGAAGCAAAAGCACAAGAAATAGCCAAAGCAAAAGAAGAAGCAAAAGCACAAGAAATAGCCAAAGCAAAAGAAGAAGCGAAAGCGCAAGAAATAGCCAAAGCGCAGGAAGAAGCGAAAGCGCAAGAAATAGCCAAAGCAAAAGAAGAAGCAAAAGCAAAAGCAAAAGCACGAGAAATAGCAAAGGCTAAGGAAGAAGCAAAAGCAAAAGAAGTAACAAAGGCACAAGAAGTATCTAAAAATAACACACAGTCTGCTAAACGTGAACTAACGGTAGTAGCGACAGCTTATACTGCTGATCCAAGTGAAAATGGTACATATGGTGGACGCGTTTTAACTGCGATGGGGCATGATTTAACGGCTAATCCGAATATGAGAATTATCGCAGTTGATCCGAAAGTAATTCCATTAGGATCAAAAGTATGGGTAGAAAATTATGGTGAAGCAATCGCTGGTGATACCGGAAGTGCAATTAAAGGTAATCGTATTGATGTTTTAATGGGTTCAAAAAGTAAGGCAATGAATTGGGGAAGACAAACAGTTAAAGTAAAAGTTCTATAATAACGATAGTTATCCAAAAAGAAGTCAGTTCTCTTTATTGAGACTGGCTTTTATTTTTTTGGTTAGTGCAACTCATTGAAAAACTCTGTTGACCTGGCCTAGGATTTTTAAGAGATTTATTACTAAATCTTCACCAAAACTTAAATTAAATATGAAACTTGCATCATGTCTATAAAATGAAACTATATTAAGAACGAGGTGAGTTTAATGTTTATTTAAATGAGTTTGAGGTGTGGAAATATATATTTGGTATCACGAAGATGCCGGAATTGAAGAAATAGCCACAAGTTTAAAAGAATTTATTATAAAAACCATTCAGAAAGATAACGACTTTTAGTGTTCTCTTTCTTATAATAAGGTGGATCAGATTTATATTAAGCGAGGATGGAATATGACAACAGAATTATATGGCACACATTACACTGAAATAAAAGGGTATAGAGTAATTGAAGGGAAAGATTCATATAATCATTACTTTGGTGGTCAAGATTGCAATTTGCCAGTATGTAAGCTATGCGGTGAGAAGATGCATCAAATTCTCTGTTTTGATTTGAAAGATGAGAGGGTTGCTGAATTTAAAAGTGGTGAATTAAATGTTTTACCATTAGTTTCTTGTCTGAACTGTGCGATGGTGTGGGAACCTCAATATTTTCAGTTAAGTAATGGGGGTAAAACAGTTCAAATAATAAAGCAGGATAATACGGAAGATTGGGTAATGGAAGATGAGGATAAGCTACCGGTTCACCTACTAAAAACGAATGTAAAGTTAACGAATATGAAAAATGAAGATATACCTACTGATGAAGATAGTTACTGGGAAGCTTTCGACTTGTTCGGTTCAGAATATGTTTGTAGATTATTAGGGGCACCATTATATGAAGATCTTCCAGAGGATTTGGCATGTCCAACTTGCTCTAAAGAAATGAAGTATGTTGCTACAATTACACAAGATATTGAGGAGCGGAAACTTATTTCAGTAGTTGATTTCCAGTTCGGGGAAATGAATATATATTTTTACTTATGTAAAGATTGTTCAATTATAAAAACCGAAATATAAAGCACATAACGAAAATAAGACTGACATATTCTGTCGGTCTTATTTTCGTATCGCAACATCATTAAGAATCGCATGAAATATATCTTTTTGCGTGAAAGCATCTGTAAAAACAGTCTCCCTATTCACTACAATTGTATCGTGAGGATTATACCATTTTCGTAATGAATCCTCTCCAAACTCAATTCGTTTTTCTCTTGTATTATGGCGTCTAATCGTTTCCTCTAATGATAAATCGAAGTAGTATGTATATGCGTTTCCGTCAAAATGCTGTATTAATTCTTTCAGCATATCACCGTATCTACAACTGTTTAAAATACCTTCTAAAATAACAAATTCGCATTTTCCTTTTCCATACTTCGTAATTTCGAATAGTAAATCATGAGATAAGTTACCCATTGTGTCGTGTACTTTTAGCATATCTCTACGCACGACATCTTGTGAGACTAGTAGTGTACCTTGCCCGAAATGTTCTTGCAGTTCCTTTGCGATTGTTGTTTTTCCACTTGCGGAGTTTCCCCGAAGGATAATTAAAGTTGATTTTTGTATAGGATTAGACATCATATATTTCCCCCAACATCTTTGATTGTATAGAAAATTTTAACAAATAAAGGGAGGAAAGTGTATAATCAATATGATAGAAATAAAAAAGGTTAGAGATAGATGGAAGATACATTAAATAAAGTGTAGCCGATTTGGAATTGAATTTGGTTTCGGTATTTAGGGGCATTTTTAATTGTACAATTCATCTTTATTACTTGTGATGTTACTGAATGGAAACCAAACTTTAGACTAGGCGAAGAGTTCTTTAATAGAATTTTAAATTCTCAATTTTTCACGGAATGGTTCACACCATATAAAATCTCGCAATTTAATGTATTTACAGTATTTTTTGCGATAACATTACTATCATATGCACTAGTAGGTGCAAGTAAAGATGTAATAGTAAAGAAAAATATATAGGAACAATAGAGGTGTCACATGCTTTTTCAAAAAGGAGCTTTATTGGTTAGGTACGTAATAGAAGATGACGCACCAATCATTTCTAAATGGCTAACAGACCCAGAAGTTTTGCAGTATTACGAAGGGCGAGATAATCCGCAAACTGTAGAAAAGGTGCTTAATCATTTTATACATAATCCAAGTAGTAACGAAAAAAGATGTTTAATAGAATTTGATGAAGTGCCGATCGGATACATTCAAATGTACCAAGTTGATTCTGAATGGAAAGCGTTATATGGATATGAAGAATCGCATAATGTATGGGGGATGGATCAATTTATCGGAGAACCGACTTTTTGGGGAAAGGGAATTGGCACAAAACTTGTTCAATCAGCAAGTACATACATTATGGAGAGTTTAGGAGCAGAAGCGATAGCGATGGACCCTAAAGTAAATAACGAACGTGCGATAAAGTGTTATGAAAAATGCGAATTTAAAAAAGTGAAGATTTTAAAGGAACATGAACTGCATGAGGGAAAATTAGAAGATTGTTGGATGATGGAATATAAACAATTATAATGATTTATGAAAGGGCTTATACAAACAAAGGGGGATGCGCGAAATGAAAAAAGCATTAATAGTAATTGATGTGCAAGCAGGTATGTATACAGCAGGAATGCCAGTACATAATGGGGAAAAGTTTTTAGAAACATTGCAAGAGCTTATTGAAGAATGTCGCTCAAATGATATTCCGGTTATTTATGTCCAACATAACGGGCCAAAAGATCACCCGTTAGAAAAAGGTACAGATGGCTGGAAGGTGCATGTGGCAATTGCACCACAAGAGGTTGATAGTATTGTTGAAAAGACGACGCCAGATTCATTCCATAAAACAAACTTAAACGAAGTGTTACAAGAAAAAGGGATTGAGCATGTTATTATTTCAGGAATGCAAACAGAGTACTGTGTGGATACGACAACGCGCAGAGCGTTTAGTGAAGGGTATAAAGTAACATTAGTGAGTGATGCGCATAGTACGTTTGATACAGATGTATTGCGTGCTGAAGATATTGTGAAACATCATAACTTAGTGTTTGGAGCATTTGCTGATGTTGTTACGTTAAAAGATTTGAAAGTGGCTGTCTCTAAATAAGAGGCAGTTTTTTTATTTGAAGATAACGTATCAAATATTGTCGGTAAGTTTATATCATTTCATGTACCGAAATGATAGTACAAAAAAAGGAGCCCACATGATTAAAAAGGGAGCTCCTTTATCAAAACGTTACTTTTTCTTATCTTTATCCAACACATTTTGTTCTTCAGCAAACTCCGTACCATATGCAAACCGGCGATTAATTCGAATGTTATCATTGTTGTGCCTTGTGTGGGAATTAGAAAAGCGATGGACGATTACTTCTGATAATGTAAAGACGATGGCAGAAAGGATACTGCCCCACGCAATTTGCATGTAGTTGTCTAATAAAATATTACCGAAAATCCAAACGCTTAAATACGTAAGTAAGAAATCCGTCATAATGGCAGCGGAATTGCCAATTCGATTTAAAATAATTTTATCAACAAACATATAAGAAACGATTGTGACGAAGAGACTAAAAGAAATGATTTGGACGAACGTTGCTGGGAAAAATAGAGCTAGTCCGATACTAAAAGCGATGATGCATGATATAAATTTGATAAGTATTACAGTAATATCACTCAATATTTACACCTCCCATTTATACATAGTTTTACAATAAATTCAGGAGTTCATACATTGGAACGGTTTAATTTATATAAAACTTTATCATGCTGAAATTTTATCTAAATATTAAAAAAACAATTTAAAAATGTTATAGTGAAATGAGAGCGTATGACATTTTTAGGTAAGGGGGAATCCGGGATGTGGATTACTTCAGAAGTAGAAATTCCAGATGAGTTAATTGATCACCTTGAACAAGGGAAGTTAGTATTATTCGTTGGAGCAGGAGTTTCTATGAAGGGGAAATCAAACTTGCCGAATTTCGATGATTTAGTTGATGAAATTTCGAAAGCTTTATATGTCGAAAGGCGTGAGATGACAGAACCCCACGATTATTATCTCGGTAAAATTGCGAAAACGAAAGATGTGCATCAAGTTGCAAGAGACCTCGTTAATATAGAAAAATCAAAACCAAATCCATTACACTATGCGATTCCAAGGCTGTTTCCGTTAGATACGGATGTTCGAATTGTAACGACAAACTTTGATCAACATTTTACGTCTGTAATTACAGAAATGAATAGAGAGCTGAATATTTATTATGCACCTGCTTTACCGACAGGGAGAGCGTTTAAAGGGTTGGCTTACATACATGGGAATGTAGAACAAGAGAAAGAAGCTTTAATTTTAACGGATGGTGATTTTGGAAGGGCTTACTTAACAGAAGGATGGGCGAGACGATTTTTAGTTGATTTATTCTCAAATTACACTGTTTTATTCGTTGGGTATAGTCATAATGATCCTGTAATGAAATATTTAGCAACAGGCTTACCACCGAGTACAAGGCGTTACGCTTTCGTCGCACAAGGTGATAATACATATCATTGGGAGCATTTAGGGATAAGACCGATTGTGTATCCGAATAAGGCAAATAATCATCAGGCACTTGTGAAAGCAGTGAAGCGGTGGGCGGAATTAATGGGGGATAATTATATTACGAAAAGAATGCGTATTCGTGATATTGTAACCGTTCCTCCATCAGTAGAGCAGGAGCAATTATCCTATATAAAACAGTCAATAAAAAAAATTGAAACTGTTCGGTACTTCGTTGAATTTGCTCGTGATTATGAATGGGTGGAATGGCTTGAAGCAGAAGGGAAACTAAGAAATTTATTTCTGCTTACAGCAAATTATGATGAAGTAGATGAATTGCTTGCGGAATGGTTAGTGGAGCAATTTCTATTTAGTCATCAAAAAGAACTATTTCAATTGATTTTTAAAAATCATTCTAAAATATCCCCGTTATGGTGGCGAACAATTTGTACTTACTTAAACGAAACGAAAGAAACGATGGACCCTTTGTTGTTTGCAAGATGGACATTGCTTTTATTAGAAACAGCAGAGAAAGATAGTAGCTCTATTGAAATAATCACATATTTATTGCAAAAATGTTCTTTCCCTGAGCATAAAGAAATTGGCTTGTTGCTATTAACGTTTATTTTAGACGGAAAACTTAAACTGAAGCGTGTAAGAAGATGGGGAAATGATACGCGAGAGTCGATTGAACTCGAGGAATCGAGTCGTATACCGATGCCTATTTTTTCTCATGTGGAGCGAATTTGGAAAGAAAAAATGAGACCGCATATTACTTACTACGCAAATCCAATTATGGTTATGGGATTAGAAAAGATACAACTATTGTCATTAAGACAACATGCACTGAAAAAAAGAGATAGAGAAATTTCAGAGCAGGAGTTACAGCAAAATGATTTTACATTTTTAATTCAAATTGTAAAAGAGTGTCTTACATATTTATGTGAAAACAATGAGAAAAAAGCAAATTATTATATTACAGAAATGATAGAAACTGATAGTGTACTTCAAAAGCGAATTGCGATTGAAGCAATGATTAATAATGTATTCGTTACAGCGGATGACAAACTGAAGTGGTTGATACATGCAGATGTTCTGTTAGATTTCACATGTAAACATGAAGTGTTTCAACTTGTAAAGAATTATTACGCAGATGCTTTAGAAGAAACTAAAGAAGAAGTAATTCAACATGTATTAGAGTATCTTGCAGAAGAGAGGACGTTTGATGCTTGTCTTGTATTGGACTTACTATTCACGTGTGATCCGAATAGTAAGTCTACGGGGGAAGGATACGAGCTAATGAAGCAGAAACACCCTCATTTTTCTTCAAATCAATACAGTGTTCCAAAGAAAGAGTCAAATGAACAACGTATTACATGCAATGTAACAGCTGATGGATTACTGCAGCTGAAAGACGATGAAATAATGGAGCAAGTTCGGCAATTTTCAAGAGACGGTGTTTTTGAACAACGCCATTTTTTAGAGATGTTATCAAAAGCGTGTAAATTGAATGTAGAGTGGAGTATTTCGTTTGCTTATCAACTAGTAGGCGTGCACGAAATTAGTAATGAAGTATGGTTTGTTTGTATTAGAGAGTGGCGAAATAATAGGAATTTGACGAATGAACAAATTCAAAAGATTATACCGTTATTGCAGAAGTTTGTTAGAAATACTGCTTTTCATTGGTTAATTAGTAGTTTTCTATATGAAATTAGTAACCGATTAGAAGAGTTAGATGAGAATAGTATACGGATTGTAAAACGCTTTGCTTTTTCTGTACTTCCACAAGTTATGAGAGGAGAATCGGATTTTAAGATTGGAAAACAAGATTTTTACAATGAATCTATTCAGCACCCTGTCGGGAAGATGACTGCTGTATTACTAAAATTGTTAGCATATGATCATTTATACGATCGCAACGTGTATGAATATTTATTTTTATTTGAGGAGCAGGTAAGGGTTACTTCGGAAAGAACGAACTTCATGTTTGCTCGTTTAACAGCAGATATTACGTTTTTATACCATATTGAGAAGCAATGGTGTCGAAAAAATTTATTACCTTACTTAGATTTAAAGAAAGAAAGTGAGCTTACGAAATATGCGTGGGCGGGATTATGTTATACGCAAATTAATGTACCTTTGTTTACAGAAATAAAGAGATATATTAAGTATGCGGTAGAACATTTAGATGCACTACATCCATATACGAGAGAAGCATTTTTAAAATGGCTTAGCTTTGTATTTATTAAATGCGTATTATATTGGGAGCAAAAAACAGATTGGTTATATCCACTTTTGATGCAAGAAAACGAAGAGAATAAAATTAAATTTATGCAGTATTTATGCTACTACGTAAAAACTTTAAGTGGTAAGGAACAACAAAAATTTTGGACAGCGTGGCTTAGTGTGTTTTTAAGAGAACGTCCGAAAATGGGCGTAATATCAACGAGAGAATACATGATGCTTTTACGTATTGTTTTATGCATGGATGAGATTTTAGAAAAAGGACTAAATATTATTTCGAGTAAATTTCAAGGTGTGGAAGGACAATGTAATCAAGAAGAAATGAAACAGTTGTTTATAGAGATACTTGAAAAAAAAGAGAGTATGAAAGCGTATAAAGAATTGTATGCAAATGTGTTTTTCACTTTACTTCAGACGTGTCAAGAAGCCGATTTACTTGAAAGTGAGATCATACAAATAAAAGAACTATCAACCAAGTATGGAGTAGAAAGACATGTATTAAATTTAATAGAAAATGAAATAATTCGCATCGGAATCGTAACGGAGAATTTACAAGAGGGATCATAGGGCGAAAATGGAATTTTAAAAAATAAATAAAAAGTTGTTGACAGTGTTTTGAAAAGCGTTCTATAATACGAATCATACTTATTCAATTTCAAAAACATTTGAATAAACAAAGTGCAATGAAGAGATCACAGTAGTGGTTAGTCTTACTGTAACAGAGAGCTGGTGGTTGGTGTGAACCAGTACAGGGATAATCATGAATTACAGTCTTGGAGCATCTTTTTCGTAGTAAAGATAGTATTGTCTTTATGAAGAAAGAGCGGTCAAATGATCGTTAACAGTGAAGAGAGGTAGACGGAAAGTTAGTCTACAACTAGGGTGGTACCGCGATAAATATCGTCCCTACTGATTTATTCAGTAGGGACTTTTTGTATTTTAATGGTCCAACTTGAAAATAAAATATATATGCGTTGAAAGGAAAAGGAGTAGTTGTTGTTTCCCTGTAACAGAGAGCTGGTGGTTGGTGCGAACCAGTACAAAAACAAGAGCGAATTACAGTCCTGGAGCATCTTTTTCGTAGTAAAGATACTATTGTCTTTATGAAGGGAAAGACGGTCAGATGATCGTTAACAATGAAGAGAGGTAGACGAAATAAGTCTACAACTAGGGTGGTACCGCGATAAATATCGTCCCTACTGATTGAATCAGTAGGGATTTTTTGTACAAAAAAAGTGATTTTTAACTAGTAGATAGTGTCTTTATGGTAATTATTAGTTTAAAATAAGTAGAGGTATCGATTCCACGAAACAATTGTATAATTTATCAGTTCAGAAAATAGAGAATTTTACATTCTCTTACTATACTTTTAAAACATTAGAGGAGGATTTCCAAATGGCAAATCATGAATTAGATCAATTACGTAAACAGGTAGATGAAATTAACTTACAACTATTACACCTTTTAAACAAACGCGGTGAAATCGTTCAAAAAATTGGAGAGCAAAAACAAGTACAAGGTACGAAACGCTTCGATCCAGTACGTGAGCGTGAAGTGCTTGATATGATCGCAGAGCATAACGAAGGACCATTCGAAACGTCAACGGTTCAACATATTTTCAAAACGATTTTCAAAGCAAGCTTAGAATTACAAGAAGATGATAACCGTAAAGCATTACTAGTTTCACGTAAAAAGAAAAAAGAAAATACAATTGTTAATGTTAAAGGTGAATTGATTGGAAACGGAACACAAACGTTCATTATGGGACCTTGTGCGGTAGAAAGTTTAGAGCAAGTTCGCCAAGTAGGGCAAGCGATGAAAGATCAAGGACTTAAATTAATGCGCGGCGGTGCTTTCAAACCGAGAACATCTCCATACGATTTCCAAGGTTTAGGAGTAGAAGGTTTACAAATTTTACGACAAGTAGCAGATGAATTCGACTTAGCGATTATTAGTGAAATTTTAAATCCGAATGACGTAGAAATGGCGCTAGAATACGTTGATGTAATTCAAGTTGGAGCACGTAACATGCAAAACTTCGATTTACTACGAGCTGTAGGTAAAGTTAATAAGCCAGTATTACTAAAACGTGGATTAGCAGCAACAATTGATGAGTTCATTAACGCAGCTGAATACATCATTGCACAAGGTAACGACCAAATTATTCTATGTGAGCGCGGTATCCGCACATACGAAAGAGCAACACGTAACACATTAGACATTTCAGCAGTACCGATTTTAAAGAAAGAAACACATTTACCAGTTATCGTAGACGTAACACATTCAACAGGGCGTAGAGATTTATTATTACCAACAGCAAAAGCGGCACTTGCAATTGGAGCAGATGCAGTAATGGCGGAAGTACATCCGGATCCAGCAGTGGCGTTATCAGATTCTGCGCAACAAATGGACATTCCAGAATTCCATAGATTCATGGATGAGTTAAAAGGTTTCAAAAATAAATTATCTTAATTCCATATCATATATGCGCTGAAGAGGAAAACAGTAGTGCTTATCTCACTGTTAAAGAGAGCTGGTGGTCGGTGTAAATCAGTACAAAGATAAGCATGAATTACAGCCTTGGAGCATCTTTCCCGCCAACTTTTGAAGGGAAGGACGGTCAAACGATCGTTAAAGAAGAAGAGAGGTAGACGAAATAAGTCTACAACTAGGGTGGTACCGCGATAAACATCGTCCCTACTGAGCGCTCAGTAGGGACTTTTTTGTACAAAAAAATAATAAAGGGGCAAGAGAAATGAGATACATTACAGCTGGAGAATCACATGGGCCGCAGTTAACAGTTATTTTAGAAGGTGTACCAGCAGGTTTAACATTAACAGCGGAACATATTAATAAAGAATTATTAAGAAGACAAAAAGGGCACGGACGCGGAAGACGTATGCAAATTGAAACTGATACAGTTGAAATTGTAAGTGGTGTTCGTCATGGGATGACACTTGGCTCACCAATAACGTTAATCGTTAAAAATGATGATTTCAAACATTGGACGAAAGTAATGGGTGCAGAGCCAATTTCGGAAAAAGAAAGTAAAGATATGAAACGTACAATTACAAAACCACGTCCAGGACATGCGGATTTAAACGGAGCAATCAAATACGGTCATCGTGATATAAGAAACGTACTAGAGCGCTCATCTGCAAGAGAAACGACAGTTCGTGTAGCTGCTGGTGCAGTTGCGAAACAAATTTTGAAAGAATTAGGCGTAGAAATTGCAGGGCATGTTCTTGAAATTGGTGGGGTACAAGCGAAACGAATTTCAAACTTACCAATAGAAGAAATTCAAACGGTTACTGAAAATTCACCAGTTCGATGTTTAGATAAAGAAGTAGAACAAGAGATGATGGATGCGATAGATAACGCTAAAAGTAACGGGGATTCAATCGGAGGTATTGTTGAAGTCATTGCAGAAGGTATGCCAATAGGTGTTGGTAGTTACGTTCATTACGATCGTAAATTAGATGCAAAACTTGCTGGTGCAATTATGAGTATTAATGCATTTAAAGGTGCTGAAATTGGCGTTGGTTTTGAAGCAGCAAGACAGCCAGGAAGTAAAGTGCATGATGAAATTTTATGGGATGAAGAACAAGGATACACAAGAAAAACGAATAATGCCGGCGGTTTAGAAGGTGGTATGACAACAGGAATGCCAATTGTCGTAAGAGGTGTTATGAAGCCAATTCCTACATTGTATAAACCGTTAGCAAGCGTAGATATTGATACGAAAGAAGCGTTCCAGGCAAGTATTGAAAGATCTGATAGCTGTGCAGTACCAGCAGCAGGTGTTGTAGCTGAAGCTGTTGTTGCGTGGGAACTTGCAGATGCACTAGTCGAACAATTCGGAAAAGATCGCATGGAATTATTAAAGCAAAACATTTTGCAACATAACAAATACGCAAAAGAATTTTAATGAAAAGGTGGATTTAACATGCGAGTAAAAGATCAATTATCATCATTACAACCGTATAAACCAGGTAAATCACTAGAGCAAATGAAAGAAGTATACGGGGACCATTCATTTGTTAAGTTAGCATCAAATGAAAATCCATTTGGCTGTTCACCTCGTGTTTTAGGGGAATTACAAAAATCTTGGCAGGAACATGCATTGTACCCAGATGGCGGAGCTACAACGCTCCGTCAAACGATTGCAGAGAAATTACAAGTGCAAATGGAACAAGTGCTTTGTGGTAGTGGGCTCGATGAAATCATTCAAATTATAAGCCGTGCAGTGCTCTGTAAAGGAGATAATATCGTAACTGCTGGCATGACATTCCCTCAGTACCGTCATCATGCGATTATTGAAGGATGTGAAGTGAAAGAAGTTCCTTTAAATAACGGTGTATATGACTTAGATAGAATTTCTTTAGCTATTGATGAACATACAAAAATCGTTTGGATTTGTAACCCGAATAATCCGACAGGCACATATGTTGATGAGCGAAAATTAAATCAATTTATTGAGGGAGTTAGTGAAAATACGTTAATTGTCATTGATGAAGCGTACTATGAATACGTAACAGCAAAAGATTTCCCAGAGATATTACCTCTTCTAGAAAAACATAAAAACATTCTTGTACTTAGAACGTTTTCTAAAGCGTACGGATTAGCTTCTTTCCGCGTTGGATATGCAATTGGACAGGAAGAGTTAATTGAGAAATTAAATGTCGTCCGCTTACCATTTAACGTGTCTTCATTAGCACAAAAAGCAGCAACGATTGCCTTTAGTGATGAAGCGTTTATTGAAGAAATAGTACGTGTTAACGAAGAGGGATTACAACAGTACGAAAGTTTTTGTACAGAAAATGAAATCCCGTTTTATCCGTCGCAAACGAACTTTATCTTCTTACCAGTAGATGATGCTGGGGAAATTTATGAAGCTTGTGCGCATGCAGGGTTTATTATTCGTCCGTTCCCAAATGGCGTACGCATTACAATTGGAACAAGGGAACAAAATGAAGGAGTGATTTCAGTGTTAAAACAACACTTTGAAAATAAAAAAAGTAAGTCTCGAGATGAGGCAAATGTGTAAAAAGGTAGTACTAATAGGTACTGGATTAATAGGAGGCTCACTTGCATTAGCGATTAAAAAAGAGCACGATGTAACGATAATCGGCTATGACATATTTAAAGAACAAGTAGAGCGCGCAAAAGAATTACATGTAGTTGATGAAGTAGCAGTAGATTTACAGCATGCATGTGAAGAGGCACATTTAATTGTTTTTGCCTCTCCAGTTGAAGAAACGAAAAAGTTATTACACAAACTTGCATCATTTCATTTACGAGAAGATGTTATTGTTACCGATGTAGGAAGTACGAAAGGGACAATCATGAATGAAGCGGAAGCTTTATTATCAAAGAAAGTTTCTTTTATTGGCGGACATCCGATGGCAGGTTCTCATAAAACTGGCGTTGAAAGTGCAAAGGCGCATCTTTTTGAAAACGCGTTTTATATTTTAACGCCAATGAATCACGTGCAGGCGGATCAGGTGGATAAGCTAAAAGAATGGCTAAAAGGAACAGGCTCACATTTTCTCGTTTTAAATACAAAAGAACACGATTATGTAACAGGCATTGTTAGTCATTTCCCGCATCTTATAGCAGCAGGATTAGTAAAACAAGTTGAGAAACATGCCGGGGATAACCCGCTTATTCACCAACTAGCGGCAGGCGGATTTAAAGATATAACACGTATCGCATCAAGTAGCCCGAAAATGTGGAGTGATATTGTAAAACAAAATCGCGGGCATTTATTGGAACTATTAGAAGAATGGATCTCAGAAATGGAAGAGTTATATAAGACTGTTTCTAAAGGAGATGCAGGTGAAATACAAAACTATTTTGCAGATGCGAAAGAATACCGTGATTCTTTACCAGTGCGAAAGAGGGGCGCAATTCCTGCCTATCACGACTTATACGTCGATGTTTTAGATAAAGTAGGGGCTTTAGCTCATATTACGAGTATTTTAGCAGAAGAAGAAATTAGTATTACAAACTTGCAAATATTAGAAGCCCGCGAAGGACTACTTGGGGTGCTTAGAATTAGTTTCCAAAGAGAAGAAGATCGCATGAAGGCAAAGTTGGCGCTAGGAAAAGAAGAATACCAAACGTATGAAACAATTTAAAAAAGAAGGTGAGAACGTGAAAGAAACAACAATACAACCTGTAACTAATGGATTGAATGGCACAATCACAATCCCAGGTGATAAATCAATTTCGCATCGCGCTGTCATGTTTGGCGCAATTGCAGATGGAAAAACAACAATTAAAGGATTTCTTCCTGGTGCGGATTGTTTAAGTACGATTTCTTGTTTTAAAGAAATGGGAGTAGAGATTACGCAAAATGAAGACGAAGTTACGGTAATTGGAAAAGGATTAGAAGGTTTGCAGGAACCAAAAGCTGTATTAGATGTTGGTAATTCTGGTACAACGATACGATTAATGTCAGGAATACTTGCAAACACACCATTCTTTTCTTGCGTGCAAGGTGATGATTCAATTGCGAAGAGACCGATGCAGCGTGTAACAAATCCACTAAAGCAAATGGGTGCAAAAATTGATGGCCGAGAAGAGGGGACGTTTACGCCGCTCACAATACGCGGAGGAGATTTAAAAGCAATTGAGTACACTTCACCTGTAGCAAGCGCACAAGTAAAGTCAGCTATTTTACTTGCAGGTCTTCGTGCAGAAGGTGTAACAACTGTTACAGAACCACATATTTCACGCGACCATACGGAAAGAATGCTTGAAGCGTTCGGTGTAAAGGTAACTCGCGTGGGGAAAACCGTAAAACTAGTGGGTGGCCAGAAGTTAACAGCAACAGACGTTCATGTGCCAGGTGACGTATCATCAGCGGCATTTTTCTTAGTAGCAGGTGCAATTATCCCAAATAGTAAACTAGTATTACAAAATGTAGGAATGAACCCAACACGTACAGGTATTATAGATGTTTTAGAGAGAATGGGTGCTACATTTACTGTAGAGTCAATTAACGAAGGGGCATCTGAACCAGCTGCAAATATTACAATCGAAACGTCTTCACTAAAAGGAATCGAAATTGGCGGAGATATAATCCCAAGATTAATCGATGAAATTCCAGTTATCGCCTTAGCAGCAACACAAGCAGATGGAATTACAGTCATTAAAGATGCACACGAGCTAAAAGTGAAAGAAACGAATCGTATCGATACAGTCGTTGCTGAACTAACGAAACTCGGAGCCCGCATTGAAGCAACTGATGACGGAATGATTATTTACGGCAAATCAACTTTAAAAGGTAGTACAGTACATAGTCACGGAGATCATCGCATTGGCATGATGCTTGCGATCGCCGGCTGTATTGCAGAAGGAGAAACAACGATTGAAGATGCAGAAGCAGTAGGCGTATCATATCCTACATTTTTTGAAGAGCTTCAAACGTTAGCTAAATAAATTGATGAGAAGCAGATGCGTAATGTATCTGCTTTTTTATATAAGATAGGTCGATATTCTTTGTTGAAGTGCCGATATAATTTCATTCACCTCACTGGAATATTAAGAATTATGGTACAATTCAAACAGAGGATGGAGGGAGAAATATATGAACGTCATACAATTAAAAGAAGATAAATTCAGAGAAGCACTAACCTTATCAGAATACGCTTTTCAATATAAAGCAAGTGAAGAACGAGTAGAGCAACAACTTACTCGAATGAAAGAAAGCCATGAAATATACGGTATTATGGAAGAGGGAAACTTAGCAGCAAAACTCCATCTTATTCCGTTTCATATTTACATAGGAAAAGAAAAGTTTAAAATGGGCGGCATTGCAGGGGTAGCGACGTATCCAGAGTATAGAAGAAGCGGATATGTAAAAGAGTTGCTTCAGCATTCACTGCAAACGATGAGAAAAAATGGATATAGTGTATCGATGTTACATCCATTTGCAGTGTCATTTTACCGTAAATATGGATGGGAACTTTGTGCGGATCGCCTTATATGTCATATGACAAAGAGCGATTTAGTTATGAAAAAACAAGTGAATGGTACTGTGAAACGTTTCAATAAAGAAAATCACCCAGAAGAAGTAGAGAAGATCTATGAAACATTTGCGGAACGTTTTTCAGGTATGCTAGTTCGCAGTGGAAAATGGTGGTTACAAGCGGTCTATCATGATTTAACATTAGCGATTTACTATGATGAAAATAAAACAGCAGCTGGTTACGTGTTATATAAAATAGAAAATTATAAAATGACAGTAGAAGAATTTGTTCCATTACATAATGAAGCGAGAAATGGCCTATGGAACTTTATTTGCCAGCATGATTCTATGATTAAAGAAGTTGAAATGATATTAAGTGAGAAAGAACCGTTGTTATATACATTGCAAGAGCCGCGAGTGAAGGTGGAAATGAAACCATATTTTATGGGTAGAATTGTAGATGTGCAGCAGTTCTTAAATCAATATGAGTTTAACTGGAACACTATGCAACAAGAAGTGATTTTACATATTACAGATTCATTTGCTCCGTGGAATAACGTAACTGTGAAACTTGTAAATCATGAAGTAACAATGATAAAAGAAGAGACATTAAATAAAGGAATTAGACTGGATATCAATGTGCTATCTACAATAATGTTTGGCTACAAACGTCCGTTAGAGCTAAGTAATCTTGAATTAATTAGTGGAAGCGAAGAAGAGATACGAACATTTGAGAATGTAGTCCCGGTGCGTGAAGCGTTTATTTATGATTTCTTTTAATTTGTAAATAGGAAATCGAGCTGTTCAAAAAGAAATTTTGGGACAGCTTTCTCTTATTTTATCAGTTTTTGTCGGCAAATCGATATATATTGAAAATCGCCGATATAAAAATTCTACACTACTTTGAAACACCCTTGACTTTTAATCCATGTAATTTATAATTAAAAACGGAATGAATTTTCATTCCTGAAAATTGAGGTGGAAAAAGTGGCTAAAAACAAACAAGAGGATATTTTTGATGCTGCGATACAACTTTTCGCAGAGCGTGGTTACGATGGTACGACAATTCCGATGATCGCTGAAAAAGCAAAAGTCGGCGCTGGTACTATTTATCGCTATTTTGAAAATAAAGAGGCACTCGTTAACTCACTATTTTCAAAAAGCATGTTGCAATTATCTGAAATACTAAAAACTGATTTTCCTGTTGAAGCAAATATTCGTGAACAGTTTAGTCATATTTATAACCGTTTATTTGAATTTGCGAGAAACAATGTGGATGCTTTTCTTTTTACAAATTCTCACTGTGATAGTTATTTTCTGGATGAACAGAGCAACAAAATATTTGACGATTTTATAGGCTTCTTTATGAATATTATAGAAGATGGAATCGCAAAAGGTTTTCTCCGTCCATTGCCTCCAGTTGCTTTAATTATTATTGTATATCAACCGTTAGAAAAATTAACTAAAGTAATGGCAACAGGGCAATTAGAATACTCAAAAGAATTAGTAAAAGAATTGGAAGAAAGCTCTTGGAATGCTATTAGAATCATTTGATTCTATAGCTTTATAAGGACAGGAATGAACATTCATTCCTAAATAAATATAAAAAACTATTACAGGAGATGATATATCCGTACAATCAAAGGAATGAATATTCATTCCGCAGGTAGAGGTTTGATAGAATTGAAAAATAATTTAATAGGATAATAGGAATGAATATTCATTCCGTTTAGAGTATAAAAGTTTATGAGTGGGAGAGGATCGATATGAGCAAGCTAAAAAGTTGGAGAAGTTTATCGTTTCTATTATGGATAGTTATTACTATTACAATGATCGTAACGATGCCTAATATGGATAAATTAGTGAAAGAAAAAGGGCAAATTACGATTCCTAATACAGAACAAAGTAGTATTGCTGACAAGATAATAAAGGAGATGGATAAAGAAGGGACTGAAAAGTATGAAATTATAGCTGTCTTTAATAGTGGAAGTAAGAAGGCTTTAACAAATGAGCAAAAAGAGGAAATAACGAAAACGATCAATGCTTTACAAAATGAAAAAGAGCAATTAGGAATTAAGGAAGTTGTTTCACATTTAGATAATAAAGATTTGGAAAAACAGTTGATATCTAAAGACAATACGACCATTTTAACGCAAATCTCAGTAGATAAAAAAAATGGTGAAATATCAAAAGTTGCAAATGGGCTTCATAAAAAAGTGCAAACGAAAGGGGTAAAAACGTACTTAACAGGAAGTGATTTAATAGCGGGTGATTTTCTTACTTCCTCTCAAGAGGGAGTGAAGAAGACAGAAGTTATTTCTATCATTTTCATTCTAGTTGTATTAATCATTGTATTTCGTTCGCCAATTGTTCCGATTGTTTCCCTTCTTACTGTTGGTGTATCATATTTAGTTTCAATGGGGATTATTGCACATTTAGTGGATCAATTTAATTTTCCGTTTTCTAACTTTACACAAGTGTTTGTAGTCGTTGTCCTGTTTGGGGTTGGAACAGACTATAACATTTTATTATATACAAGATTTAAAGAAGAATTAAGTAAACAAGAAAATGCATTTTTGGCTACGAAAGAAACGTTTAAATCAGCAGGGAAAACCGTTTTATATAGCGGGATAGCAGTACTAATTGGTTTTGCATCTCTTGCTTTAGCGAGTTTTAAATTATATCAATCTACTTCAGCCGTAGCAATTGGTGTTGCAGTATTACTACTCGTATTAACTACTTTAAATCCATTTTTTATGGTGCTTTTAGGAAAAGGAATGTTTTATCCAGTTAAAACATTTAAAGGTCATGAGGATAGTCGCTTATGGGGATTTCTTGCGAAAAATTCAGTAGCAAGGCCATTTTTTGCTTTAATCATTGTATTCGTGATATCGATTCCTTTCGTATTAAAATATTCTAACACACTTAATTACAATGATTTATTTGAAGTAGATAATAAGTATGAATCAAAAATGGGGATTAACGTAATAGAAGAGCATTTCCCGCCTGGTTTCTCTTCACCGGGTACGCTAGTTATTCAATCTGAGAAAAAGCTAGATGAAGCGACTTCTCTACAAAATTTAGATGAACTAACTGAAAAAATTTCGAAAGTTAAAGGGGTTTCAGAAGTATATTCACCGACGCGTCCAACTGGAGATAAGATTAAAGAATTATATATAAATAAACAAGCCGGAGAATTGAATACAGGCTTAGGAGATGCAAATGGTGGTATAAAAGAAATTAATGACGGATTAACTGATGCGAAAGACAAAATGGGTGATAATGACTCAAATAGTCTCGCAAATGTTCAAAAGTTAATTGATGGAACAAATGAGGCGAAAAATGGCGTATCAGCATTAGGAACAGCTTTAAATCAATTATCGAATGGAATAAACAATGGAGCACAAGGGGCGAAGCAAATAGAGGATGGGCTAGCATCATTAAACGGAAATATCAATGCCCTTTCAAATGCAACTTCGCAGCTTCATGCTGGTTATGCTCAGTTAGAAAAAGGTTTAAGTTCGTACGATCAATATTTCGGAAGCATTTCTCAAGCGATTGATGGTGCGAAAAAAGGATATGAACAAATTGAAACGTTAATGAACAATTTCATTCAAACAAAACCAGAATTAGCAAATGATCCTAATGTGCAGCAAACATTAGGAATTGCAAAAGAAGCTCAGAAGCAATTAAGTGTCGTTTCAAATGAATTAAATCAATTAGCGACGCAGCACAAAGCAGCAATGAGTTCATTTAAAGAAGCAAATCAATCGTTACTAAAAGTAGATAATGGTTTAAAGGAAATGAACAATGGAGTAACGCAATTACAAAAAGGAGCAACCGAGCTGAAAAATGGCTTGAACGAAGGAGCTACAGGTTCAAAACAAATTACGAACAAGTCAGGTGAGTTACAATCTGGATTAACGAAAATAAACGATGGGCAAGGGCAGTTATTAACGGGGCTAAAAGATTTGCAAGAGAAGATGGGCCAATTACAATCAGGCTTATCTAAAAGTACAGAAGGTTTAGGAAAAGTAAGTAACGGTCTAGGGGACGCTCAAAAATATTTAGGTGAGCTGAATGAATCGAAAAGCTCTGAGAAGTTTTATATTCCAAAAGAAGTTTTGGAGGGAGAGGATTTCCAAAAAGCACTGAATACGTATATGTCACATGATAGAAAAACTGCTAAAATGACAATCATTTTAGATGTAAATCCGTATTCAAAAGAAGCGATGCCTATTATTCAAGAAATAAATAAAACAATAGATGGCACTATAAAAGGGACGGAAATAAATGATGCGAAAACAGCAATCGGAGGGACAACAGCTAGAAATGTTGATTTAAAAGAAGTAACTGGGCAAGATTTCTTGCGTACTGCTACGATTATGTTGATTGGAATTGGGATTGTATTAATTGTAATTACCCGTTCATTCTTAAATTCAATTTTTATTATCGGATCTTTAATTTTAACGTACTTCACATCACTTGGTATAAGTGAGCTAATAAGTACGCATGTATTAAACGTTGAGTCATTAAGCTGGAATGTTCCATTCTTTAGTTTCATAATGATTGTCGCTTTAGGAGTGGATTATAGTATCTTCTTGATGATGCGCTATAACGAGCTAGAAGGGGATTCAGTAACGAAAATTATAACCGCATCTCGTCACATAGGCGGAGTCGTATTATCAGCAGCACTTATTTTAGGCGGGACATTTGCAGCTTTAATACCTTCAGGTGTATTAACTCTTATACAAGTTGCATTAGTTGCTGGCATCGCTCTTATACTATTAGCTTTAATTGTTATGCCAATTTTATTACCAGCTTTAATAGGGTTAACGAGTAAAATACAAAGTTATAAAAAGAAAATAATTGATACGAAGTAATAAAAAAACTGTAGAGAGTGTGTTCTCTACAGTTTTTTATTGAAAACAGAGTGAAGAACGTTTGCGAATAAACGAAAAAATACTTTCTAATATATGGTAAAATATAGTTGGGGAAATACGGAAAATATTCACGCCCTTTTTTGTAGTAGGAGGGATTTATGGGTAACAAACAAATCATTCGTTTATGGTATGTTAAGTTTTGTTGGGGCAATTATATTCTTGAGGTTGTGCGAATATCTTTTTGATATGAATTTGTATAACGAAATGACCGATTCATTTATATTCACTTTTCTTTCATACATAATATCCCAATGGAATATCGTGTGTTTCCGTTTGTTTTGAGTATTGTTACTAGTTACGTATACCGAAAAACAAATTCATTGCTAGCACAAATCCTTATTCACTATATATGGAATTTAACTAGTATTATTTAAAATGCTGTATTAACCAGTAAATCAATGTAATAACCACACGATAAAAGTAATCAACCGTTGCTATTCATCCAGCTTCTACTATATAATAGCTATAGTCTACAATAATTGAGTCGTAATATGCGATTTTTTAAGACAATCGGTGAGAAAACGCTGAAATAAGTGGTATTAGTAGGAGGACACAAATGATTACAGTAAGTAACGTTAGTTTGCGTTTCGCGGATCGCAAATTATTTGAAGATGTTAACATAAAATTCACACCAGGTAATTGCTACGGTTTAATCGGAGCAAACGGTGCTGGTAAATCAACATTTCTAAAGATTTTATCTGGTGAAGTTGACCAATCAACAGGTGACATACATATTACGCCAGGTGAGCGTCTAGCAGTATTAAAGCAGAATCACTTCGAATATGAAGAGTTCCCGGCACTAGAAACAGTAATGATGGGTCACACACGTCTTTATAAAGTAATGCAAGAGAAAAATGCAATTTACATGAAAGAAGACTTTAGTGATGAAGATGGCATGCGTGCTGCAGAACTTGAAGGTGAGTTTGCTGAGCTAAACGGTTGGGAAGCTGAGTCAGAAGCTGCAATCCTTCTAAAAGGATTAGGTATCGGCGAAGATATTCATGATAAAAAGATGTCTGAATTAACAGGGGCAGAGAAAGTAAAAGTATTACTTGCTCAAGCTTTATTCGGTCAACCTGATATTCTATTACTAGATGAGCCTACCAACCACTTGGACTTAAAAGCGATTCAATGGTTAGAAAACTTCTTAATGAACTTTGAAAATACAGTTATCGTTGTATCCCATGACCGTCACTTCTTAAATAAAGTATGTACGCACATGGCTGACCTTGATTTCGGTAAAATTCAATTATACGTTGGTAACTATGACTTCTGGTATGAATCAAGCCAATTAGCATTAAAACTAACTCAAGATTCTAACAAGAAAAAAGAAGAGAAAGTAAAAGAGTTACAAAACTTTATTGCGCGCTTTAGCTCAAACGCATCTAAAGCGAAGCAAGCAACTTCTCGTAAAAAATTATTAGATAAAATTACATTAGATGATATTAGACCTTCATCACGTCGTTATCCGTTCGTTGGTTTCACACCAGAGCGTGAAGTAGGAAATGACTTATTAACAGTTGAAGGTATTTCTAAAACGATTGATGGAGAAAAAGTATTAGATAATGTGAACTTCATTTTAAATAAAGGTGATAAAGTTGCATTTATCGGCCGTAACGATATTGCGATGACAACATTATTTAAAATTCTTATGGGTGAAATGGAGCCAGACAGTGGTTCATTCAAATGGGGTGTAACAACATCTCAAGCTCATTTCCCAAGAGATAACTCTGAGTACTTCGAGAACAGTGATTACAACTTAATTGATTGGTTACGTCAGTTCTCTCCACAAGATGAATCAGAAAGTTTCTTACGTGGTTTCTTAGGCCGTATGTTATTCTCAGGCGAAGAAGTTAAGAAGAACGTTTCTGTATTATCTGGAGGAGAAAAAGTTCGTTGTATGCTGTCTAAGATGATGTTAAGTGGTGCAAACGTATTAACATTGGATGATCCAACGAACCATTTAGACCTTGAGTCTATTACGGCATTAAACAATGGTTTAATCGCATTTAAAGGTACGTTACTATTCACATCTCATGACCATCAGTTCATACAAACAATTGCAAACCGTATTATTGAAGTAACGCCAAACGGTGTAGTCGATAAGGAAGCAACATATGATGAGTTCTTAGAAAATGAAGAACTTCAAAAACAAGTTGTTGCAATGTACAAAGGTTAATAATGAATGATTAAAACCCTCGCTCTCTTTTAAGAGAGCGGGGGTTTTATGTAATATACTTCAAGTAAAAAAACATTCGTTTTAATATGAAGTGGAGGAGAGTTAAGATGAATAATTATTCAAAAATAACATTAGCGATGGTAAGAAACTTTGATGCTGCACCTGAAGAAGTTTTTGAAGCGTGGATAAACCCTGAAATGATGAAGAAATGGTTTTTTACATTGGAAGGGACGAATAAAGTAACGGAAAATACTCCTGAAGTAGGAGGAAGTTGGGAAATTGTTGATCATCGTGATGGAAAAGATTATCGAGCAATTGGGGAATACATCGAAATGAATCGTCCAAAAAAATTAGTATTTACATTTAAAATGCCACAGTTTAGTGAATTAGAAGATACAATTACAGTTGAGATAAAAGATCATCAACAAGGATCTGAAATGACATTTTCACAAAACATTATCGTTCCTCATGAAGAAAATTGGACAGAACTTCATATTGAAAAAGCGCTTAAAGAGCATCATGACGGGTCTGAACATGGTTGGAATTTAATGTTTATGGGGTTAAAGGAATTAGTTGAAACTGGGGAAGTTAGTTATAAAGGATAAGATTGTAGAAAAAGTGTAGTTTGAGCAATTACTTCAAACTACACTTTTTCTTATGTGAAATATGTACCAAAACTGGAGATAGATTAGTTTGCAAATGAGGAAATAAAGGATTATAGTTTGTGGAGTCATAATTAGTGGATGAGCCCCTGGGAGAAAATAGGAAATGTTACAAATGTATTTTGTTAAATAGAAACCAAGGTCAAAATGTTTAAAAAGAAATAGTTGAATAAATAAAAGCTACAAATTATAATTACTAATATTCTTCATATAGTTAAACAAATAAAATCTATTTGAAGAAGAAAAATTGAATAGAGAGACAGACTTATATAAAATAAGCCTTGGATGATCAAAAGAGGTGGAGAGATGCAACAATTTTTATTAAAGAGTAAAAGAGTATTAAGTAATCATTTTGGATTTTTCGTATTTGCTGTTATTTTACTTTGGTTAAAAACATATGCAGCATATGTGACAGAATTTAATTTAGGGATATCGAACACAATCCAAAAGTTCTTACTGTTTTTCAACCCGTTAAGCTCAGCAGTTCTATTTTTAGGGCTCGCATTATTCGCAAAAGGGAAACGAGCTTACATTTGGTTAATTATTATTAATTTGCTAATGTCTATACTTTTATACGCAAACGTAGTATATTATCGCTTTTTCAGCGACTTTATTACGTTCCCGACATTAACACAATCGAATAACTTTGGAGATTTAGGTGGTAGTATTTTTGCGTTGCTACACTTATATGATCCACTATATTTCTTAGATACAATCATTTTAATTGTTTTAGTCGCAACGAAATTTGTAAATCCTAAACCAATCCGTGTTGCGAAGCATAAATTATCTCTAGTATTTGTAGCAGGTATTTTATTCTTTAGCGTTAACTTAGGTCTGGCAGAATCTGACCGTCCTGAATTGTTAACAAGAACATTTGATCGCAATTATATCGTGAAATATTTAGGGGCGTACAACTTTACGATTTATGATGGTATTCAAAGTGCGAAAGCATCAACAGAACGAGCATTAGCGGATGGAGATAATATGACAGAAGTTAGAAACTATCTTTCATCAACTTATGCAAGTCCAAATCCTGAGTATTTCGGTAAAGGAAAAGGAATGAACGTAATTTATATTCATTTAGAGTCGTTCCAAAACTTTTTACTAAACTACAAACTAAATGGTCAAGAGGTCACACCATTCTTAAACTCATTTACAAAAGATGCGAATACGTTATACTTTGATAACTTCTTCCATCAAACAGGACAAGGTAAAACATCTGATGCGGAGTTCATGTTAGAGAACTCAATGTTTGGATTACCACAAGGATCTGTTTTTACAAATAAAGCTCATAACACGTATCAATCAGCACCGGCTATTTTAGGCCAACAAGGATACACATCAGCAGTGTTCCACGGAAATTATAAAACGTTCTGGAACCGTGATGAAATTTATAAATCATTTGGCTTTAATCAATTCTTTGATGCGTCATACTATGATATGAACGAAAAAGATGTAGTAAACTATGGTTTAAAAGATAAACCGTTCTTTAATGAATCAATTCCGTTATTACAAACGTTAAAACAACCGTTCTATACGAAGTTCATTACGTTATCGAACCATTTCCCTTATCCGATTGATAAAGCGGAAGCAACGATTGAACCAGCTAAAACAGGTGATTCATCAGTAGATACGTACTTCCAAACAGCACGCTATTTAGATGAATCTGTAAAAGGATTCATGGATTACTTGAAACAATCTGGTTTATACGATAACTCAATTATCGTTATGTACGGTGACCATTACGGTATTTCAGATAATCATAGCGCAGCAATGTCTCAAATAATGGGTAAAGAAATGAACTCATTTGAAAATGCTCAATTACAACGTGTACCTTTAATCATTCGCGTACCAGGAATGAAAGGCGGCGTACAACATCAATACGGCGGAGAAATTGACGTTCTTCCAACGTTATTACACTTACTAGGTACAGATACGAAAAATTATGTTCAATTCGGATCAGATTTATTATCACCAGAGCATAAACAAGTCGTTCCGTTCCGTAACGGTAACTACGTAAGCCCAACAGTTACTGCACTTAACGGCAAATATTATGATACAGCGACTGGGAAACCTGTAGAATTTACAGATGAAATAAAACAAAATGAACAAATGGTTCAAAAATCACTAAAATACTCCGACCAAGTTGTTAACGGTGACTTATTACGATTCTACACACCAGAAGGATTTACACCGGTAGATCGTTCTAAATATAACTATAACAATCGTGATAACAATAAAACGAAGGTGAAGACGACTGAAGACGGGGAAACAAAATAAATAATAAAAAATCCTACTCGTATAGAAAATGAGTAGGATTTTTTGTTTTAAGATTTACTTTCGGATTTTTGGATTGCTACTTTTTTAGGCATAAAACATGCAATAATCAAAGCTACAAAGGATAAGACTAACATAAATACGTAGGCATCACTTGAGCTGAAGATAGAAGATAATTTCGTTACTTGCATAGCTGAGATGCTTCCGTGCTCACTAGATAACTGTGAAGTATGTGCAGTGGATTGAATTGTATACACAGTGATAATGAATGCTGTTCCAATAGCACCTGCTAATTGGCGAATTGTATTATTTACTGCTGAACCATGCGAACCTAGTTCTCTTGGTAAAGCATTTAAGCCTGCTGTATTTAAAGGCATCGAAATGAAACTTAACCCAATTCGTAGAATAATGGTACGAACCATTAAATACATATAAGTTGTGGATTCGGTCAAATCAATTACACCCAACATCGAAATAACGATACATATTAATCCTGTGATAAAGAGTGGTTTTGCTCCGTATTTATCAAACATTTTCCCTGTGATAGGTGATAAGAAGGCATTAATCACAGCTCCAGGTAAAAGAAGTAAACCTGATTCAAATGCAGTAAAACCTCGTCCATTTTGCAAGTAAATTGGTAATAGAATTAAATCTGCATACATAATCATCGTAATGAGTACGTTAATGACTGATGTAAGAGTGAAAACTTTATACTTAAATACTGATAAATTTAATAAGGGATCGTTAGACTTTATTTGACGTAAACAGAATAAAGATGTAACGATTATACCGATGATAATTGTTGTAATAACAACTGGATGATCCCATCCTTTGCTTCCTGCACTACTAAACCCGAATATAATACAACCAAAGCCAATCGTTGATAAAATGACACTTACGATATCTAATTTTGCTTTTGTTGTCTCAGCAACATTCATTAAATATTTTAGCGCGAGAAGAATAACGATTAATACAAATGGAGCTAATCCAATAAATAGCCATCTCCATGATACATATTCAATAATAAAGCCAGATAATGTTGGAGCGATAGCTGGCGCAAAAATTATGGCGAAACCAATAGTCCCCATAATGCTTCCACGCTTTTCACTAGGGTACAAATATAAAATAACTGTCATCATTAGTGGCATAATAATTCCTGCCCCAACTGCTTGAATCATTCTTCCTGTTAACAAAATGCCAAAATTCATGGCGCATGCACAAAGAACAGTCCCGATAAACAAAGAGAGCATGGAGCTAATAAATAGCTGCCTTGTAGTAAATCGTTTCATTAAAAATGCAGTAATTGGCACTAGAACGCCATTTATGAGCATAAAGCCTGTTGATAGCCATTGTACTGTTGCAGCCGTAACATCAAATACTTCCATTAAATTACTCATCGCCACATTTAATAGCGTCTGATTTAATGTTGATAAAAAACAGCCGGCAATGAGCACAACTAAAATGATTTTTTTATTTCTTGCCGAAATTTCCTTTTGCATTGATAAACTCCTTCATTGTTTTCTTGATTTATCGACATGGTGTCGATAAAATTAATGGTAACAAAATAAATTTTCTTTGACCATGAACAGTTTTTTTGAAAATGTTCACTACTCGACATAGATGGTATATGATGTCGATAAAGTTAAAGAAAATCTATAAAGGGGTTTAAAAATGTCTACACCTAAAAAAGAAGATCCTCGTACAGTACGTTCAAGAGAAATGTTTAAAGATGCTGTTATTTCACTCTTATGTGAGAATTCTAGTATTTCAAGTTTAACGATTCAGAAAGTCGCAACTAAAGCAGGATTAAATCGAACAACATTTTACTTACATTATCAAGATATTCAAGATTTAATAGGCCAAATCACGAATGAGATTTTAAATGAGCTTTCTAATAAAATTGTTGATTTAATGCATGCAAAAGATTTATCAGAAAAACAAAAGCTAACACAATTACTTGATTATATATATATCCACCGAAATTATTTATTTATATTATTTAAAATGAATCAATTTGAAGAGCAATTATTTTTATTTTTAAAAGAATTAATTGAAACGAGAAGAGAGAATACGAAAAAGGATTTACCTGATAATTATGTTGCGGTTGATATTAAAACAGCCTCATTGGTAGGTATTATCATGTGGTGGATAAGGAATGGACTTCACTTTAGTTCAGATTATATTGCAAATCAAATTTATTTTATGTATAAAGGGTAATAAATTTAAACAATTTATCCGTATTAAAAAAAGATTAAAATAACCTAGTATAATTTAAAGTATCGGGATTAATAAAAATTTATAAAACAAAAGATCCAGAGATAGAAGGGGGATATTCATGAATTTTAAAAATGAAAAAATATCATTACATTTAGAGGTTGTAAATTACCAATATAAAGATGCGAAAGACGAGTGTGATAGAAATTGGTTAAGAGTAAAAGCGAGACTGTCAGAAGAAAATAAAGTTTTTGAAACGATGGATCCTTTTTTACAAACACCCGATTTACAGTACATGATAAAATGGTTTCAATCATTACCAAACCCTACATATAACGAACTAGATTTCATCGAGCCAAATTTAGCGTTTGAATTTATGGGAGAAAAAGAAGGGGAGTTTCACCTTGTTATTCGCTTATCGCTGGAACTTAATCCTTCATGGTGTAAGGAAGAGGAGTACGAATTTTCTATCAGTATCACTCAAGATGATAGAGAGAATATTATTCGTTCTATTGAAGAGCAACAAAGGAAATTCCCAAAACGATAATAAAAAGACTTGATAACCTACTAGAGGAAATCAAGTCTTTTTTATTAAATACGATTATCATGCCAGAAGTTTAATGGGAAGTGTTCGTTCTCATGATAACTTTCTAATTCATATCCTCTTTCTTTCAGCCCTTTAATAATTCCAGGTACTGCTTTAACTGATTGTGGATGAATATCGTGCATAAGAATAACTTCTGTTGGATTTGTAGCACCAGCTAGAACGTTTTCTACGATTTTAGCTGAAGCAGCATCAACTGGCATTTTGTTGTATTTCCAGTCTAATGAATCAATTGTCCAATCCCATACTTTTAAACCATTCTCAACAACTTTGTTGCGAAGGGCTTCATTTAATCCTGGCATTGAGCCGTAAGATGGGCGAGTTAATACTGGTGATTTACCGAGAACGCCAGCGATTAAGCCTTGGTCTTCCTTCATTTCATCAACGTAGTGACCTTCTGTATACAGTTTCTTGTAGTTATGAGTCATACTGTGCATCCCAACATAGTGGCCTTCAGCATCTTCACGTTTTACAAGATCAGGGAAAGCTTTCACGTTTGAACCAATTAAGAAGAATGTTGCTTTTGCATTTTCGCTCTTTAACATATCTAAAAGCTCAGCTGTGTATTTTCCAGGACCATCGTCAAATGTTAAGTAAGCAACTTTTCTAACTTGCCCGTTATAGTGCTTTGGAGCTTCTTTCGGGGCAAGGGATGTTTGAATTTCACTTACAAGTTGAACAGATTTAGCTTCATCCTCTGTACTTGCTAGAGCGATATGTGTTGATCCGTAAACAGCTTCGTATGTAAATAATACCCCAGCGCAAATCAACAGAGCCCTTTTCACTAAAGTTGTCATCCGAATTCCATTGTGCATAATTTTCCTACTCTCTATAAAAGTTCTACTCTACTATATTAGCAATTTTAGAGGGGGAAATGCAAAAAAACTTTTTTACAAGTGTAAAAAAGTTTTTCCAAAAGTATGCAAGATTTTATAATAATTGCGTTTTGAAAAAATGGATAATTTGAATCTTTAATAGGAAACACTACAAAGGATATTAATTTTAGGAGGTGCTTTAATTGAAGTATAAAAAAATGCTTTCTATATGTATGACAAGCATATTTACAGTAGGACTGCTATTTGGGTGTAATACAGCTCAAAAGGATGAACAGGAACCAGATCCAACGGAGGAACCTTCTGAGCAAAAACAACAGGATAAGAATAAACAGGAAGATCCTTCTAAAGAAAAAAATAATGAGTTAAATAAAAAAGATGAACAGGAGCCAGATCCAACTGAAGAACCTTCCGAAGAAAGAAAAGAGAAAAAAGAAAATGAGTAATTGTGGATTAGTAAAATTCACAGCATGAAAATGAAAAATAGAAGTAAGTAACTTTAAATCATAAAAGCCCTTTTCTCTTCATTTAAGGAAAGTGGCTTTTATACATTTTAAACATTCCTTTAGAAAGCCCATTCTTATTAATAGATTTTATTGTATCCATCGGTCCAACGATATAGATTGGGCCAACTTATACTGTATTGCTTAGGAAGTGAAATGGTTATGGGATAAAAAGATGAAAAGTTTTTTTGAGGACAGTTTTAAAATTTCACATACCGTACTTAAAAAATAAATATAGGAAAACCAAAAAGTAATGTAGAATATATCGTACATACGTATATGAAGTCAACATAAAACATAAAAGAGGTGGGCATATGTTACTTGAAGAAGTAATGCAGCAACTAGAAGAATATGGGACAGAACAAACTCGTAAGACATATAAAAACCATGGGGCGAAAGAGCCGTTATTTGGAGTTAGTTTTGCGAATTTAAAATTGTTAAAAAAGAAGATAAAAAAGGATCATGATTTAGCAATTTCATTATGGGAAACGAAAAATATGGATGCAATGACTTTAGCAACGATGATTTTAGATCCGAAGGAACTAACGTCAGAACAACTAAATAGATGGGTTCAGGATGTTGATTATTATTGTTTAATGGACGTTCTTATGACGGCTATATGTACGTCGCCAATCGCGATAGAAAGAATGGCAGAATGGACGAAGTCTGATGATGAATGGATTGGAAGAGCAGGTTGGTCATTATTAGCGAATATCGCAATAAAAAATAAAACGTTAGATGATGACTACTTCTTACCGTATTTAGAAGAGATTAAAGTTCAAATACATAATGAAAAAAATAGAAAAAAGGAAGCAATGAATAGTGCTTTAATTGCGATAGGGATTCGAAATGAAGCTTTAGAGCAACAAGCAATTGAAATTTCACGTGAAATTGGAAAAGTAGAAGTTGATCACGGTGAAACGTCATGCAAAACACCAGATGCAGAATCCTATATTAAAAAGACACGAGAAAGAGCTGAAAAGAAGAAAGTAAAATAAGAGAAGGAGAAAGGCTATGAAACCACTTGAAGCGGCACAAAGTATTATTACATCACAATTTTCGAATTGTGATGTTGCTTTACTAGGGGGAAGTGTTGCTAGAGGAGAGGCTACGAAAACATCTGACCTTGATATTGTAATATTCGACCAAAGTTTGTCATCTTGTTATAGAGAATCTTTCTATAGTAATGGTTGGCCTGTTGAAGTATTCGTACATAATTTTGAAACGTACAAAACCTTTTTTAAAAGTGATTGTGAGCGCGGGCGACCTTCATTACCTCAATTGGTTTCAGAAGGTATTGTGTTAAAAGGAAAAGATGAAATTGTAGAGATAATCAAAAGAGAAGCAAATGATTTATTAAATAAAGGTCCTGAAAAATGGTCAGAAGAAACGATGAAGCAGAAGCGCTATTTTATTACGGATACTTTGGATGATTTCATTGGTGCAACAAAGAGAGAAGAAGAATTGTTCATCGCAAATCTATTAGCTGATTTAGTACATGAATATGTTTTAAGGATAAATGGTAGGTGGCTTGGAAATTCAAAATGGTTTATTAGGGTGTTAAGAAGGTATGACGAGCAATATGCAGAACATTTTGTAGCAGCTTTTGATCATTTTTATAAAACAGAGAAGAAAAATGAATTAATTAGTTTTATAGAAAATACGTTAGAGCAGTATGGAGGAAGAGTTTTTGAAGGGTTTTCTATCGGGAAATGAAAAGGGGATAGCAAAATGAATGTACCATTCGTTCAATTAAGAGAATTGACACAAGACGATGTAGAAGATCGATATCAATGGTCATTAGATACAGAAGTAACAAAGCATTTAGTTGTACCAGATCAATATCCACCGTTCACTCGTGAAGATACGAAAAAATGGATTGAAGCATGTATAAGTCGAGAGAATGGTTATGAACAACGAGCTATCGTTACAAAGGAAGGTATACACATTGGATGGGTAGACTTAAAAAACTTTGATAATACAAATAAAAATGCTGAACTAGGGATTGCAATTGGAAATAAAGAATATTGGGGTAAAGGATATGGAATGGCAGCTCTGTACAATATGTTACAAATTGGCTTTTCTGCATTCGAATTAGAAAAAATATGGCTACGAGTAGACGAAGATAATTTACAAGCTAGAAAGAGTTATGAAAAAACAGGATTTGTTTGTGAAGGAATAATGAGAAATGATAGATTACGTCATGGTAAATTCATTCATCGATATCGTTATAGTATGTTAAAAGAAGAATATCAATCAAATAGTCTATAAAAATATTATGTAAACTTAAAGGGGATAGAGAAATGATTCGATTACTTACGAAAGAAGATGCAGAAAAATATTGGGACTTACGTTTACAAGCATTACAAGTAAATCCAGAGGCATTTGTAACAACTTATGAAGAAGCGGTACGGCAAGAAAATCCTCTTGAGCGAGTTGCAAATAATTTAACATCTAATACTAGCTGTACATTCGGTGCTTTTAATGAAGAAAATCAATTAACTGGAGTTGTCACTTTACTAACAGAAGAGAAAGAGGCGTATAAGCATAAAGGTCATATCGTTGCGATGTATGTAGATGCACAAAATAGACGGAACGGTTTGGCACGTGAGTTAATTGCAAATGCAATTCAAAGAGCGAGAGAAATAGAACTAGAGCAATTGAACTTAGGTGTTGTATCCACAAACGAACCAGCAAAAAAATTATACGGATTAATGGGCTTTAAAACTTATGGAATTGAAAAGAGAGCTTTAAAGATGAATGGTGTATATAGTGACGATGAATATATGGTGTTATTTCTTTAAAGAATACATATATAATGAGAATTGCGAATTTTAATTATATTTATTTTGTTGTATAGTATAACAAGAAACTAAACAAGGGGTTTTAAAATGAAAGCTATTGCAGTAGGGATATTGGCATCGTTTTTCTTTGCCTTTACCTTTGTTTTAAACCGGTCGATGGACTTAGAAGGTGGAAGTTGGATTTGGAGTGCATCTTTACGGTATTACTTTATGGTTCCAATGCTATTACTTATTGTCATGTATAGAGGGAACTTAAAACAACTCTTTCAATATATGAAAAACAATCCGAAAGAATGGTTGTTATGGAGTATTGTTGGATTTGGTCTCTTTTATGCACCGCTTAGTTTTGCGGGTGCGTTTGGACCGGGGTGGCTCGTTGCTTCAACTTGGCAAATTACGATAGTCGCAGGGATTTTATTAACACCATTTTTCGCGGTAGATCCATTACATAAAAAACTTCCTATGAAGGAATTAGTAATGTCAGGCATTATTTTATTCGGTGTTGTTCTTATGCAAGTAGAACATGCTTCTTTAGGGATTCGTGAAACTGTTTTATGTGTAGTTCCTGTACTCATTGCAGCGTTTGCGTATCCACTCGGAAATAGAAAAATGATGCAAGTATGTAAGGGCGAATTAGATGTATTCCAACGAGTTCTCGGTATGACATTAGCAAGTTTACCATTTTGGTTATTACTATCTGGTTACGAAGTATCTACAAGCGGATTACCGTCAAGTAACCAAGTTTTTCAATGTTTTATCGTTGCGATTAGTTCCGGTTTAATTGCGACAGTATTATTCTTCTATGCGACAGATCTTGTAAAAGATGATCCGCAAAAATTAGCAACAGTCGAAGCGACACAGTCCGGTGAAGTTTTATTTGCGTTAGTAGGAGAGCTTATCTGGTTATCTGCTCCAATTCCGTCTTCTTTATCTTGGATTGGAATGAGTCTCGTTATTGTCGGAATGATACTTCATAGTTATGTAGCTGTAGTTGTGAAAAAAGACGAAAAAATAACAGCGTAATGAGATTAGCTCTTTTTCATAAAGAGCTAATCTTTTTTCATGAAAAGGGATGGCGATATGATGTTACAGCGTGTTAAGCATATAGAAATAGATCCAATTAAGAAAGTGTTAAAGCATGCGACTGGTCCGAGTGAAGTAAGCTTAATAAAAGCAGTTTCATTGTATGAAAATAATCATGCAGTACTATATAAATATTGGAATAAGGGTTGCATAGGTATAGCGCTAATTCATACAAATAGAGCGAGAATATGTCACATAGCGGTTTCTAAAAAATATCGCAATCAAGGAATTGCACTTCAAATGATTAAAGAAATAATTAGGAAATATGAGTTAACATATATTGAGGCTGAGACAGACAAAGAGGCAGTCGGATTTTACAAGAAATGTAACTTTAAGATTGAAAGTTTGGGAGAAAAATACCCGGGGGTAGAAAGGTTTTATTGTTATTTAGAGAATGAATAAAATAAAGAGCTCACCATTTGTGATGGACTCTTTCATATGAGTATAAAGTTTAAATTAAGATTGCTAGAGTGAAAGTTTTTCATTGCTGTGATGTAACGCTTTCATTTTGTTTCATTACAAAAATTTTCTTACCATCTTCATCTACAATTTTAATAGAATCTCTAAGTTTAGGCACACCGATATACATAACAGGGTTTTTATCTTTTCCTTTGTTTTTTTCAATACGTAAGACGATAACGGATGTATCTTTTTCGTCTTTAACTTCTTTTACTGTAATTTTATCGTTTTTATACTTTTCTCCAAATGCTAAATATACCATTCTCTTTCCTTCACTAATGCTATCATTTGAGTAATGAATCATAGTTGGATCTTCTTGTGCTTTTTCGTATAAGTGTGAAGGACCATATCCACCTTCGTTATATCTAGACTTTTCTAACACCCAAAAATCTTCATATTCATTATTAGAAAAAGTACAGCCACTTAAGCTAATAATTCCTAATATGAAAAGGGGTAATATAATTTTCTTCATTGTGTTCACCTTCCTTTATTAATTTCAAATAAACATACCATAATTTAACTGTTTTCGATATGATAAGAACGATAGGTGTATAGTGATATAAATGATTATGTTAAAAATTAAGAAAAATATGATAATATATGTATGTATTAGTTTAAAGCAAAATGGGGGAACAATCGTGAAAATGAATGAAATAGTGGCGAGTACACAACTTCCAAATACAATCGAAACAATTACTAATGATTTAAAAGAATTAGGGATAGAAAAAGGAATGACAGTTATTGTTCATTCATCATTAAGTTCGATCGGTTGGATATCTGGTGGGACAGTTGCCGTAGTAGAAGCGTTAATGAAAGTTGTTACAGAAGAAGGAACGATAATTATGCCAACTCAATCTTCAGATTTATCTGATCCAAAACATTGGTCAAGACCACCTGTACCAGAAGAGTGGTGGCAAATTATCCGGGATAACGTCCCAGCATTTGACCCACGTATAACACCAACAAGGGCAATGGGAAAAGTAGTTGAATGTTTTCGTACATATCCGAATGTATTGCGCAGTAATCATCCGCTCAGTAGTTTTGCAGCATGGGGGAAATACGCAGAAGAAATTACAGCGAATCATTCACTTTCCATAAGTTTTGGTGAAGAATCGCCATTACGAAAAATATACGATTTAGATGGATACATATTATTACTTGGTGTCGGTTATGACTCCAATACGTCCATACATTTATCTGAGGTACGTACAGGTGCACGCGAGTTAATAAAGGTAGGAGCGCCTATTATAGAAGAAGGTGTAAGGGTATGGAAAGAATTCGTTGAAATGGATTACGATTCTGACACGTTTGTAGAAATCGGAGTTGAATATGAGCTTAAAGGAACAGTTACGCGTGGGAAGATAGGGAATGCGACGTGCCGTTTTATGAGGCAGCGTGATGCAGTTGACTTTGGAACAGAGTGGTTTCGTGCGAAAAATCAGTAAGGGATGGTTATTATGCAGGGGAAAAAAGTATTAATTACGAGCGGCGGCTGCCTAGAAAAATGGGATCAAGTACGCGGACATACAAATTTAGCAAAAGGTACGATTGGAAGAATTATGGCGGAAGAGCTTATGGCAAAAGGAGCACATGTTATATATTTGCATGGCTATTTTGCTGAGAAGCCAATGGGTGTAAATAACCAATTAGAATTGCACCCATTTGAGGGGATTATTGATTTACAAGATAAGATGAAAAGTATTATTACACATGAAAAAGTAGATGCGGTTATTATGGCTGCAGCTGGCTCAGATTGGGTTGTCGAAAAGATTTGTGATCAAGATGGAACTGTTCTTAATATGAACGGAAAGATTTCAAGTGATATCGCACCAATTATTCATTTTCAAAAAGCGCCAAAAGTATTAAAACAAATAAAGAGTTGGGATCCAGAAACGATACTCGTTGGCTTTAAACTGGAAAGTGACGTAAATGAAGCAGAACTTATTGAAAGAGCCAGCAAAAGAATGGAAAGTGCAAAAGCGAGTGTAATGGTAGCGAACTCACCGCATTCTTTATATTCTCGCGGTGCTGTACATCACGTTATTGGACAAGATGGTAACGTGAAGTTATGTAATGGGAAAGATGAAACTGCAAAAGAAATTGTCAATATGTTAGGGCATTTATGCAATCGTATTACTGCTATGGAAATTTAAGCTTTTAGAAAGAGCCGTAGTCGCATAGTATATAATGGAGTTAATATTAAATTAGTGGGGGAACGTATCCCTCACTGATTATTAAATTGAGCCAATAGAATAGGCCATTAGCTGCCCGTAAATGTGTAATACATGATATATGCATAATGAACATTTTGTGAGGAGTGGATTGTATGGAACATTTATTAAAGCAAGCTATTAAACTTAGAAATGAAAAAAAATATGCGCAGTCTAGAGAGATACTTATAGGATTAACAAACTTTACGAGGGATGCAGAAGTGCTATATCAATGCGCTTGGATACATGATGCCATGGGTCTTGAAACGGAGGCGGTTCCTTATTATGAACAGGCAATTGCGAACGGACTTGATGGTGAATCCCTTCGCGGTGCGTATATCGGTCTTGGCAGTACGTATCGTTGTATAGGGGAATATGATAAAGCAATTACTGTATTAGAAGCAGGGATAAAGAAATTCCCAGAAAATGATGTAATGAAAGTGTTTTTATCATTAGCAAAATACAATGTGAAAGATCATGAAGAAGCGGTGAAATTATTGCTTGAAACGGTCGTAAAAGTAGATGAGGTAAAAGAATTTGAACGTGCTATCTCATTTTATAAAGATAATTTAAATGAGGTCTTTAAATAGAGGAGAGAAGGAATGAATCCATCAATTTCACGAAGGAAAAAAGGTATTTGGATTGGACTCGTATCTTTAATTATGTTGTCAAATTATTTATTGTATGCCCTTCCAATAATGCCAGCTGCCCCGAAAGAAGTAGTCCTCGGTTCATTATTAGATTTTATGTTTGTAATTCCAGTCATCACATATTTCTTTATTATACGGAAAAGATATTCGTTAACGTATATGTTTCCTGTAGTTATAGCTGGATATGTATTCGCAAGATTTATAATTCCTAATGATTATTTACAAGCTTTTTCATTTGTTTCGTATGTAATAGTTGCTGGAGAAATTGCGTTCGTATGTTTTGAACTGTTTCTTATATATAAAATTATAAGAGTACTTCCTAAAATAATAAAACGATATAAAGAATATCGAAGTGAGTATTCTTCATTTTCTTATGCGATTGATGCAGCATTTGATGTTAATATGAAGAGAAGTAAGACAGTAAATATCATTCTAACAGAGTGTAAATTACTCTATTATGCTTTTTTATCGTGGCGTGAAAAAGTACTAGAAAATGAATTCACATATTCATATCATAAGAAGACCGGTGCAATAGGTGTTTATATCATGATTATTCATGCAACATTAATTGAAAGTATCAGTTTTCATTATTTACTTCATCAATGGAATCCAGCTATAGCTTGGATTTTACTCATTTTGAACATATATGCGATGGTTTATTTTTTAGCTGAAATACAAGCGATGCGTAAAAATCCAATTGTCGTAACAGAAGAACAAGTTATCATTCAAATTGGATTAGGAAAGAAAGTTGTATTGCCATTTACACAAATTGATAACATTGTGTTTTATAAAGGTGAATCTTTAACGAAAGAAGAAGAGAAAGAGGTTCTTGACGCAACTGTTATGGAATTTATAAAGGAACCTGCAACTTTTGAAATAACGTTAAAAGAGCCAATTAAAGCGCAGTTGTTATATGGATTTTCTAAAACAGTAAGTCGTGTCCATTTAAATGTTGATAATGAACGGAAATTTTATGATGCGGTTATGGAGAAGTTAAAATAGGAGTAAAATGCTAAAGTCTCACCGTGCGTTTGGTGTATATGGAGTTTGTATTGAAAAAAATAAAAGACCATATATGAATTGTGGTTAATAAAATAGTAGTAGTTCATTAACTCCTTCCATTATAGAAGGAGTTTTTATGATGCGGAATACGGTATACTTTCTTAATCAGGAGCGTAAAGGATATAATTAAAACGGACGCATTATATGATAGAAGGGGTAACTAAAAAATGAATTGTTTACGTACATCAAGGATTGAAATTATAGAAAGAAAAATACGTTACGATTCTACAACTGTAGATCATGTTTGTTTATTAGTAGAAGCACAACCGAAGAGAATCGTACTATTTCATGAGGTACAGTATCCTTTTACTATGACAGCAAAGGAAATAAAATTAACTATTCCTAAAGGTAGTTATACAACCGCGTATTACTGGGGAAATCGTCCGTATAATTTATACATATGGAGAGATAGTGCAGGACAATATCTAGGTTCATATTTTAATATTGTAAAAAACACAAACATAACAAATGAGTTAGTATCCTTTGAAGATTTAATTATTGATATTATGGTTCTTCCTAACGGTGAATATTTCATATTAGATGAAGATGAATTACCTGAGTCATTAGATAAATTTGAGAATGGTTATGTGAAAGAAGCTCTTAACGTATTAACGGATACAGTTCATGTCTTCTTACCTCAAATGATTTTAGAAACGGAGACTATATTTAAACAGAAAGAGATTTTTTCTACATGAAAAATAAAAAAACTCGCAGCTTAATAGCTTGCGGGTTTTCGTCGTAAACAATTAAAAAATATGATAAAATTAAGAGGTAACTTATGGTACGGCTGGTTGTTCAATTATCACTTCTCCGAGTAGGAGGGGGGTGATAATACGTGAGTGAAATTACGTTGCTGCTGCAAGGTGGACTGTTTCTCATTGCATTGTTAACGTTTATTGTCGTCTTAATTGACAAGCTCAAAAAATAACAACCCACCTATGCCTATAGAATGTGGGTTGTTGTGTTTGTACGAAACAAATAGGATAAATGAACAATCCAATCTGCTAAGTTACGTGGACTAGTGTGTAGCCGCACACTAGTCTTTTTTATTTATATACAGTTTTTAATTGTTTTATGTGATTGTATTGTTCTTTTCATACTCATTATAACACAGTGTCTTTTCATGAAGAAAGGAGACCGTATGTTCTTATGTGGATTAAATAGAACGTGTAGTTTCTTTAAATAGCCCATCCATATACTGTTTTAAACTTTCCACAAAAAATCCTTTTTTGTCTACATTATTTACGCCGACAATTGGTGATGGAAGATTGTATCTCTTTTCTGATAAATGAACAACAACATCAAAAATATCAAATAGGCGAATGAAGCAGAACAGACCGTCTTTATCACTAAGTAAAATAAAGTAATGGTTTTCGCTCGTTGTATTTAATGTATTCCATAAAGAACTTTTGCTTAAGTCACGAACGATACTCTTTTCCTTTAATTCCATGAAATCGGCATTTAATAGAATGGTAGAAATATCAATCGCATCTGGATCGTCAAAGTAGCCATCAATTGTTTGTACAGCAAAAGTATAAGCCATTTTTAATACACTCATCTTATATTTACGGTTATCTAAAAGCAATTCACGTTGAATCGAACTAGCCACTTTTGTTACGCGCTCTTCTTTCCAAATTTCATTATGTAATGAAATATCGTGCTTTTTACATAGTTTCATAATTAATGCATTGGAATAAAGTATCTCATCACTTACTTCGACTACATCTGTCTCAGCGGCTGCTAGCTCCTCACCATGTTCATTCGTATAGAGAGGGGAGTCGATTTGTTTTTTCATTTGCTCAATCTTATATTGACTTAATTTATGTCTAATTAAAGGACGGTCAATATTTGTTGTCATATGTTCATGACAGGAATCACAAATTGAGTTTGTGAAATAATATCCACATAATATCTCTGGAATGACATATTGTTCACTAAGTTCTTTCGTATCTTTTCTGCAAATGATGCATTGTGTCATATTTATCACCTTTACCTGCAAATTTGTCTGTAATCTCATTGTAGTGTATTTAATGGTATTTTGGAATATTGTAAAGGAAAATATTATGTAAAATTCATGTTTATTTTGGTACAATGAAAAGAAGTGCTAGTTTAAAGGAGGATGTTTTTTTGAAATCGAAAGTGCACTTTTGGACATTAGAAGTGCTGATGGTTGTAGGAATTATATTTATTTGCACAAAAATATCGTTTCTATTTCAACCGATTGGTATCTTCATATCAACATTATTTTTCCCGATTTTAATCGCGTTATTTTTATACTTCATATTTAACCCAGTGTTAGTCTTTTTGGAGAATAAAAAAGTACCTAGAGGTTTAGCGATTTTACTACTGTATCTTTTTATCATCACATTAACTGGAGTTGCTATTGGAGTAGTTGTTCCAACCATCTCACAACAGCTAATGGATTTAGTGAAAAACATGCCGACTTATATAAAAGAGGGGAAAGTATACATACAAGATCTATCCCATCATAGGTTATTTGAATGGTTATCAACACAAAACTACGTTTCCATTGAAACAATTGAGAAAAATGCGATTGAATACTTAAAGGAAATACCAAACACAATTACGTCGAGTGCAACGGCTTTATTTGGTATCATCACGAACGTTGCGTTAGTTATCTTTACAGTACCGTTCATTTTATTTTATATGTTTAAAGATGGACATGCATTTCCAGGAAAAGCTGTTAGTGTATTACCAGAGTCTTACCGTGAAGAAGGACTTCGTATCATAAAGGAAACGAACGAAACATTATCTGCATATATTCAAGGTCAAGCGCTCGTTTGTTTATTTATAGGTGCCTTTACATTTACTGGTTACTTAATTATCGGTTTACCGTATGCTTTCGTTTTAGGAATTATCGCAGCATTTACAAACATCATTCCAAACTTGGGCCCATTTATCGGAGCAGCACCAGCTGTCATTATAGGTCTGTTCGTATCTCCGATGCAAGCTTTGTATGTTATTATTATTGTAACAATTGTACAACAGTTTGAAAGTAACATTATATCGCCACGTATTATGAGTTCAAAATTAAACATCCATCCGTTAACAATTATCATCCTTATTTTAGGGGTAGGTAATTTCGCGGGAATTATCGGAATGATTTTAGCAGTGCCTGCTTATGCGGTAACTAAAACAGTTGTTTCGAACTTAGTGAGATTGTTTAAGACGAAACGAAGTAAACGGAAATAGAATATGTTGAGAAAGATACACCGCTTAATAAGTGATGTATCTTTTATTTTTTTGAGTGTATGAAATACTTATTATTATATATTTTTTATACATCAAATCAGTCGGTAAATTTTTGTTAAATAAACTTTATCCCGCTATTTGCGGACAGTAAAACCCCCACCTCAAAATTCAGGTGAAGCAAAGAAGTTAGGGGGGAATCGGGCTGCCCGTAAACGCCCGATTGGTGAGGGCTAATAATCAGTGGAGGACGAACAAAATCCCCACTGATTAAAGTTTCACTTTATAAACTATGTGGAATCCCTCTGAACTATCCAAATCATTTCTTTACACCGCGTCATTAACATCATAATCGACTCCTTTCATTTCTAATATAAGTTCAAGCAATTATAGGTGAGTGTAGTACTTGCTTCTACGATCACGAATTTCATCTATAATCTTTTTATACTGTTTCTCTTGTTTTGCTTCATTTGCAGATATAGTTTCTTTTTGAATCGTAATGGTTAAAAAGAAAAGGTGAAACTTCATACATGAATTCCTCCTTTCGAATAGGAATTACAGGTGACTACAATAATGACTTTGTCGTTCTTTTACATTGTCCATCGACTGTTCAATTTGTCGGTCATGAAGTATATCAGACTCAGACAGTTTATTTTTTTGAATGGTAATAGTTAAAAATAATACTCTGAATTTCATTGGATTTTTACCCCTTTATAATTTAATTAGTAAAGACGATTGTAATAAGAGGACTGTCGTTCTTTTACTTCGTCCATAATATTTTTAATTTGTTGTTCACGTAAGATTTCAGCTTTTGAAGATTTACGTTTTTGAATGGTGATAGTTAACAAGAAAGCTTTAAATTTCATTAGGATATTGCCCCTTTATAATTTAATTAGTAAAGACGATTGTAATAAGAGGACTGTCGTTCTTTTACTTCGTCCATAATATTTTTAATTTGTTGTTCGTGAGAAATTTCGTCTTTTGAAAGTTTACGTTTTTGAATGGTAATCGTTAAAAAGAAAGCTTTAAATTTCATTAGGATATTGCCCCTTTATAATTTAATTAGTAAAAACGATTGTAATAAGAGGACTGTCGTTCTTTTACTTCGTCCATAATATTTTTGATATGTTGTTCGTGAGAAATTTCATCTTTTGAAAGTTTACGTTTTTGAATGGTAATCGTTAAAAAGAAAGCTTTAAATTTCATTAGGTTATTACCCCTTTAAAAAATATTTTTAATACATTTGTGTATAATACGAACTTTTAATGTCCGTTATTTTATCCATAGTTTGTTTTAATTGTTGTTTACGAAAGATTTCAGCTTCAGATAAAGTTTTTTTCTGAAGTGCAGTCGTAAAAAAGAAAATATGAAAAGTCATAATCGAATTCCTCCTTTCGAAAAGGAATTACAAGTGATCGCAATAATGTGCTTGGCGCTCCTTAACACGATCCATTGCTTTTTCAATTTGTTCATTATGAAGCATTTCAGCCTTTGAAAGTGTGTTTCTTTGAATCGTAATACTTAAAAACAATACGTTAATAGTCATCGAATGTTGCTCCTTTCTTAAAAAAATAATGTAAGAGACTAAAAAATCGCACAAAAAAGCCACAGGAAGATATCGTTCTCCTATGGCTGGGCGTGAAAAAGCCACAGGAAAGTATACGACCTCCTGTGGCGAATTTATGAATTAATAGAAATAAAGTACGATTTTCAATTCTCCGTTAGGGTGGTCGAATTCATATTTAATTGTCCGAAAAACACAGGTGCAGTTAACGCTAAAGTTAAAGCATGTAATTGTAATTTCATCATTTCCTTCGACCTCCTTTTAGAATATTTTTCTTACGTTAGTAAGTATATACAATTAATGGATAATTGTAAACATAAAAATTGAAAATTTTTAATTTTGATTAAAATGCGTATATTTTAAAGGGTACGTTGTATCGATTGGATAATAAATAGAACTTGGGGGGTGTCTAATGAAGTATATGAATAGAATAGCAGGTGTTATGCTAACAATTTTTATATTTGGTACTGCTTGTTCTAATGGAGAACAAATAAAAGAAATACTACATATTGAACCTGGGGCTTTTAAAAAATATACGGGGACATACGTTGGAAATAATTCCGACGTGTTTGCGATTGTTAAAAACTTACCTGGTGGTGAAACAGTTCAAAGTTTAAATTTAGAAAATGAAAATATTAAAGTGGAATATGGTGCAAAAGAGAATGGAAATCTTACAGAAGAAATGATTGAGACGTATTGGTTTGATGGGAAGGATACGATGAAGAAGAATTTTCTCTTTAATGCTATTTATCTTGCAGTTTTAGTACCGAATGCGAAAGGGTATGAGTTTCGGGTTGAAAATCAAAGTTTTGCATTGAAAAGAGAAGAACTTTTACCCATACTCTATAAAGAATTTTATGATTTGCCAAAGGATGATCTTATATGGAATAGGGCAATCGTAATGAACTTCTTTTACGGTAATCAAAAAAATAGAAAGGCTAGTTAATAATAAAGATTTTCGAAAGCAATTTTTTGATAGATATCCTGTACGGGAATCTAAGTTATAGGGAGGGAGATGGGGTTATTTCATGATTGAAAATACGAACATTTTTAAAGGGAGTCATTCATTATCGAATGACTCTTTTTCGATGAAAATTATGGAAAAAAATATAACGATGTGCTATGGTTAATTACATAAGTAATGAACCTATGAACTTAAGGTGGTGAAATCGTGAAACCTACTTTAGAACAAAATAAGTTAATATACATACAAATTGCAGAAACCATTGAATCTGATATTTTAAAAGACATATTGCTTGAAGAAGAACAAGTTCCATCGACAAATCAATTTGCGAAGATGTTACAAATTAATCCGGCTACAGCTGCAAAAGGAGTAAATCTACTAGTGGATGAGGGGATTTTATATAAAAAGAGAGGGATCGGGATGTTTGTTACAAAGGGAGCAAAAGAAGTCGTACTAAAAAAAAGACAAAATACTTTTATGACCGAGTATTTACCTAAAGTGTGGGAAGAAGCAAAAGTACTAGAAATATCAAAAGACGAATTGATGGAAATGATACAAAAAATTACGAAGGAGGGGAAAGAGTAATGTTTGCACTTGAAACGAAAGGTTTAACGAAAAAATATAAAAGGAAACTAGCTGTAAATGAAGTAACAATTTCATTGGAAGGACATAAAATATATGGTTTGCTTGGAAGAAACGGAGCGGGGAAAACAACATTATTAAACCTTCTTGCTGGACAAATTATTTCAAGTAGTGGAAGTGTATCTATATTTGGCGAAAATGTTTTTGAAAATAGTAAAGCGATGCGAAATATTTGTTTCGTAAAGGTGAAAGAAAACATTAATTTAAGTAGTAAGGTAAAAGATGTTTTTTATTTGTGTAACATGTTTTATGAAAATTGGGATCAAGAATATGCTGAGGAACTTATAAAAAAATTTCAATTGAATGCAAAAGAAAAATATTATGATTTATCCCATGGCATGCAAACAATTGTTGGTATTATTAAAGGTTTAGCTAGTAGAGCACCAATTACTATTTTTGATGAGCCGACTACCGGTTTAGATGCAGCACATCGAGAGTTGTTTTACGAATTACTATTGGAAGATTATAGTGAATATCCACGAACAATCATCTTATCAACACATTTAGTTGAGGAAGTGTCCCATGTTATAGAAAATGTAATCATATTAAAAGAAGGATCATTAGCTGTTCAATCCTCTGTGGAAGATTTTTTAGAAAAAGGACACATAATATCAGGACATAAAGATAAAGTGACAAATTTTTTAATGGGGAAAAATGTTGTAAAGCAAGAGTTGTATGGGAATAAAGAGATTTCTGTGATATGGGAAGATCTTTCTGCTAGAGATTATGAGCTGTTAGAAACTGAAGGGTTAGAAATAGACAGAGTAACACTGCAAAAACTATTTATTTATCTAACAGATAATGAGGTGAAATGAAAATGCTTTTAAAACAATTAAAGTTACATATGAAATTTCATTATAAGGCTGTTCTTATCTTTTGGTGTGTGGCATTACTTATAAAATGGACAACAACTGCAACTGATATAAAGGGACTAAAGGTAGCATTTTTACATGATATCTTCAATAATTCATCTATTGCAATTGCAATATTTATTGTGGCAGGTGTTTTTCTTGTTCAAGATGACATATTTCGTACAGTTGTCTCATTTGGCGTTACTAGATTACAATTCTTTATTGGTTCAGTATGTTTTATTATATTACAATCAGTAATTTTTTCATTTCTTCAGGTTTTGCTTTTACAAGGTACATTTTATGAAACGAAACATATAAATTTAGGAGCACATACAATCGAACAATTCTTTGCACAGTTCGTGTTCTATCTTTTATTAGCTAGCTTATTTCAATTAACAACTATTTTTCAGAAAAGATTTAATTGGATAGGCTTTGCTTTTAGTGTGATTTTTTTCTTGGGGTTGACGAGTACAATTTATGGTAAGGTAGGTTTGAAAGAATTGGTATTTATTGATAGTAAATCGTTACTTGATATACCTAATTTTATATCAATTTCGATAGTGCTTATTTTAATATACTTTATAATTAGCGCTCTATTTATTCGTAAAGTTTCTTTTGAGGATACGATTTAAGCACAATTACTTGAAGAGAGAAGGAAGACTGTATGGGAGATACTTCTTCACTAATAACCGTCTTTTTATGCGTAGCACTGCTGATTTTTTGGCGACGATATCGTTCTATGTATAAGCCGATAAAGGGACAGGGAAAACGTATTTTGTGGCCATTACTATTTTTAACACCAGGTATTATATTGTTTTTTGGTCCAGTACACCCAGCTATATTACAAGTGACTATAGCGGTATTCATTGGGGCTCTTTTCGCCGCACCACTTATATTTCTTACAAATTATGAGCGAAGAGAAGACGGAAACATTTATACGAAAAAAAGTGCAGCCTTTTTAATTACCTTTATCGGAATTGTTATTTTAAGATATGGTTCAAGACAATCTATTGTTGACTTAGATCAGCAAACAATTGGTTTATTATTTTACGTCGTTGCAGTATCGTATATTATTCCGTGGAGAATTGCTTGTTATATAAAATTCAGGAAAGTTTTGAGAGAAAATAATAACCATGCTATATGAAAACTTCTCAAATGAGAAGTTTTTTATTTTTATATGCAAGCAAAATAATTTGTTGAGGTTCACGCTACCATACAATATGATAAATATAAAAAAATTGAGTGGAAGTAGGGGATATAAAAGTGCGTACAATTTTACTGTTTTTACATAACATGCCCATTGATGAAATAGAAAGTATCAGAGAAAAGCATGATCCTTTATTCAGATTAATCCCTCCTCATATAACAATTGTATTCCCATTCGAAAGTTCCATTTCGAATGATGAGCTGGAATTACATATGTTGAAAGTGACAAAAGGGGTTCATCCGATTGAAATTGAGTTTTCTAGCTGGATAAGTAGCAAGGGAGAGTATCTATTTTTGGAAGTTGAAAGAGGGAAAGAAAAAATAGAAGAATTGCACGATAGATTGTATATAGATCCTTTACTACAATTTTTGAGAACGGATATTGTATACATACCACATGTAACAGTTGGAAGGAAAGGTAGCACGGAGTTAGCAACTGAAATAGCGAAGGAGATTCCTAGTTTTCATGAGAAGTTGAACTGTGTAATTAATAGAATTAGTGTGGAACGAATTGGTGAGAATGGGGAATCAATTATTGAATTTGAAGTACCATTGCAAAAAAGCTGACAAAAGTCAGCTTTTTTATTTCGTAACATGAAGTAAAGCACCAATCGCACCACTATAACCGTCGTCTTGTAAAAAGACGGGTATTTTGTTTTGATATTCTGTATAGCTACTTATAATATTTTGAAGATGTACGTTATTACATAGAGTAGAGCCGATGTAAATGATATGGTCAATATTTTTCGCTTCGGCGAATTGAAGGCTTAATGCTGTGACGACTTCACCGACAAGTCCTTGAACGGTAGCTAGTATATCTGAATTACTATAATTTGAGTCTGTAATGGTCGCTTTTCCGAAATTGCTAGCAGTTAAGTTATTATCAATAGGGGAGAGAATCCCTCCATAAATATCTCCAACTGTAATATCTAGACTGTTTCTTGAACCAATTTTCGTAAGCGGAATCACATCTTCAAAATGATCTATATTTGTTAATAGTTTTGAAAGACCCATAATAGTACCACCGCCAACTCCAGTTCCACCAGCACGAACGTATTGCTTGTCGTGAACGTAGTGAATAGAAGTACCTGTACCGATATTTGTTAATACAAAGTTGTTTATAGCACGTTTTTCTTCTTTTAGAATGTAGCGTACGCCTGTTAAAGTAGCTTCAAACTCGTTCAACTCTACTATTTTATATGAACCTGAAAGTAGTTGTTCTAACTGTTTAGCTTTGCCACCTGTAATGCATAATTGTGTAATTGAATTATGATTTTGAAGCCATTCTTTAATTCTTTCTTGTTCATATGAATAAAATTTTTCGAAAACTAATTTGTTCATTTCGTTAAAGTAAGCAATTTTTGTTAATGTTCCCCCAGCATCAATACCAGCAACATTCCGCATTTTTCTACTCCTTACTATGTAATCTGTTTAATCAGCTTGATATATTAATAGCTTTTCAATGGTAACGATTGATTGACCGTTTACAGAGGCAATTCCTTTCCCAAGAATAAACCCTCGTCTGTTACGTGTTAATTCATAATGTAAGTCAAGTTTATCACCGGGATACGCATTTTCATGAAATTCCACCCCATCTAAAGAGGAGAGGAAACCAAGTCCTTCAGATTCACCTGTACTTACAAAAGCACTAAGTTGAGCAAGTGCTTCTACAATTAACATATGAGGCATATAGTTTTGATTTTCATTAATAAACCACTCGTTATTTGTAATCAGTTTGTATCCTGTAGCTGATTGAGATTCTTTAACGTTTGTAATTTTATCGATCATTAAAAATGGATAGCGATGTGGAAGAGTATCTTTAATATTCATATCGTACCTCCAGGAATAATAATACCCCTGCTAAAGTTAAGCAGGGGAGTTATTATTAATTTTTAACTAATTCTTCTACTTTTTCAATAGAGAAAATACCGCTATTTTTAATGTTTTCAACTGCTTCTTGTAATACTACTTTATCTTGAACAAGTGCAATACGTACAAAGCCTTCTCCATGAGGACCGAATGCATGACCTGGTGTGACAACGACATTTGCACGATCCATAAGTGCATAAGCGAACTCTAGAGAAGTCCATCCTTTCGGAATTTCAGCCCAAACGAACATACTTCCAACTGGTTTATCGACATTCCAGCCGAATTTGCGGAATCCGTCCACTAAAGTATCTCTACGTTCTTGGTAAATGCTTCGGTTTTTCTCGCAAAATGCAGCGCCGTGTCGTAATGCAGCGGATGCAGCTTTTTGAATTGGTAAAAACACACCGTAATCTGTATTAGACTTAAATTGCGTAAGCGCGCCGACAATTTCTTCGTTACCAATCATATAACCAATACGGCTACCAGCTAAACTATAACTTTTAGATAAAGAATTAATTTCTACACCAACTTCTTTTGCACCAGGCACAGATAAGAAGCTAATTGGCTTTTGGCCATCAAAATAAAATTCAGCATAAGCAAAATCATGGATAACGATAATATTATGTTTTTTCGCGAATGCGATTACTTCTTTAAAGAAATCTTCATGAGCCATTGCTGGAACTGGATTTCCTGGGAAGTTCAAAATCATCATCTTCGCTTTATCGGCGATTTCTTCAGGAATAACTTCTAAGTTAGGTAAGAAATCATTTTCTTTCTTTAATGGCATGTAGTAAGATGTTGCACCGGCCATTTGAATTCCTGTTTCATAAGCTGTATATCCTGGGTCAGGAACTAGTATTATATCTCCCGGATTTGCAAAAACCATAGGTAAATGAACGAGTCCGTCTTGTGAACCCATTAATAATAAAACTTCTTTTTCAGCATTTAATATAACATTGTGAGTGTTGTTGTAATATTCAGTTACAGCTTCGTGAAATTCTTGTATGCCTGTTAATGTGTATCCATAACTTTCTTTTTCACTCGCCGTATGTACCATTTCTTCTCTTACAAAATCAGCAGGAGGCATATCAGGATTCCCGATACTTAAATCAATCATTTTATGACCTGCTGCAATTTTTTCTTTTTTATAGGCCCCTAATTCACTAAATATAGAAGATTGGAATGCTTTCATTCTAGTTGCTAACGTGTAAGTCATCAAAACCCCTCCTAAAAACAGTGTTTTCTTTCTACGTTTTTAATTATTCTGAAAACACATGTTTACATTTTATCATTTTTTTATGAAAATTAAAACGATTGACAAATTTAGAGGGAGGATAATAAGGAGAGAAATAAAAATAACTCAGAAAATATTTTCTACGTTATAAATGGAGATTAATTGTTTGTTTTTTTATCCCGCATTAACGGGCAGTAAAACTCCCACCTCAAAATTCGGCTGGAGCAAAGAAGTGAGGTGGGAGTTGGGCCGCCCGTGAACACCCGATTGGTGAGGGCTAATAATCAGTGGGGGATGCCCCCCCACTGATTAAAGTTTCGCTTTATATGTACATGTTTTTTCAGTTGTAAAAAAGTATACAATTAATTTATTATCGACAACTTTTAAAGATTGATCTGATGTAAACGAATTACCATAATCAATATGATAAACGTTAGAATTTTTAACAAACGACCCTTTAAATAAATCCTCTTTTTTATTGGTTGTTTGCATTTCCACTAAATTGTGAACAACCTTTTCTTTCTTTTCTTCTTTTACAACTGTTTCAAATTTATAATACACAGGGCATTCACCTTTTTTATTATCAATGACTTCCCAAGAGCCGTATATATCATTATTGCTACATCCACTAAGTAGAACGATTAATATAGGGAAAATAAGTAGAAACTTTTTCATTGTGTACTCCTTTCTTATTATTTTTTATAAACGTGCGAATACAATAAGAATATTGTAATGAATAAAGTTTAAATTTTTATAAAGAATTAATAAATTTCACATAAAAATTTGGAGAAGGGTGGGATTTCAAAATAAAAAGGCATGAATCTAGTGTAATACCAGATTCATGCCTAGAACTCTATCTTATGTTATGTCTTTTGAGGATAAATGAAGCGGAAAGAAGAATGACAATTCCATTTACAACATACGTATTTGCACTAATAAAGGCTAGGTTAGCTGCGCCAAATCCACCTTTATCGAATATGGTAGCGAATGCTGTAGTAGTCAAAAAGATAATGGGAGTTAACAGTAAGAATAAGAAACCTGCAACAATCCTTCTTTTAAAGTTATTTTGAGATAGGGAAATGGCTAAAAAATTAAGGACGCCAAACATAACGAATGAAAACAGAAGGGTAATTAATAATTGCATACCAGCAGACATTTCCACAGCTCCTTTTTGAAGAATCTATAATTTATTGTATTCGAAAGTAGTAGGGGATACTCCTTTAAAAATTGGAACTATACAAAGCATATAAATTTCAATCCTAGAAATTGAAAAAGAATGGAGCCATATTAAAATATTGGATCCATTCTTAAGAAGTATTAGTTTTATAAATTCGCAGATTGTGACGTTTGTTTTTCAAATTGTTTCTGCTTAGATAGGGAAATAAATATAATCAACAACGAAATGACGCCGAAAATTAGAACCATATACTGTAATCCAATTGTATCTAAGAAGAAGCCAGTTCCAAGTAAGACAATTTGGAACATAACTCTTTCAAACATATTACGGAATGAGAAGAGGCGGCCGTGATAGCTTTTTTCTACTTTCGTTTGGAAAATTGTCGACATAATAGGGAAGAAACAGCCGACACTAAAGCCAAACAAACCAAACGATGTAAGAGCCATCCATTTTATATCGCTAAAGAACAATGAAAGGTGTGCAAAAGCGGTACAAATTGCGAAGAAATATAGTAACTTTTCAGGTTTGAAATGATCAGATAAACGTTTAATAACGAAGGCACCTAACATAAATGCTACACCTTCAATTGTATATATGAATCCTTTAATCGTTGGATCGTGTTGCATTTCGCTAATGTTAATAACCATTAAATTGAATCCAGCTATAAATAATAGAGGGATAATACTTAATATAAGTGCTGTAAAAGCGATAGGAATTCCTTTTAAAATACGAAATACTTCCATAAAGCTATTATCTTTAGCTGATTCTTTACTTGATGTAGTTGACTTTTTATCTTCAAATTGTAGGAAGAAAGTTGAGAGGAATAATAAAGCGTATGCTGCCATTGAGAAGGCATACATATACTGTAAACTCATTACAACTAAAAGAATTCCACCTAGTGAAGTACCCGCAATACGAGCGATTGTACCAACATTCATATGTACACCGTTCATCTGTAATAACTCATGCTCACGAACGATTAGAGGAATTACAGATTGTAATGCAGGAAAATAAAATGCAGCTGAAATTTGAAGTGCAATCATAAATGCAATCATGAATGCGATACTTTCATATTGAATGGCGAAAAACATGAAAATAACACTAATAACACGACCGAATCCAGCGTAAAGAAGAACTTTCTTTTTTTCATATTGATCAATGACACGCCCAGCCATTGGACCAACTAGAACACCAGCTAACAGTCCGATAAATAATATAACGGATTTCATAAAATCAGAAGGGACGTATTTTTGCATAAATTCAAGATTACCAAGAATACCAAGCCATAACCCTAGACCAGCAATAAACTCCCCAATTAATACGATCCAAACATTTTTATTACGCCACATAATTTAAACCTCTCAGTCTTTTAAAATTAAAAACTCGTATATAAAACCTCCGTATTTATTCATTATTTTTTAACGCGCTTTTTTAGAGTCAGAGTCTATATTACGTGTTTCATTAGTGGATTTCAATTTTTTTGATTTGTTGAAAATTTGATTAATTATATGATGAAATAAGTAATTCAAAATGTGAAAAACTCTTGATTAAATACAAATTGAAAATAAAGAAAAACATAGAGAAAATAAAAAAGTGAGAACGTAGTTACTACTTCTCACTTTTCTCAAATGCAACATCAAACACTAGATTCTTTTAGCGACACTTATGATCTTGTCCAATAGCTAAACCGCTAAAAGATAGTGGACCAACAACATCTGCACTTGCACCACTAGTAAGGTTTTCTACAGTTAATGAATATTCGTGAGTCCCGCAGCTAACATTTTGATCTATAGCTTGAAATGTTTGCGCGTAAAATTGCTCAGAATCTGTAGATTCAATTCCTACTTGAGCGTTGAAGATTTCTGTATTGTCACGGAAAATTCGGAATAAAACTTGTGAAATCTCAGTTATACCTTCAACTCCAACTGTAGCAATTAATTCTACTCGATTATTACATGCATCTCTTCTAGAAATTTTTAATTTAATATTAGCTAGAATTGCTTTGTTTGGGGAATGGGGAATCGTAAAAGTAGTTTCACCAGTTTTATTTATTGGTTGAGTAGCTTGGTAATCAATGATATGAGTCATGTTCGTCACCTCCTTATATGCTAAGATATGAAAGTAACGATGAATTAGCTTGGACATATACTAGAAGATGTTAATAGAATTGAGAATAAAGTTGAATATAGGGCGATAATATAAAAGCATCGAGAAAGAATCACAATACTGTGAGTTGTTCCTTGATGCTGTTTGTACATTAGGCAGAATATTCTTCTTTACGCACTTCAAAGAATTCATTACGGCGTAAGTAATTAAAAATTTTTTCCGAAACCGCTTCTTCTTGAGATATTAAGAAACGATGATCAAAAGCATAGAAAGATTGACCTTTAATTAATTTTACGTAGTATATTTTACACGCCTCCTTTAAATTAGGATTCTTAAATACTTTCTATTATGATGACCTATCTGGTTGTTAATAATACTTAAAGTTTCAAAGGGAAGAAGTATAAATTCAAAAAAATATTGAAACAGCTTACAAATCTGTAATGTTTTTGTCACCTTTAACGATAGTTAAAATCAACCAATATCTCCTATGCTACAAATAAGTTACATAAAACAAGGAGGTAGAAAGATGGAGGAAGTAATTGGAGAAGTTGTAGCAGAGATTTGTGAATTTGTAGTTGAAGTTACGGTGGATGTTTTAGGAGATTTAGTTTCCGGAAATGATGAAGAGAAAGAAACATTATAAAATTTGTAAAAAGTTTAAAGATAAACAATGTGTAAAAGCTGATTTCTAAAGGGAAGTCAGCTTTTATATTTTTTACATTATATTAATAATATTTAAACATCGACCTGTTATGATATTAATGAAACCAATAAGGGAGCTGATCGATATGAATATGCCTAATTCTAGATGTGATGTACCTGATTCTAGTAAGATTGTGGCGACTATAAATGAAAAGGAATATCACTTTATGGTTCGTAAACATCCACTTGCAGGAAAGATTATAGCGCTATTTGAAAATGGGAAAGAATATGGTTTGCTTGATAAGCAAATCGCTAGTAGGGGTAAATTTATTAGGTCAGAACTTACTAAGTTGGAGCATTTTAACATAGATATTCTTTATGATAGTCCTGGGTGGATATGGATTGGCATGGATCAATATGGATTGCATGCAAGAGAGGCTACTAATAGCGAAGTAGAAGTTCTTGTGAAGTTACAGGAGGATTAAGTTATTTAGACGTGTAAGAAGATTCTCAAATATAAGAGATACTTTGTCGGGTTATGGGATAAGTTCCCATAACCTTTTTTGTTTTGTACTTAAAAATAAAAGAGTTAAATTTTTTTGATAGAAGGTCTCTAATAGAAGAGACGATACTAAAAGAGGATTTGAAATTATATAAAGAGAACTTATAAATTAAATATAATACTTTATAGAAAGAAGATGATAAAAATGAGTAAAGAAGAACTTGTGAAACAACAATTTGGTAGTAATGCAGAGAAGTATGTGAAAAGTAAAATTCATGCAAAAGGACCAGATTTACAATATGTAGTTCAGCAAGTTGAAACTCGTCATAATACTCGTCTTCTAGATATTGCTACTGGTGGTGGACATGTTGTAAATTTGTTAGCCCCAATGTTTAAAGAGGTAGTCGCTCTTGATTTAACAGAAAAAATGTTAGAAAAAGCAAAAGGTTTTATAGAAGGGAACGGGCATGAAAATGTATCATTTGTAGCAGGAAATGCAGAAAATTTACCATTTGCTGATGAATCCTTTGATACAATTACATGCCGAATTGCAGCACATCACTTTGTTGATCCCTTGCAATTTATTTTTGAAGTAAATCGAGCGTTAGAAGATAATGGATTATTTATATTAATTGATAACGTTTCACCAGAAAATACTGAATTTGATACATTTTATAACTTTATAGAAAAGAAGAGAGATCCAAGCCATGAACGAGCTTTGAAAAAAACAGAATGGATTACTTTATTAGAGAAACATGGTTTGCAAATGCAGTCATGTCATACTTTTGACAAGAAGTTCGATTTTGATTGGTGGTGTGATATGATGGATGTACCTTTGCAAAAACGTGTAAAGTTAACAGAGTGTATGATGAAAGCATCAAATGAAATGCAGGAATTTTTCAAAATTCAATTTGAAAATAATAAAATAGAATCGTTCTATACTGAAATGGCACTGTTCGTATGTAACAAAAGTTCAACATTAAAAAGATAAATTTCTTGCAGTCTTTCTGATGTACGATATACTTAGTACAGAGAAAATGAGAATTGAGGAATAGCAATAATGATTCGTGTACGTATTGAGGGAACTGAGGAAGAGATGCTTGAATTTTTAGAGGAAATGCCTGACATTCCTGGGTTTGAAAAAACACATATGAGAGAACCGAGAAAAGGGAATAATCCGAAATATGATTCAAGCAAAAATGTATTAGCGTATTTATCGTATAAGAAGATTGAAGTCGCCAATAAATAGGCGGCTTTTTTAATTATCTCCGTTTCACCGCCTTGTCTTTTTCGCATAATAATAATAGTAGATTATGCTGGAGAGGGGTGAGGAAAGTTAATCAAAAAATAATCTTTTTCGGAGATTTTGGTATTGATGATGCAGTAACGTTAATTTATGCGAATAAAACATGCAAGTTAGATATTATAGGTATCGTTGCAGAGTATGGAAATGTATCAAGAGAAATTGTAACGGAAAATGTTTATTTTTTAGAAAGATACTATGCTACAAAAGTGAAAATTATTGAAGGTGCCAGTAGACCGATGACAGCTGAAGAACCTTTATTTTCCCCTGAAATTCATGGGGATCACGGTTTAGGTCCAATTATTCCACCGAAAATGAGAATTTGTGAAAGAGAAAATTTTTGTGAATTGATTAAATTAATTGAGCCTTGTCCAGAAGATATTATTATAGTGGCGACGGGACGATTAACAACACTTGCAACATTATTTTTATTGTACCCCAATTTAATGAATTGAGTATGTTCTTATTATATAATGGGCGGTGCTTTTCTATTTCCAGGTAATGTTACACCAGTATCTGAAGCCAATTTTTACGGCGATCCAATTGCGGCAAATATCGTAATGAGATATGCGAAGAACGCTACTATATATCCGTTAAATGTAACGCAAGAAGCATTTATTACCCCTGAAATGGTCGATATTATTGATAAAGAGGGAACAGGACAGGCGAAACTTATTAAGCCAATGATCGATTTTTATTACGAGAACTTTTACAAAAAAGAATATCCAGGTATTGCTGGGAGTCCGATTCACGATTTACTTCCGTTCATTTCATTTATTAATGATGACATTTTTGAATATAAAAAATCAGCAGTTTGGATAAGTACGACAAATGATGTAACGAGAGGTCAAAGTGTTGCAGATTTTAGAAGAATAGCTGAGCCAACGACGTTTGATAATCGTCCTATACAAAGAATTGCGGTTGAATTTAATTATCAAGCGTTTAAAGATGAATTTATGAGAACAATATTGAAGCCAGATGGTCCTTAATATGTTGAGCAGATTTGAATGATTTTCATAAGACGAATAACTTATGAAAAATGTAACATAACTAATGGTAAGCAATTGTTTCTGATTATAATTTTATTGTTCAAAAATAAAGGAGGTAAATATATGATTTGGTATTTAATCGTCGGTGGTATATTGGGATGGTTTGCAAGTTTGATTACTGGAAAGGATGTACCGGGCGGTGTAATTGGTAATATTATTGCGGGTATTATCGGTTCTTGGCTTGGTACGTTATTACTTGGTAAATTCGGTCCTGTTATAGGGGGATTTGCAATTATTCCAGCTTTAATAGGTGCGATTATTTTAATCTTCATCGTGAGTTTTCTATTACGAGCAATACGGAAATGAATTTAGTTGGACTGTTTACATTTGTAAGCAGTCCATTTTATATGTTATGCTACTATTATACAATCAGGAGGTGTCAGCATTGAAATCATTTACAGTAAATTTTCATCAAGAGGATAATGCAAAGGCAACAACAGTACATAAATTAAGTGAAGAGGACTTCGATAAAGCAACAGAAAAAGGTACTCGTCATCTATTTGATTTAGATACAAACGTTGGTTTCTTCGTATTCTTTGATGCTGAAGATGCAGAAGGAAACGAGCAATACTTAATGTTACAATATGAAGGAGATCATGAAGAGCCAAGTGCTTGCTACGGATTTGATTTGAAATTGTTCTATCAATTTTTAGCACTATACTTAAATGATCTTGAATTCCAAGGTGAGACAAATGAAGAAGAGGAAGAAAATGGTCCAATTCATCATTTAGCACACCTACTTTACCATATCGTTGAAGACGGTAAATCTATCGAAGTGTAAAAATACATATTTGAAGCTGTCCTTAAATAGGACAGCTTTTTTAATTATATGAATAGGCAATCTTAGTAGGTGTAGTTTTATATTTCTTCCATGTTTCACCCGCAACATTTCTGTTATAATTGGCGTAACTAAATTCATGGAGGCTATTTCTATGCTCGTAGATGTAAAACATTTTATAAAAGCAGCAGGATTAACTGTTATCACATCGTTAAGTGGAGACAATACATTGGCTCACAATTTTGAAACTGTAAAAAGCACTTTCACTACATACATAAAGAAGTTAAGATTAACCTTTTAATTTTATTTTTATAATTTAAATAGACACATTACTTAGGGGAGATAATTTGTTTACAATAGAAAATTACACAAATTCTTTAAAAAAAGGCCTCGAAGAAAAATCGGATGATTTGATTCGAAAGATAAAAGAGACACTTCAGTTTAATTATTATGAAGGAATAGATATATTAGATTTCACAGCTTTTGTTCAGTCATTTGAAATGTCCGTTGTCATGTTTTCGATGGATAGAGGAGCAAATGAAGTTTTTTATGAAGGAAAGGATAGCAGTGTCTTTTCTGGTAGTCACGATTTGATAGATGATGTGGAATATTATAAATTCCATGATGACGAATCAGACGGATTTTGGGAGTTTTATGAAGAAAACGATGAAGCATTATCTGAAATTGAAACGAAAGCTATAGTGGAATGGTTTGCTATGTGTTGGAATAAAGCAGGTGGTACCACTGCTAAATTACCGTCTTATTTTACTTTTCATGATTATGATGAATGCTTCGATTTACATAACAATAAATGGATTTCTGATGGAGACAAATGGTTTGATTAAACTCAAAAACAAAAGGGAAAGATTTATCTTTCTGTTAACAAGTAAAACAGTCTTTTACTGAGCAAAGGGTTCTGTAACAGGTTAAATCTACAGAAGTTATTGATTGAAAATAAAAAGCATGACAATTTTATGTCATGCTTTTTATTTATATACGTCAAATTTAAATACTATAAGTGTACGTGATTTATAAATAGTTTGGTGTGATTTAACACATATAACTTTCTTTTGTCATATCCAGCTCCATATATAACTTTACATGTGCCATAGTAGAAAATACCTTACTTTATTTATATAAGAAAGATTTCTTAACCTCATTTTATTATTAAGGATAGCTAGATTATGTTTGCGAATGATATCATATCGGACGATCAAGTGGCTTAAAATTCATTTATTAATATGTTTAATGCTTTTGATTTTATTCTTTCATACTCCATAGCTTCAGTGAGTTCAGCAGCAAGTAATGGTGATTTTCTGACGTATTTTTCACGGATTACATCATATAATTCGTAGGGAAATAGCATATCAATAAACATGATTTTTTTTTGCTCGGCTGTTAAAGGAGAAACTGATTCATATGCATTAATCATAATGTTAAATTGTTCTTCGTTCCATGTACCTGTTGTATCTAATAAAGGAATAATCATTTTGCGTAAATCCCGAATCGGTAGATCGAACGAAACGGTATCTAAATCAATTACCCAAATTTGATTATTCGTATCCAGTAAAGAATTTCCTGTTCCATAATCCTGGTGACATAAATTGGGGGATGCTCGTAATTCTTCTGTCCACTTTCGATATTCAGACTCTAATAAACGTTGATACGTAAGTTTTGCTTCTGTAATAAAAGGATCGATTTCAGCTAAGTATAGTTGTGAAAAAGGGTCATCAATCAAGGTTTCAGATAGGTTTTTCCAAACCTCCATCTGTTGAAATCTTTTAATATAATGATTAGGCCAACGACCTAATTTTGTAAAGATAGGTATACCTGGTGGTGGCTTATAACCAATAGAAGCTACGTGAAAATCTGCTAATCCCTTCATAATCATTTCAAGATCTTCTTGCATAGTCAGTTCAAAAGGTCTACCTTCAATCCACTCGTATAAAACAAATAAAAATGGACCGTGTTTTGTATAGAGTTGGTCCTTTTTATTAGGAATTATATTTGGAACACGCATGCCTTTTTTAGAAAGATAATCTTGAGCATGAATTGAAAATAAAGCTTTCTTTTCAGGTCGATGAATTCTTTTTAAACAAAATGGTCCATCTGAAGTATGAATTTTCCATACTAGGGCAAGTTGCCCACCTTGTATAAGTTCGATTGTAGTTGTATGAATATCCCAATGTTTAACCATGCTTTTTGCTAATGATATTAAATTTAGTTCCTCTTCAGGTGATAGTATATATTCCGCTTCCTCATTGTGAATTTCCAAATATGTCACCATCCTTTTGTGTTCTCTTATTACTTTATGGTGCATGGTCATTTTTGTTTGAGATATTCGCCTATAAAACAAAAAAGTGATGTTTTGCCTAATTTAATTGTAAAGAATAGAAAAAACAATGAATAATTCACAAAGATAAAACTTATTCCGTAACATATACTGAAAAGAATTATATTTTTATGAAATAGGGAGGGTAAAGAATGAAAATTGCAATAATTGCTACTGAAAAGCTACCTGTACCTGCCGTGAGAGGGGGGGCTATTCAAATTTATATAGATTCCGTCGCCACCATTATTGCCTCTAAAGGAAATGATGTAACAGTTATCTCCATTACGGATCCAAATTTAAAAACGGAAGAAAAAAATGGTGGTGTAAGATATATACGTTTTGCAGAAGAGGGATATCTTCATGATATTCTTGAACATTTGAGAAATGAACAATATGATGTGATTCATTTATGTAATCGTCCTAATTGGATTACGTTATTAAGTGAAGTGGCAACAAAGACAAAATTTGTATTAAGTGTGCATAATGAAATGTTCGCGTATGAAAAGATGAGTGATCAAGAAGGAGAAGCATGTATTAAAGCCGTTTCGAAAATTATAACAGTGAGTGATTATATAGGAGAAACGATTACCTCGCGCTTTAAGACAGCACAGTCTAAAACAAAAACAGTATATTCAGGTGTAGATTTAAATGAATATTATCCGGATTGGACTATAAATGGAAAAGAAGTTAAACGTTATGTAAAGAAAGAGTTGAATTTGCAAAATAAAAAGGTGGTTTTGTTTGTTGGGCGCCTGAGTAAAGTGAAGGGACCTCATATTTTGCTACAAGCTCTCCCTAAAATTATTGAAAAAAACCCAGATATTGTAATGGTTTTTATTGGATCAAAATGGTTTGGTGATAACAATGTAAACAACTATGTTAAACATTTATATACATTGGGAGCAATGTTTCAAAATAATGTAATCTTTATTAAATTTGTTAAGCCTAAGGATATTCCAACACTGTACACTATGTCAGATATTTTCGTTTGTTCTTCTCAGTGGCAAGAACCTCTTGCCAGGGTACATTATGAAGCAATGGCGGCAGGATTACCAATTATCACTAGTAATCGGGGTGGTAATCCTGAAGTAATTGAAGAAGGAAAGAATGGTTATATTGTCAATGATTTCGAGAATCCTGATGCATACGCAGAGAAAATTATTAGTCTATTAAATAATGAATCTAAGAGAGAACAAATGGGGAAATATGGACGTTTGAAAGTTGAAAAGGATTTTGGTTGGAATCGCGTTGCCATGAATTTAATTGGAGTATATAAGGAAGTGCTATAGAATTCAAGAGGAGGATGAAGAGAATTGGAAGAAATAGCTGGATTAGAGAAAGAACATTTAAATAGAATCCTTAGTTTTTATCCATTTGAGGTAAATAATATTATTCTGCAATCAAGTAGAAGTGGGAGAACTGTTTGGGAAGTGGAGACAAATGAAGGGTTAAAAATATTAAAACAAGCACATATGAAACCGAAAAGAATGTTATTTATTGCTGGAGCACATTTACATCTTTTTCAAAAAGGATTGCCAATCACAAAAATGCATAAAACAAATAGAGGAGGGGTTTGTATTGGAGCTGATGAGTATGCATATGTATTATATGATAAACATCAAGGAAAAGAAGTAATTTATTATAATAAAGAACAAATGGAAAAAGTGCTTATATATGCAGGTAAGTTTCATCAAGCATCAGAAGGATATATCCCACATCAAGAAAGTAAAATGAGAAGTCGATTAGGAAAATGGCATAAGTTATATAGGTGGAAATTACAAGAATTAGAAGGAAACAAAAAAATTGCACAATCTTATCCTAATGATGTGTTTTCAACAATGTTTTTAGAATATGTTGATAAAATGATAGCTCGTGCCAAAAGGGCATTACAAGAAATTGATGAACCATTTTATAACGAATGGACAAAACAAGTAATTGCATCTAAAGGTTTTTGTCAACAAGATTTTACATTGGCAAGATTTGAGGAAATAGATGATTCTATTTTTATGAAGGAGTTACATTCTATTACAAATGATTTACCAGTAAGAGATTTACGTATTATTTTAAATAAAGTAATGAAAAAAATGTCAGTTTGGGATATTAATTTAGTGATTCATATGCTGAGTGCTTACGATTCAGAAAATCCATTATCAGAAAAACAATATCGCATACTTTGGACGGATTTAACGTTTCCTCATTTATTATGTTCGATTGCACATAAATATTATTTAGGGCAAAAGCGTTCGTGGTCTGATGAAAAATATATTTGGGCATTACAAAATATAATTGCACTTGAAGATTCTAAAGAGGAATTTTTATCTCGATTTTCAGATATTTATGACGAAATCAAGAATAAAAGTGGAGGAGGAAGAAAATGAAATTAGAACCGGAAGAAATAGTCATACCTATTTTAGATTTAGAAAAATTTATGTTTTCTCCACCAGGGCCAATGGGATGGGAAATGTCAGAATATGAGCAAACATTAGAGAAGCAAAAAGATATTGTACTTGATGAATCATCTATATTAGAGAATTTAGCGATTATTAATGACATAGAATTAGTGGAGTTACCAACAGTTGGATTACTAGAGTTAGAAACAATAAGCAGTAAAACAAACACAATAGTTAAGGACATTGTAGATGAAATAAATGATGAAGATATTCAAATCGTTGAAGAGGAAGCCGTACAATCGGATTTCAGTACTACTGAACCAGAAAAACCAAAAATAAAAATACAAATTATTACACCTAACGAGCCATTAAAAAGACCATGGATAGCTGAAGTTTTAAAACATTTCAAGGGAAAAGAATAATGAAAAGTCCGCAATTACAACAATCATTTTTTACTTTCTAGCATATTTTAAATATAAGTCAAATAAGGAAGGAGTTATGTAAATGGCTGATGTAAAAAGAGCAAAAATAAAAATAGATTTTGAGAATGGCTTTAGTATTAATTCTGATCAAGATATACAAGAGGTATTAAAACTTTTGGCTGAAGTTATTCAATCTGGTGGACATACTGGTGTAGAAGTAGAAGTTCAATATATTGATGAAACAGAAATAACCTTTACTGACGAAGAAGAAGAGGACGAAGAGGACGAAGAAGAAGAGGACGAAGAAGACGAAGAAGAAGAAGAAGAAGAAGAAGAAGAAGAAGAAGAAGAAGAAGAAGACGAAGACGAAGACGAAGACGAAGAAGACGAAGAAGACGAAGAAGACGAAGAAGACGAAGAAGACGAAGAAGAGGACGAAGAAGACGAAGAAGACGAAGAAGAGGACGAAGACGAAGAAGACGAAGAAGACGAAGAAGACGAAGACGAAGAAGACGAAGAAGACGAAGAAGACGAAGACGAAGAAGAGGACGAAGAAGACGAAGAAGACGAAGACGAAGAAGAGGACGAAGAAGAGGACGAAGACGAAGAAGACGAAGAAGACGAAGAAGACGAAGAAGACGATGCATAAGACAAATCCCCCCTAATATAAAGGGGGGATTTGTCTTATACGCTTGTTCATTTTATGAAATTAAAATACTAAATGAGAGGTTGAAGTTAAGGACGAATTTATTTGCTGTGGTTCTGTAAAGGATAAATGTATTTGTCAGTAAGTTTAACTTTCACGCATTAACTGCCCGTAAAAGCCCGAGTGGTGCAACTAATAACCAGTGGGGGGAAAAACACTGATTAAAGTTTCATCTTATATAATTTGAATTTTAAGTGGCCGCATTAGATTTTTTACAGGTTGATTTGTTGGTATTATAACTTGCTTATATACTTGTTTTAACTTATTAGCTGTATGCATAAATGTAAAGTTTTTTTCAACAATCTGCCTGCCATTTTGAGCCATCAATTTTGCGAATTCTGGTTGAGATAGCAAACCTTGGATAAGCCTAGAAAACTCTTTCGGGTTATTATATTGTTCAATTAAGCAGCCGTTATGTTCATCTGTTATAACTTCTGCATTTCCACCACGGTTTGTTGTAATGATAGGGGTTCCAGCAGCCATTGCTTCATAATGAACACGTGCTAATGGCTCATGCCATTGCGAGCTGCAAACAAATATGTCTCCCATTAAAAATATATTATGAATTTGATCCGCCGGAATAAATTTAGTGAAAATCACGTGTTCTTTAATAGGTTTAGCGAGTTTATGCAATTTTTTAATATATTTATTTATTCTGTTATCACTAAACCATTTACCTCCAACTATAACGAGTACCGCATCTTTATGGATTTTAATAATCTCTTTCATAGCATGGATGAGTATATCTGGTCCTTTGTTTTTGGTCAATCTACCGACAAATAGAATCACCTTTTTATCTTGGATAGCGTATTTCGTCCGAAATTCATTTCTAATTTCTTGTCCTTTGCGTGTCCAAATTGGAGGAGATGTTTTTATGTTTACACCAGAGTAGACAATCGAAATTTTATGTTCAGCATGTGGAAATCGTTCAATTACTGTTTCTCTAATATAGTTACTAACAGTAACGATAGCTGTAACCATTTCAATAATTAGGTTGCCTTCAGGGATGGATATTTTGTGTTCAGCAAACATATCGTTATGAAGGCCTAATACAAATTTACTGTCTGGAGAGGCTTGTTTATATAGGGGGATATTTTTGGGACGATTAAAAACGTGTATAATATCAAAGGTATTGGATTGCAGTGCTTTTATAACATTCTGCTCATATTCTATTTGATGGAAATACATGTAATGAATATTGTCTTGTGTTGATTGTTTTGGAAGACTTGGGTCCGAGATGGAAAAAATAGTGAGTTCGAATTCTTGACATATATAGGGGGATACTCCATCAATCATCATTTGAATTGCACCACCTTTAATTGCTGGAGAAGGTAATTTTTCAGTACATACATATGCGATTTTCATAAACTAGTCTCCTTTATAAAGTTGTTTTATATATTGATATTCTGCTTCCAATCCATTGGATAAAGAAACAACAGGATGATATTGTAATAGTTTATTAGCCTTAGATATATCTGCCCATGTTTGTTTTGGTTCGCCAGGAATTGATTTTAGAAAAATTTTATTTGCTGATTTACCTAATATTTTTTCTAGAGTAGAAATGATATTTAAAATGGAAGATCGTTCTGTTCCACCGATATTTATAACTTCTCCTACTATATGTTCGCTTGTCTCTAAAGCAGCTATGGTTCCTCGTATACAGTCATCGATATAGGTAAAATCACGTGTTTGTGTTCCATCACCAAATATTGTGACAGGTTTATTTTCTAGCATTTGTTTAATTAATCTGTGGAATGCCATGTCAGGTCGTTGTCTCGGTCCATAAACTGTAAAATATCTTAAAATCACAATTGGTATATGAAAATTTTTGTGATAAATATGACATAGGTGTTCACTACTTAATTTTGTGACACCGTATGGAGAAAGTGGAATCGGTAATAAGTTTTCAGAAACCATCCCAGATTTTTCTCCATAAACAGAAGATGTTGATATCTGAATGAATTTCTCTAACTTTACTTCCTTACATGCTTCAAGTAAATATTGTGTAGCAAGTATATTATTGGTTACATAAGGATCGAAATCTTTTCCCCAGCTTGTTCTTACGCCAGGGATAGCAGCTAGATGATAAACGACTTTTACATCTTTTAAAAGCTTGGGTAAATCTGTAGTTAATATATTGTCTCTTATAAATTGAAATCGTGGGTTCATTTGGAGGGTTTGAATATTATCTGTTTTTAAGGCCGTTGGGGTAGGGCCAATAAAGTGATCAATTCCAACTACATGATATGACTTATTCTTAAGTAATGCTTGACATAAATGAGAACCAATAAAACCGGCGGCGCCTGTTACAAGTATTTTCATGAACGACCAACTCCTATATAGCGTAAACTGTACTGCTCTATTTCATCTTTATCAATACAATTTCGTCCATCCACAATTGTGCATCCTTTCATTAATTGTTTGACTTCTTGCCAATTAAGTTTTTTAAATTCATCCCATTCTGTGGCAAGAATAATACAATCAGAATTTGTGATTGAGGATTTTAGTTCTTTATGTTGTGTAACTTGTTTATTCAAATACGGAGGAAGAGAAGCTTTTGGATCATACGCATGAAGGTTGTAACCAAGAGGAAGTAATTTTTCAAGAAGTTCTACAGCAAGTGAATTACGAATATCATCAGTGTTTGGTTTGAAGGAAATTCCTAAAACAGTTATTTTTTTTGAAGATGGCACTTTTATGGTATTTTTAATTTTTTCAACATAGAGGTCAATCTGTGTAGAATTAATGGATTGTACAGCTTGCAAAATAGGAACTGTTACCTGCCTATCATTTGCTGTATATATGAGTGAATGTAAATCTTTTGGGAAACACGATCCTCCATATCCCATTCCTGCTTGAAGAAAATGGGGGTTAATTCGAAAGTCGTAGCCAATTCCTTTTGCCACTTCATTAATATCAATGTGATACGCGTCACAAATTCGGGCGATTTCATTTATAAAAGATATTTTTGTAGCCAAAAATGCATTGGCGGTATATTTAATCATTTCAGCTTCGCTTAGACCTGTACAAAGGAATGGAGCATTAATCTTTTTATATATATTTTGCATAACTTTTAATGACTTTGTGTCATTTTTTTGGATACCAATAATAGTTCTATCTGGAATAAGCATATCTTGAACAGCAGATCCTTCACGGAGAAATTCAGGGTTAGAAACAATATTAAATAGGGATGACGGTACACCATTTTTGATGAGCATTTCATATAAATGTTGATTCGTTCCAGGTGGAACTGTACTTTTTGTAATAATTGTTTTATAGGATGTTATTGCTGGAACTAGTAGGTCAATAACAGAGTATAAATATTTTAAGTCTGTCTTTCCGCTGGGGCTAGAAGGGGTTCCTACAGCAATAAGAATAACTGGTGATTGTTGTATAGCTAGACTAATATCATGCTGGAATTGTAGTTGTTTTTGATTTTTGTAAATAAGTTCCTTTAAACCAGGTTCGTAAATTGGACATTCGCCCCTCTGGAGAGCTTGGATTTTATTAAAATCTTTATCTACACAAATAATAGAATGACCTAAATCGGCTAAAACCGCCGCCGATGTGAGCCCAACATAACCAGATCCTATAATACATATATTCATATGGCAATCACCTTTCTGAAGTTATTACTAGTTTTTACAGTATATTAGTGGACAAGTTAGATTGGTGACATATAAAAAGGCCTATTCATACAAGCGATGTAAGATAGGAGCCTTTTTTTAATTTGTGATGCGCGGTTAAGGGTTCTATTGAGTATAATATTGAAAACATGTTGAAGAAGGGAGGAGAGAGGAATGATAAAAAAAGCGATCATTCCAGCTGCTGGTTATGGTACAAGGAGTCTTCCTATTACAAAGGTAGTTCCGAAAGAAATGTTTCCAATAGGTAATAAACCTGCAATTCATTATATTGTAGAAGAAGCTATGAAGTCAGGTATTGAACAAATATTAATTGTTCTTTCAAGTAGAAAGAACTTAATAGTTGATTACTTTGATTATTCATTAGAACTAGAGGCATTTTTAGAAAGGGAACAAAAAGTCGAATTGTTAAAAAAATATAATATTCCTAACATTCAAATCCATTATGTAAGACAGCCGTATGCGAGAGGACTTGGTGAGGCAATAAAATTAGGAGAAACATTTATTGGTAATCATCCTTTTGCTGTGCTTTTGCCAGATGATATCATAATTTCTGATAAAGAAACTGCCTTAAATCAACTAATTAAGATATACGAAGAGACAAAAAGTAGTGTATTAGGTATCCATACAGTACCAGATGAAGATTTAGGGAGATATGGAATTGTAAATGGGAATAGTGTTAAAGCAGATTATATTCAGATTACAAATATTGTTGAAAAACCAAAAGTAAATCCTCCATCTAATCTTGCGGTGATTGGACGCTATATTTTTACGCCAAATATATTCCAGTTGCTAAAAAAGGTTGCGCCTGGACACGGAGGTGAGTATCAACTAACTGATGCAATAGAGTCTTTGCTTATGACTAAGAACGTGTATGGCAAAATTATTGATGGAAAAAGATTCGATATTGGACAAGAAAATGATTATATTCAACTTCTTAATTTTATACATGAAAAAAATAGAACAAACATGAATTGAAATGGTGTGAAATTTCTTAATATACATGAACTTAAAAAATCCAATGTGGATATACGCTTACTTAAATCATTGATAGTACAGGAATAAAGCGAAATATGATTTTGAACTCAAGAAAATCTCAATGTATTTTCTACTTCATACCGTGCAAATGAGATTATTAATAACTGTATATAATAATGGGATATAAAAAAGTTCTTTATTAAAATGTGGTATGTATACTACTTTTTAATAAAGAACTTTTTTATGTAACGACAATTTTTTTGTTTTTTTTATTTAAAGTGAATTTTGTAACAATTCATTTTAAGTTATAGTAGAAGGATTGTAATAAGTAATGAGAGAAGGTGTATACAAGGAGATGAATAAGATGATTAACAATACAATTCCAAGCTTTTTGAAGCTTTTGGAAAGCGATGATATAGGATTATATGACTTGAAAAAATATTATGATATGTACCCAGAAGCCTTCGAAGAGTATTTTAATTATCATTGTCCTAAGACGGAAGAACGTCTTTCTAGTGCAATTAAAAAGTATCCTGAAAAACTAGAAGACATTCGTATTATTTCGGAAATTTTACCATCTATTATTCAAGAAATTAGTGAGGAGTATCGCATTCAATTTGGTTTTAATATAGATTTGACTTTTCATCTATTTGTAGGTGGATTTGGTTCCAATGCATTTGTAGAAAGAGATATTATGGGGGATATATTTCTTGCGGTAGAAAAATTATCTCCTGAAAGGGAGCATCTTCGTGTTATCGTTGCCCATGAAATCGGTCATATATATCATAATTTCGTATTGCAAGAGAGTGGAATGGATTGGACTAAAGCACAATGGGCTGATGCAGCGGTTAGTTTATATCGTGAGGGAGTCGCGACATATTTATCGCAAAGAATAGCTAAAGGATTAAGTAAATCAGTCTATTATTCATATGATAATGATGGTGACGATTGGTTGTATTGCTATGAAGAACATAAAGATCAAATTAAGAAACATTTTTCACAAGATTATATTAAAGGGTGGACAGATGAAAAAGAGAAAGAATGGTTCCGTTTATCAGGAGGGACTTATTTCGGATACAACCGACTCGGTTATTTTTTAGGAAAATCATATATAGAATATATAGTCCATACTTTCGGAGAAACCGAAGCACTTACTTTTTGGAGTAAAAATAATTTAAAGAGTAGTGTTATGGAATGGTTACAAAAGTGAATATGATGAAAAGGGAGGCTGAAAAGGATGAAAGTATATATGAAAGTGCTTATATTGTTCCTAACTTTAACGTGTGTAGTGGCTTTAACCGCGTGTAATAACGCTGAGGAAAAGAAACAAACTAATTCAACATCAGAAAATAGTACAGAAAAAAAGAGCGATACGTCAGAAACGGGTAAAAAGAATGAGGACACCGCTCAAAAAACAGAGAAAGAGTCTATGGAAAAACCAAAAGGTCAAGATTCGGTAAAACCATCAACGGAGTCTAATACGAAAAATACAGTGCTTAATCAAAAATCAATTAACCATGTAAAAGATTTATTTGAGCAAGCGAAAGAAGGTAAAGTACCTAACGTACCATATGCAGCACATACAGGTGACATCGAGGAAATAGAAAAAGCGTGGGGAAAAGCAGATAAAACTGATCAAGCGGGCAACGGGACGTATGCAACTTTTACAAGTGAAAATGTAGCATTTGGCTTTAACAAAGGATCTCAAGTCTTTGACGTTCGCTCATATCATTCAGAACTCAAATCGATTACGTTACAAGAAATCGAAAAGGCTTTAGGAAAACCAGCGTCAGTTAAAGTAAATGGTAATGATAAAATTTATGTTTATAAAGTAAATGATCAGTTTGAATTGAAATTTATAATTCCGAAATCGACCGGTAAAGTACATCATATTTCTGTGTTCTCACCGGAGGATAGCATAAATAATATGGCAGGTTAAATAAAAGAGCTGTTCCTATAGGGACAGCTCTTTTGCTTTTGTTCTCTCTAACGACTGAACAAAAAATGCTTGAATGATACCACCAATTATTAATAAGAAGGCACAAATATAAAATAGAGTACTACCGCTTAATTTACTTAATAACAATGCACCTACAAAAGGCCCGCAAGTTCTTGAAATATCCCAATGTATACCATATATAGAAAAATATAATCCGCGTCTATGACTTGGGGCGATTTGTGAAACGAATCGTAGTAAGTGATTCAAAGCTATACTTTGCCCAATTACTAAAAGGAGCAATGTGAAGAATAATGACCATATTGTTGTGGAATAACCGTAGCCAATCGCAGCTAACGTATAGCAAGTATAGGAAATAACAATGATTTTAGGCATAGAAAATCGTTCAGACCATTTCACAAGGAAAATTTGGAGAATAACCTCCATGATTGCTTTGCAAGTTGAGATAAACACGAGTATGAATAAAAAATTTGGAAATACACTTTCGGCGAATATACGATAATTCGATTCGGTTTGAGCGTAGAAAAAACTAATAGGTAGCGTAGAAACCATAAGTCCAAACACAGCATAATGCTTTGAAATAAATTGTTTTGGCGAATATACTTCTTTAGTTTTATTAACGCTTTGTCTGAGTGGGACCGTTTCAGGAAGCTGCGTCCAAACGAGAATAGCATATAGCGTAAGGGCTACACCTTGCAAAATAAATAAATATTCAGGGTGACTAGTATAGAAAAAAGCACCAATTAATGGTCCGATTACAGAGCCAATCGCTCCCGTAGTATGCAGAACAGCAAATATTTCTGCCTGTTGTTCTTCCTTCGTTAAGTCAGCGATTTGAGCTCGCTGTGCCGGAATATATAAAGAGCGTCCAATACCATTTATGACATACAATAAAGCGAAAAAAGTGACTGATTCAGCAAAAACGAATCCGCTTACGGCAAAAGCTTGTAAAAGTAATCCGAGTAACATGATTTTCTTTCGGCCGTATTTATCTGTTACCCCCCCAGCGATTAATGTAAATACTATATCAGCGAGTGGCTGTAATCCGAAAAGAAGCATTGTAACTATGACATTACCATTTAAAGCTTTATTAACGTGAACAATAAAAATGATAGCTAACATCGCTTCAGTCGTTCGAACTAACAATTCACCGAACAACCGAATGCGGATGGGCTTATTATAACGTTTTAAAAGATGATTCATTTCTAACTCCTCCTTTCTATATTTAAATGATAAGATGGAAGCTAGAAATGAAAAAGGGTAGAATGAAAGAGGAAGATTTTTCATCTTTTAGGGGGCGTTTTATGACTATTTTGGAGCAATATATGCACCTGTGGCTCCAGTATGGAAAAGGGAGAGCAGAGGGAGAACAATTAGAAATAACTATACAAAATATATCTGAAACTTTATTTTGTACAGAGCGAAATAGTAAATTAATCATAAAAAAATTAGAAGAATTAAATTGGATTATGTGGTTTCCAGGCCGAGGGAGAGGGAATCGTTCAAAATTGTTATTTCAAAAATATCCACTTTCTTTAATTTTAGAAAGAGGAAAAGAAATAACGAAACAAGGGGATGTAAAAAGCGGAAGTGCATTTATTGAAAGGTATAGCTCATATTTTCCATCGCTTCAAACTCAATTTCAAACTTGGATAGATTCGATATTCGGTTATCAAGTCGAAAGGACATCTAAAGGGAGAAGAGATGTGCTACGTTTGCAAGTACAAATGAATCTAGATATTGCATTAGACCCTGTATACGCTACGATGCGTTCGGAATGTCATATGGTAAAACATATATATGACGCATTAGTGTATGTAGAAGGAAATACAAATAGTGTAGAGCCAAGACTTGCGTTTTATTGGGAATATGATGACCAAAAATATAAATGGACTTTTTATTTACGAAAAGGTGTTCAGTTTCATAACAGGAAAGAATTTACCGCTCATGACGTTGTGCATACATTTAAACGATTTATGAAAGCAAAAAATAACCCGCATGCTTGGATGTTACAGCACGTTGAAAGTTTACATATTCTTGATGACTATATTGTGCAGATTCGTTTATCTACAGATAATAAGTTGTTTTTACATGCTTTAAGTACAGAACAGTGTTCGATTGTAAATGAAGATCAAGACGGGAAGTTAATCGGTACTGGACCGTTTCGGTTATGTGAAAAGAATGAGGATGTATTCGTATTAGAAGCAAATGATTTATATTTTCGCGAGCGACCTTTTCTCGACCGAATTGAATTATGGAATGTAGAGCACAGAGTTAATACGTGCGATATATTAGCGAAAGCACGTTATAAAAATATAGAAAGCCATCATAAAGAAGTATCTAGACTTGAGTCGAATGTAACTTACATTACGTTAAATACTGCAAAAGAAGGACCTATGCAAAATGTGATGTTTCGTAGAGCTTTATATAAAATTATTCATGGTAATAAAATTGTTGAAGAATTACAGGGAGAGCGCGGAGAAGTAGCGGATGGATTAGTACTCACAAAGAACGGTACAATTCAAATTAACAGGGATATACATACATTTATTAAATGCAGCTCTTACCGTAATGAAACACTGCGATTATATACATTTACAGGGCAAGATCACATTGAAGATGCGCATTGGATACAAAAAGAATGTGCAAAATACGGAATTAAAATTGATATTGAGTTTCTTGAACAAGAAGAGTTATTGCAAATGAGTACGATACAAAAGGCTGATATAATGCACGATAGTGCGACAATTAGCGAACGGATAGAAGAGAGTTTACTATATATGTTTCTTACAAAAAACAGCTTTATTCATCAGCATAGCAATATAAACTTTAACGAAGTATTGCAGCCTTATTTTACAGAAAATCAATTAGAGAAACGGGTGACACTGTTACGCGATATTGAGGGCACACTGTTACGTGAAATACATATCATTCCTTTATATCGTAATAAACAGCGAGTAAGTTCACACGAAAAAATACAAAATGTAATGATTAATTCACAAGGCTGGATTGATTATTACGATATATGGTTTAAAGCTTGATATATAAAGGTTCTTATGCATTTTGATGAAATGCGTAAGAACCTTTTTTTATATAAAAAGGAGGTTTGTTTTACACATTGTTACGCTACTTATTATAAAAGTCCGTTTACAGCGTAACAGTGTTATGTTACATTGTTATCAGGAAGGAGTGTTATACAGTTGAGTACAGATTTAATTTCAAAAAAAGATTTATTAGAACTAACTGGTATTTCATACGGACAGTTATATAGGTGGAAGAGAAAAAATTTAATACCGGAAGATTGGTTTGTACGGAAGTCAACGTTCACAGGTCAGGAAACATTTTTTCCGAAAGAAAAGATATTAGAACGTATTGATAAAATCCAAACGATGAAAGAGGATTTATCACTTGATGAATTAGCAAATATGTTTTCACCGAGCGTGACAGAAATTCTTTTAACAAAGGATGATTTGTTACGTAAGGGTATTGCATCAGAACCAGTCTTACAATTTTTTATAGAACAAACGAATAAAACGGCAGAGTTTCAATTTGCAGATATTCTTTACGTGTATATGTTAGAAGAACTTCTTCAATCAGGAGACGTTAGTTTAGAAGAGGGGAAAATGGTCTTACAAGTATTAAGTGAAAATTACGAAGCGATTAAGCATAAAAATTGTGACGTAATTATCGTTCGAAAGTTAGGGATTTCTACATGTTTCTTAGTTTCAAACGTGGACGATTTAATTTTTGAAAAGGGAACAAAAATTGTTTTACGGGAAGCAATTACGAAATATACCGAAGCATTAAAAACTAAACTGTTGTAGTGGAGGAAAAATCATGCGTACAGAAAATTTAATTATAAACGGTTACGGTTCATCGAATGGTGGTGAGTTTCACAAAGTACAGCTAAACGGAAAAGGAACTGTTAATGGAAATGTTGAATGTGAGCAATTTGAATGTAATGGTTACGGTGCAGTTACTGGTGATTTGAAAAGTAGTAATGCAAGAATTAGCGGATCGGGTAAAGTTGATGGTACAGTTAGCGCAGAAATGATGCGCATCGATGGGAAAGCGACAATTACACAAGATGTAAAGGCGAACAGTTTAAAAATTGCAGGAAAAGGTACGATAGGTGGAAATGTCACCGGTGAAGAATTTAAAATCAATGGTCAAGCGACGATTGATGGTAATTGCGAGGTTGATGTTTTTTCTTCTGAAGGACAATTTACAGTTGGTGGATTATTAAGCGCAGATGAAATTAATATTAATATTCACGGCACATGTAGAGCGAAAGAAATTGGCGGTCAAACAATTAAAGTAAGACATAGATTGAGTACTTTTAGTAAACTTTTTAAAACAGTATTTGGCCTGCAGTTAGAGGCTGAATTGTTAGAAGGTGACAATATCGATATTGATTATGCTCACATTAAAACGGTAAGAGGAAACAACGTTACAGTAGGACCGAACTGTGAGATTGATCTTATTGAATATACAGGTGTACTTAATGTTGATAAAAACGCAAGTGTGAAAGAAATTAAGCAGGTTTAAAGGAAGGGAGCGATCGATATGGAAAATCAACATAGTCTTACTGTAAATGGATCAGGTAGCTCGGCAGGTGGAGATTATAATAAAGTGAAGATTCGCGGCGAAGGAACAATCTCTAATCATATGAGTTGTAATGATTTTAAAACGTATGGTACGAGTGAAGTACGTGGCAATATGAAGGCGAAAAATTATGTCGTGTATGGAGATAGTGAAGTACAGGGGAATATGGAGGCGGAATATGTAAAAGTATATGGCAATGCCCAAGTACAAGGCGACGGACAAATTAATAAAACAAAAGTTAGAGGTATGATAGAATTTAAAGGGAAGCTATCCGGCGATTTCGTAGATGTGAAAGGCGCTTTAAATGTGAAGGGAG